>NZ_JBAJHU010000003.1:0-694789 GCF_036867415.1 Mangrovibacillus sp. Mu-81
TCCGCTTTTCTATGTCCAGCTGCAGTGGTCTGCTCCCGTTTGAAAATTAACCTTAGGCTTTTGAGGCAAAAAGCGCCTCTAAAGCCTAAGAACATTTTTCAAAGGGAGCAAAACGCCCACTTCCGCTTTTCTAATGTCCAGCTCCGGCGGCTAGAGGCTCGAGACATAAGCCATGCCAGCCAAAAAGGCAAAGACCGCCTTTGTGGCTGCCCTGTCTTATGCTTGTCGCCTCTGGGCGAGCCGCCTCCGCTTTTCTATTCATACACATGATACAACATTAGCTCGTGGAGTTGTTTTTTTAGGTCTTCTTCTTTGTTTGCAGGCGGTATATGGCCTGTCCATTCGATGTTCCCGTTTTTATGATAATTTCCTTCGTATTTCATTCCGCTGAAATAGAATGAGAAAGTCCATCCAGGAAGCTGTTTGTTTTCATACATATTTTTATATTGAAAATGCTGTATCAATTTAATCACCTCAATCCTCATTGTATACGTTTCATCATAAGCTGTGTAGGAATTCCTTTTATCCAATCATACTTTTCTTTTTCGATTAATAGAATGTAGGGAAGAAACTTGAGGAGGGCGAAGCATGAATTCGTTTATTCGGGATTTGGAGAAAGCGATCAGTGATGAATGGACAGCCTATTATTTTTATAAAGATTTGAAGAGCAGGACGAATAATCCTTTGTATGTCGAGTTCATCGGGCATGCCGGGAAGGATGAGAAGGAACACTATGAGATGTTTCAGTATCTGCATTATTTATATACAGGGGAGTATTACGAACATAAGAAGGAAAAGATCGAATATACAACGTTCAAAGAAGGAGTGCTGCTTGCCTTGAAGGATGAATTGGAGGCAGCGGAATTCTACAGGGATATGTTACTGGAGATGCCGAATCAGCAGGCCTATAATCCGCTATTCATTGCGATGACAGATGAGATGGAGCATGCTACCCGCTTTTCCACGATATATAATTCCTTGCGTTGAATTAAAGGTTGACCGATCGAATTGTCCATCAGGGTCAACCTTCTTTGTGCTGCTTCGAAAGTGTCATAAATGTACGGACCAGCTGCTTTCGCCTCTTTGTTTCTATATCTTCTTCGTCGAATGTCATCGGTTTCGAATTGATTTCAAATAGGACATACCCTCCATCTACCCGAGGGGCAAGGTCCATGGAGAATTCGCCTACATAACCGAATGCCTGTACAAGCTCCCTACCGCATGCTTTCATGATAGGAAGGATTTCTTTCTTTGTCCGCGGTGTCGATACATCCGTCAGAGAAATGATTTTTCCGCCTGCAGGGACATGTGTGGTCACTTCCTGGCGCTGTGAAATCCTGACGCCGATTCCAATGAGTTTAAAGTCTTCCCCTGTGTGCAAGACAAGGACACGGTAATCATACCGGTGATCATGAAGCGTCTTGCAGGGGATTGCTTCCTGCATGATTAAATGCTGATCGGAGTGGAACCATTCCTGGTAAGAAGTGAAAAATCGTGTAAGTGATGTAAACTTTTCTATTTTCTTTATACTCTTACAGATGATATGGCCGTTTGATTCCATCTCGATCAGTCTGATGCCCCTGCCCTGTGAGGCAAATGATGGTTTTACATAGATTTTCTGATGACGTTCCAAAAAATTCGTGAAGCTATCTTCCTTTTCCACCAGGGAAGTGGAGGGCAAATATCCCTGAAGCTCTCCGCACCGGGAAAGAATTTGATGAACGTCCCATTTACTAAAGAAGTGAGGGTTGAAATAGGGGATGTCAAATCTCTTGATGAATTGTTTTAATGTGATATAGTCCTGATTTTGTTCCGCCTCCCTTGATGGGATTCTATTGTAAATCACGCTTGGTATCGGAAATTGACATTTAACCCATTTATTTACATTATTATTGAAGGTGATTCCCTGGATGGATTTCCCTGCAGCATCCCCGGGCGAGAAGACGAAGCACATGCCACCGAGTTCTTCGATATCCAGCTGGATCGACCTGAATAATTCGAAATTCCCTTTATATTTATTCTGATCCCTGCTAGTAACGATGCCTACAAGCGGGACTGCCATAATCTTCTTTTCCGACTGAATCGTAAAGCTGTATGATTCTGATGTTGCTTTAGCAGAAAGCAGAAAGGAATTCTTCGCAAAAGGGACGGCAGTCAATGATTCCTCTCTGTGAAAGAAAACCTTCCTGGTCATGTCGTATAAAATGTTCATGGCATCATTTCCTCAGGGTGATGGATGGCACGCTGCGATAAGAAGACCCCGAATGATAAGGCGAGTTTCCGAGTCAGGATATCAAAATTTCTTAACTCAGGGTGGGAAAAGATAGCTCTCCCCGGTTTTGAATTTGCTTCAAACATCCATACCCCGCCGTTTTCATCCAATCCCAAATCAAAGCCGATTTCTCCGATGTAGCCTTCCATGTTGGATTCAATCGCACGGGAGAGCTTTAATGCTGCCTCATTCAGTGAGGCTTCCGCAACCATTTTCCGCGATGATTCAGGGAAAAGTTCAGAGAGGCTCCTTACCACTCCGCCATTATTGGCGTGGGAAGTGACGCTTCCAATACCGGCTACTTTCCCTGCCATAGCACTCACTTGCCAGCTGCCTTCTTCATCTTTGTTCGTATGAACACGGAAATCGATCGGCCGATTGTCTTCCGAGATGAGAGTGATTCCCTGCTGGATTAAAAACGTATCCAAGCTCCGGTTTTTAAAGATGGAATTTATCATCCGTTCGAGTGAAGAGAACCTGACCAGTCGATTTTTCCCTTCTCTATCACGGCACCGGCAGTAATAATCCTGAGATTGACGGTCGAAGGTAAGCTTGTGTATTCCGTTTCCTAAACTGCCGTTTTTCGGTTTTATAAAGACTTGCTTATAAAGGGAAAGCATTCGTTCAATTTCCTGGAATGATTGAAAAGAGTGGGTCTCTGGAAGGTATATGCTGACTGATTCATCCGATTCAAGGCGTTCGAAAAGATCCAGTTTGTTGAAGAATCCAGGGTTATACCAGGGAATGCCATACTCCCCCTGCAGTCTGTCTTTAATTTCTTTGCAGTTTTTTCTTTTTTCGCTCCGGCGGTTGGGCAGCCTGTCATAAATAACGTTTGGGAAGGGAACTGTTTCAGTTTCCCATCCCTCACCAAAATGGAAATACCCATCGATCAGCCCGTTTTCCCAGTCAATGTGCTTCTCCCCAAAGATGAAAGGGATGACGCCGAGAGAAGACTGTACGGATAATAGTTTTCTGAAGAAATAAGATCGTTCCCCGACAGGACTTGGTTTGAAGTTCGTAAATCCGGAGGTGAAGATCCCGATCAATACTCCCAGGTAGAGACAGTCGTCTTTGATGAATAGAGATAATGAACTCACTTTCTCCGGGAGATGGAGACTCTTCGCAAGCTTCGAACTGATTCCGATTACATTCCTTCCGTTCGGATGCCTTTTACATATGACAGATTGTTTTGCTGTTCCGAGGGCAGCTGTCTGCGGTAAATGGATCTTTTCTTGTTTCCAGCGCGAAGGCAGATAAAGGATGGCCTGTTTATCTTGAAACTGTTCGATCTTATAGGTTTTTAACATTTAAAAATCACCTCGCCTTAAGGATGGAATAGATTTTGAATAGAGATGCTCACAATATTCCAGAGGAGTCCGGTGTAAAGATTCGAGCTTCCCGGTTCCCAGAGTGTCCACAATCTTATGACCAGGCTTAGAGTTGATGTCGAGGATCCACAAAGAGCCGTCCTTTGCAAGGACGATATCAACGCCGATCTCAAACAGCGGAGAGAAATAATCTTCGAGTAGAGCAGGGAGTTCATTCAGGATGGCATTCAACTCGTTCCCGACGAATGCCCAATCTGCCTCTGGATGAATACTTTCCCAATCTTCTTGTGAAAAATAAGAGGCACCTCTGCTTATATTCGTTACGATACCGCCTTTTGTCCCTTCACGGATTGCACGTTGAAATTCCCGCCAATCTCCAAACTGATCCTTATTCAGCAGAATTCGTATGTCGAAAGGTGTATCGAGCTCCGTCCGGTTATCGATCCTTTCCTGCGCTATGAAGATATGCTGTTCAAGCATCCGTTCCGCCCAGTTCAAGAAGATGGACTTCGATGGGAATGATTGTTGGGTTATCTGATGATTTTTTGTCGTGCGGACGGTCACTTTACTATTTGAAAGTATTAAATGATAAACAGCAAAACCATTTGCTCCATCTACTGGTTTGATTATTATATCTTTATGCTTAATCAGTAAATTAAATAAATGAAGGTGGTTTTTAAGTAAGAATGTTTCTGGAATATAAGAGGAAAGTGTGCTGTTTTTTAATTTTTCGTACATAAGCCATTTGTTAGGCAGACCATACCCGAGAAAATGTATATGGGGCTGGTTTTTCATCCATTGCACCACAGCTTTCGCTTGTCTGGATTGCAGGCTTTTATCATAGTAGGTTCTGTCGTAAATAAAACCGGGGATGTCAAATATTTCTTTCACCCAATTCCCGGCTTCACGGTTGAATGCGTATCCTTCGACGGTCTCGTTGACCGGGGAGATGTCACGAGGTGAAAATAAGTACAAATCATTGGTGTTGGAGATGGATTGTTTTCCGATCCCGTTAAAATATGGGTTGGAAAGATCGGGATTCAGCGTCATGATACCAAGTGAATAATGCATATTAATCCTCCTTCTCATTCCAAATGTTGTAACTATATTCATAGAGGGCCTTTACTGAAGGTCTGACCCGTTCATTATCCATAAACGTCCGTTTGGAAGGTTTTGAATTGATTTCAATGATCCATGGTTTTCCGTTACCATCAATCCCGATATCAATACCAAATTCCGCATATTGACCATCGAGATGCTGAGACAAGAAAGAAGAAGCTGAAAGAGCTAAAGCTTTCATCTTTACGAGGATCACTTTTCCGTCCTCATGAGGGAAAAGGGAGGTCATGATTGAAAGTGGTGATTCAATTTGACCGCCCTGATCGATATTTGCTACAAATTGCTTCTCTGATGCGATCCGTCCTACTGATGAGATCACAGACCAGGTTCCTTTATGATTCTTGTGGCACAGGAAACGAAAGTCCAGCGGCTGGTCATTGACCGACACGAAAGGGATTGTCTGCTGAACGATATAGTGCGAAGCATGGCACCAGGATTGAAGCTGCTTGTAAAGGGATGAATAAGTCGGGAAAGTGAGAGTACGTTTAGAAGTGAAGGAATTTTGGTAAACGAGATAATCATTCGCCCTTTGTTGGACACGCAGGATGTAGCGGCCTTTGCTTCCATTGACAGCTTTTACGAATACATCCTTATAGATTGACAGCATTTCATCGATCCGGTCGATTCCTTGAACTGTTTCCGGCAAATGAGGATGTAGCTGTTTACTATTTCGTAATTGTTTATAAACGATATCCTTGGAAAGAAATGAAGAATTAAATAAGTGAACAGATTGACCTTCCGTCCTTTTCAAAGCGGATTCATAAAGTGGATGAGTTTCTAGTTTGCGGGAATGACTTCGATTGTAGATCACATGGGGGAGAAGCATTATTTTCTTCTGCCACTCACTTTGATTGAATACCCATGCTTCTGATCCGTTTTTTAATAAGGAAGTGACCGGGAGTAGATAAAATAGTCCGCCTTTCAGTTGAAACCATCTCTGACACTCTGTAAAATATTCCTTTAAAGAATGTGTATTCAGTTTATCTTCATGACAGTGATCGATTAATAAAGCCGTAACCGGGCCGATAGAGAGGCTGTTTTTGGCCGGATCCAATTTCACAAGGATATTTTCCATCCGTGGAATCGATGAAAATAACGGGTGACTCGTTTTCAATGTTATCTGTGAGTCCCCCCTTCCAGTCGGTAAGCAGTTTACATTTAGCGAAGAAGCACCTGCTCTCAGGGTCAGCTGCCTGGAAACATCAAATTTATGATAGATGCCTTCGGGTAAAAGTAATTCATCTGCATTTCTCTCATTCTCAAAACTGATGAAGGAGCATTTATACATCATAGACATTCCTCGTTTGCATATGAAGATGAGTTATAATTATAATTGTATATTGGGCTATTGTTGATATAGCATTGTATGTAAAGATGGGCAAAATGTTCAAAGCAGAAAAGGAAGGTGCAGTTATGCTGGATGCTATTATCCTCATTGCGTTTATGGTAGTGATTGGTGCGCTTATCGGAGGGGTAACCAACTCACTTGCGATCAAAATGTTATTCAGGCCATACAGGGCTTACTATATTGGAAAATTCAAAGTGCCATTCACACCGGGTCTCATCCCAAAAAGAAGAGAAGAACTTGCCCAGCAGCTGGGCAATATGGTAGTCGATCATTTAATCACACCAGAAAGCCTCCAGAAAAAAGTCATGAATGAAGAGTTTCAAAGAGATGTCGTTCAATGGCTCAGAGAAGAGTCAGAACCCGTTTTCTGCTCTGAAAAAACTGTCAATGAATGGCTCGACATGCTGCAGGTTCCTGTTTCAGCTGATAGATTGAATCAATGGCTTACGGATTGGGTAGAGGAAAAAGTATCCCGCACAAAAATGGAGTACAGCTCTAAACGAATCGAAGAAGCACTGCCTGAAAAGTGGCAGGAAAAAATAGAAGACACGATCCCGAAGCTAGTCGACATGATTGCCGGCCGGGCAGAGGCATACTTTACAAGTCCAGAAGGAAAAGCGAAAGTGAAGGTCATGATCGATGACTTTCTAAAGGAACGGGGTACGCTCGGGAATATCCTTGGAATGTTTCTTGGCAACGCGTCCGTTGCTGATAAGGTTCAACCGGAAATCGTGAAATTCATCAAGCATGAAGGCACACAGGAAATCCTCCACAACCTTCTGAGAAAAGAATGGGCTAAACTTAAACTCATGAAAATAGAAGAAGTGGTCGACAGGCTTCCTGAAGAAGATCTGATGTCGGAGCTTCATACATCCTTAATCAAGATCGTCAACATCAAAGCTCATCTGTCCCAACCATTATCACACTGGCTTTCCCCGCATCAGAAGACGATCACGGAGAAGTTGCTTCCACAATGGGTGGGAAAAGGGACAGACCTCCTGTCAAACAGGATCCCGAATCTAATGGCGAAACTTCACCTTCAGAAAATCGTCCAGGATCAGGTGGAATCATTTTCTGTGGCAAGACTCGAGGAACTGGTCCTTGGCATCTCACGACGGGAGTTTAAGATGATCACCTATCTCGGGGCCCTTCTCGGAGGAATCATCGGATTGATACAGAGTGTATTCGTCATGCTGTTCTCATAGATGGATATTGGCAGAAATATGATGGCACCATCTGGCCATAAGGAAACTTCCTAGAATTATCCCATATAGTTTGTTATAGTGGTGGAGGGAACAAAGAGTGAAAATTTTTAGGAGGTACGTATTTTGGCTATTAATTTATACGATCAAGCAAACGAACTGGAAAGTGCGCTTAGACAAAGCGACGAATTCTTGGAACTGAAAAGAATGTACGACGAAGTAAACAACGATGAATCTGCAAGCAATATGTTCGAAAACTTCAGAAACATACAGATGAATCTTCAGCAAAAACAAATGAGCGGTGAAGAAATCTCTCAAGAAGAAGTTGAGCAGGCTCAAAAAACAGCACAACTTGTGCAGCAGCATGAAAAAATCGCCAAGCTTATGGAAGCTGAACAGCGCATGAGCATGGTGATCAATGACCTGAACAAAGTCATCATGAAGCCTCTGGAAGAATTATACGGCTCAATGCAGAAATAATCTTATCGGCAGTTAAAGCATCCGGATTTGATCCGGGTGCTTTTTTTGATATCGCCCCCTTGTCATATTTGTCTCAATCCCCTCATAAGAGTATAGAAAGGATGTAGACACCATTTTAGGGGGGACACCAATGATTTATAGAATGCTGGCTCTAAACATCGATGGCTCTATAGTGAACGAAAACGGAAAAATTGCAAAGGAAACCAAAGAAGCGATTGAGTACGTTCAAAATAAAGGCGTGCAGGTCACTCTTGTCACAAGCAGAAACTTTGCATCTGCCAGAAAAGTCGCCAAAGCCCTTAAAGTCGAAGGGCCCATCATCACGCATGGCGGGGCCTATATTGCTGCTGAGCGTGACCAGCCATTATACGTAAGGAAAATCTCTGAAAATATTACGTATGAAATCACACAGTTTTTAGAAGGGTTCTCCAGTCAGATTCAACTATCTCATGAAAAACAAAGTATTGTAGGGAAAGCAAATAATCAGTCTAAAATGACATCAAAGCTTTCATGGGAAAGGGATTCCCGTTTTTTATACAGCAAGCAGTATGTGAATATCGTAAGCGAACATCAGCTGGAAAATCCGCTGGCTGTCCCGAAAATATCGGTGCTGCTGGAGCATAGAGAGGATTTATGGGATATCGCTGCCGCTATAAAAGGGATGTACGAGGAAGTGGAAGCGGTCCCTACATCCGAACATACACTCGATATCGTTCCTAAAGGCGTCTCGAAGCTGAGAGGTCTCATGTATTTGTCAGAAAGACTCGGAATCAAAAAAGAGCAGATCATCATGGTCGGTTCGGGTATCGATGATGTGGACGCCATCAGATGCTGCGGTCTGGGGGTAGCGATGGGCGAAGCACCGCGGGAGGTTAGAGCCCATGCAGACTGGGTGACAAGGAGTCAGGACCTAAAGGGTCTTCCATATTTCATAATGGAACTCTTCAGAAAGCAGCACCCGATTCCGTTTTTGAAAAAGATGAACATCATAAAATCCTGAAATCAGCCCTGTACCTTGAGTTATAAAGGTGCGGGGTCATTTGTTTTTTCATCTTCCTCTATACCAGGGTGCTCATTGACCATTCATGCCCCATTCTGTACACTAGAAAAAGCTAGCTCTATTGAAAGGTGATTTTGAAGGTGAATATTTTAATAACAGGAGTAGAGGATGAACGTTTTGAGCGCCCTCTTCGATTGATTGCCAATTTATTTTTTGAAGAAACATCCATACGGTTTACGGAATGTGATGACGTCGATTTAATGGTTCATATTGACATAAGTACGGTAGATAGAATTGAAGCGGCAGCTGAAATAACTGATCCTGCAAGCGGCAAGGAATATCACGCTGGGTATTCGAGTGACTGGCAGCCGTATGAAACCGATAAAGAACGGTTCCGGCAGGTGAAGACCGCGCTGTCCCATGTCTATCTCAATGTGCTCCAGGACTTGACGGGAATCCGGCAGAAATGGGGGATTCTTACAGGGATCCGTCCGACTAAACTGATCCACAAAATGAACCAGCAGGGTACTCCGAAAGAGGAAGTTCATGCAAAGCTGAGGGAAGAATATTTGATAACGGATGAGAAAATCGAGTTAATGCAGAATATAGTCGACCGGCAGCTGTCCGTTGTGCCTGATTTGTATGATGTGCAAAATGAAGTAAGCATCTATATCGGTATTCCTTTCTGCCCTACGAAATGCGCGTATTGTACATTCCCGGCTTATGCGATACTGGGGAAACAGGGACGGGTGGACTCCTTCCTGGCAGGTCTGCACTATGAGATACAAGAGATGGGGAGATGGCTCAAGGAAAAAGGGATCAATATCACAACCATTTATTACGGCGGAGGCACACCTACTTCAATTACCGCAGAGGAAATGGATGCACTTTATGAAGTGATGCACCGCTCCTTCCCGGACGTAGACAAGGTTAGGGAAGTAACGGTGGAAGCCGGGCGTCCCGATACGATCTCCGAAGAAAAGCTGGAAGTCTTGAATAAGTGGAATATCGACCGTATCTCCATCAATCCTCAGTCTTATACACAGGAAACCCTAAAGGCAATCGGACGCCATCATACAGTGGAAGAAACGATAGATAAGTTTCACCTTGCCCGTCAAATGGGGATGAATAACATCAATATGGATCTGATCATCGGACTTCCAAACGAAGAGCTACCTGAGCTTCAGCATTCATTGGATGAAACGGAAAAGTTGATGCCGGAATCTTTGACTGTCCACACTCTATCCTTTAAGAGGGCCTCTGAAATGACTAAAAATAAAGAAAAATATAAAGTCGCGGACAGGCTTGAGATCGAGCGGATGATGAATCTTGCAGAAGATTGGACAAGCGGGCATGGATACGAACCCTATTACCTTTATCGTCAAAAAAATATTCTTGGAAACCTTGAGAATGTAGGATATGCACTTCCAGGACAAGACAGTATATACAACATTATGATCATGGAAGAAGTACAGACGATTATCGGAATCGGATGCGGGGCAGCAAGTAAATTTATCGACCCGAAAACGGGAAAGATCACTCATTTTGCAAATCCTAAAGAACCTAATGCGTACAACCTGGGATTCAAAGAATATACAGAGAAGAAAATCAAGATCCTGGATGAATTGTTTTCCTGATCAAATGCAGTTCGTGAGCATGCGTCTCATGAACTGCATTTTTATATTTCCCCGGTTTAAAATGTATCGGAAATTATTGGGAATTCTCAATAAACTTAAAGGGAAATTGAAAGTTAAAGAGAATACTAACTAAAGATAGAAATGAAAGCGTTTACTATTTGAGGGGAGAGATGGAATATGATGCAAACACCTCTGCTTTTAACACAAATGATTGAAAGAGCTGAAAGGTATTATCCGAAGAAGGAGATTGTTTCACGAACTGAATCGGGAATTCACCGTTTCACTTACAAACAATGGGGAGAGAGAACAAGAAGGCTGGCAAGTGCCTTGAGTACATTGGGAGTGAAAGAGGGTGACAAGGTTGGAACACTCGCCTGGAACCACCACCGCCACCTTGAAGCCTATTTCGCAATTCCGTGCAGCGGAGCCATCCTGCATACAATCAATATTCGTTTATCGCCTCAGCATATATGCTATATCATCAACCATGCGGGGGATAAAGTGCTGCTTGTTGACCCGGATATTCTGCCGCTCATAGAGAAGATTAAAGACAGCATTCCGGTTGTTGAAGCTTTCATTATCATGACGGATGGTGAAATGCCGGAAACATCACTGGATAACGTCTATCATTATGAACAGTTATTGGAAAAAGGAAATCCGTCATTTGCTTTCAGGAAAGACCTGGATGAAAATGCCCCTGCCGGCATGTGCTATACCTCTGCGACAACGGGGAATCCCAAAGGGGTCATCTACTCTCACCGTGGAATTGTGCTTCACGCCATGGCGCTTGGGCTTGCTGATACGACAGGAGTCTGTGAAAGGGACACGGCTCTTCCAGTGGTGCCGATGTTCCATGTGAATGCCTGGGGTCTGCCATTTGCCTCTGTATGGTTTGGTACGAAACAAGTGCTTCCAGGTCCTTATTTTACTCCCGGCATCCTTGCAAGCCTGATGCAGGATGAGAAGGTGACGATTACGGCTGGAGTTCCAACCATTTGGCTGGGGCTGTTGAATGAGATGGAGCAGAACACGTATGATCTGTCCTGTCTGCGTTCTGTGCTGTGCGGAGGTTCTGCCGCCCCCAAGGGTATGATCAAAGCATTTGAGGAAAAATTCGGGATTCCGTTCATGCATGCTTATGGAATGACAGAAACAAGCCCCCTTGCTGTCATTGCAGCGTCAAAGAGTTATCACGAGAA
This sequence comes from Mangrovibacillus sp. Mu-81, assembly GCF_036867415.1. NCBI lineage: Bacteria > Bacillati > Bacillota > Bacilli > Caryophanales > Bacillaceae > Mangrovibacillus > Mangrovibacillus sp. Mu-81. The sequence goes on from NZ_JBAJHU010000003.1 coordinate 11,589, forward strand.
CCTGTCTAAAGATGAAAAGCTTGATTTGAAAGCGAAGCAGGGCATCCTTGTGCCGGGATTGGAAATGAAGATCGTCGGTAAAGACGGAGAAGTCGCCTGGGACGGGAAGGAAATGGGAGAACTGGCTCTGAGAGGTCCGTGGATCGCGTCGGAATATTATCAGGATGAGCGGAGTCAGGAAGCTTTCCGTGACGGCTGGCTCTATACAGGTGATGTTGTGACCATCGATGAAGAAGGATATATCAAGATTGTGGACCGGACTAAGGATTTAATCAAATCAGGAGGAGAATGGATTTCTTCCGTGGATCTGGAAAATGCACTTATGGCCCACGAAGAAATTTTTGAAGCAGCAGTCGTGGCAGTGCCGCATGAAGAATGGCAGGAACGACCGGTTGCCTGTGTTGTGTTAAAAGAATCGTCGAGCGGAAAGGTGACCGAAGAGGAAATACTCGACTTCCTTAAGCCGCAGTTCGCGAAGTGGTGGATCCCCGATGACGTCCTGTTTCTGGATGAAATTCCTAAAACATCGGTAGGGAAATTCTTAAAAAGAACACTAAGGGACCAGGTACAGGATAAAGTAAAGTAAGATTGATTCAAGAGAGGTCACCCATCCTGGGATGATCTCTTTTCTATTTAATTCCAAGTAAATAGTAAAACTATTCAAAAAAATGATTCACTATTCATTTTTGTTGGGGTATTCTAGACATAAGGGGAGGGATTACATTGACAGTGTCAAATCATTATGAAACGGTCAAGTTACATAAAGAGGGAAGGGTTGCAAGACTTCGACTTAACCGGCCGAAGTCATTGAATGCCCTGGATGCAGGACTGATGAAAGACCTTTTGGCAGCATTGAAAGAAGTGAAAAAAGATCCGGATATTTCATTGGTTATCCTGACAGGAGAGGGAAAGGGGTTTTCTTCAGGAGGGGATATCAAGTCCATGCTCACGTTAAGTGGCGAAGAACAATTTACAGGGGTAATGGATATCATCAATGAGCTTGTCATGACGCTGTATTGCATGCCCAAAGTTGTGGTTACCGGAATTCATGGTGCAGCCGCCGGACTTGGGTTCAGCCTGGCACTTGCCTCGGATTATATTTTATGTGAGGAAGACAGCAAGCTTGCCATGAATTTCATAGGAATCGGATTGATCCCCGATGGAGGCAGCCATTTCCTTCTGCAAGAAAGATTGGGAACCCATAAAGCGAAGAGATTGATTTGGAACGGGAAAGTACTCGATGGCCAGGAAGCGTTAATGAAAGGGCTTGTTGATGAAGCACTTCCGTCAGGCAAATTGGAGGTTGGCCTCCAGAGGTACATGAAACAATGTTTGGCAGCTCCCGTCAAAGCGATGCTCAAGACTAAGGAAGTCTATGTGACTTTGAATAAAGAAAGATTGCAGCATGCATTGGAGCTCGAGAAAGAAGGACAGTGGCTCATGAGGCAGACCGGTGATCATGAAGAAGGGATCAACGCATTCGTCGAGAAGCGTAAACCGGAGTTTAAAGGAATCTAGCAGGTTCTTATCATAGTATGAACACGTTGAGAAGAGGTCTCCCGCAGCCGATGCATGCTGCGGGAGACCTCTTTATCAGAATTTGTCTGTTAGTGAAAGGGACGACGCGGGTAAACAAGAGAAAGTGCTCAACAGCGTGACATTTATGCATTCGGAACTGACGTCCAAACATTTTATCCTGATCTACATAAACTATTACGATCAAGATAAAAAAGGAGGAAATGTATGAAGACGATCATCATCGATCCAGGCCATGGGGGAAGTGACCCAGGTGCAACATATAAAGGTCATGAAGAGAAGACACTGAATCTATCAACTGCGCTGAAAATAAGGGACTTTCTGGAGGAACACTATCAAGTGACGATTCATATGACCCGAAGTGAAAATAAAACGATGTCCCTGAGTGAGAGAACCAATTTCGCAAATGAGACGAATGCGGATTTCTTTCTATCGATCCACCACAATGCTGGCGGGGGCAGCGGTTTTGAAAGTTATACGTACAACGGAAATGTACCTTCGAATACACTTTCATACCAAACTATGATTCACAATGATTACATTTCAGCAATCAAGAAGAAACATACAGTCATTGACAGGGGGAAGAAACGGGCTAACTTCCACGTATTGAGAGAAACAAAAATGCCCGCTTTTCTTGTTGAGATTTTATTTATTGATCATGATAGAGATCTTGCTTTATTGACTAATACAGCCTTCATGAATGATGCTGCCAGATTTCTGGCAGAAGGGGTGGCAAAGGCACTGTCACTTCCAGAAAAAAGCGTAATCCCTGAAGGGCGGTTATTTAAGGTCATCGCAGGTTCTTTCGCAGAGCGAAAGAATGCAGAAGAGCGGATTGCTGAGCTTAAACAAAAATCTTTTCGTGCATTCATTGCAGCCGAGGTCATTTCAGGCAAGACGTATTACAGAGTGCAGGCAGGCGCATTTACTCATAGAGAAAACGCAGACACGCTTGTGGCAAAATTGAAAAGCAAGTATTTCGATGCCTTCATCATTGCAGAAGGTACCGGCATTGAAGCGCCTCCTTCAACAACTGAAGCCCCTCCGGAGAAAGATGTCACCATTTTAGGAGAATCCCTCTTAAAACCACACCAATTGAACGAATTTGTCAGAACGGTCAATCCATCGGCGCCTTTACTGGGGGATTATTATATAAAGTATGGTATGGTCTATGGTATCCGTGGAGACATAGCATATGGACAAGCTATTCATGAAACGAATTATTTCCGATTTACCGGACAAGTCAAACCCGGTCAAAACAATTTTGCGGGTCTTGGAACGACTGGTCCCGGTGTTGACGGGGCTTCCTTCACAACTCCAGAAGAAGGTGTCCTTGCTCACATTCAACACTTATATGCATATGCTTCAAACGAGAAGCTGCCGGATTCCTATCCACTCGTCGATCCGAGGTATTCGCTTGTCAGCAGGGGGAGCGCCCGGTATTGGGCAGGCTTGAATGGGAAATGGGCAGTTCCTGGTACAACTTACGGGCAAAGTATATTGAATGTATACAGCAGAAATCTGGATCATGCACTTGAAGAAATGGAAAGAGAAAAGAAGATCATTCAAGCAAGAATCGATCTGTTGAAATAGATGAAGGCCCTTCCGGGAGTGCGGTAAAGCACTCCCGGAAGGGCCTTTGGTTTCTCGGATCAGGCGTGGAATAATACAAGTTTACCAAGGGGGGAGGTACAGCGGTGTGTATGATCAAGGTATCCCTTTTCTCCGAGTAAGGATTCGCCCGCTTTCTTGGCTTCATTATCTGAGGATGCTTCGAAGGATTCGTCGAGAATTTTCGTGCCGTCTTTTTCAAATACCGTCAACTTATACGTTTTCATCATTTATACCCCTTTGTCTATAAATCTTCACTCTATATTATTTTTCCATAATTTTCGAGAAATTTAAAGTCTTAATGGATAATAAAATGAAAGTTGGAAAATGAAACCTTTTTCTAAGAGAATCGTAGAAGTATAGTAGACAGTAGGAAAAGGGAGAGGAGAAACTTCAAATGAGCTTATCAATTCACCAGGTCACCAAGAAATTTGGCAGCTTCACAGCAGTCGACAAATTGTCACTTACAATTGAACCCGGAGAAATGTTCGGATTCCTCGGAGCAAACGGGGCAGGTAAAACGACTACATTCAGAATGGTATTGGGATTATTGGATCCAACAGCAGGAGAAATAACATGGAATGGCAATATCATCGATTATTCCGCAAGCGGGGAAATCGGGTATTTGCCTGAAGAGCGCGGACTATATCCCAAGATGAAGGTCAAGGATCAGATTGTTTATCTGGCTAGACTTCGCGGGATGGACAAGAAAGACATACTAAAGGAATTATCCATATGGCTGGAACGATTTAATATCCCCCAGTATCTAGATAAAAAAGTGGAAGAGCTCTCGAAAGGAAATCAGCAAAAGATTCAATTCATTTCTTCGGTCATTCATAAACCGAAGCTTTTGATTCTGGATGAGCCATTCAGTGGATTGGATCCTGTAAATGTGGAACTGCTTAAAGATGCAGTCAGAGAACTAAAGAAGAAGGGCACGACCATTGTCTTCTCAAGTCACAGGATGGAGCATGTGGAGGAACTTTGTGAAAGTTTATGCATCATGCACAAGGGACGTCCGGTCGTACACGGGGGATTGAAAGAAATCAAGCGTTCCTTCGGCAAAAAGAATGTTGTGATCAATGCTGATTTTGATTTAACGTATTTACTGGATTTCAATGGTGTCACTAAGTCCAGAGAAACAACAGAAGGCATCCTTCTGCAAGTAGAGTCAGAGAAAGCTGCAGAAGAAGTATTTCATCATGCATCTCAAAAAGGCTTCCTTCGAAAATTTGAATTGGAAGATCCGTCACTGAATGACATTTTTATCGAAAAGGTAGGGACTTCTTATGAATAAATTCATGATTATGCTTGCCCACTCCTATTTCTCGAAACTGAAAGCCAAATCTTTTATCATCTCTACCATTATCATTGCAGGTGCGCTTATTTTATTGACGAATTTTGATACCATCATTTCAAATTTCAAAGGTGACGAAGAAGATAAGGTTGTTGTCCAGGATGAGACCGGCTATCTTTATTCGATGCTTAAAGCACAGGTGACTGTTACAAATGATGAAATTAAGCTGACGGATTCCACCGATTCGATTGAAGAAATTGAAACGAAAATCGAAGAAGGGGAAGTCAAAGGGCTGCTCGTGTTGACTGAGGGAAAAGACGGTCTCCCCGAAGCACAATATAAATCAAGTTCATTGTCTGATTCATCGGTGACGTCCGACTTGCAGCTCGCTCTTCAGAATATTAAATCTTCCCTGGCTGCAAATAAACTCAATCTTTCAAGTGAAGAGCTCGCAACGTTAAGCGGTCCGGTCACATTTGAAAAGACAGCCTTGTCCGAAGGGGCTAAATCGGAAGAAGAATTGAGTCAGGCAAGGGGAATTGTTTACGTTCTATTATTCTTTATTTATTTCTCTGTCATTGCTTATGCAAACATGACGGCGATGGAAGTGGCGACAGAAAAAAGCTCAAGAGTTATGGAAATATTGATTTCAAGTGTATCTCCAGTAAAACAAATGTTTGCGAAGATCATCGGAATCGGTCTTGTGGGATTGACTCAACTAGCCATTATCCTCGGGGTGGGTTATGTCACATTACTCAACCGTAAAGATGAACTTGCAGGTGGTTTTTTTGAATCATTTGGGTTTGAATCTTTATCGGTGAGTGTCATCCTTTATGCAGTTGTATACTTTTTGCTTGGATATTTTCTTTATGCAACGCTTGCGGCACTGCTTGGTTCACTCGTCAGCAGAATCGAAGATGTTCAGCAGATGATTATGCCGATGACCTTCCTGATCATGATCGGATTCTTTATCTCGATGTTCGGGCTTGGAAATCCTGAATCAAGCTTTGTCACAGTCACATCATATATCCCGTTTTTCACTCCGATGGTCATGTTCCTCAGAGTCGGGATGCTGAATCTGCCGGTGTATGAACCGATGATCGGTATAGCACTGCTGCTTGTCACCATCATTCTTCTCGGTGTGTTTGGGGCAAGGGTATACCGCGGAGGTGTTCTGCTTTACGGTAAATCAAACTCTTATAAGGATATTAAAAAAGCGATAAACCTTACGAAAAATAAATGATAACGGGCTGTCTCCTAATCGGGGGGACAGCTTTTTTGATTCATTCCCTTATACTTTTAATGATAACAGCTGAAATGAGTGCAGGTTTTAGGATATAATGAATGTATAGAACGTACATTCGTAACCGAGAGGTGATTTCATGGAGAAGATACGATTCATACATTGTGCCGATTTGCATTTGGACAGTCCGTTTATCGGTTTGAAGCACCTTCCCGCGGACCTATTCGATCGTATCCAGAACAGTACATTTGCTGCATTTGAAAAACTGGTGAAGGAAGCGGTACAGAGAAGGATTGATTTTATGATCATAAGCGGAGATCTGTTTGATGAGGAGGACCGAAGTATAAGGGCACAGGCCAAGCTTTTGAAGCAGTTCAATCTCTTGGATGCAAGTGGGATTCCGGTATATGTCATTCACGGAAACCATGATCATCTGGGTAGTTTCCGGCTGAACCTTGATATGCCGGGAAATGTCCATATTTTTGATGTGAAAACGGAAGTAAAGGAATTGTTGACAAAAAGCGGCGCATTGGTGAAACTGGCAGGCTTCAGCTATGGTACCCGTCATATTCGGGAGCGGAGGATTACCGACTATCCCAGGCACATTGAAGCTGATTATGTCATCGGGCTCCTGCATGGGAGTGAAGGAAGCATTCATTCATCACATGAACATTATGCCCCGTTCACCATCAAGGAGCTGAAAGAGAAAGACTATCATTATTGGGCGCTTGGACATATCCACCAGCGTCAGCTTCTGAATTCCGACCCCCCAATTGTATATCCGGGGAATATTCAAGGCAGGCACAGAAAAGAGACAGGGGAAAAGGGCTGTTATCTTGTAGAACTGCACGAGCGGGATGCAGCTCTTGAATTTATCCCGACCCAGGATATCCTTTGGGAAAGAGTGGAGGTATCACTCTCAGGTATTGAACGGTTCGGCGAAATGTTCCGGAAAATCATGAAAAAGGCAGAGGAGTATGAAGTGAGTAGCGACAGCCTGCTGCAGATCGACCTGAAGGACTATCTGGATTTATCCAGTGAAATATTTCATGCAGTGGAAAACGGCGACCTTCTTCAAGCCCTGCAAGCGGATCTGCTGACCGGTGAATACAGTAAGTGGATTCATTCCATTAAACTAAGCAGGGGCGAACATGTTCAAATAGAAAGGAATGATCCTTTTATAGGGGATGTTATACACGAACTGACTGACATGAGCACGGAAGCAGGGATTGAGGCACTGGCGGAATTATATGAACATCCTTCTCTCTATCGCTATATCGATGTTTTAAAAGAAGAAGAACTTAAGCATTTAATAGAGGAGTCAGTAGAGTTGATCCTATACCCGGCGAAGCGTCAGTAAGAAAAGGGGTGAAAAGATGAGATTAATACAACTTCAAGTATATGGATATGGGAAGTTGATCAACCAGGAATATAATCTTGAGAACTTGCAGCTGGTCTACGGGGAGAATGAGGCTGGAAAATCCACCATCATGTCATTTATACATAGTATATTATTCGGTTTTCCGACCAGGCAGCAAACCCAGCTTCGCTATGAACCGAAACGCTCCTCTGAATATGGAGGGAAAATCGTATGTGAAAGTAATGAATTTGGCAGACTCACCATCGAACGGGTAAAAGGGAAGGCAGCGGGTGACGTTACTGTTCTGTTCGAGGATGGAAGAAAGGGCGGGGAAGAAGTCCTTCATGAACTGGTCGGAAAGATGGATAAAGTCACGTATCAGAATATCTTTTCATTTAATCTGGAAGGTCTGCAGGACATACATAAATTGAAAAAAGAAGAACTGAATCGTTACTTATTCAGTGCTGGTTCCACAGGCACGGATCTTCTCCTTCAAATGGAGCAGCAATGGCAAAAGGAAAGAGAACAGCTATTTAAGAAAACCGGAAGAAAACCTGTAATAAATAGCAAACTCAATGAACTCAAGGCAATGGATAAACTGGTGGCTGAAGCCAGAGAGAAAAATAAAGAGTATGGTCCATTGCTTGAGGAACGTCACTCATTGGAGTCTTCCATCTGTATCCTGACAAATGAAAAGGAATCGCTGGCAGCAGAAAGGGACCGGCTGTACGTGATCGAAGAGCATTGGGATGTTCTTTCTGACTATGCAGCCATATCCAAAAAGCTTTCCACTATGGAATCCCTCGCTTATCCCGCTAAAGGGACAGAGCGCCTAAATGGGTTGAAAGCAGAGTGGAGACAAACTTCATCTTATTTGGAAACATTAATTTCAAAGCAAAAGAAACTGGAAGAAAAGCTTGAATCCGTTCAAATGCATACGCAATTCACTGAGGAGCTCCATCAAGTTGAAACCTTGCTGTCACAACAATCCATTTTCATGAAATGGCTGGATGATCTTGAAGAAATCAGACTTGAAACGAAGATTTCTATAAACAGAGTAAGTGAAACAATCAGAGAATTAAATCTCCAACTATTTGAAAAAGATATACCTTCCATCAATACAAGCTTGTTGATGAGGGAACGAATCGAGAGGAGCCTTCAGGGATTCAGCAGGCTGCAAAATGAAAGTGAAAACCTGAAAAAACAGTATGAAGCCGAGTTGGAAACCATGCATAGGATCGAAAGCAAATGTGATGACCTTGAAGAAATCCTCATGAAAGAGGAAGACTATCAAGCTTTGCAAAAGAAGATGAAACAACAGTCTGTAAAACAAGTATCACTTCAACAGAAAATATGGGTAGAAAACCAAATTGATGAAAGGGAAAAAGAACTGCGTTCAAAGCGTAAATCCTTTTCACAACAAATTCTATACAGCGGAATTGCAGCTCTGATTCTGACTGCTTTCTTGATTTGGGGGTTGCTAAATGATAATTCATTGGGAGCTTTTCTAGCCTTTCTGATCATTTCACTTCTGGCCATTAATGGCTGGAAGACCAGACAACAATTGAATAAAAATACTGAACGAATTCATGATTTAAGAAGAAAAGTCAGTGAAATATCCGGCGGGGTCAGTGAAATGAACGGTGAATACACAGATGTGGATCAAGCGGAGCGGACATTGCGTGAGCAGGTTGACTACCGAAGTGAATGGAAGCAGAGAATCCTTCAACTTGAGGAACAAGAATCCAAATTGAAGGAAATTCAAAAGCACCAGGAAGCAGTCCAAACCAAACTAAACATGGAGATTGACGTCCTCGAGGAGATAAAAGCAGCCTTACGATTGCCGCATGAATTTCCTTTGGAATGGGTGAAAGACGCATTTGAGGAAATCAAGGAACTTGTCCAGACTTATGAAAAATTGAGTCAGTTGAGAAAGGATGAACACGTTCTTCAGAAAAAGGTCGATGATTTCTCAAATCGATGTGAAGAATGGTTTGTCGGGAACTCATTCGTGTTTACAACCATGCAGGAATCTTTCGTTAGAATGAAGGGTATTTTGCATGAAGCGGAGAAAAAGAAACTCATCTTTGAACAAACTCAGTCAGATTTAGAGCCTCTGCTTCTTGAAAGGGAACAAGCGGTTGGCCACCTGCAAAAAGTAAATAGTGAGATCGACTCGTTGATTCAAGAGGCTGGATGCGCGGATGAAGAGGAGTTCCGTAAGCTTGCCCTTAAGGCAGAAGAAAGAGAAGAATTTCTTGCCAGGTATGAGGGAATGAAAACGAGAATAAATCAACATACCCTGTCCTTATTCTCTTCCTTTGAATGTAAGGAAGATGTAACGAAAAGATTGAAGAATAGTGTATTAGGGATAAATGAGCTGATTCAGGAGATCTCCCAGCATCAAAAGGAGCTTGCTTCCGTTGAACATGAAATCAAACGATTGGAGGAAGGCAGCAGCTATTCAAAGCTCCTTCAGGAATTTCAAGACAAGAAGGCGGAACTGCAGGAGTATATCATGAAGTGGTCTAAATATACTCTTGCTCAGGAAAGCCTCCATAAAACAATTTATCATTATCAACAAACCAAAATGCCGAACGTAATAAAACTGGCAGAAGAAGACTTCACGATATTGACTAATGAGGCCTACAAGGCCATTCATCTCACTGAAAATGAAATGGTGGAAGTCGAGAGGAAAGACGGTACACGCTTTCAGGCCATCGAGCTGAGTCAGGGAACGAAGGAGCAGCTGTACATTGCCATCAGATTCGCACTCGTTCAATCCTTCAAAGATATCTACCGTTTACCCATCATAATCGATGATGGGGCGGTTAACTTTGATTCTGCCAGAACAGAGGCATTCGTGGAGCTGTTAAGAAAAATGGGGAAAGAGCATCAAATCCTGTTATTCACCTGTCACCCGCATATAAGAGATTGCTTTGAAGAAAAAGAAACCCTCATATTAAATACAACGGTGCCAGTATAAGCCTTCCACTGCAACTGGCCGTTCACCTGTGGAAGGCGATGGGCTGCTCGGAAACAAACTGCAGGGTTTTAACAAATTACCATAGTCAAAATTCCGTTTGATTGCTACAGACGGAATTTTGACCATTCATCTTTCATGCAGGATCACATGTCAATGAAGCTATCAAAATATGTTATACTATAGAATATTTATAAGAGGACGGAGGATGAATATGACTGGAATCATGACATTTAACGTAGGGGAAACCGCAGATTTATATCTGCTGATTAAACAAATGACAAAAGGGACGACGAACACAGGTAAGCCCTTTTTAACTCTTATCCTGCAGGATAAGAGCGGTGAAATGGAAGCGAAGCTGTGGGATGCTTCCGAACAGGATGAAAAAGCATACCAGCCGGAAACAATCGTGAAAGTGGTAGGGGATGTGCATAGCTATCGAGGAAAGAACCAGCTGAAAATCAAGCAGATCCGTCCGGCATCACCTGCTGATGGACATACGATTTCAGACTTTCTGCAAACTGCCCCTTTGTCGATCGATGAAATGACCAGCAAGATCACCCAATACATCTTTGAAATGAGAAATCCAAACATACAACGAATCACAAGGCATCTGATAAAGAAATACCAAAAGCCATTTCTTGAGTATCCTGCTGCCACAAAGAATCACCATGAATTCGTTTCGGGTCTAGCTTATCACGTAGTATCAATGCTAGATCTTTCGAAAGCAATCGCTAGCTTGTATCCGTCTCTTGACACAGACCTTTTATATGCAGGTGTGATCCTTCACGACTTAGGGAAAGTAATTGAATTATCAGGTCCAACATCAACGACATACACCATCGAAGGAAATCTGATCGGTCATATTTCCATCATGGTCAATGAAATCGGAAAGACAGCAGAGGAACTGGCCATTGAAGGGGAAGAAGTTATGATTCTTCAACACCTGGTATTAAGCCATCACGGCAAAGCTGAGTGGGGAAGTCCAAAGGCCCCTATGATCCGCGAAGCAGAAATCCTGCACTATATTGATAATGTCGATGCGAAGATGAATATGCTCGACCGTGCATTGGAGCGGGTGAAGCCTGGCGAATATACAGAAAGAATCTTCCCGCTCGATAATCGCTCATTCTATAAACCCGTGTTCCATAAGTAATCGATCTATCAGCTGCTCAATGCTTTCATTTAACTCCAAATAATAGGGTATGTTTCCTTATGGAATATCATATAGTGTAAACAAGAGAGGACAAACTATAAGGAGATGAAGTAAGTGACTCTACCTATTTGGATGTATTTCGTTGTGGCAGGAATATTCGCCAGTGCCTTCATGACCATTAAGTCTGCAAAGGAAGAAAAACAGGTGGAAGAAGATTGGATCCAGAAAGAAGGGGAAGTCTACATTACCCGGATGGAAGACGAAAAAGAACGAAGACGTCAATTCTCCTAACTAAAATAAGAATGAAGCCCATAAAAAAGAATCCTGAAGACTGTACAATCTTCAGGATTCTTTTTTTGTTTTCATTACTCTTCAGCAGCAGGTGTTTCTTCGCTCTCAGGAGCTGGCGTCTCCCCTTTTTCAGGAGCAGCAGGCGGATTCAACACTTGCTCAAACGCTTTTTTCAAATCTTCATCCTTAATTTTCAAGTCTGCCTTTTCGATTTCGCGCTTCATGGCTTCTTGAATTTTTTGAGGATCTACTTTGGAAAGCTTTAATTCTTTCTCAAGTTCTTTTTTCATTTCATCAAATGATTTCTTTTCTTTCTTGTCAGTGATTTCAATGATATGGAATCCATATTCTGTTTTGATCGGCTCGCTCACTTTGCCTTTTTCCAACGTATCAAGTGCTTTGGAGAATTCAGGCACAAAGTTTTGACGGCCGGCATAATCTACCCATCCAAGACTTCCCCCGTTTTCAGCTGAACCGGGATCTTTCGAGTATTCTTTTGCGAGTTCTTCAAACTTAGCGCCGTCCGCTAACTTTTGCTTCACTTCTTTAGCCGTTTTCTCGTCATCGACAAGGATATGACGTACTTGGATATCAGGCTTCCACTTCTCGTAATACTCTTTAAGTTCCTTCTCTGTTACTTCCACATCAGAGATCGCAGCTTTTTCCTGAAGCAGCTGCAGCTTTAAGTATTCTTTAAAAGATTTTTCATCAAGATTATATTGTTGGAGGAACATGTCAAATTGTGGCCCTAACTGGTCCTTGGCTTCATTCAGCTTTTCTTTCACTTCTTTGTCGCTTACTTCATATTTATCAGAAAGCACTTTTGTATAAACTAGTTCCTGCAGAGCTTGTTCCATTTGAGGAGTGAACTTCTGTTTCATTGATGAATATAGCTCTTCTTTCGTTACATCCCCGGCTTTTGTAGTTGCCACAACTTCGCTGTTTTCTGCACCGTCACCACTGCAGCCGGCAAGTCCGATCATCCCGGTGGCAAGTGTCACTGATATTATCCACTTTTTCATGCTGAACATCTCCTAATATAAATATTCTAACGGCTTGTCAAATTTCTACAATCCATACTATATCACACTTTTTCCATTAAAAAAAATATTTTCCAAACTTAACTTAATAAAAATGGGCATTTCACACACCCATTTCCCGGGTTCCTTCATATGATAACAACGAATAGAGAAAAGGAGGTAATAAATATGAGCTGTGGATACAATTCCGGATTCGCGTTAATCGTAGTGCTGTTCATCTTATTAATCATCGTTGGTGCCGCGTATATTTGTTAATTAATAAAAATATGACAAATGCCTAAACAAAAGGCGAGTAACTTGAATAAGATAAATTAGCGCTTCAAAGGAGGTGGAAAGTTATGGGTAACGCATACGGCGGAGGTTTCGCGTTAATTGTTGTACTGTTCATCTTGCTGATCATTGTAGGTGCAGCTTGGCTGTAATCTAGCCTCAGGATAGTGTAGATTCACCGGATAAGGATTGTTGATGGGGCGGCTAAGCCCCTATTGGCTATTCTTACTCCGGTGGCTTTCCATAAATGAAAGGAGGAGCACATATGTCTGGTGCTTACGGCGGAGGATTTGCGTTAATCGTTGTGTTATTTATTTTATTAATTATCATCGGTGCAGCATACGTTTGCTAATTAATTTACAATTAAAAAACCAGTCTCGAGTTATTCGAGCTGGTTTTTTAATTGCGGGAATGCTTGCCGCCTCTGAGCGAGCCGCCTTCGCTTTTCTATTATGTATACAATATTTCTACATATGAAGACACCAGAAGAATGGTGATTAGAATGTTGATGGTTCTAAATACCTTGGGCTGGCGTTCTTCAGGTATTTCTTTTTGTAAGCATAGTGCGTTTGTCATTTTGTTTATATAGAATAAAATAAACACTGCAAATATTAAAAACATGGAGATCATTCTAACCCCTCCCCGTTATCTCCTATAAGCTATACGATACCAAAATATGAATCAGATTGGTAGAGCGAGTATTGCCGAAATATTGGTAAAAATCAAGTGTAAGGATGATGGCAGATCATTGCGTTAGAGCACGATCTTTATCATCCTTACTGATAGATGAGGATTTCATATCCGTCTTCATTCTCTTCGATTAATGCCTTCCTGGGCGAATACATCAATTGTTTCGCATAAATAAAATCAATGGCACAGATTCCTGAGTGAAACGCTAATAATATTGCAAAATAATGAGAGTGATGGGGGAACTGAATACACCCGGCCAATAAAATACTGTTAATAAACAGGAACGGTGCTATTAAGGCGAGCATATAAAGATGCTTTGAAATCGGACGATTGACCCTAAGGGAAACGATTGGAAGGATGATGAGCTTCCGATCCCATTTCCATCTCATCTTATTCACATAAGGAAGAATCGGTAACAAATGAATGAGCTTATGCAATGGATATATACTTACAAGTCCTAATACAAATGCCAGTAAATGATTGTCGTAAAACGAACTGGAATACACTAAATTCATTGGTACGTATATTAAAGAGAATACCATCATCATGATGATAGATGAAAGTAAAAAGACTCGATAAAAGCCAAATTGTCTTTCTAAATTGATTGTTTTCCAACAGTGCATAAAAAAATCGCCTCCATAGACGATAGTGTTGTAAATGAGCGCTTTACATACTTTATTACGATTGAAGGAAAAAATCAATACATAATCCGAGATTTTTTTTGGGGTAAATAGAAGAAAGAAAGGATCGTCATGCAAAAGACGATCACAGCAGGCAAAAAGAGAGAATAGTCTTGAAAATACAAATGATTTTGACATTTGAAAGGCGGGGGTGCAGGCTGGCTTGTGAGTTTGTGCACAAAAGGAAGCAAAAGTAAAAAGCGGATAGATTTATTTTTACTCCGCTTTTTAAATATAATACGGTTGTTAATAATTTGTGATAGCTGCATGGCCGGATGACGTAAGTCGAAACTGGCATGACAATGCTGGAAATGAGTTAAGCGAGTTCCTCTTCATTCTCAAATAATTCACTGAGTTTGGAATTATCTTCTGCAAACTCACTGTCGATGTTATTGAATGATTTCTCGAAGATTTCCATGAAATCATTTCCATATATATTCCGGACAACTGACATCATTTCGATCATTTCAGGGAATTTCCCATAAAGTTCCTTTAATGGGGCAACCCCTTGGAAGATTGAATGCGTTTCGGGTTTATAATTTTTCATCAGCTCAAGCAGAATTTTTTCGCCTTTACCCGTTAGTTGGATATATGTGTTCCTTTTGTCGTTATCACGTTTAGAGAACTCGAGTAATTCCCGTTCTTCCAGCTTTTTTGAAAAGTTGAAAGCTGTTGATACATGCATGACGCCGAACTTTGCCACATCTGAAATAGATGCACCCTTTAGATGATAGGCAATCCAAAGGATATGATGTTCGTTGATATTTAAATCATAAGGCTTGATCCATTGCTGCCAGTCTTTTTCGATGGCCTTCCACAACGCTTTACTCAGTTGAGCCATTCGCTGACTGAAGATGATTGCCTCTTTCAATGAATATTCTCTTTCTTCCATCCCTTACACCCACTTTGTTAGAAAATCTTTTCTTTATATACGCATGACCATTATTCTTGCTGGAAACAGCTATCGATTAAAGAAAGCGCTTTTATTTTATTATGCCAATAAAATAAAAATTAATAAAGGATAAATTGACAAAATTTTTCGAAGTATATGTTTTTATTTGATATTAGCGCCATTTACACCGGTGTCAGACGTGTATGGAATGAGAAAGAAGACCCAGTTTGCATTATTTTATTAATAATGCAATAAAGGTCCTCTTTCTTATAAATCAGTTTAATCCTGCTTGTTATTGGTATTGAGTGAACTTTCGAGTTCTTCGATTTTAGATTGGATCATTTGGATTTCCTGCTGGAGTTTCTGGTTGTTTGGTTCGGTTGATGCTTGCCATTGCTTCACTGAAGCCTGGAGATCCTTTGATATTTGCTGGACGGTTTCTTTTCCTTCTTGTGAAAGGGTGGAGATTGATTCTTTCAGTTCTCCCAGGTGCACCTTCATTTCTTCAAATACCTGGCTCCAATCTTCTTTCTTCGTTTTGATTTGGGTTCTCAGTTCTTTTCCGGATGAAGGCGTGGACAGGAGGGAGCCAATGCTGCCGATCACCCCGCCAATGATCAATCCATACGTTAGAGATTTTATCTTCATTTTCATCACCTCGTTATTCTATAATACTTACTTCTACAAAAAACATGTATTTTCCTTTTCCCTATTGAACGGGATTGAAAACAAGTAAGTTCATATCCGGAATTCCTTCAGCATAAAAATAAAGGTAAGAGGCGGAGTGGAGGAGGGGTAAAGATGGACGGGATTATTTTTGGTTTTTTTGCTTTGAGCGGTCTGCTGTTTTTGTGCATGGTATATAATTTTATCAGTATTCAAAGGCCCGGTATGTATCCCCCTAAAAATATGTTGAAGAAAAGAGCGGCGGTATTGGGATCAGGCGGTGTCATCACCTTCTTGATAGGAATCTTGTTTTGGCTCGCGTCCTGAAAGATATAAATGATAAACAAAAAGGACTGTATTGCAGCGGCAATACAGTCCTTAAAATGATTAGGTAAGTTGTTCAGTAGTTATGGCTTCCTTCATGCTGGATCGTTTCAGGATGGAGTGAATGATTGGATACACAACAAACATGGCTCCTGCATTGACAATGGTTGCAGGCAGAACGACTGCTGCAAACAGGGCGAAGAATGCGCCGGGAAGCCCGACAATCAAGTAAGCGGAAAGCAGGAATATACTTCCCGATACGAGGGTACCCACAGCAGTTAGCACTGAAGCTCCCAAGACAGAGCGTGTAATCT
The DNA here is from genome assembly GCF_036867415.1 of Mangrovibacillus sp. Mu-81. NCBI lineage: Bacteria > Bacillati > Bacillota > Bacilli > Caryophanales > Bacillaceae > Mangrovibacillus > Mangrovibacillus sp. Mu-81. Next base: position 27,942 of record NZ_JBAJHU010000003.1, read on the forward strand.
TTTGTGTAGCTAAAAACAATCCGTAGAACACGAATGCCGTAATAGGTTTATCAATTAAATTAGGTAAAAAACCGCCCGGAAATTGTGTTGTCAATCCGGAGATGACTCCAGTCAGCACTCCTAGCAGAAGAACATTTTTCTTTGCTGGAAACAGGATAATGCCAAGGAACATCATTGTAAGCATCATATCTGGTTTCATCCCTAAAAAGAAACCGGGAATAACCGTATGAAGGACGGCTCCGATCCCCACTAATAATGATAGGGATACAAGTGTTTTTGTATTCATTTCTCATCTCTCCTCAACTGGTCTGGTCTAATTTTATCCTTTTCCTAATGTGCACTCATTGCCATCAGCGAAAAGATAGGTACATTATAACACATGAATAAATAGTGTCAAAGATAAAAATTCCAAAAAAGACATCCGTCACAAGGGTATGACGGATGTCTGATTGTTTTAAGAAATATGTTTAGTAATGGAATCGGCAATTTCTTTTAAATCATCTGTGCTGTAGTCGTCATTGTGTGTTTTCCAGACTGCACCGAAGCCGTCTCTCTGGCCATAGCGGGGGATGAAGTGCATGTGGAAGTGAAAGACGGATTGACCGGCTTGTTCACCGGTATTATTTAATAAGTTGAATCCTACTGGCTCAAATTCCGCTTTTAGTGCATTCGCGATTTTAGGGGCAACGGAGAAAAGATGACTGGCAATTTCGGGCGTAAGTTCGTAAATATTTTCTTTATGTACTTTCGGGACCAGCAGGGTATGTCCTTTGGTAACCTGGCTGATATCTAGAAATGCCAACACATGTTCATCTTCGTAAACTTTCAAGGAAGGGATATCACCATCGATGATTTTACAAAAAATACAGTCGCTCACATTGTTTCCACCTTTCTGTATTGGGAGTATATTGTATATTTTATCACGAATGAAAAAAGAATGAAAAGTAAAGAAGAGACAGGAACGGTTTTCCTGCCTCTCTTTGAAGGGGGAATCTATAAAGGTTAAGTTTCATGTTTCCTTTCTTTGATAAACACTTCATTTGCTTTGTAGCGTAATCAGAGATCACATTCTGAAATTGAATGAACGTTTTGCAATGCGACCATCCCCTATTCTTTTAGCTGTTTAGCTTAAAATACTAGAAAATTAAGTGGTCTGCGACAAACACCTCATTTGGCTATAAGCATGATTTGTGTAATCTTGGAAATTGAATGACTTTGTTCAAAGTGACCATCCCCTTATCTTTTCAAGCTGAAAAGCTGCACAAGATAATTGATTCAGTCAAAATGTTCTTTAACAAACACCTCATTTATCAATATAGTGATGAATGAATATGGTGAGTGTGTCATTCACTATGAAAGAGACTATCCTTTAAGCCGCAAACAATAGTGAAATCGGTAAACTGGTCTTTAACAACCACCCCGTTTTTCTTATTGCTGGCCCCTTCAGATATTAGAATGTGCAGGAATGACCAAAGTATGAATTCTAATAAATGGAATATCGTGCTCTAACACGGTGCCATCCGGAAGAAACTTTGCTAAAATAGAGTCAAACCATGTAGAAGAGAAAGGACGTTGCTGCCCATGGCATTATTAGAGATTAATCACCTTGTCGGAGGCTATACACGAAAGCCAGTATTGAAGGATATCAGCTTTTCAATCGATTCAAGCGAAATCGTCGGTTTGATTGGATTGAACGGAGCGGGTAAAAGTACGACGATCAAACATATCATCGGCTTGATGGAACCGAAACAGGGAGAAGTTTCAATCAATGGTCATACATTGAAGAAAGATGCAGATCAATATCGCAAGCAATTTTCATACATACCGGAAACGCCTATCTTATATGACGAATTAACTCTTGAGGAGCATTTGAAGCTGACGTCCATGGCGTATGGTTTAACAGAAGACGAATTTAAAGAAAGGGTGGGGAAGCTGCTGAAGGCTTTTCGGATGGAAAAGAAGCTTGGCTGGTTTCCTGCACATTTCTCCAAAGGGATGAAGCAGAAGGTGATGATTATGTGTGCCTTTCTCATACAACCGAGCCTTTATATCATAGATGAGCCGTTTGTTGGCTTGGATCCTCTCGGCATTCAGTCATTATTGGACTGGATGGAAGAAATGAAGCGGAGCGGGGCAGGCATATTGATGTCTACTCACATTCTTGCGACTGCAGAGAGATATTGTGATTCCTTCATCATCCTGCATGAAGGGAAGATCAGGGCAAAGGGAACATTGAAGGAATTGCGAACGGAATTTTCCATGCCCGGCGCCACCTTGGATGACATATATATACAGCTGACAAAGGAAGAGTCCGACGATGAATAATGTAGAAAGCATTTGGAAGAAACGGATTATCGAATACAATCAGGAACTGCAGAAATACCTTAGATATATGTTCAATGATCATTTGCTTTTTGTCATGATTTTTGCATTGGGCGGCGCTGCTTTCACCTACAATCAATGGGTGAAGACACTGGAACCTTCTTTTCCTGCAGCAATTATTATGGCAGCGATATTGGGGCTGGTTCTTGCGTGGAGTCCAGTGTATACCTTTCTGAAAGAAGCTGACGCCGTATTTCTGCTGCCGCTTGAAGGGAAACTTTCGGGGTATTTCAGGAAAAGCATCTGGATCAGCTTCATGTTCCAGTCATATATCCAACTGCTTGTCCTGGCGGCTTTAATGCCTATGTATGTTGCAGTGTCAGGAAGGGGCTTCACAAGTTTCTTCCCATTACTTGCGCTTGTGTTGGCGATCAAGGTATGGAATCTTTATGTCAGGTGGTTCATGCTCCGTCATCAGGAAAGGGCTGCACATTTGATCGACAGCATCATCCGTTTTTTATTATCTGCTTCCTTACTTCTGCTTGTCTTATCAGATGCGCATGTACTGATGATCATAGCAGTGGCAGTCATAATGGCAGGTTACTTCGGTTATTTTCATCAAATAACTAAAAAGAAGAATTTGAAATGGGATTTGCTCATTCATCTGGAGCAGCAGAGAATGCTGTTGTTTTACCGTATTGCCAATATGTTTACGGATGTACCGAAGCTGAAAGGGAAAGTGCACAGGAGGAAATGGCTCGATTTCATTGTTAAGACAGACTTTTCACAACGTTCAACATACCGTCATTTATATCTTCGCTCTTTGGTCAGAACGAGTGAATTTTCGGGTCTTTATGTACGATTGACATTGATCGGAGCGATATTGATCTATACAAACCAGTCCTTACTCATCAACATCCTGTCTGCACTGTTATTCCTGTATTTGACGGGATTCCAGCTGATCCCTCTCTATAAACGCTTTGATTATAAAATATGGGTGCTCATCTATCCGCTCTCAAAAGACCTGAAAACATCGTCATTCAAGAATGTATTGAATCAGTCCATGATGATGCAATCATTCATTTTCACCCTTCCCCTTTTACTAAAAGGGAGGTGGATGGAGGCAATCATTGTTCTTCTGTCGGGCTTTGTTTTTTCTTTATTGTTCAGCCAATATTATTTAATTCAGCGACTGAAAAAAATGGACAGCAGCTTTTATCTTTGAAACCAATGAGCTTCCCCTTGCGTATAAAGGAATGATGAACCCAAAAGGCGGGATGGACAATGTATCAGGAAAGAGAAGAGCTTGAAACCTGGAAGAGGAGGTTCAATAAGAAATCATCTGTTTTCCAGCGGGCTTCGAAGCAGGCGCAGAAAAAGGTGAATCAATTCATACCGGAAAAAGCCCATCGATTGATTACGGAGAGTATCAAGAAGATGGTGGAAGTGACTCTCAAGGGGAGCGAATGGATCAAACTTTCAACGTTTGAATCCATGCCTTCCTTGCATGAGAGAGAAGATCGGATGAAAGAAAGACTCGAATTCCATCGGAAAACTGCCGTCATCGAGGGGGCAGGCACTGGGGCAGGAGGCATTTTCCTCGGACTTGCGGATTTCCCTTTGCTTCTTTCCATCAAGATGAGGTTTCTCAGTGAGTGCGCCGTGATACATGGCTATGATGTAAAGAAATATGAGGAGAGATTGTTTCTTCTGTATGTGTTCCAGCTTGCCTTTTCCAGCGATGAACATAAGAGAGAAACGTTGATGATCATCGAGAATTGGAATGAAGAGAAAGAAAAACTGAAAGACATGGACTGGCGTGCGTTTCAGCAGGAATATCGTGATTATATCGACTTTGTGAAGATGCTTCAGTTAGTACCTGGCGTCGGTGCAGTGGTAGGGGCATATGCGAATTACCAGCTCCTGGATCAACTGGGAGAGGTAGCAAAATTTGCGTATCGGATCCGATATTTTAATGAACGTGATTGATATCAAAAAAGATCGGCCGCGGCCGATCTTTTTTGGATTACTTTTTAACGGTCACCACGGATTCGTTATGTTTTTTTTGATAGTGAAGCGCTGCAGAAGATAATGTTTTCGCGGCAATCAATAACGCCTTTTCGTTGATATCGAATTTAGGATGGTGATGCGGATACAGAGTTTCTGCATTTTCTGGTGCTGCTCCTGTGAAGAAGTAGGTGCCTTTCACTTTTTCCAGATAGTATGAAAAATCTTCCCCTCCCATTTGGAGTTCAATTTCTTCTACGTTATGAATTTCATCGATATCAGCAGCACATTGTATGAGGAGCTGAGTTTCTTCCGAATGATTTACAACTGCCGGGTATCCTCGCTCATAACGGTATTCGTATTCACAATTGAAAGATAAACAGACCCCTTTCAGCACTTGTTCAATTTCAGTTTCAATGAAATCCCTGACTTCAGGAGCGAATGTACGGACAGTGCCGATGAGCTTTGCTTGATCAGCAATGACATTGAATGCATTGTCTGCGACAAATGAACCTACTGTGACGACAGCGGGGTGAATCGGGTTCACTCGCCTGCTTACAATCTGCTGAAGATCCGTTATCAACTGGGCGCCTGCAACGATTGCATCCTTTGTTTTATGGGGTTGTGCACCGTGGCCGCCGGAACCCTTGATGATGACTTCAAAGCGGTCGGCAGCAGCCATTACCGGTCCAGTTCTGAAGAGGACTTTCCCAAGCTTTTCTGTCGCCCATAAATGAGTGCCGAATATGACATCGACGCCTTCCAGGCAGCCATCCTCTATCATCGGCTCTGCTCCGCCCGGTGCATACTCTTCCGCGTGCTGATGGATAAGTTTGATTGATCCCTGCAGCTGTTCCTTGAATTCATTCAGCGTTTTTCCAAGAACGAGAAGGGTTGCAGTATGTCCGTCATGGCCGCATGCATGCATCACCCCCGGTACGGTTGACCGGTATTCAACATCTTTTTCATCCTGGATCGGAAGGGCATCAAAGTCTGCGCGCAAAGCGACCGTTTTACCAGACAGTCCTCCCTTAATAGTGGCCACAACCCCATTACCGCCAACATTTTCCCGGACATCGATCCCCAGTCTGCGATAATAATCAGCAATATAAGCAGCCGTCTCCTTTTCTTGAAATGACAATTCAGGATTCTGGTGCAAATATCTTCTGATTTCTACCATTTCTGTCCATCTCTGTTCCAGTTTTTGATATAATTCTTTCAGCACGGTGGAACCTCCTTATCATTGTTGAACATTTAGAATATTATAACATTAAAAAGAGGGAACAAATAGTCAATTGAAGACAATACTATTTCAAAGGAGGTTTATGATGAAAAAATTATTCTACATATCCGGCATTATCTCTTTCATCCTTTTCATGACGCTTGCCCATTTTGTCTATCACGAACTGTCCATACCTTGGGATCCCTATTTATTAGAGAATTTGACCCGTTTGCAGTTTGTTAAAATCTTTTCTGTGGTTGGTACGGAAATGGTAATCGGTATCGGGACGATCCTGTTGATTCTCTATCTCTGGTGGGTGAAAAAAGATTTTGCAGGCATTTTAACGGTCGTAGTCGCGGTGGCTGGAAGTAATGTGCTGAATAAAGGAATAAAAAATCTGATGGAGAGGGAAAGACCTCCGTATTTACACGGTGAAGATGGTTTCAGTTTCCCAAGCGGCCACGCAATGGTCGGCATTGTCTTCCTGTTGACAGCTGCCTATTTCCTCAGCCGGGAATTCTCTTCAATGAAAGTGAAATGGGGACTATACATAGTGGCGCTCATATTTGCAGTCCTGACTGGAATGAGCAGAATAGTGGAACAAGTCCATTATCCGTCAGATATACTGGCAGGCTTCTTGATCGGATACTCCCTCTATACACTGACAACCTTTCTGTATGAAAAAAGACCAGTTTAAAAGGTCCGCTCCCATTGTCAATCCAATGGGGAACGGACCTTTTTTCTTTAGATGAGGAACATGGCAACGATGGTTGTGACTGTAAGACCGATGATGACTGGAAGCATGTTTCTTCTTGCAAGTTCGAATGGGTCGACGTTACAGATGGCGGCTACTGGGATGATGGCCCATGGTACCAGCGTTCCCCCTCCAACCCAAATACCTGCAATCTGACCGAGTGCCGTGAGGGTTGCGGCACCTGTGCCGATGCTTTCTGCGAATAAGTTGGCCACAGAGCCGGCAAGTGATATTCCGGAGAATCCTGACCCATCAAGGCCGGTAATGGCCCCGACAATCGTTAATGTAACGGCTCCGACAGCTTTAGAAAGAGGAACGACCGCTGCAAGAGATGCACCGAGGTCATTCACGATACCATGTGATGTTTTTGGAAGGAAATCCCCTATGATAGTCTGGAAGCCTGCATCGCCAAGATAAAAGAATGCAGCGATCGGAATGACTGGTCCGAAAACCTTAAAACCGAATTGAAATCCGTCGATCAGATAGCCGGTTGTTCGTTCCAACCCTTTAGCTTTGAATGCGGACAAGGAAATAATCAGTAATATGAAGATCGAGGTCCCGCCAATAAGAGCAGTCGCATCTCCCCCCTGCAGGTCAAACGAAACCATGGCCGCGATGTTCAACGCAAATAATACCGGGATCAGAAGTGCGATCATTTTTTTCCAAGTAGTTGATAATAAATCAGAATCCGTCACGTTCTCATCATCATCCAGAAAGGTTGACTGATTGACTTTCAAAATTCCTTTCTTCATATCGCGTTTAATGAAGAGAAAAGCAGTGATCGTCGTGACGGCACCCATGACAATCACTAAAGGTACACTTGCTGCAATCACTTCAGCCACAGGGATTCCGGCTGCATCTGCAGTCAACTTTGGTGCGGCTTGAATTACGAAATCACCGGAAAGCGCAATCCCGTGTCCGAATAAGTTCATCGCCATAGCGATTCCGAGTGCCGGCAATCCTACCCGCAATGCCACAGGCACAAGAACAGCACCAAGCAATGCCACCGCAGGAGATGGCCAGAAAAACCATGAAATCAGCATCATGACGATGCCGATCGTCCAATATGCAAGAGCCGGAGTACGTATGAACTTAGTAAATGGACGGATCATGACATCATTGACCCCGGTCGCTGTCAGCCCTTTACTCATAGCTACAATGATTGAAATGACAAGGATGGTGGAAAGCAATTCAGTAATTGCAAAGATAAAACTATTAAAGACAGAACTTATCGAGCCGCTTAAAGAACCTGTCGCAACCAGGGCAATACTGAAAATCCCTGCAATGCATACGATGGTCGTATCCTTCCTGAAAACCATAAATAGGATGATAAATCCTATGAATACCAAGTAAATCCAATGTAGCGCCGTTAAGTCGATCCCCATTAGACACAACCTCCTTCACAAATCCTTTCTCAAATTGGGTATACGCCCGAATCTGTACTATAGGGTATGAAATTTTAAAAAAAGGTGTGAAACAACATTTCAGTCTGAAGACGTAGACTCATTCATGCCCATGTTCCTCAAATGAGTAAGAAATAACATTTATAATGAAGTAAATACAGGAAAATAGTTCCTAATCTCGAATGAATAGAATGTAAGGTGGTGAAGAAGTGAGACATGGAGGAAGTAAGCATTGGTTCTTCTCATTGGTATTATTGATGACTGGTGTAGGGCTGCTGCTGTTGAACATCGGTGTCATTTCCTTGGAAATAACAAAGATATTTGTCAATATTATCCCTATATTGTTGATGCTGACCGGATTGAAATGGACAGTGGACGGATTTTATAGAAAAAGTTTTGGGAAACTCTTCTTAGGTCTATTCAGTCTTGTTTACGGTTCACTCATCATTCTGGATGAGTGGAATAAAATCGATTTTGATTATGGCAGCTGGTGGAAGTTGTGGCCGATCCTTATTATTTCGATAGCGATATCAAGAGCAGTATTTGACAGATCGATTAAAGTGACTGTTACGAATGAAACTCCTGCTCAACAGGGTACTGATGCGGAAATCAAAGTCGGTGAAAAGCATAAAGCAAAGCTTAAGAATAAAATCAATAAAAATTTCATCGTGGGGGAAGTAAAACTGTCAGAACCCAATTGGTCACTAGAGCCTATGACATTCCACAATGTGATCGGAGACTATTATATGGATTTCAGTAAAGCATTCATCCCCGAAGGTGAGACGCCGATTGAAATAAAGGGATGGGTTGGTGATTTGAAAGTGATCATACCCGATAATGTCCCCGTTGACATCATGATTAAGGTCAAAGTGGGTGAAGTGAAGTTGTTTGACCATCAGTCTTCTGAAGTCAGGTCTGATTTCCATTATCAGTCTCCGGAATATGAACATTCCAGCAAAAAAATCAAGCTTTCAGTAAATGTGAAAGTAGCTTCGATCAGAATCAGCGGAGTATAAACGAAAGCACGAGGGATTTACTCAACTATAGAAAGGAGGGAACAGCGTGAACAGTCCTTCAACGATCAGAATCTCGATTTTTAAAAGTTTTTTTATGATGTCCATCATGGCGACCTTGATATCCTTTGTCCTTTTACAAATCTACTTGTTTATTTCAAACAATGAAGGTGTTTCACTCAGTTTATCGATTTTCTTGACAATGGCATTATTTTTCATCCTTATCTTATTAAGTGTGTACTTTGGATTCCGCACCAGCTTTACATTCAAGGGACGCATTGATGATATCACCACTTTTGTGACTTTGTTAAGGAGCGGGAAATTTTCAGCAAGATTGGATTCGTACGGACATGACGAGCTTGGCCAGCTGGCGGATGAATTAAATCAGCTCGCCAAGTATTTTCAAGAGCAGGTCAAATCACTGCAAAGGCTGGCTGATGAGAAATCAGAACTCGCCGAACGGGCACACGGTGCTGCGGTCATGGAAGAACGTCAAAGACTGGCAAGGGATCTGCATGATTCAGTCAGTCAGCAGTTGTTTGCACTGAATATGCTTTCTTCTGCAGCTTATAAGAATATTGGGGAAAATCCTGATAAAGCAGAAGGCATCATCAAGCAGGTTGCTGTAATCGCTGCAAAAGCACAGGGAGAGATGAGAGCGCTTCTTCTGCATTTAAGACCAATCGATTTGAAAGGCGAAAGTCTTCGTGAAGCATTAACGATCCTGATTCAGGAGCTTAAAGAAAAGACACAACTTGAAATCGAAGCGGCATTTGATGGAATCGAGAATCTTTCAAAAGGAACGGAAACACATATGTTCAGAATCATCCAGGAAAGTCTATCAAATATCCTCCGTCATTCAAAAGCAACAAAAGTAAAAATCATGACAGAGAAAAAAGCAGGTTTCGTGACTTTGTATATAAGTGATAATGGCAAAGGGTTCAATCTAAGTGATAGCAAAATGACATCTTATGGGCTCCAGACGATGAAAGAACGTGCTGAAGAAATCGGCGGATATTTTCAAATCCGTTCGAAAGAAGAAGAAGGGACGTATATCGATCTGCGTATTCCGGTCGGATAAAGGGGGAGAGTCTTGTGGAGAAAGTAAAAGTGATGATTGTAGACGATCATGAGATGGTGAGGTTGGGAATCAAAACCTATCTGCTGACTGAAGAACGTATTGAATTTCTAGGTGAAGCAAAGAGTGGGAATGAAGCCGTCCAGCTTGCCAAAATCTACAAACCTGATGTTATATTAATGGACCTCTTGATGGAGGATGGAGACGGAATAGCAGCCACCAGAAAGATATTAACTTTTAATCACAATTGTAAAATCATCATTCTCACAAGCTATTATGATGATGAAAAAGTATTTCCTGCCATTGAAGCAGGTGCTCACAGCTATCTATTGAAGACAGCAAGTGCAGAAGAAGTCACTTCCGCCATCTATAAAGCGGTAAAAGGGGAAGCGGTCATTGCTTCCAAGGTGGCAGATAAGATGATGACCCGTTTCAGGCCTCAGCAGAAAAAACCTCACGAAGATCTGACATCCAGGGAGCATGAGGTTTTAAGATGCCTGGGAGAAGGTATGACCAATCAAGAAATCTCCGAAGTTCTATATATAGGAATAAAGACGGTAAAAACACATGTGAGCAATATCTTAAGCAAACTCGGTGTAGCCGACCGGACACAGGCCGCGATCTACGCAAACCGAAATGGAATTGTATACAAAGAAAAATAATTCATTGGCTTAAAATGAGGAACACGAATCCAACTTCACACTAAAGCAAAAGTCCAACTCTATAGACATGGGCCAACGTACAAGGCGGAACCTCATCACTATGAGATTCCGCCTTGTTCAGTGTGTTCCTGTCTATACCGGATGGCTTCTTGAATTATCATGACCCTGTGCGGGCTGAATGAATGCACTAATTAGACATCTGAATCATTCCCCGCTCACTGCATATTCCGTTACATAAGATGCACGAGGGAAAATGTCTTTTTTGGCATCTACTCCTTCATCGGTACCGCGTTTTGCATGGGCTTTCTGGTATTGCTTGGATTCCTGCCATCCCAGGAAGCTTTGACGATTCTCCCAGAGAGTCATGATCACATATGTATCACTGTCCAAAGGACGCAGCACCCGGATGGCGATGAAGCCGGGGACTTCTTCAATCAAGCCGGCACGATTCTTGAATCGATATTCAAACAACGGACGCCCCTCATCCGAAACAGGGATATTATTGAAGACGGCATACCCCTTCTTCTCCAACGAGCCTGTTTGGTCGACGATTTCATAGCGGCGCGGAGATTCAAATATTGATTCGCCATTCGTTTCATGGACCAGCAGGGCATCTGCTTCCTGCATCAGGATCATTTTTTCTTCCGGGTGCTGATTCAATATCTTGCTTAAAAATTCATGTGTTCCTGTTGTCATATACATCTTCATTTTCATTCACCTCGTAAATGTAATCTCTCTTTTAATCTTCCCTATTATTTCCGTTCTGTAACCTGCTTTACCTTGATTTTTCAAATAGACCATTAAAATCGGCAAATTTATGACATTTTCAGTTCATAACTATACATTTTCCCTGTAAAAGTCTATAGTTTATAAGGGTTACAATTTGCACGGTTAAACAATTTTAGAATTTTATTCTTTTATAATACAATAGAACCAATGGATGAGTGAAAGGTGGCCGACAGGTATGAAACAATTAAATGATACATTTTTGAGAGCTGCGAAAGGTGAAGAAACGGATTATACACCAGTATGGTATATGAGACAGGCAGGCAGATCGCAGCCTGAATATAGAAAAATCAAGGAAAAGTATTCCCTATTTGAAATTACACATCAGCCTGAGCTTTGTGCGTATGTGACTAGACTCCCGGTCGAACAATATGATGTGGATGCGGCAATCTTGTATAAAGACATCATGTCGCCGCTGCCTGCAATCGGAGTGGACGTGGAGATCAAATCGGGTATCGGTCCGGTGATCGACAATCCGATTCGTTCTGTGGCTGATGTTGAGAAGCTTGGGGAAATCAATCCCGAAAGTGATGTCCCATATGTGCTGGATACAATCAAGCTTTTGACCAGCGAACAATTATCCGTACCTTTGATCGGTTTCGCGGGCGCACCATTTACGATGGCAAGCTACATGATCGAAGGCGGTCCGTCAAAGAACTATAATAAAACGAAAGCTTTCATGTACTCAGAACCGAAAGCCTGGTTTGCATTGATGGACAAGCTGGCAGATATGACAATCACTTATGGGAAAGCTCAAATCAAGGCTGGGGCATCTGCTTTCCAAATCTTTGATTCATGGGTTGGTGCCCTGAATGTTCAGGATTACAGAGTGTTCATCAAGCCAATCATGGAAAAGATATTCAATGAATTAAAAGAAGAGAATGTACCGTTGATCATGTTTGGTGTCGGTGCCAGCCATCTGGCAAACGAGTGGCACGACCTTCCGCTTGACGTCGTCGGGCTTGACTGGCGCCTGCCGATCTCGGAAGCGAGAGGGATGGGTATTACCAAGCCGGTTCAAGGAAATCTCGATCCGGCCATCCTTCTTGCACCTTGGGAAGTAATCGAAGAAAGAGCGAAAGCCATTCTTGATCATGGGATGGAAATCCCGGGCTATATCTTTAACCTGGGACACGGTGTATTTCCTTCAGTTAAGCCGGACACGTTGAAGCGTTTAACTGCTTTTGTACATGAATACAGTGCAAAATAATCGATCAGATACGATACTAGTAGAGGTGAGAATTGATGGCAAAAAAAAAGATGGGTCTTTTGGTTATGGCCTATGGGACTCCATATAAGGAAGAAGATATTGAGCGTTACTATACTCACATTCGTCATGGCAGGGCACCCTCTGAAGACATGCTTGAAGACTTACGCAGAAGATACGAGGCAATCGGCGGCATCTCGCCGCTTGCAAAGATTACGATGGATCAGGCTGAAAGCCTTGAAGTACATTTGAATTCTTTACAGGATGAGATTGAATTTAAGATGTATCTCGGCTTGAAGCATATTGAGCCTTTTGTAGAAAATGCGGTGGAACAAATGCATAAGGATGGCATCGAAGAAGCGGTGTCCATTGTCCTTGCTCCACATTTCTCTACTTTCAGTGTCAAATCGTATAATGGAAGAGCGAAAGAAACAGCTGAGAAATTAGGCGGTCCGCGCATTACTTCTGTGGAAAGTTGGTACGAAGAGCCGAAATTCATCGATTACTGGGTGAACAAGGTGAAAGAAACATATCGCGGCATGAGTGATGATGAACGTCAAAATGCAGTCCTGATTGTTTCGGCACACAGCCTGCCTGAACGAATCCTGCAGAATGGGGACCCTTATCCTCAGCAGCTTGAAGAGACGGCAAAACTGATCGCTGAAGGTGCAGATGTGCACGATTATGCCGTTGGCTGGCAGAGTGAAGGAAACACTCCGGATCCATGGCTTGGACCGGATGTTCAGGATTTATCCCGCGAGCTTCATAGGGAGAAAGGATACACAACGTTTGTATACACGCCTGTGGGTTTTGTTTCAGACCATTTAGAGGTTCTTTACGATAATGATTATGAATGTAAGGTAGTGACCGGTGAAATTGGTGCGAAGTACTACCGGCCGGAGATGCCGAATGCAAAGCCGGAATTTATTGACGCTTTGGCGGATGTTGTATTAAAGCACATAAATAAATAGTTACCTGGCATCCCTTATCTTGAATATCAAGGACTGAAGCTGATGAGTTCATTCTCAGGAGCTCAGTCCTTCTTTCTGATGAATGGGGAGGGACACCGGTTTATATTCTGTTTTCAGAATAATGAGCCAACTCTTTCGGGGAATGAGAAGAGATCATAATTTAGTAAAAAGAAGGCGATGAATATGAGGGGACAACAAGTAAAAAAGGTTGTGGTGATCGGGGGAGGGATCACGGGGCTGACAGCGGCATATTATCTGCAGAAAGAAATCCAGGGAAAGAATCTTCCCATCGAACTTAAGCTGGTGGAAGCATCCCACAGACTCGGAGGTAAGATACAAACACTCATTCAGGACGGATTCGTCATTGAAAGAGGACCTGATTCATTTGTCCCCAGAAACTCCAGTCCCCAGAGACTGGCTGAAGAGATCGGAATAGACCATACAATGGTCGGCAGCAACTGGGGGAAATCTTATGTCATCGCCGGCGGAGAGCTCTACCCTATGCCCGGTGGATCGATCATCGGGATACCGACTCAAATCGCCCCGTTCATCACTACGAATTTATTCTCCCTGACAGGGAAAATGAGGGCAGCAGCTGACTTCATCCTGCCAAGATCAGGAGTAACCGATGACCAATCACTCGGAAAGTTCTTCAGGAGAAGAATGGGGGATGAAGTAGTAGAGAATTTAATCGAGCCTTTACTGACAGGAATCTATGCCGGGGATATCGACCAATTGAGCCTGATGTCCACCTTTCCCGAACTACATCGGATTGAACAAAAACATCGGAGTTTGATTGCGGGTATAAAAAAAGCTGCGGCACAAACAAAGAATGAGGGGAAAAATGGAAGGTTCTTAACATTTTCAAATGGGCTGCAATCGCTTGTCGAAGGGGTAGAAGCGGCTTTATTCCCTCAGACTGTTCACAAAGGGATGAAAGTATCCCGCATCCAACAGGAAACGGGAGAAGGTTATACGATTCACTTCACAAATGGCCATGTTCTGGAAGCGGACAGTGTAGTGATCACAACACCGCATCATTCCCTGCAATCCATGTTCCCGGCATATTCATTCATGGATTTTCTGAAAGAAATGCCTGCCACTTCTGTAGCGACCGTTTCAATGGGATTCAGCCAGTCGGCGATAACAGAAAATATGAATGGAAATGAATACATTGTGTCCCGAAACAGTGACTATTCAATCACAGCCTGTACATGGACACACAAGAAGTGGCCGCATGCAGCTCCTGAAGGAAAAGTCTTGATCCGTTGTTATTTGGGGAAATCAGGGGATGAAACCATCGTGGATTTATCAGATGATCAAATACAGCAAATCGTACTAGAGGATCTTGAGAAAATCATGAATCTGGAGGGCGAACCGGATTTTACAGTCGTCACCCGTTACAAGGATTCCATGCCTCAATACACGGTCGGTCATCAAGAACGTACGAAATCCCTGTATCGTGACCTGGAAGCAGAGCTCCCGGGGGTTTTCATAGCAGGAAGTTCATTTGAAGGTCTCGGTATCCCCGAATGCATAGAGCAAGGGGAGAAAGTGGTCCGGAAGGCAATCCAATATATGCAATGAAGAAAGGACCCCCAATCGGAGGTCCTTCCTTTACATTCACATGTCACTCACTTTTTGCAACACGATATCCCGCATGCTGCAGCACCCAATTTTGTGGAAATGCACTGCCAAGCACCCAGTAACTCAATCCCCTCAGTTTATATTCATCCAAAGTCTTATGTTTTGCTTGAATGCTGCGAGAATCTTCAAACCATACTTCGTGCTGTTGGCCGGTTTCATCCCAATACCTGAAAAAAGGTGCTTGATATTCGGTGTTATACTGAATGCGGACTCCATATTTGCCCGCCATTTCTACTGCTTCAACAGGTGATACCGTCTTGGCGAATGTTCCGTCTACCCAAGGGACTTTCCAATCCCGTCCATATAAGGGAACACCCATCAGAATTTTATCAGGTGGAATAACACTTACGGCATAGTTCAAGACTTTTTTCACTTCGTTGATCGGTGCAATTGCCCAAGGTCTTCCTCCAGCCCAGCCCCATTCATACGTCATAAGAACAACAAAGTCGACAATTTCTCCGTGAGCTTTATAATCATGAGCTTCATATAGGAGCCCTTTTTGTTCTTCTTTTAATTTTGGAGCAAGTGCGGTGGAAACTTTATACCCCTTAGGCTTAAAATCCTTTACCACTTTCCTCAAAAACTGATTATAGTGTTCGCGATCCTGCGGATATACGTATTCAAAATCAAAGTTAACGCCTTTATAGCCTTTTGTCTCCATCGTTTTCAACAGGTTAGCAATCAAGGTTTCTTGAAGACTCTCATCCCTCAAGATGGCAGCAGCCAGATCAGAATCAAACATCGATCCTGAATAGTTTGTGAGTACCAGCAATGGATCGACATTATTACTTTCTGCTGCAGCGATCAATCCGGCATCATTTAAATTGGAAATAGATCCGTCTTCTTTAATGGAATACGTAAAAGGCGTCAAGTAAGTGAAGTAGATCCCCAGTCCGGTTACCTCGGCAACTCCGGAAGCCCCCGTTTGAGTAATGTACGAGTTTACTTCGATGGTTTTCCTTTTATTCGGTATTCGGATTTTCTGATCAGGATAAATGAGGGAAGGGTTTGAAATATCATTTGCATTCAGGATGTCTTGTAAACTGACTTTATAGTTGTATGAAATGGTATAAAGTGTATCCCCTTTTTTTACAATATGGGTATAGTAAGGGAGCACGACCAGCTGTCCGATATATAGCCGAGAAGGGTTGGTCAGCTGGTTGAAGTCAATCAGTTCCTGAATCCCAATGTTGACCTTTTGGCTTATTGCACTGAGTGTGTCTCCGGGCTGTACAATATATTCTTTATTTTTCTCCGGGATAAGAAGACTTTGTCCAATGACAAGTATATTCACGTTCTTTAATTGGTTGCCATAGGAAATCTGGGAAATCTCGGTATTGAATTGCCGTGAAATGGACCAAAGCGTATCTCCGCTTTTCACAACGTAAATATTCATGCGGCACCTCCTGCCAATGGGCTCTCTATAGCTTATTCATTAAGGCTTATTTTATATGTATTTAAAAAGTGTTGTGGATACGAAAAGAATGTGGTAGATTTAATAATGTGTTAATGACCAAATAATAATTTCGGTCATTCGGTCAGAAGAGAGGTGAAGGAATGGCAGTAAACCGGAAACAACAAATCGTTGAGGCAGCATCCAAATCATTTTCTTTATTCGGATATAAAGCTACGACTATGGATCAGGTTGCGAAGCTTGCGAACGTCGGCAAAGGAACGATCTATACTTTTTTCAAGAATAAAGAAGAATTATTTGATGAAATCATCACCTCATTGATTACCGAAATGAAAAGGGAAGCAGAAGAAGTCATTGTGCCTGCAGATTCTTTTTCTGATAATGTCCACCGTGCATTATTCAGAATGCTCGAATTCAGGAAAGAGCATAAATTGACAATCAAGCTCCATCAGGAAGCAAGGGAAATTGGAACACCTGCAGTGTCAGAAGTAATCGATCGAATGGAGAAGGTCGTCATCGAATTTGTCAGTAAACGAATTGAAAAAGCGATTGACACCGGTGCGATTAAACCTTGCAATCCGAAAATGACCGCGTTTGTGATGCTGAAACTATATATATCCCTCGTCTTTGATTGGGAACGTTCACATGGCCCGCTCGAAAAAGATGAAATTGCCAACCTGTTCGAATTGTATTTAATTAATGGATTATCGAAGGACTGATTGATAATCCTTACTTTTTTGGATTGAAATGACTAAATGAATAAAATAGTCATTTATTTTTTGCTAGAATTAATGACCAGATGAGGTTATTGGTCACATATTCGTTTTACTGTTGATTATAAAGGGAGGATAATATGAAAAATTCATTTACTAGATCAGAATTCAAAGCAATATTACGCAACAAAAAACTGCTTATTCCCATTCTCGCTGTATTATTTGTCCCTGTCCTATACAGCGGAATGTTTCTTTGGGCATTCTGGGATCCATATGAACAGCTGGATGACTTACCGGTAGCGGTTGTAAACAGTGACCGCGGTGCAGAGTTTAATGGCGAGGACCTTCATATCGGTTCAGATCTCGTTGAGAAACTGAAAGACAGCAATCAATTTGATTTTCACTTTGTAAAAAAGGACGAAGGTTATAAGAATCTGGAGAAGCAGGATTATTATATGCTTGTTGAAATTCCCGAAGATTTCTCAGAAAACGGTACTACTCTTCTGGATGATCATCCAGAAAAGCTTTCCCTGAAATATGTACCGAATGAAAGCTTCAACTTCCTTTCCGCTCAAATTGGAGAAACAGCGATGAAAGAAATCAAGGCAAGTCTCTCCGATTCTGTTTCTGAAACCTATGCGGAAACGATGTTTGATAAGATTCAGGAAATGGGTGAAGGCTTCCAGACAGCAAGTGATAAATCAGGCGAAATCAACAATGGAGCTATTGATTTATCACAAGGAGCCAACAAGTTGAAGGCTAATTTATCAGTGCTGGCTGAGAAAAATGTTGAAATGACAGACGGCGTGGCGAAAACGCAGGGGGGTGCTGCTGAACTTGCCAGAGGTTCGAAAGAATTATCAGATGGTGTCGGAGTTATGACCGATAAAACTCAGCAATTATATAAAGGAACTCAGGATGTGCAAACAGGAATTGATGCTCTTGCAGGTGGAATCGATAAGAGTAAGGGCGGCCTGAAAGAAGTTTATGCCGGATTAGACAGCGTGATCGGCAATACAGCCGAATTATATGCTGG
This sequence comes from Mangrovibacillus sp. Mu-81, assembly GCF_036867415.1. Classification (NCBI taxonomy): domain Bacteria; kingdom Bacillati; phylum Bacillota; class Bacilli; order Caryophanales; family Bacillaceae; genus Mangrovibacillus; species Mangrovibacillus sp. Mu-81. Next base: position 46,177 of record NZ_JBAJHU010000003.1, read on the forward strand.
TTCTCAATCTCTCGCGGAAAAAATGGGGGACCTTCAGGCGGGAGCCGATCGCGCTCAAGCAGGTGCACAGTCGATAGGGGCTGGTGCTGCTGAGCTGGAGAGACAATTGGCTCCACTCATGGGCAGCCTTCCAGAGGAAAAACAAGCTGAATTACAGGCCGCCATCAATCAAATGAAACAAGGTGCAGCCGGCCTGGAGACAGGCACAGGCTCCCTTAGCAACGGCGCCTCAGAGCTGCAAAAAGGTGCGGGCAGTCTTGCAGGAGGAATTGGAAAATTGAATGAAGGCCAGAAAAAACTTCAGGCAGGGGTTGGCCGATTGGTGGAAGGTTCTGCCCAACTTGATCAAGGTTCCAACCAGCTCCAGGCAGGTCAAGGTGAAATTGTGAAAAACGTTGGACTGCTGAACGAAAAAATGGGTGAAGTCTATCAAGGCACCAAGGGGGTTGCATCAGGAGCGGGTGAATTAAGCACCGGTCTAAACAAGGTGTACGATGGTTCTGCCCGCTTATCTGACGGGACTAAAAAGCTTGCTGATGGCTCCAGTGAGCTGGCAGAAGGCTCAGCGAAGCTGTCGGAGGGCACGACTGAATACAAAGAGAAATTAAAAGAGGCTGCCAAGGAAGCTAACAGTGTCAAGCCGAGTGAAGGTACGTACGACATGATGGCCGCACCAGTGAAAGTGAAAAATGAGAAAATCAATCACGTACCGAATTACGGAACCGGCTTTGCCCCGTATTTCTTATCACTTGGATTATTTGTCGGAGCACTGCTCATTTCGATTGTGTACCCGCTCAAGGAACCTGCAGACCGTCCATTAAGCGGGATGAGCTGGTTCTTTGGGAAATTCACAGTGCTGACAGCGGTAGGAATCATTCAGTCAATGATTGCAGCGGGGATCTTGTTGTTGGGGCTCGGTCTTGAAGTTGAAAGCGTCCCGCTGTTCCTTCTGTCTACGGTCTTCACAAGTCTTACCTTTTTGGCTCTGATCCAAATGCTTGTGACGATATTGGGAGATCCGGGACGATTTGTTGCCATTATCATCCTGATTCTTCAATTAACGACGAGTGCGGGAACATTTCCATTGGAATTGATTCCATCAGCACTTCAGCCGATCAGTGCAATACTGCCGATGACATATTCAGTCGCTGGATTCAAATCGGTCATATCAAGTGGTGATTTTGTGTTTATGTGGCAGAATCTACTCATTCTTTTAAGCTACTTCGTTGTATTTACTGCAATTACATCCATTTACTTCATGGGTCTATTCAAAAAGCACTATACAAATTCGATTGAAGCATAGAAAAAAGCGGCTGAGACAAAAGTGTGTTAGTCTGAATAAAACCCGAACTGATTTGAATTCTAAGTTCAAATCAGTTCGGGTTTTTTATTAGCTTTGTTCAAATGTCCATTTAGTATATTGCTTGTTAGAGCGGTTGATTGGAGTGCAATACGAAGACTCCTGCGGGAAAAGTAGCTTATTAGAAAAGCGGAAGGGCTTTGCTCAGAGGCGTGTGGCATAAGACGAACCGGCCTGGAAGGCGCTCTTTGCCTTCTTGGCCGGTTCGTCTTATGACATGTGCCTCTAAGCCCTGCAGCTAGACAAGTGAGACCCCGCAGGCTTGCCAATACCCGCGGAAAGCGAAGTCTTGCACGGAAATCATTAGCGGTATTCAGGGTCAATACTGATAATGTTCGTCTTTAGGCAGCCGCTTTTACATTCATAATATGGACAAACCTTTTTGAATTAGGCGGGTGTATACTAATCTGTGACATGTCTATAATGGAACTGTATGAATCAATGATATTGTAAGGGAGAGTTTTGAATGGTAAGGAAGTTTGCTATTTTTGTACTTATTATCATGTTTTCATTAATTGCTGCAGCTTGTGGGGATGGAAATGAAAACAATGCATCAAATCAAGATGAAAAGCTTGAGCCGATCCAGGCAACTTTGGAAGTTCCTGAAGCAGGTGATAAAGGAGAAAAAGTGGTATTTTCAACAGAGGTCACTCACGGTGAAGAAAAAGTGGAAGATGCAAGTGAAGTGAAATATGAGGTATGGAAAGATGGACAAAAAGACAAAAGTGAAATGATTGAAGCAAAGCATGAAAAAAACGGTATCTACAAAGCGGAGAAAACATTCGATGAAGATGGACTGTATACCGTACAGGTGCACGTGACAGCCCGTGATATGCATACGATGCCGAAAGCCGAAATACAGATCGGTGAATCGGAAGCACATGGGCACTCTGATGAAAGCAGCGACGAACACGGTCAGGGCCATGAAGAGAGCATAGTTTCTATTCATTTAATGAAAGCAGACATCATCAAAGCTAATCAAGAAACCGAGTTGAAAGTCCATGTCGAACATGCAGAAAAAGCATTGGAAGATGCTGAAGTCAGATTGGAGATTTTTAAAGAAGGTCAGGAAAAACATGATTGGGTCGATCTGACGGAAGCACAAGCGGATGAATATGAAACGAACTATGCTTTTCATGAAACCGGAACGTATAATGTTCAGGTCCATGTATCAAAAGGCAGTGATATTCATGAACACACGATGGAAAAGATAGAAGTGGAATCATAATAAAAAGAAGGCTCTCACCCCAGAGAGCCTTCTTTTTATTATGATTCCGGCAGCTGTCACACCTTATTGCTACACATGCGTGTTCTTAATACTCATGATCCGTTGTACATTTTTCGCAATAGATACCGTAGCATTCATGCTGTTCTTCAATTGTTTCCCCACATTGTGCACAAGACTTAGGCGGCAAATTCCGAAAGAATTCCATAATATTCTTTACCATGTAGATCACCCTCCGTAAATTAAATTCACCCGTCATTTGTTCGTGTTATATAACTGGTGTGTTGATTTACTATATTGTATTATAACAGTATGAAACCCGTCAATGATTTATTCAAAAATAGGCGGAAAAAATGAAAAAATAGGCAAAATGAAGTATAGTAGGAATGTATGAAAAAATACGCCCGGGAGGTTTAAAATGAAGCTGACCATAGTCGGTCATTGGGGTGGATATCCGAAAGCAGGCGAAGCAAGCTCAGGGTATCTGCTTGAACACAATGGCTTTACATTATTACTCGATTGCGGGAGCGGAGTGCTCTCACATTTGCAAAAACATATAGATCCAACAAAACTCAATGCAGTACTAATATCCCATTACCATCCCGATCACACTGCTGATATTGGTGTACTGCAGCACGCGTTATTAATACAGTATTTCTTAGGGAAATCAAATGGTACATTACCGGTATATGCACATAAAGAAGATACACATGGTTTCCGGTCACTTACATATAAGGATTTCATGAAAGCTCATGCTTACAACGAACAGTCAAAAATTACAATCGGTCCTTTCTCGGTTTCTTTTGTGAAGACCATACACCCTGTACCGTGTTACGGCATGAGAATTGAAGCAGGTGGAAAATCCATTTTTTACACAGCGGATTCAGCTTTCAAAGAATCTTTCGTGCCATTTGGAAAGGATGTGGAACTGCTGCTTTGTGAGTGTAATTTCTATGGGAATATGGATGCTTCTGGTGCGGGTCATATGACTAGCCTGGATGCAGGAAAGCTTGCCCATGAAACAGGGGCTAAGAAGCTCATCCTTACTCATCTTCCTCATTTCGGGGATCTAAAGCAGTTGGTCTCGGAAGCGGAAACAATGTATGAAGGGGACGTACAACTCGCCAAACAGGATATGGAAGTCACGATTTAGGAGGATTAAGATGTTATTTATCGATAATAAAGGAATCACAGATCCCAGGATCAATCTGGCAATTGAAGAGTATGCCCTGAAGAATCTGGATATTGACGAAAGTTACTTGCTTTTCTATATCAATGAACCTTCGATCATCATCGGAAAAAACCAAAATACAATTGAAGAAATCAATACGGATTATGTTGAGAAAGAGGGTCTCCACGTAGTGAGACGCCTTTCAGGAGGCGGTGCGGTTTACCATGATTTCGGCAACTTGAATTTCAGTTTCATCACGAAAGATGACGGTGAAAGTTTCCACAACTTCCAGAAGTTCACCGAACCCGTCGTGAAAGCGTTAAACAAGCTTGGGGTCAATGCTGAACTGAGCGGAAGGAATGACCTGCTCGCAGAAGGAAGAAAGATCTCGGGAAATGCCCAATTCTCCACCAAAGGTCGCATGTTCAGCCATGGAACGCTGTTATTCGATTCCGAAATGGAAAATGTTGTATCTGCCCTGAAGGTGAAGAAGGATAAAATTGAATCAAAGGGGATCAAATCGATCCGCAGCCGCGTGGCAAACATTTCGGAATTCCTCTCAGAAAAAATGACGATTGAAGAATTCCGCTCCACACTCCTTGATTTTATTTTTGATGGCAGTGATGTAGAAGAGCATGTGCTGACAGAAGAAGACTGGGCAAACATACAGGAACTTTCCAAAGAACGCTATCAAAACTGGAATTGGAATTATGGAAAATCACCTAAATTCAATCTGCAGCATTCCCACCGCTTCCCGGTAGGACAAATCGATGTCCGTTTGGAAGTGAACAAGGGCATGATTGAAAACTGCAAGATTTACGGGGACTTCTTTGGTGTCGGAAATGTAGAAGACATTGAAGATAAACTGGCTGGTACAAAATATGAACGGAAAGAAATCGTGCGGGTGTTGGAAGGCGTGGACATACAACATTACTTTGGCAATGTTACAAAAGAAGAATTTGTTGAACTGGTGTATTAATATAGAAAGATGAAAAGTGCTCCTGGTATTGGAGCCTTTTTTTTGTTTGAAAGAAAATGAATTCTGATGATTCAGGGGGGAGTCGTGACGGGTTGCTGTTATCAAGTAAACATCTGTCCATTTTCAATTTAGAAATCAACACTGTGTTCAAAAGTAATATGGTAGGATTCTACCACTAAAAATATAGAACTAAATATTTATGTACCATATTGAATTATTATTCTATCATTATAGTATTACATAATTTGGAGGTACATACATGAAAAACAAGATTATTGCAGGAATTGCTAGTTTTACACTGCTGGCTTCCACCCCCTTTAACGTCATGGCCGACTCCCCCCAAACGGTCATCCAAAACACTCAATTAGAGGAAAAAGAAAAAAGTTTATTCAACAGTGAACATTATGACTTCGTGAAGTACTCAGAAATAGAAGGGAAATTGGATGCACTTGCCCAGGAGAGCAACCGGATTACAGTTGAAAAGAGTGAAACAAAATCTGCACTCGGACAAGACATGTACGTGGTAACTGTTTCTGATCCCTCAGCTAAAGGGAAGTTTGGTTATTATAAAGGTCTTCGCAAAAAGATGATCCAATCACCGGGAAAAGCACAGGACTTTATTGATAAGCATCCGGATTTAAAAGTACCGGTCATGATAAACGGCTCGATTCACGGTACCGAGTTTGTGGGAACGGACGCAGTTCTTCAGTTAATAGAACGATTTGCAACCGACGATGATGAACAGACGAAAACGATTTTAGAAGACCACATTTTAGTATTTAACGTTACAGCGAATCCGGATGGGCGTATTGGTGCAACCCGTTTCAACGGGAATGGTATCGATCTTAACCGTGACTTCATTACTCAATCACAGCCTGAAACAGAACATATGGTTGATTTGATCACTGAATGGAATCCGATGGTGTTCCTTGACCTACATGGATATGTGAAGGGGTACGGGGGTCCTTCGAAACCTGGTCTCATTGAACCATGCACACCTCCTCATAATCCAAACTATGAATATGATCTGTATTCCAAGTGGGCCATGAGTCAAGCCGAGGCAATGGAAGCAAGCATTGTAGGCAATAAGGCTAATTATGAAAATACGAATACGGAAACGTCCAAGGTAGATTATCAAAATATGGAGGGTACATATATCCCCCAGCGTGATGATTCGGCAGGGTGGGACGATTATCCACCGATTTTCACGCCGATGTATGCAATGTATCATGGGGCATACGGCTATACGCTCGAAGCACCGACAAATGATTGGGATGGTGTTAAGTGGACATATGATGCTGTGATGGGTGCGTTAAACTTTGCGAGTGAAAACAAGGCAGAAATGGTAAAGGATCAAATTGAAGTGTTTAAACGCGGCGTGCAATTCGATCATCCATTCCATAAAGAAGGGCATTTCCCGTCTGCGTATATTTTACCTAATGACAAACAAGATCAAACAGCCACTCAAAAAGCTGTCGCACACCTTCAAGATAATGATATAACCGTTGAAGAAGCTAAAAAAGAGTTTACGTATGAGGGTGTGACCTATCCGAAAGGCACTTACATTGTACCAATGGATCAAGCAAAAGCGGGGCTTGCCAATACGATGCTTTGGGATGGTGAGGATATAACGGAAGATACACCGGGCATGTATGACATTTCCGCATGGAATCTGCCGGAACTATGGGGATTTCAAGCAGTGGAGGTAAGCAGTGAGGTTCAACTGAATGTGAAGTCCAATGAAGTACGCGTACTGGATTCGAAAGGTGAAGTGATTGGAGCAGGACCTTATGCCATCCCGAATTCTTCAGTTGAATCTGTCTCCATGGCAAATCAGTTATTAAATAAAGGTCACACGCTATACAGGGACAGTGATGGTACATTTTATGCCGACAGTTCAGCTGAATCTGAACTTAAGACCCTAGTAAAAGATTCAGCTTTAACCATCACTGCTGAGGCCATCCCTGAGGAGGCAAAAGAAATATCCTCCAAGAAAGTGACAATTCTCAAAGATGGTGGAATCAATAAAGCTCAATCTCATTCCGGAACAAAATTAGCGTTGGAGAGGCTGGGATTCCAGGTTGTTGAAAAAACACCTGTGCAGGTAGCCGAACAAGGTTTGGGAGATAGCGATGTTTTCATTTATAACGGAAAATCAAATTTGATTTCATATGATAACAGTACGGCCAACCGGGAGTTCGGACTCCAGGACGCTTCTCAATATGAAGCGTTTAAAGCAAACGTGGAAACGTTCATTGCTGAAGGCGGAAGTTATCTTTCTATCGGGGCAGGTGCTTCACATGCATCAACCAAACTTGGCCTGAGTGATGTGGAAGTGAAAACGGGAGGACCGAACAGCAACGGCATCGTCCAGCTGACACACGGAGATTCATCCTATACAGCTGGGTATAATACCGATGATCTAGGGTTTGTCTACCAGCCGACCTGGTACTCAAATACCGATAACAAGGAAGTGTTATCAAGCTATAAAGATAGTGAAGATTTCTTTGTTGCCGGCCACTGGAAAGACAGTGGGCAAGCGCAGGGAAAACCGGTCATGGTAAAAGACGGGAATGTGGTGTTCATTGGATTGGAACCAACTTTCCGTGATCACACGGATTATCTGTTCCGACTGGTGTCAAACGCAATTTTTGCGGAATCAAGCTAATCACCATACAAAGAAAGACTGTCCTTATCAGGGCAGTCTTTTCTCTGATTCTATCAAAGGTTTAATAAAGCGGGGGACTTGTATTAATAGTATTCTTTATATAAAATATATTTTGAATACTTTTATAATTAGATGAATGACGATTCATTCATTTTACAAAGAGGAGGGATTACAATGAATATTTCATCACGATTAGAACAAATTGCTCTAGAAAAATCCGATAAGACAGCCTATCACTTTTTGACTCACTCGAGTACATACGGAGAGTTGAATGAAGCTGTATCTAAATTTGCAAGCGGTCTGGAGCAGCTGGGGTTGAAAAAAGGGGATCATATCGCACTTGTGCTTGGAAATTCACCACATTTCGTCATAGGATTGTATGGGGCGCTGCGCCTTGGATTAAAAGTCATTCCTATCAATCCGATTTATACACCTGAAGAAATCGGCTATATCCTTAAAAACGGGGATGTCAAAGCTATCGTCACATTAGATCTGCTTCTTCCTCTGATTGAGAAGATGCAGCATCTGCTGCCTGGTGTAGAGAACTTTATCCTTTGTGAATCCGGTGATGAACGGGCAAATGGGATTGATGTAGAAAAGCTCTCTGCAGTAAACCAAAAATTGAAATCGTTTACAGAGGTCCTGTCAAGTGGGGATATTGGCTTTAAAGGACCTCAAAGCGATGAAGAGGAAGTCGCCATCATCCTGTACACATCCGGCACAACCGGAAAACCTAAAGGAGCCATGCTGACACATAAGAATATTTACTCGAATGCAATGGATGTCGGCAGCTACCTGAAGATGAATGAAGAAGACCGTGTCATCACCGCGCTTCCGATGTTTCACGTATTCTGTCTGACGGTCGTTTTGAATGCACCACTAATGACCGGAGCGACATTATTGATTGTCCCTCGTTTCAGTCCGAAAGATATCTTTGCCCTATCGAAAGAATATCAGCCGACTGTATTTGCGGGTGTCCCGACGATGTACAACTTTATTTATCAGTATCCTGAAGGAAATCCGGAAGACTTATCTTCACTGCGTTTATGCATTTCCGGCGGAGCCTCTTTACCGGTTGCCTTACTGAAAAACTTCGAAAAAAAATTCAATGTCATGATCTCCGAAGGATACGGATTATCTGAAGCATCACCTGTAACATGCTTCAATCCACTCGACCGCCCTAGAAAACCAGGTTCAATCGGTACTTCCATCATGAGCATCGAGAATAAAGTAGTCGATGAGCTCGGAGATGAAGTTCCTGTCGGACAGGTGGGCGAACTGATCGTCAGAGGTCCGAATGTCATGAATGGCTATTATAAAATGGAAGAAGAAACAGATGCTGCCATACGCGATGGCTGGTTATATACTGGAGATCTTGCCCGGATGGATGAAGAGGGCTACTTCTATATTGTAGACCGCAAAAAAGAGTTGATCATCGTCGGCGGCTACAATGTTTACCCTCGTGAAGTGGAGGAAGTTCTCTATAATCATCCTCAAATTGTGGAGGCTGCCGTGATCGGTATTCCTGACCCTGAAATGGGGGAAGCGGTAAGCTGCTATGTGGTCAAAAATGATCCATCACTCACGGAGGAAGCAGTGAAGGAATATTGTAAAGAACATTTGGCTAAGTATAAGCTCCCTTCACATATCGATTTCCTGGAAGAACTTCCTAAAAACACAACAGGGAAGATATTGAGAAGAGCATTGAAAGAGCCAGTGCTGCAGTCCTGAATGCAGAGATGTCCAGTGGTTGTTAGCTGGGCTTCTTTTTCATTTTGTGAAAGGGTTTACACAATTTATGTCGAATGATACATACTGAGAAACTTTACAGACAAAGGGGAGAGAACAAACATGGAATCGATCATATTGGAACAAAAGGGTCACACTGCACTTGTTACGATTAATCGACCAGAGGCAATGAATGCCTTTAATTATGATACGTTAAATGAATTGCAGCAGGTGGTGGATTCACTCCGCATCAATCCGGATGTACGTGTAGTGATATTTACCGGAAGCGGGGAGAAAGCATTCAGCGTAGGGGCTGATTTGAAAGAACGTAAAACGTTAACGGAAGCGCAGGTGCTCCGGAATGTATATAAAATAGGGGAAGTCTTTCAATCCGTTGCTACCCTTCCTCAGCCGACGATTGCTGCAATGAACGGATATGCATTCGGCGGGGGAATGGAATTGGCGCTTGCCTGTGATTTCCGCCTCGCCGCTGCAGATATTTCAATGGGATTGACTGAAACAAGTCTTGCCATCATCCCGGGAGCAGGAGGGACGCAGCGCCTTCCTCGGTTGATCGGAGAGTCGAAGGCACTCGAACTGATCCTCACCGCCAGGCGGCTGACTTCGGAGGAAGCACATGAGATCGGATTGGTGACAAGAGTCCTCAGCAAAGACAACTTCTTGGAGGAAGTCCATGCATTCGTCGTGCCTATGCTTTCTAATGGGCCGGTTGCCCTTCAACAGGCAAAATATGCAGTGAAGAACGGCATGAACGTCGATCTTCAAACCGGGTTGCAGATCGAAAGAAAAGCGTATGAAATTACGATTCCCACAGAGGACCGTGTTGAAGCACTGCTTGCATTCAGTGAAAAAAGGAAACCTCAGTTCAGAGGGAAGTAAACTTTTTCTGATAAATCAAAGTAAAGATGGTATCAGTGAAATCTATATCAACCAGCCATTCTGCAATCCGCCCGATAATCTGAAAACGATAGTCAGGGTAAGAATGGAGAAGTAATAAATTGGCTCGCCTTTTTAGGTGAGTTTTTTTTATGTTTTTTGGAATTTAAGAAGTTAACGTGGCAGGGGGGTTCAAAAGGATAGCAGAGACTTATGTCAAAGAAAACGGGAGGTTTGTCCGTTCTGGCTGGCGAACAGTGGATAAGTGGAAGAGCCCTTAATGGGTTTGCAGTTGTAAAGGGTTTAATAAAGGGGTTTTTATAAAAATGGTTTTGACAAATTGAGGTCTTGGGTTGTTGATTTGATTCGGGGGACGGGGTGCGGGATGAAATAGCGAGAATTCGACAAGGGGCGCAATTAATAGGAAAGTAGCGCAATTAACTGAAAAGTGGCCCAATAAATGAAGATGAAGCGCAATTATCCAAAAACCAGCGCAATAATTTAAAAAGTGACGCAATTAATATTAATATATTTATATTCAAGCTGAAAAGGCAGGATTTTCCAATGTTTAAAGAGAAGTATTTAATAAAATGTTTAAAGGAGTGATCAATTGTTCGCAAAAGGCAGAGTTAAACCGATGAAACTTGAACAAAATGAAGCATTGTTAAGAAATTTGAATGACTGTCATCTGAAAATTCCACTTATCGAACAAGAACTTAAGAAAAGAAAGGCAGGATTTAATGGAGAAAGAGCTGTAGATTATCAATTAAGTTTTTTAACGGATAAAAAGTACATGATATTTAATGATTTGAAACTTCCGTTAACCCCTCACCATTTTCAGGTTGATTCCTTACTTTTTACCCCCTGTTACACTTTAATCCTTGAAATCAAAAACATATCAGGCACCCTCACGATCGATTCCGAATTTAATCAACTGACCAAAGAATACAACGGGGCAGTAACCGGATTTTCGGATCCAATTACCCAAGCAAGACGGCAAAAGCTTTTCCTGCAAAGGTTCTTTTATGATAACAACCTGATAATACCTCCTATAGAATACTTCGTGGTAATAAGTAATCCGAATACCATTCTCAGAATGGGCAAAGGCCAAACCCTTCAGGCTCCTTACAATAAAATCATCCATGCTCAAAATTTAATTAGTGAAATCAGTAAATTGAACTCTTTATATACTGAGGAGAAGTTCAATAAAAAGGAGTTCAGGCGAATTAAAAAAGTCCTTCTTACAAAGCATGATACCAGTTATTCAAGTATATTGAATACCTATGGGATTAATGAAAATGAACTTCTCAGAGGTGTCTTCTGTGAATTGTGCAGGAGAAAAATGGAGAGGGTATATGGAACCTGGTTCTGCAAAGGCTGCAAGGTTTGCTCCAAAACGGCACACGAACGGAAAGTTGAAGATTACTTTCTATTAATTAAACCATGGATTACGAATAAGGAATTGAGGTATTTCCTTGAATTAGAATCAAGAAAAACCTCAGAGATCATTTTAAACTCCCTAAACCTAAAAACCACAGGCTCAACCAAAGGAACCATCTACCACAAAGAATTCCACTAATCTAAACTGACCCAGCCCAAATAGTATCTTCCGCCAAAAAACTAAATTGATCAGTAACATCTTTCAATTTTTTCCTCCCTCCCCAATCACTTATTTTGACATCTCCCTGCAAATCTATTACTATATTAAAATAAATTCCAACTAAGTCAATCAGATTAAGGAGGGTTTTGCATGGGAAGCTATGTTCAACCAATAGATGAATCCAAAGGACCTAAAAAAGGCAGTACTGAGTTGAACCGGCCGCAGACTTCGCTAGTAATGGGTGGGATTGTGGCTGCAGTTTTTCTAGGAATCTATTTATTGTTTACCCAGGAAATTGTCCAAACGGTATTGCTTGTCCTTGGTTTGCTTTTAGGATATACGTTGTTTCACGCTCGCTTTGGCTTCACTTCGGCATTCAGGAGAGTGATGTCAGTCGGGAATGGACAGTCACTCAGATCACATATGCTGATGCTGGCTGTTGCTGTTACTTTATTCGCACCGATCCTGGCAACGGGGTATACTTTCTTTGGCGGTGAGGCTGCCGGGTATGTCTCGCCGGTCGGTGTCAGTCTGCTGGTAGGTGCATTCATGTTCGGAATCGGCATGCAGCTCGGGGGAGGCTGTGCCTCAGGTACTCTATATGCAATCGGAGGCGGCCGGTCCGTTATGTTCATCACCTTGTTATTCTTTATTGTAGGTGCTACGGTAGGGGCAGCTCATTTACCGTTCTGGACTGAGGAACTGCCTTCGTTTGCACCGATTTCATTGGCAACTTCCACCGGATTGGGTTATTTCGGAGCATGGGCCCTTTCAATCGCATTATTTGCATTCATTGCCTGGATTACGCTGCGAGTTGAAAAAAAGAAAAACCCTCCGAAAATGGCTGCACTTCCAACGACTCAAGGTTGGAAAAGGATTTTCCGTGGTTCATGGCCGCTTTTTGCAGCAGCGATCGTGCTTGCTGTTTTAAATGCAATGACGCTTATGACACGGGGGAATCCTTGGGGGATCACATCTGCCTTTGCCCTTTGGGGATCTAAGACAGCAGCCATGTTCGGCGTCGATGTCGCAAGCTGGGGCTACTGGACCGGAGCGAATGCAGAAGCTCTGCAAGCGTCAATCTTCGCTGACTCAACCACAGTATTAAACTTTGGGGTAATCCTTGGTGCATTCCTTGCTTCAGCAGCGGGTGGATTGTTCCGTTTCAATAAAATCACTGGTAAGAATGCCGCTGCATCCGTAATCGGCGGTCTGCTGATGGGCTATGGTGCACGTTTGGCATTCGGCTGTAACATCGGCGCCTACTTTGGGGGCATCGCATCTTTCAGTCTTCATGGTTATGTATGGGGAATACTTGCTCTTGCCGGAACCTTCCTTGCATTATACCTAAGACCATTATTCGGATTATCCGTACCGAAACCAAAGGATACGTTCTGTTAAAAAAAAACCTCCTGCCAATGCCCGGCAGGAGGTTCTTCTTATTGATAAGAAAGCACTTAACCTCGAGAATTGTCCAGCTCCGGGGCTTAGAGGCACATGTCATAAGTCAAACCGGCCAAGAAGGCAAAAGGCGCCTTCCCGGCTCATTCATCTTATGCTTGTCCGGCCTGAGCGAGCCGCCTCCGCATTTCTTATTGTCCAGCTCCGGCGGCTAGGCCCTCGAGGTCATAAGCTAAATGGTCCAAGAAGGCAAAAGGCGCCTTCCCGGCCCATTCATCTTATGCTTGTCGGGCCTGGGCGAGCCGCCTCCGCATTCCTTATTGTCCAGCTCCGGCGGCTAGGCCCTCGAGGTCATAAGCTAAATGGTCCAAGAAGGCAAAAGGCGCCTTCCCGGCCCATTCATCTTATGCTTGTCGGGCATGGGCGAGCCGCCTCCGCATTCCTTATTCATTCCCATAATATATCATCATCTGGCATATGGCTTTTTCATCATGAATGTTCATGTATTGATGACCGGAATCTGCCGCAAAGCGGATTGAACTTCCTGCATTCAATACATAGGTTTCCTCTCCGATCTGCAACGAAATTTCACCGCTTATCACACTGATATATTCCTCAACTCCAGGGGGATGGCCTTCATTCCGGTAAGAACAGCCGGACTTCATCTCCACCCGGTAGCTTTCCCATTTTTTAAAAGGATCGAATGGAAAGATCGGGTAGACTATATAGTTTCCATTGTCTTCGAGTACAGGCTGCACATCCTTGTAGTGAGTGAGAGTGACCTGCAGCTGGGGTTGTTCGATAAGGGAAGAAAATGAAACCTTTAATCCATTTGCAATTTTCCATAGAATGGCCACGGTCGGATTGGAGTCGCCGCGTTCGATTTGACCGATCATCGCTTTGCTTACTCCTGTTGATTCTGCCATTTGTTCAAGGCTTAACCCTCGTTCTCTCCGGATTTTTCTTATGTTACCGCCAATTTGTATAGGGAATTTATCCATTCTTAAAACCTCTCTTGTATACTATAACGTCTATATGTATAATATAATAAATTATCAAATTATTAAAATAGTTATTAATTTCTATTATAAAGGATGTGGAGAGGTGGAGGCACTGCTTTCAACAAAAAAAGCTGGTGATTTTCGTCATGGGCTTCAAGGCGGTTTAAGTATTGCCATCGGATATATGCCGGTTGCCCTCACTTTTGGCTTATTAGCAAAAACGACGGGACTGACGGTTGCAGAAACGGTGTTAATGAGCATGCTCGTTTTTGCAGGGGCTGCTCAATACATATCGCTGAGTCTGATCGCCGTGGGGACGGGGATTCTGGAAATCATTCTTACAACATTTATCGTGAATATCCGTCACTTCCTTATGTCTGCTTCACTGAGTGAAAAGCTTGAGGAGGATGTACTCTATAAAAAATTGACATACGCATTCGGTATAACGGATGAAACTTTTACGGTCATCAGTGTGAAAGAGGGGAAAGTACAGACGGGGTTCGCTTTTGGAGTAATTCTGATATCCTATGGAAGCTGGGTGATCAATTCCGGAATCGGGTATTTCATCGGAGAAATTCTTCCCGCATTCCTGCAGGCAAGCATGACGATCGCACTATACGCCATGTTCGTCGGACTTCTCGTTCCATCTATGAAAAAAAGTATCAAGGTAACGTTTCTTGCTGTCACCGCAGGTGCATTGAACAGTGTCCTCCTGTTTACAACGAACCTTTCGAATGGCTGGTCCATTGTAATGGCCACACTTGTTTCAGCCATACTTGTCGAAGCAGTCGTCATGATTAAACGAAAAGGGGGAGGTAGGGATGCATAGTACAGTGATGTGGATGATTATCGGGATGGCGGTCGTCACTTATATTCCGAGAATGCTTCCTTTCCTCGTCTTTAAAGGGAAGGAGCTTCCACCATTTCTTCAAGGAGTTTTGAAAAACGTCCCGTTTGCAGTATTAGGGGCATTGATATTTCCGAGCATCTTATTGATTCGTGAGGGGGATATTTTATTCGGTACGGTGGGGACCGCTGCAGCATTCCTCATTGCCTTCCTTGGGGCGAATGTGATTGTGGTTGTCATCGGTGCCATTTCCATTTTATCTCTATATTCGGTATTCTTAATGTAACGGATAAAGTCACATCTCTGTGGCTTTTTTATTGTCCAGCTCCGGCGGCTAGGCCCTCGAGGTCATAAGCTAAATGGTCCAAGAAGGCAAAAAACGCCTTCCCGGCCCATTCATCTTATGCTTGTCGGGCCTGAGCGAGCCGCCTCCGCTTTTCTATTTGTCCAGCTCCGGCGGCTAGAGGCTCGAGACATAAGTCATGCCAGCCAAAAAGGCAAAGAGCGCCTTTGTGGCTGCCCTGTCTTATGCTTGTCGCCTCTGAGCAAGCCGCCTCCGCTTTTCTTGTTCTAAATACAAGGACAAGGTATTACATATAATAAGAGAGGTAGGAAGGGAGGAAGTACATTGGTAAGAAAGTGGGCATTCCGGGCGGTATTGGGTTATTTGCTGCTGGGGTTGTTATTATATGTGTATTTGTTTTTTCTGGCGGATTCAACACTGCCGGATGCGTATAAGGGGAGCAGCGCTGATCCGGCGATGTTCATGAATGAAAGGGAAATCATGCTGAGTGAGGAATTTTCTAAAATCAAGAACCTGTTGTTCTTTTTGTCTACACCTTATGAATGGCTATTTTATTTTCTCATCCTGATTCTCGGTGTTTCGAGGGGATTTGAGAGATGGGCAAGAAGTACAACGAAAAATGGATTCCTTCAGACCGGAATCTTTTTATTCTGGTTATCACTTGCTTCATTTATTGCCATTTTCCCTTTGCAGTTCATTTCGTATAAAATTTCAAAAACCTATCATATTTCAACCCAGACATTCCCGATGTGGATGAAGGATGAATTGACGGATTTCTGGGTGAACTATTTGATCATGTTCATTATTATTTCTGTGCTTTATGGTCTAATGAAGCGGTTTAAGAATAGATGGTGGCTGGCCGCATGGGCTTTGTCGGTACCGTTTACGATATTCATGATGTTCATCCAGCCTGTCGTGATTGATCCTTTGTATAATGATTTCTATCCATTAAAAGATCAAGCACTTGAACAGAAAATCCTGACCCTTGCTGACAAAGCACAGATTCCGGCTGATCATGTATTCGAGGTGAATATGTCAGAAAAGACGAATTCACTTAACGCGTATGTAAATGGAGTGGGATCGAATTCCCGTATCGTTCTGTGGGATACAACTCTTGATAAGCTCACAGATAAAGAAATTCTCTTTGTGATGGCGCATGAAATGGCTCATTATGTAGAAAAGCATATCTATATCGGTATTGGCATATATTTAGTGCTTTCGTTCTTCGGTTTATTCCTGGCCTCGAAGCTGATGAGGGGAATTGTGGCGAACTATAAGGATAGTATCAAGGTCTCAAGTGTATCCAGTCTTAGTTCATTGCCTTTATTCCTCCTGATTACTTCAATGCTTATGTTCACTGTCAGCCCGTTTTCAAATTGGATTTCGCGTTATCAGGAAACACGTGCAGACCGGTACGCGATTGAATTGACAGAAGATAAGCAGGCGGCGATCACTTCATTTCAGAAGCTGTCGAAGGTGGGGCTTTCGCAGGTCAATCCGCCTCTGCTGGTGAAGGTTTTCCGTTATGGACATCCAACGATGATGGAACGTTTGAACATGCTGGAGAAATATGAACAAGAGAAAAAGGAATAATCAAAAAAGCCTGGTCAAATGACTAGGCTTTTTCTCTTTTACTGATGATAAGGTTTTTCTTCTTTTCCGTCATGTAGGCAAAGATGACTTCTTTTGGATGGATTCCTTCACTTGATAATCGGTCCAGCAACCAGTCCCGATTTTTACCGAGAAGGTGCAAATTCCGTTTTTGAATCTTTCCGTCGACTATAACAGAAATCGGCAGGCCTTCATCATCAATCTTTAAATTTAAATGCTGTACCGTCACCGGTGTATTTTCGACTTTGGGGATGACACTCACTTCCCCGATCGGTTCAAGCATGGCATAATCCACATCAGAGATTTTCGGGTAGCCGTTCGCTCTTAGAATGGATGTCAGCTGAATGAGGGAAATCTTGGACTTTTCCAGATTGTCTTCGAGAATTTCGCCGTTTTTAATCAGCAGGGTCGGCTCACCTAAGAAGAACTTATTTCCCCATTGACTTAACGTAAGGAATGAGAATAAGACATGAAGTCCCACCAGTATGACCAGCGCAATGAGGGTCGGCCAGAACTTTGTACTTATGAGGGGCTCTGAAGCGATTGTGCCCACAATGATGATGGCTACGAGATCATAAGGGGTCATTTGGACAATCGTTGATTTTCCCATCAGGCGCATCGCTGCTATTGTAATTAAATAAAGGACAAGTACTTTGATGAATATCATGTTGTTCTCTCCATACATATCGTTTTGTGATTAGCTTTCACCATTTCACAGAAACCCATTCCTGGTGCGGGGCAAAAAGGAAAGGCAGGCTCATTTATATGAGCCTGCCATTTGTTATAATCCGTAACGGATATTGACTTCTTTTAATTCTTCTGTGAGTTTCATAAACAATGATTCATTTTTACAATCGAGGGCTGCATCAATGTCTTCCAACAGCTTAGTCTTCTGGGTTGTCAGTATGCTTTCGTATAGAAGCATATCAATATAAATTTCCAGTACGTTCCTCTCGGCGTTTCGTTTCCGGGTCATCGCAGAAGCTTTCATCATTTCGGTATAGGACTTCTTATTTTCCATTACGACCACCTCTGAATTCTTTTTATTAGTATATGGAACAAGTGGCAAAAATTCAACCAAAAAAATTAAATTTTCAGATAATTTTTAACAGCAGAGTCAGTAGAAGATAAAAAATTTCAGAATTTTTTAATAATAATGAAGACACTCTCTGATATTTATGGTATTATTTTGGAGAAATATGTAAAAGGAGGAGAGAATATGAAGGGGAAATCTCGAATTTTGGAAGAATATGAAGTAAATCCTTATACACTGATGTTAAAGCCCGTTGAATATGGGGCGAAGACATTTACTGAAATCATTGAAATGGAGGATGTTATTCTTTCTCCGTTTAAACCGATGGACATCCTGAAGAAAAGCTGTGAATTTTTCGGTTCTTCATATCAAGGAAGAAAGGATGGGACTAAAGAACTGATTGGCATTTCTTATAAGGCACCGATTATGTTAAATCCCCAAATGTCGATGTTTTTATTTCCGACTACTTCTCCTGTGAAAAGTGAGTGTATATGGATCTCCCATTCCCATGTAACGAGTTATTCCGCTGCCGGGAATGGTCAAACCTCTGTGACTTTTCAAAACCGGGAATCCCATTTGGTTCCGATTTCATGCAGTTCATTTGAAAATCAGGTGCTTCGAACGTCCAACCTGCGAACCGCCTATTCACAGCGGATCTCAGAGATGGAAAGCAAATACACGATGAAAACATTTTATATGAAAGCAAAACAAACGCGTGAGGAGACACTCTAATCACGCTTTTTTTAATTGATGTGTATGGAGGCTTGTAAAACCATCAGGCCTGGCGGGGGTGATCCGGGCTTTCGGCAGGGGATTTGGATTCAAGAAACCGGCGAAACAGGTAATGGCGCATTAAATCCTCCACCCGGTTTCTGAGACGCGGGTTGAAATAATTGTGATGTTCCTCGTAGCCTTTATATAAAAACATATACATCGTGAACGCATCGTCCGATTGTATTCTTTCCACCTTCATTTTGTTTGTCCTCATATACTTCTTCACGTAAGCAAGCTCTCCCTGAATTACTTTCATGGTATCTTCTATCAACTCTAAATAAGGACGCTTGAGTTTGAAGGGACTTTTGTCTACAATTTGAAGGTCCCGGTTGAGGATAGTCAGAACCATGGGCAGATATATCGCCTGTTCTAAAACGTTTCGGTCATTCTCTGGGATTCGTGTCATATGAAAAGACTCCTTTTCATTTTGTATCGAACAAATGTTCGTAGTTCTATTTTAAGGTGAAATGTGTGCAGTTTCAATAGCGAAAAATGGAGAATTTGGATTTTGTTTTTAGTATAAAGCTGAAGCCGTTTCTTATCCATACGGTTTATTGAAAGATGTCTGTTGATCAGTGGAGGGAAATGAATTTCCATTGTCGAAATAGAAAACAAGGCTACTATAAGTGAAGAAAGGGTGTCAAAAGTCATGAACCGACAAGGGATCGAAATAAATGATCTTTATCAATTAAAAGCATTATCTGATCCACGGCTGTCCCCTGATGGCAAAGAAGTCATCTATGTGCAGACGTTAATGGATGAAGACAAGGATGAGTATGTTTCCGCATTATTCTGTCAGAACATCAAGACGGGAGAAGTACGTCAATGGACTTTCAGAGATGAACGGGTTTCTTCTCCCAGATGGTCGAGTGATGGAGAGAGAATCGCCTTTATCTCAAACAGATCGGGAGTGAACCAGCTGTATTTGATTAGTCGAACGGGCGGGGAAGCAGAACAAGTAACGCATTCAAGAAACGGGGTTTCCACCCCCGTGTGGTCACCATGCGGGGGGAAGATCGTATGCAGCATCCGGATGGAAAAAGGTGAATCATTTGAAGAACGAGAAGAAAGGGAAGAAAAAATAAAGCCGTTCGTCGCCTCATCAATGAAGTACAAATCAGATGAGAACGGGTTTCACGATGATCGATACACACAGATGGTCCTTGTGGATCTTGAGACAAAAGAAATAACAAGATTGACTGACGACGAACATGACTATACTCTGCAAGCCTGGTCGGGGGACGGAAGGTTCATAGCCTATTCGGTAAATCTGGAAGAGAATAAGGACCTTTCTTTCGATTCGGAATTATTTCTATTGGACGTCGAGAAAAGTGAATACAGAAAAGTGGCGGAAGGACCGGGATTTTACGGCGGATCAAGCTTTTCCCCGAATGGGAAGTATCTTGCATATGTCGGGCATGGACGTGAATTCCAGAATGCGACTCAAAATAAAGTGTATCTGTACAACCTTGAAACCGGGAGTTCATTTATGCTTACAGAGGGATTGGACTTGCCGGTTGGAGATTATCTTAATAGTGACAGTATCCAGGGATCCTCCCAAACGGGCATCGTGTGGGCTAAGGACAATGAAAGCTTTTATTTCATAGCATCCGATCGAGGAAACACGATTCTTTACTATGCCCACATAGAGGGGTCGGTATATCCGGCACTGCTGGAAGAAGAGCAGCATATATACGGATATGATTTTTATTCGGACGCGCAGATGATGGTACTGGCGATGAGCAAGCCGGTAGAGCCGGGAGAATTATACACGCTTCATGTTCCTTCCGGAGAGAAGAGAAAAATCACTGACGCAAATGAGGGGTGGCTGGCTGAACGCACCTTATCGAAGCCTGAATCATTTATGCATCCCGGACCGACAGGGCACAATGTACAAGGATGGATCATGAAGCCGGTAAATGCCGGGGAGGGAAAGAAGTATCCGCTGATTGTCGAGATTCATGGAGGACCGCATACGATGTATGGAAATACATTTTTCCATGAACTTCAGCTGCTTGCAGCAAAGGGGTACGGAGTCTTATACATCAATCCAAGGGGCAGTCACGGGTATGGACAGGCGTTTGTCGATGCTGTAAGGGGGGATTATGGAGGCGGTGATTATGAGGATATCATGGCAGCGGTCGATTATGTACTGAAGGAATATGACTGGATTGATGAATCAAGGCTGGGAGTGACCGGAGGAAGCTATGGAGGATTTATGACAAATTGGATCATCGGCCATAGTGACCGGTTCAAAGCAGCAGTCACTCAACGGTCCATCAGCAACTGGATCAGCTTTTACGGAGTGAGTGATATCGGCTACTATTTCTCTGAATGGCAAATGAAATGCGGATTAAAGGATATCGAAAGCCTTTGGAAGCACTCTCCACTGGCTTATGTGCAGCACATTGATACGCCTCTTTTGATCCTGCATAGCGAAAAGGACTACCGCTGCCCGATTGAACAGGCTGAACAATTGTATATCGCTTTGAAGAGGGATGGGAAAAATGCCAGATTTGTACGTTTCCCAGAATCCAATCATAATCTTTCGCGTACCGGCAAACCCTCCTTGCGAAAAGCAAGGCTCCGGGAGATCGTCGAGTGGTTTCAGAAATACCTCTAGCATACCTGGCGCCGTTTCAATAGAAGCGGCGGTCTTTAATTTAGTGATATTAGTAAAGAGACAGGTTGCTCGACAGGACGCGATTAACTTCCTGAGATTTAATCCGATAAATACATAAAAACATCATTGACTGTTTAAATCCGCCAAGTTTAGGAAAAGGTTTAAATAGCGGAACACCGAGTATGGCATTCTATCATTGATATGATATGATGAAATAGAAGTTTACGGATAAACGAATGAGAATTGTTCATCGTCGTATAAGGGGAAACATATACTATGGATATTAATACAATAAAAGAGTGGTTTACCCTCGAAAATATAATGGAACTGGTTCAGCAGTACAAGGCACTGGGGCCATTTGCCGGCATTCTGCTGCCAATGCTTGAGGCATTTCTTCCCTTCCTGCCATTAGTTGTCTTTGTGATGGCAAATGCCAACGCTTTTGGTTTATGGTTCGGGTTTCTCTTTTCCTGGATAGGGGCAGCTGCAGGTGCGCTTCTCGTATTTTTGCTGGTAAGAAGATACGGGGATACACGGGTGTTTCGCTTTTTAAGAAACAACCGCCAAGTGAAAAGGCTGACTCGATGGGTAGACAAGCATGGATTCGGTCCATTGTTTTTACTTTTATGTTTCCCGTTTACTCCTTCTGCACTGGTGAACGTCGTTGCCGGTTTATCAAGCATCAGCATCGCTCAATATATGCTTGCTGTCTTAACCGGTAAAATGGTGATGATATTTACCATAAGCTTCATTGGGTATGATATTATATCATTAGTGCAAAAGCCTATGCGCACCGTAATCGTAGGGGTTATTATCTTTATATTATGGATTGTGGGAAAACAAATAGAAATACGTTTAAATAAAAAGTTGGATATCGACCAAAGAATTGAACGGAAAAAGCAGGAGGAATCAAATTGAGAGATGAGGTAAAAAGAGAAGGTCTTGAATGGATTAAAGCTCTGGGAATCGGGTTGATCATTTTTATTGTCATTCGAACTTTTCTTTTCTCAAACTATGTAGTGGAAGGCGAGTCGATGCTGCCGACATTGGAAGATGGCAATAAGCTTGTCGTAAACAAAATCGGTTACCAATTAGGTGATCTGAACCGGTTCGATGTAGTGGTCTTCCATGCAAACGAAAATGAGGATTATGTTAAGAGAATCATCGGGCTTCCCGGTGATAAAGTGGAATATAAAGACGACAAACTATACATCAATGGTGAATATTATCCAGAACCGTATTTGGAGAAATTCAAGCAGGAATACATCGGCAATAAACTTACCGGTGACTTTACGATAGAAGAAATCACCGGTGAAAAGACCGTGCCTGAAGGAAAAGTATTTGTCCTCGGTGACAACCGCAGGGGAAGCATGGACAGCAGGTACTTCGGTTTTGTCGATCAGGAGAAGATTGTCGGCAAAGTTGATCTCAGGTATTGGCCGATAAGTGAATGGGATATGCAATTTAAGAATTGACGCACATAAAGAGTTTTGTTCAGGAAGTATGAACAAGACTCTTTTTTTTATGGATGAATGAATTCAACAGAACGGAATCGATTGAAACAACCGGGAAAGCAGGACTTCGGACAAATGTTGTCGAAACCATAAAAAGAATGATGAAGAAAGCGGTTCCAAGGATTGCATGACCAGACAAATTCAGGTGTAAACAGTGTCTTCATCCATTATACAGCATGCCTGTGTCTACGATTTGCCTGGATGAGCAGATTCTTCAAAAGGAGGAAGTTTCATGAGATTAGAAGGTAAAGTGGCTCTCATCACTGGAGCTGCAAATGGAATAGGATATGCAGCAGCAGAAGTATTTGTGAAAGAGGGGTGTCATGTTGCACTTGTTGATTTTGATGACCAAACCGGAGAAGATAAAGCGGGAACATTGAATAGGCTCGGCGCGGGGAAAGCTGCATTCTTCCAAGGGGATGTAGCGGACCGGTCTTCCGTGGACGGCTTTGCTGCAAAAGCCAAAGAGCATTTCGGGAAAATCGATATTCTCATCAATAATGCAGGCATTACCAGAGACGGCATGCTGCACAAACTGTCAGCGGATAACTTTCAAAAAGTGCTCGACGTCAATTTGACCGGGGTGTTCAATTGTACCCAAGCGGTCCTTCCGTATCTGATTGAAAACGGGAAAGGTAAAATCATCAACACTTCATCTGTGAGCGGTGTGTATGGGAATGTCGGCCAGACAAACTATGCTGCAGCCAAAGCAGCTGTCGTAGGGATGACCAAGACGTGGGCGAAAGAGCATGGGCGTAAAGGGATTAATGTCAATGCGGTGGCTCCGGGCTTCACTGAAACCGGAATGGTTGAGAGCGTCCCTGAGAATGTGATTGGAGGCATGAAATCGTTGATCCCGTTAGGCAGGCTGGGAAAGCCCGAAGATATTGCAAAAGCTTATTTATACTTAGCATCCGATGACAGTGATTATGTGAATGGCACTGTTCTCCATGTAGACGGAGGAATCATGATGTAAAGGAAGTATCCTGAAAAAATCCATATATATCGAAAGGGGAAGTTAAATATGAGAAATATAGTGATAACATCAGCCCTCCGTACACCAGTCGGAGCCTTTGGGGGAGCATTCAAAGACCTGCTGCCGACAGATCTGATTGTGCCTGTAATGAAGGAAGCAGCCAAACAGAGCGGCTTGAATCCCAGTGATATAGATGAAGTCATCCTGGGGCACTGTATTCAGCGCACTGACCAGCCGAATACTGCCAGGACGGCAGCGCTGCTTTCAGGTTTTGATGATACAACGACGGGATATACGATACAGAGGCAGTGTGCCAGCGGAATGCAGGCAATCATCTCTGCTGCCATGCAAATTCAGACGGGCTTTTCGGATATTGTCCTCGCGGGAGGAGTTGAAGCAATGAGCTCAAGTCCATATATAGTAAAACAGCATCGTTTCGGTCAGCGCATGCAGCATGGTGAAATCCGAGACTCGGTCTGGGAAGTCCTGGAGGATCCGATTCACGGAATCATGATGGGAGAAACCGCCGAAAACCTGGCAGAAAGCCACGAAATATCCCGCGAAGACCAGGATCAATTCGCGATGCTCAGTCACCAAAGAGCGGTCAATGCAATTGAGAAGAGTTATTTTGACTCCCAAATTGTCCCTGTGACAGTAAGGGAACGCAGAGGGGAAAAAGTAATCGATACTGATGAAAGCCCGCGGTCCGGATTGACTGCAGACAAGCTTGCTAAATTAAAGCCTGCTTTCCGTGAGGGCGGGACAGTAACAGCAGGAAACTCTTCCAGTCTGAATGATGGGGGAGCGGCACTTATTCTGATGAGTGAAGAGGAAGCAGAGAAGAGAGGGCTCAAACCGCTTGCCCGAATTGCCGGATACTCGGTGGCAGGCGTGGATCCAAAAATAATGGGGATCGGACCTGTTCCAGCCATTCAAAAAGGATTACAGAATGGGAGCTGGACGTTGGATGAAATCGATCTCTTTGAAATCAATGAGGCATTTGCAGCCCAGTACCTGGCAGTTGAAAAAGAGCTGGGTTTAGATCGCAATAAAGTAAATGTAAATGGAAGCGGCATCAGTATCGGACATCCAGTCGGGTGCACGGGTGCCCGTATCGCCGTCTCACTTGTACATGAGCTGAAGAGGCAGAACCTGAAAAAAGGAATTGCTTCTCTTTGCGTAGGAGGGGGCATGGGAGCTTCTGTCTTGATCGAAAGTATGTAAGGTTAATAGCAGTGCAGGAGTACCAGCGAAAGTCTTAGGCTGGTGCTTTTTTCATATGGTTATGAAGCTTTTAGAAAGCCGGCATTTCGGATTTTTTCTTTCTTACAATTAGATGATCGCTGGGGTTTTTTGTATGAAAAGGAGCTGAATTACTACCTAAACCATTGAGGTCTTTTCTACCGATTAAATGATGAGACCAATGCTCCAATTTACTTATTTTAGAAAATTTACACTATTTTAACCCCGATTCAAATTTTCTATTGTACGCTAAATACGTACCATAACTAAGGAGGCGTTACGATTGAAAAAGTTTTCAGGAAAAGTGGTCAGTACCCTCACTGTGATCGTCATGTTTTTATTTGTTTTCAGTGGAATGCGGCTGGACAAAATCGATGCAGCCGGAAGCGGCAGTTGGGATTCACCTTTTTCAGTAAGTCAGGCAATCTCGAACCAAACAGGGGCAGCCTATACCGTTGAAGGATACGTAGTAGGGCAGCCTGTTTCACAAACAAGTGTCGTGACCGGCAATTTCCCTAATGATTATGCACTCGCACTTGCTGATTCCCAATCGGAAACCAATACATCTCAAATGGTCTATGTACAGATACCTTCCTCATTTCGTTCAAGCTATGGATTGCAAAGCAACCCGGAACTGATGTATCAAAAGCTTAAAGTGACCGGAAATCTGACAGATTATTTCTCACATCCCGGAGTGAAATCGACGTCTGCCTTTGAAGAGGTACAGGGAGATACAGACCCAGGCGATCCGCCGTCCTATGATGAATACTATACTCCAGCAGATGGAAAAGCAGGCTCAGCTCTTAAATCAGCACTGCATAATATTATCGATGACCACACCACACTTTCTTACAGTGAAGTATGGGGTGCTCTCCGCAATACAGACGAAGATCCCGGAAACTCAGACAATGTTCTCTTGTTATACTCTGGCCGCTCACAATCTAAATTCACCAACGGCGGCGGGGTGGACGACTGGAACCGCGAACACGTATGGGCGAAATCACATGGTGACTTCGGTACTGCACAGGGGCCGGGGACTGACCTTCATCATTTGCGGCCAACCGATGTAACAGTGAATTCCACAAGAGGGAATCTTGATTTTGACAATGGAGGAAATGAGCATAATGAAGCCCCCGGAAATTATTATGACGGCGATTCGTGGGAACCCCGGGATGAAGTGAAGGGGGACGTCGCCAGGATGATTTTCTACATGGCAGTACGTTATGAAGGCGACAGCGGTGAAGCAGATCTCGAACTGAATAATGATGTGAATAACGGAAGTGCCCCTTATCACGGGAAAATTTCTGTACTGCTGGACTGGCATGAAGAAGATCCGGTAGACTCCAGGGATATACGCAGAAATAATATCATCTTTGAGCAGTATCAAGGAAACCGGAACCCATTTATCGACCATCCGGAATGGGCAGAGATGATCTGGTGAGCAGATATTGATAGGACGCCTGGGACTGAATGTAAGTCCCAGGCGTTTTTGATAAAACCAAGGTGGAC
Source organism: Mangrovibacillus sp. Mu-81 (assembly GCF_036867415.1). NCBI lineage: Bacteria > Bacillati > Bacillota > Bacilli > Caryophanales > Bacillaceae > Mangrovibacillus > Mangrovibacillus sp. Mu-81. The sequence goes on from NZ_JBAJHU010000003.1 coordinate 72,640, forward strand.
AGTTCAGGAAATGAGCATGAAAGGGTGTGAATTTGAGATTTTTAGTCTATAGGAGGAGAAAAAATACAGGTGACTATGTGTTCTGGAAGAGTACACGACGCTGTGTTAGTGACTCATTATCTTAATTGCGCCAGAATGAGATTTATTGCGCTGGTTATCGAATAATTGCTCCACTTTCAAGATTATTGCGCGGGTTTTCAATTAATTGCGCCGGATTCCAAATAATTGCGCTACTTGTCGAAAAATCGCTGCCTTTCCCACCCCCCCAAACCCCAACCAAAACATTCACACCGATTACTTCCCCAATAAAGGATAAACCCACCTTTATCCAGAATACTAATAATTCGAGGTGAATACTAATGACACAACTACTTACTGGAACGAATCTTTATCTGACAGGTTTTAAAGAAGGCGATATCCCGCTGTTGGTCAAATGGAGCCGTAATGAAAAACTTCAGCGAGTATTGGATGCCCTTCCATATATACCGAAGTCTAATGATGATATGGAGAAATGGATCAGCGCGAAGGATCATCGTTCGATTCGCCTGGCGATCAGGCTGAGAGAAAGTGACAGATTGATCGGCTATGCTGAGCTGGACGGAATACTTTGGGCACATCGGGTAGGAGGTCTGTCGATTTTAATCGGGGAAGAAGCCCACCATGGCAAAGGGTATGGCAGGGAAGCGATGGAATGTCTGCTTGCATACGCATTCAGTGAACTCAACTTACATCGTATGCAGTTAACAGTGTTTTCTTATAATACACGGGCCATCCGCTTGTATGAAAGTCTCGGATTCACGAAAGAAGGCAGCTTCCGGGAATTTCTTCAGAGAGACGGAAGCCGCCATGATATGCTGCTTTATGGGATGTTAGCCGATGAATGGAATAGCCGCAGAAGAGAAGGATGATCTCCTTCTTTTTTCTTTTTTACTATGATACTTTTTCATTAAGGACATTCCCGGGGTGAAATATGGCTGCATACCTGATTCCTTTCCCCGCTGCAGATATCTCTGACAATCAAGAGAAACTCCCAAATATTTTCAAGGAAGATTGAAGCAGGAAGGATTTGTTCAGAGTGAAAATCGTTTATAATGGACCTATACAAAAATTTATAGAACCTGTTGGCTATAATAGATTACATAAGAAGAAGGGGTGAGGGCATGGCTGTCAGATTTTTGCTGGGACGTGCAGGTACGGGTAAGAGCTACGGGATGCTGTCAGAAATTAAAGAAAAGCTGCTCGATCAGCCGGATGGCGATCCTATCATTTATCTTGTACCTGATCAAATGTCATTTATATCGGAATATGAATTAGTCAATACTCCGGGGTTGAATGGGATGATACGCGCGCAGGTGTTCAGCTTTACGAGGCTGGCCTGGAAGATCCTTCAGGAAACCGGGGGGATGAGCCGCTATCATCTATCCAATGCCGGCTTAAATATGATGATTCGAAAAATCATTGAAGAAAATAAAGACAACCTGCAGATTTTTTCAAAAGCATCGGAAAAGCCGGGTTTTATTGACCATGTGGAAGCAATGCTGACAGAATTCAAAAGGTATTGCATAAAGCCTCAGGAGCTGGGGGACTTCAAACAGGAACAGGGGCAATCCAAGGTATTAAAGGATAAGCTCCATGATCTGGAACTTATTTATGGAAAGTTCGAAGAGAAGCTTTTTGGAAAATACATCGACTCAGAGGATTATTTTCAGCTCCTTGCTGATAATGTGAAGAACTCTGAGCTTCTTAAAGATGCCGAAATTTATATTGATGGTTTTCACAGCTTCACTCCACAGGAATACCTCATCATCGATCAGCTCATACAGCACAGCAGGAAGGTGACCATCGCACTTACTGCAGATCCGGAGCAGCAGCTTGGGGCAGTGAATGAGTTGAGCTTGTTCCGGATGACGAATGAAACGTACCACACGCTGCAGGATATATGTCAAAGAGCGCATCAGTCCATTGAAGAAGAAGTATTCGTTAAACCGATCCGGTTCAGAAATAAATTAATGGAGCACATGGAGCAGCACTTTGAAGAACGTCCGGCTGCTTCTTATACGGAAGGGGATACCAGGGAATCAATCATGTTTCTCGAGGCATCCAACCGCCGGGCAGAAGTGGAAGGTATTGCGAGAGAAATAAGAAAGCTCGCCCGCCTCGAGGGATACAGATATAAAGATATTGCTGTCCTTGTACGGAATAGTCAGGATTACCGGGATAAAATAGAAACTATCTTCCAAGATTACGAGATTCCGTTTTTCCTTGATCAGAAGCGGACAATGCTGAACCATCCTCTTATAGAATTGATTCGTTCATCACTTGAAATCATGAATTCAAATTGGCGGTATGAACCTGTGTTCAGGGCAGTGAAGACGGACTTGCTTTTCCCTTACCATAAGGACCCGGCTGAACTTCGGGAGCAGATGGACCGCCTGGAGAATTACGTACTGGCTTACGGCATTCAGGGTGAACGCTGGACGAATAAAGAACGCTGGAAATACCGGCGCTTCAGGGGTCTTGAACATGTGGATGCCCCTCAAACGGACAAGGAAAGGGAGCTTGAGCACGAAATAAACGAACTGAGATTATTTATTTCCGCTCCGATCGTCCGCCTTGGCAAACGCTTGAAGAAACAAAGAACGGGAAGGGAATTCTGCGAGACTCTTTATCTCTATTTAGAAGAATTGGACATTCCCGCGAAGCTCGAGCGTTTAAGGATACAGGCTGAAGAGCGTGGCGACCTGGTTGCTGCGAGGGAGCATGATCAAGCGTGGAGCGCAGTCATTGAGTTATTGGATCAATATGTCGAAATGCTTGGGGAAGAAGTGACGTCAGTTAAGAAATTCACCTCGATTCTGGATGCCGGAATAGAGTCGATGAAGTTCTCGCTGGTTCCTCCGGCGATTGACCAGGTCATCATTGCCGATCTGGAAAAATCAAGACTTGCTGATATTAAATCTGCCTTTATCATCGGGGTCAATGATGGAGTGCTTCCTGCAAAGATGAATGAAGATGGTGTGTTGTCAGAAGAGGATAGGGAATCACTCCTTCAGGAAGGCTTCAAGATAGCACCAACGAATAGAACAAAGCTGCTCGATGAAGAATTTATTGCATATAAAGCTTTTACGACTCCAAGCAGGAAATTGTTCATCAGTTACCCTATTGCAAATGAGGAAGGGAAAGCGCTTCTTCCTTCTTCGTATATTAAAAGGCTGAGAGAAATGTTTCCTGATGCAGGAACGAAACTGTTGATCAATGAGCCGTCCGAGTTGCCGGAGGAAGACCAGCTGCACTATGTGTGTCATCCAAATGTCACGATTTCACATTTGACTTCACAGCTGCAGCTGAAGAAACGTGAATACCCCATCTATGATTTCTGGTGGGATGTATACAACTTCTATGCGTCTTCTCCTGAATGGAAGTGGCAGGCACAGCATATCTTATCGAGTTTATTTTATGAAAACAGAGCGGATTCACTGACTGAGGGAACGAGTAAAGACCTGTATGGCGATCATATTCTTGCGAGTGTTTCAAGGATGGAATTGTTTAACAGCTGCCCTTTCTCACACTTCGCCAGCCATGGCTTGAAGCTTCGCGAAAGGGAGTTCTTTAAGCTTGAAGCGCCTGATATAGGGGAGATGTTCCACTCCGCATTGAAATGGATCTCGGAAGAAGTGGAGCGTCACGGACTGACATGGTCAACGCTTTCTAAGGGGCAGTGCCTGCAATTAGCAAAGGATGCGGTAGCGATGCTTGCACCAAAATTACAGCATCAAATCCTGCTGAGCTCTAACCGACATCATTACATTGCAAAGAAGCTTGAGCATATCATCAGCCGGGCCAGCCTCATCCTGAGTGAACATGCGAAAGCGAGCGGATTTGTTCCAGTCGGGGTCGAGTTGGGATTCGGACCGAATGCCGCCCTTCCTCCATTTCAGTTTCAATTGCGAAACGGAACGAAGATGGAGCTTCAGGGGAGGATCGACCGGGTGGATAAAGCGGAAGATGAAAACGGTGTGTATCTGCGTATCGTCGATTATAAATCAAGTACAAGAGACCTTGATATGACAGAGGTTTATTATGGGCTCGCCCTGCAAATGCTGACTTATTTGGATATAGTATTATCCCACTCCAAACAGTTTGTGGGAAAGGAAGCGCAGCCTGCAGGTGTAATGTATTTCCATGTTCATAATCCGATGATCAACAGTAAAAAGATCCTGACCCTGGATCAGATAGAAAAAGAAATCTTCAAAAGCTTCAAGATGAAGGGGCTTGTTTTGGGTGACACAGACATCATCCGCTTGATGGATCAAACGCTGGATACAGGAAACTCTGATATTGTCTCGGCAGGGATTAAAAAAGACGGAAGTTTATCTTCAAGGTCAAAGGCCGCTTCGAAGGAAGACTTCCATTTTATGCGGCAGCATGTGAGGAAACTTTATGAAAAAGCGGGTAACCGCATTGTTTCAGGTGCCACTGAGATTACACCTTATAAACTTAAAGACAGGACCCCGTGTCAATTCTGTTCGTACCGGCCAGTCTGTCAATTCGATCAGTCATTGGAAGAAAATGAATTCAGAGTTCTGCCATCAGCAAAAGCGGAAGATCTGCTGGCAAAAGTCAGAGAGGAGGTAAATGAAAATGAGTAATTTCGCCATTCCGGTAAAACCTGCAGATGTTACGTGGACAGATGATCAGTGGAAAGCCATTTGGGCAAAAGGACAGGATATCCTGGTAGCAGCTGCTGCAGGGTCAGGGAAGACGGCTGTTTTGGTGGAAAGGATCATTCAGCGCATCCTTTCAGAAGAAGACCGGTTGGATGTAGATGAACTGCTGGTCGTTACCTTTACTAATGCTTCTGCTGCTGAAATGAGACACCGTATCGGACAGGCGCTCGAGAAAGCGATTGATGAAGATCCCCAATCCACACATCTCAGAAAGCAGCTGAGCTTATTGAACCGGGCATCGATTTCAACACTGCATTCGTTTTGTCTGGAGGTGATCCGGAAATATTATTATCTAATCGACATCGATCCCGGTTTTCGGATTGCAGATGAAACAGAAGGTGATCTGATTCGTGATGAAGTACTGGATGAATTATTTGAAGAGGAATACGGGAAGGGAGATAATACCGCCTTTTTCAGACTGGTTGACACCTATACCAACGACCGAAGTGACGGTGCTCTTCAAGAGATGATCAGGAAATTGTATGATTTCTCACGCTCACACCCGAATCCTGACAAATGGCTGAGCAATTTAACATCGATGTATGAGATCGGTGACGATACGGACATTGACAATCTTTCGTTCATAGAGCCTCTCGAGGTGGATATAAGCCTTCAATTGCAAGGAGCCAGGACCTTGTTCCAGCAGGCTCTTGATTTGACGAAGGTGCCGGGCGGTCCATCTCCAAGAGCTCATAACTTCCTGGATGACCTCGCGCTGGCAGATGGGCTTTTGGAATCAGCTAAGCGTTCATGGAATGCTCTTTATGAGAAAATGCAGGATCTTCATTTCACTAAGTTGAAAGCTTGCCGCGGTGACGAATTTGATAAAGATCTCGTGGACGAGGCAAAGAAATTGCGGGACCATGGGAAGAAAATGATTGAAAAGCTGCAGGAAGAGTTCTTTTTAAGAAAACCGGAGTCATTCCTTGCAGATATGAAAAATATGAAAGCTGTCATTCGGACGTTATCAGAACTTGTCATTGAGTTTGGGCATCGCTTCAAAGCAGTGAAGGAAGAGAAGGGTCTTGTGGATTTTGCCGACCTTGAGCATTTCTGTCTGGATATCTTGAGGGAACCCGGCCGCGGGGAGATGCTCGAACCGTCTGAAGCGGCTCTGCAATATAAAAACAAATTCAAAGAGGTACTCGTTGATGAGTATCAGGATACCAATATGGTGCAGGAGTCGATCCTTCTCCTGATTACCGGGGTAGAAGAGAAGACGGGCAACCGGTTTATGGTAGGGGATGTGAAACAGTCCATCTATCGATTCCGTCTGGCAGAGCCTAATCTGTTTATGACAAAATATAATCGTTTTCTTCCTCACAGCGGGGAATCAGGATTGAAAATTGACTTGTCTCAAAATTTCAGGAGCCGTAAAGAGGTTCTGGATGGAACGAATTTTTTGTTCAAGCAGATCATGGGTGAATCAGTCGGTGAGATGGAATACAGCAAGGAAGCGGAATTGGTGAAGGGAGCACCGTATCCGGAAGAAAGGGACCATCCTATAGAGGTTGCCCTGATCGATCAGGATACCTCAGAAAAGGCTCCGGCTTCACCCGAAGACGGGGATCTGTCCCTTTTTGATGAAGAGGATATTGAAAAATCTGTGCTTGAAGCAAGATACATGGCAGGGGAAGTAAGAAGGATGATTGAAGAAAGGACTCCTGTTTATAACACGAAAACAAACACAGAAAGACCGATTCAATATAAAGACATCGTGATCCTTCTTCGTTCAATGCCGTGGGCAGCAGAAATCATGGAAGAATTTAAGCGTCAGGGCATTCCGATTTATGCGAATTTGTCTACAGGGTATTTTGATGCAACGGAAATATCAATCATGTTGTCTCTGCTCAAAGTGATCGACAACCCGTATCAGGATATCCCGCTTGCATCGGTTCTGCGGTCTCCGATAGTTGGCATCGATGAAGAGGGGTTAGCGAGTATTCGCATTCATTCAAGAGCAGGCAGCTATTATGACGCATTAAAGAATTTTGCTTCACAGAAGCCGGCACGTTCAAGTGACGAGGAAACATTTGAAAAGGTAAAACTGTTTACCTATCAGCTCGACCGCTGGCGCACCAGAGCACGTCAGGGTTCTGTCACCGAACTGATTTGGCAGTTATACCGTGATACCCGGTTCTATGATTATGTCGGGGGAATGGCCGGTGGAAAGCAGCGGCAGGCGAATCTTCGTGCACTGTATGATCGCGCCCGGCAATATGAAGAGACGACTTTCAGGGGATTATTCAGATTCCTTCGATTCATTGATCGGATGAGAGAGCGGGGAGATGATTTAGGGGTGGCAAGGGCCCTTAGTGAACAGGAAGATGTCGTCCGCTTAATGACGATCCATTCCAGTAAAGGGCTTGAATTTCCGGTGGTCTTTGTGGCAGGCACTTCCAAGCAATTCAATCTGATGGACTTGAATGCCTCTTATTTATTGGATAAAGATTTAGGTCTGGCAAGTAAATATACTGACCCTGATAAACGGATAAGCTATCCGTCTCTCCCACAGCTGGCTTTTAAACGGAAGAAGCGGATGGAAGCCATATCAGAGGAAATGCGGGTTCTGTACGTGGCCTTGACCCGGGCTAAAGAGAAACTTTTTCTCGTTGGAACAGTCAAAAGCTTAGAGAAATCATTGAAGAAATGGAAAGGGGCAATGAATGAAAGGGAATGGCTGCTGCCGGATCATGAACGGTCAGGGGCAAGTTCCTACCTTGATTGGATCGGACCTTCACTCATGCGCCATCCGCAATGTGTAGAGCTCAATGGAGGAGAGCTCACCGGGATGGACGGGCAACAGGAAATGATTGTTCATCCTTCGTGCTGGAAAGTCACGCCCATTCACAAGTCAGAACTGACTGCTGAGAATCAACCTCTCGAAGGAACAGATGGTGATTGGAAAGACAAAGTGAACGAGGGGAAAGGAGTTGATTCAGAGACAAGTCATAAAGATGAAGTCCTTGCACGTCTCTCTTGGACGTATCCAAACATGCGGGCTGCAAGCCTTCGTTCGAAACAGTCCGTATCCGAGTTGAAACGGATGTATGAAATTAGAGATGAAGCTTCGAGTGTGGAATTACTCAGACGTCAGCAGAAACCCGTCTATAATCGACCTGCCTTCATGCAGTCCAAAGAATTGTCTCCTGCTGAGAAGGGGACTGCCATGCATATTGTCATGCAGCATATTTCATTTTCAGGCGGGATGCCATCAGAAGAGCAGATCGGCACACTGCTGAAAGATCTTGTCAGAAGAGAAATCTTCACGGAAGATCAGAGTGAATCGGTATCTGTCGATCATATCCTTGATTTCATGGAGAGTGAAATCGGTCAAAGGATGTTGAAAGCAGAGAATATTCAAAGAGAGATTCCATTCAGTATGAGCGTCCCTTTAAGGGAGATTTCCGATACCGGGGAAGAGGCTGCTGAAGAAACCATTCTCGTGCAAGGGGTAATCGATTGTGTGTTCAGGGACGAAAAAGGCATTGTTCTGCTGGATTATAAAACAGACGGTATTCATGACCGCTATAAAAATGGATTTGAGGAAGCGAAAGAAATCCTTGAAAATCGCTATAAAGTCCAAATAGAACTGTACACAAGAGCATTGGAATCAATATGGAAAGAAACAGTTTCAGAAAAATACCTGTATTTCTTTGACGGGGGACATCTGCTGGAGCTGTAATAGAAAAGCCGCTTCGGGATGAGATCATCTTTGAAGCGGCTTCTTAATTATTTCCTGTTATCGGCTGATCAACAACATTGCAATCAAATGTGTTGGTTATGCTGAAAACATTATAACTCAATTGGAATGGACCGGTATTGAAACCGCCAGAGCCGCCAAATGTTTTCGAGGCGGACTTTGGTGAGATGACTGCAGTATCCCCAAACTGAACATTCCCGCCGCCTACACTTAATATGGAAACTGGACCTATAATCGCAGGCATATAAAACATCCTTCTTTTTGTAGTCTATACTTCTAACCTATGTGATAATAATGCGAGCGTTCATTCAATTGTGTTTTGATTTTCCCCATCCCTGAATTCAACGAACTCAATTGGCTCCTCGTCTTCGGCTTCCAGTCCAGGAATTTCAGTTTCTTGAATTTCTTCAAGTTCTTCCTCGCTGTATTCTGCATCGCCTTCTAGCTGACGGATATTCTTTACACGAGAATCCATATATACATTGCAGGTGTTGCCTATATGGATGATGGAGGAGAATGCAGTTGCCTGTACTTTCATACAATTGACTCTAATGGGAGAAAGGTTCATCCTGTTGACGATTACATTTCTTTTAATCGGTGGGAGTTCGACCGTTTTATTGAATACATCGGAATCGAAGGTCCCCTCGCTGCTGAGAAAAAATTCCTTTTCCCTCTGAACGGCATATGCTTTAGTTGTGGAGAGAATGGTTTGTGAGTCGCCAAGCTGGTAGACGGAAGAGAAAGAAAGTGTGATTCCTGATAGCTCATTCACGATGGAACATCTTTTTAACATGATTGAATCATCCCTCCGGAGAGAGCGGGACGAACGGACCAATCAACAGGGATTCAGGAGGGGTATCAAAAGCCGATGCCAGTTGTATGACGTCAGCGTCCCCGATAAGCACAAGGGATGCGCTTGCCACCCCTTCAATGTCAATGCTGCCGACAGATAATTCTCGATTAATCACTTGTAGATTCATCATTTTTCATCCCTTCCATATTTTCAGGCATTTGTGACATGAAAGAAAAGAGTGCGGTTTGGATATCTTGTTTTATTTTGGAGATGATTTTCCCCCTCCACTCATCATCCGAGTGTTTTCCTTCAATAAATGGGATATTCTCCATGTAGAAATCAATTCGCTGAGGCATCTGCTTTAAAAGATCCTGCTGTATCATTTCATGATAAGAAGAGTCAATCGAACGCTGAAGCTGTGCCTCATTATCCGAAATCAATCCAGACAGATCCTGCTGGATGTAAGCAGTAACTTCTTCTGTAATCCTTTCGCGATAAGGTGTCAAATCTTTGATACCTTTCTTCTTACCGTTTGCATCCACCACGAAGTCCTCGATTTCTTCTTTAAGTCCGCCCGGATTCAAGCCGATATTCAAGGTTCCGTCCAGGGACTCGACCTTTAACTGATCAAACTTATATTCAATTTTTTCAACATTGATTTTTGGTGAGTCCCTAACGGCGTGCAGTTCTTCTGAAAGTTTAGTGACCTTTTTTTCCAGCGCGACAATTTTCGTATTCAGGTTTTCGATATATTGATAGAGCTGTTGTGGTGTTAAATAATATTGGTTCATGTATACACCTCTTTCTTTCGCCGCGGGTCATGACGTTCCGGGAGTTTGTAATGGAACCAGAGGAGTCGCTGAAGGTCCTTCGGGCGTCTCATCGCTTCCGTTCTTCTTTGCTTCGGGTGCGGGACCAGTAAACCCGCCGGTATTGTAAAGGTAGCTGTTCGTATTGATTTGTCCGCAAGTTCCTATTTGAAAAACGGAGGAATTCGTCATTCCACCGATTTTGATATACCTGATCTGGATGGTTTGCTGAAGGTAATAGTTCATGGGCATCACTCTCATAAATTAAAGTTTATACCTTGATCCATGACATCATCGTCCACAGTATATGTCAGGGAACTTTCATTATAGACGGAAATCCCTTTACCTGTTATGAAAGATCCTGCACCGGCAAAGGTTTTTGCAGTTGAAATCGGACTGATTGTAAAGACATCCCCGATATGGAAGACGCCGCTCGAACCGACACTGACGACCTGAGCTATTCCTACGATTGCGGGCATAACAACTCACACCTTTAAGACTAAGTTAATTATTGTTATTCTATGTGAGAAGATAAATTAAGTGATAATCGCCTAAATCGCAGTTGTCATGTACAATGAAAGAGTAATAAATGCTGGAGGAAAAATGAATGAATACATTATCGCCAATTAAAGAATCAGAACGCATCGCAAGTCTCGATGTGATCAGAGGATTTTCATTGCTGGGAATCTTTATCATCAACATGATATCTTTTCATTCGCCATTTCTATATATGGATCCTTATTCATGGTGGAAAGTTCCAAGTGATACTGCGCTTTTTCCGTGGATAGATGTGCTGGTACAAGCAAGTTTCTATCCCTTGTTTGCCATGATGTTCGGATATGGCCTTGCTATTCAGCAGGACCGGGCTGAGGAGAAAGGACTGCCTTTTTATACATTTGGAATCAGAAGGCTGCTGATATTGCTTGTCATCGGCTGTATACATGCTTTCTTGATTTGGTCAGGGGACATATTGATCAATTATGCTGTTTTCGGGCTTCTGCTGCTGTTATTTATGAGATTGAGTGGGAAAAGCTTACTGCTGCTGGGGAGCCTGCTGCTTCTTCTGCCGCAATTGTTTTTTAGTATATTATTAGTATTAATGTCATTTTCCGATCCTGCCGGTGTAGCAAATTATACGAATATCGGGGCATTGCAGGACTCTGTCGCCGCTTACGCATCAGGGAGTTTCTCAGAGATCATGGTGCAGCGATTCAGCGATTGGTATGCAGTCAATTCACCAGGCAATATATTATTCCTGATTCTGTCCATCCTGCCGGTCATGATGATCGGTGCCGGGGCAGGTAAGCTTAAACTTCTTGAAAATGCAGCTTCCTACAAAAGAAGATGGCTTCTCTTGGGGACGGGGTTACTGATTACAAGTATTGCAATCAAGATGCTTCCTATTATGATAGAGACCAATGCAGCTTATTCTTACATACAGGATTATCTGGGAGGTCCTTTCTTATCAGTATCTTATGCAGTAATCCTGGCTTTATTAGTAGAGAATAAAAAAATGAAAAAATGGAGCAAGCCGCTTGCTTCAGCAGGCAGAATGTCATTGACCAATTATCTGCTTCAATCCATTATCGGTACATTGATTTTTTATTCCTACGGATTTGGGCTTTATGGGCAAGTGACTCTGACCACGGGGACTTACTTAGCGGTTGGCATTTTCGCTATACAGGTAATCCTTTCTGAAATCTGGCTGTCGAAGTTCCAGCATGGTCCTGTGGAGAAGCTGTGGCGACTTCTAAGTTATGGGAAACGTAAAAAGAGAGTTTTGTAAAGTACTATTACATAAGTAAAGCAAAGGGGATGAATAGTGGATGAAACTGGCGAGTTTTGTAGTGAATGGAAAGGCAGCATATGGAGTTGTTGATGGAGAATACGTTATTGATTTAATAAGCTTATCAAAGAGTTATGGTGAATCGCTTCCTCATAGTGTGCAGGAAGCAATTGATAGCGGGGAGGAGTTTCCCGTGAAAGCGGAAGAGCTTCTAAGGTTCGCCCGGGACAAGAAAGCTATTGCCGGCCATATGTACCCGTTGGGAGAGATAAATTGGCTGCCGCCTATACCTGTTGTAAAAAGGAATATTATGTGCGTAGGGAAGAACTACCGTGATCATGCCATTGAGATGGGTAGTGAAAAAGACATACCTGAACATATCATGATCTTCACCAAAGCGACAACCACGGTTACCGGACACGAACAGAAGGTTCCTGTCCATGATGATGCAACAAGTGAGCTGGATTACGAAGGGGAGCTTGCGGTTGTGATCGGCAAGAAAGGCAAAGGAATCTCGCCTGATGAAGCGATGAATCATGTTTTTGGCTACACGATCGTAAACGATCTTACAGCCCGGGACCTGCAGAAAAAACATGGTCAATTCTTTATCGGGAAAAGCCTGGATTCCACGTGCCCGGTCGGCCCTTATATCGTCACAAAAGATGAAATTGATGCCCCCGACCGTCTTACGATCAAAACCAGTGTCAACGGGGAAGTCCGCCAGTCCTCGAGCACGGATCTGATGATTTTCAAGATTCCGGACATCATCTCGATCCTATCTAAAGGGATGACGCTGGAAACGGGTGATATCATTGCGACGGGCACCCCGGCAGGAGTCGGAAAAGGCTTTAATCCGCCTCGCTTCTTAAAAGCCGGTGACTTGGTTGAAATCGAAGTCGAAGGCATTGGAATTTTGACAAATCAGTTACAGTGATGGGTTATATTTCTGTTACTGATTAGGTTATGGTAATATATTATGAGCATAAACATTCTAGCTGTGGGAGGTTCACTATGTTTGATAATACACATGCCCATATCACAACCTGGGCCATTGCGATTATTCTTTTCTTTGTAGCCGTGGGATTACATAATGCCGGCAAAGCGAAAGGCATGAAAGTGGTACACATGATCCTTCGTTTGTTCTACTTACTCATCATACTGACAGGCGCACTCTTGTTCTGGAAGCATCAAGGCATCGATCCGGCTCTATATGGTGTGAAAGCACTGGTCGGAATCTGGGTCATCGGGATGCTTGAAATGGTACTCGTCCGGATGAATAAAGGAAAGAGCACGAAGGTTTTCTGGATTCAATTGATCATTTCGTTGATCATCGTCATCATCTTAGGATTTAAATTACCTCTTGGATTTTAATAGGATTAGGATGCAGGGTCTGCTTTTTGCAGGCTCTTTTTGTTTGAGGGCGATAAGGGATGTTGATTTTATGAAAAAATACATATCCAATTCTGTCGAATTGTGGTATTTTTGTAGTAACATGTCTTTAAGAGTAGGTGTGAAATTTGATTAAAACATTTCAATACATATACAAAGACGAATCTTCATTAAAGCAATTTATACAGGAGAATGAATTAACTTTATTTCCTTCTCTCCTCATTCAAGCCTTCGCAGGTCATTCTTCCATTCACTTCATAACTTCGCTTCAAAGAGAGTTAAATGAACATTTACCCCAGGCGGCACTTATCGGCTGCAACTCCAATAGTCAAATATACGAAGGCCGGTCTGTTTCCGAAATTGTCCTTTCTTTTACAGCCTTTGACAGAACGGAAATTAACGCTTTCCTTATCGATGAAACAGATCTAAGCTGCAATCAAAGAAAGGAATTATATAATGAACTGATCCGTTTTGATACGAAAGCGCTGATTCTTTTTGCCAGCCATCTTAAGCTGGACATAGCAGGACTACTTGAGGAGATGGCTCCCCGCAATGATGAGTATAAAATTGTCGGCGGAGTATGTGCGGATGATCCCGCAGTATTGCCCTCATATGTTTTCACGAATGATCGAATTTCAGCTAATGGTTTTGCAGCCGTTTCGCTGAATAATTCGAATTTACATGTTCACACTTATGCCCTTGAACATTGGCAGGAAGTCGGTCCCTCGTTTGAAATCACGAAGGCATCCGGCAATATCATCTATGAAATCAATCATAAGAAGCCGCTTCAGCTTCTAGAAAGATACTTAGGGGTAGCGTTCGTCGAAGAACTTCCCGACTCCTCGATTGAATTTCCTTTCTTGTTTCAACAGGGAAGCGAGAAATCAGCGGTCTATGTCATTAATCTTTTAGCGCACGGTGCGATTGAAGTTAACCGTGAATTAAATGTTGGGGACAGGGTAAGTTTCGGTTTTGTAAATGTGCAGGATTTACTGAATTCTACTACGAAACAATTGAAGAAACTTAAACGGCGTCCTGTAGAATCACACTTTGTATACAATTGTATGGCAAGGAAGAGGTATATTAGGGATTTTACCAATCAAGAACTTTCCAAATTGAATTCGATTGCCTCAGTCAATGGTTTTTTCTCATATGGGGAGTTTGGCTATGATACAAAAAAGAGACCTAAGCTACTTGCGCATACTTTGACATATATGGGAATCTCAGAAGAAGCAGGGGAGCCTCTGGATGATTTCATGACAGATTTTCAATTGTCACCGGAAGCCAATGCCATGATGTCATTGACCAACCTGATCAACACGGCTTCCACCGACATCAAAGAACTCACTCAGAACATAGAGGTATCGGAAGAATATTACCGCTCTCTTTTTGAGAATAATACTGATTTCGTTTACAGCACTGACTTGAACGGCCGTTTTACCTCGCTTAATCCTTCTTTCATAAGAACATTCGGTTACAGTGAAAAGGAACTTATCGGAAAAAACGCATTAAACTATATCATGCCGCAGGATCGGCATAGAGTTCGGAGGCATTTCTACCGGGCGATGGATGGAAGGGAACAGTATTATGACCTTCCAATTGCAACAAAGAATGGTAAAATCAACTATTTTCAAATAAAAAATATCCCGATCACGGTTAACGGCCAATGTGTCGGTATATTCGGTATAGGCAAAGACGTCACCCAGCAAAGGCAGTCGGAAAAGAAAATCACTCAACTTGCTTACTATGATGGAGATACTGATTTACCGAACAAACAGAAGTTCAGGGAGATCATGGATGAACATATCCGGCGGGCAAAAAAGAAAAAACGGGAGCTTGCCGTTCTTTTCATGGATATCGATCGCTTTAAAATCATCAATGACACATTGGGCCACAGAGCAGGTGATCTCATCATAAAAGAACTCGCCCAGCGACTCTCGGACACACTTCCGAAGGGAGCCTATCTCGGCAGGTTCAGCGGGGACAAATTCACCGTCCTATTATCTAAGAAGGTGAATGAGGAAAGCATTTCTGCAGTAACAGAAGCTTTATTGAAGACGATTAGAGACCCTTTTAACTATAAGGGCAAAGAATTCTATATGACGGGGAGTATCGGGGCCGGTATATTTCCAAGGGATGGAGTGAAAACTTCGGAAGTCCTGCGTAATGCGGATGCCGCGTTAAACTACGCGAAATCTGGAGGCGGTAATAAAACAGTCTACTTCTCAAAAGATATGAATGAAGAAACCCTCCGTAAAGTGGAAATGGAAGCTCAATTACGTAAAGCAATCGAAAGAAATGAATTATATGTCGCCTATCAGCCGATCATTGCGGTACCGAATGAGTCCCTGATAGGGTGTGAAGCGCTATTAAGATGGAATCATGAAGAAAGAGGGACGATATCGCCTGCAGAGTTCATCCCGTTGGCGGAAGAGACCGGATTGATCCAGGAAGTCGGGAAATGGGTATTGATCAGGGCATGCCGTCAGCTGAAAACATGGCTGGATAATAAGATGGGGGATTTCTATGTATCTGTAAATGTATCAGCCTGCCAATTCCAGCACCCGGCATTTCTGAGTGATGTAAAGGAAGCCCTCGGCATATCAGGGTTGCCGCCGGAATATCTCTGTCTGGAGCTGACTGAAACCATCATGCTTCATGATGCCTCTTATTCGGTTCAGGTCATGGAGGAACTGTCGGTTCTTGGAGTCAGACTTGCTATTGACGATTTTGGAACAGGATATTCATCGTTGAGTTATCTGAAACATTTACCTCTTGATATCTTGAAAATTGACAGGTCCTTTGTCCGTAATATGAATGATCATTCTCCCGATGTCGCCATCGTTCAATCTGTTTCCATGATGGGGCGGGGGTTGAATATGAAAGTGATAGCTGAGGGTGTGGAAACATTACAGCAACTTAAATTGATCAAGCAATTAGGCTGCGATTATGCACAGGGTTTCTACATAGAGAAACCGATGGAAGCCGGCAAAATGGATGAATTCATACTGAAACATAACACAGCGGCACTGCAGGAACACTAATTGGCTTTGTTGCGGGAAATATAAAAAATTCGTGCAGTCGAAGTTGCACGAATTTTTTTGCGTTCTGAAATTCTTGAATAATGATTTAATGGCTTTGCCTTCCAATAGACGAAAAAAGGCGGATCATGAGAAGTAATCCGCCCTCCTCCCTGTCATTCCCAGGTCATGGATTGAAATTCTCTATAACAATTCGTTTTCCCGTGCTGAGTGTAAATTCAAAGCGGTCCCGCTTCTTTTTGTAGTAAGTAAAGTGATGCTGAACTGCGCATACCTCATCACCATTATCGAAAGTGATGAAATTCACACCCTGTTTCATTTTCTGGCTGCCTAAGAAAACAAGATGATTGTGACAGAATATACAATCATATAAAGAATAATTTAAGTTGTTCAGAGTAGATATGAATTGATGGAAAGCATCATCAGAAATGTCCTCGATCAGATTTTCCAGTGAATAGAGAATGTTCTTCTTTATTTGAATCCTGTCTCCATCCTCCATTCTGATACGCTCGTAAGGAGTCGCAACAACCCCATTTTCCAAAAGGACGCCGGTCACCCATGTATCCTCCCTGAATAACCTGATTTCATGATTGATGTAAAACTCCAGTTCTGACTCTTCATCTGCATCTATTTCAAAAAATAGCCATAAGTCTTCATCAAAAAGGACAGTTCCTTCTGAAAAAGCTCTTTTTTGGGATTTTAGGATGTTTGAACGGTATATATTACTCAAATGAATATCCCTCCTTAACTACATTTCTTATCATAATTATCATATTTCATTCATGTGAAAATGGAGTGAGGCAATTAACCATTTATCTTGAATTGCATAAGATAATCTATGTGTCAGAGAGCCCAGTTTGTTTGACCAGAAAGTGAGGATGATCACAATGTGCGGAATTACAGGTTGGATACATTATAAACGAAATCTTTCAAACCAGGAAAAATTAGTCGGGAAAATGGCAGAGACACTGACAAAGAGGGGTCCGGATGAAACAAATACGTGGGTTAATCATCATGCAGCATTTGGTCATAAACGTCTCATCGTAGTGGATCCTGAAGGCGGACGGCAGCCGATGAGCATAACGCATCAGGGGAATTCATATACGATTTGTTACAATGGAGAGTTATATAATACTGATGATTTGCGTGCAGTGCTAAAGGGAAAGGGATACTCCTTCAAAGGGCATTCCGATACGGAAGTTCTATTGACATCCTATATTGAGTGGCGGGAAGAATGTGTGAATCATTTAAACGGCATCTTCGCTTTTGCCGTTTGGGACAGTGAAAAGGAGCATGTCTTCATCGGAAGGGACCGGATGGGCGTTAAGCCTTTATTTTATTTTGAGAAAGACGGGGGGATCTTGTTCGGTTCGGAAATCAAAGCCCTTCTGGCGCATCCGGATTGTAAGCCGCAAGTGACTCATCAGGGCTTGTCGGAAGTCCTTGGACTTGGACCTTCCCGCACTCCGGGTGAAGGGGTTTTCAAGGGTGTCGGGGAACTCCGCCCCGCCCATGCATTGATTTTCTCTAAAGACGGATTGAAAATGTGGAGATACTGGAATGTAAAGAGCAAGGAACATACAGACTCGTTTGAAGATACTGTCTCAAATGTTAGATACCTGTTGACCGATGCCATCAAACGTCAGCTTGTATCTGACGTTCCTCTTTGTTCATTCCTATCTGGAGGGCTGGACTCCAGTGCCATCACTGCAATCGCAGCCAATACTTACCGCGACGAAGGAAAAGGGAATCTTCATACCTATTCGATTGATTATGAAGAAAATGACCAGTATTTTAAGAAAAGTGATTTCCAGCCCAACTCAGATGCCCCGTGGATTGAAAAAATGTCCAAGGAATTCAGTACGGTCCATCACCGCAGCGTCATCAGCCAGCAAGTACTGAAAGATTATTTAATCGAAGCCGTTCATGTAAGGGACCTGCCCGGGATGGCAGACGTCGATTCATCCCTCCTATGGTTCTGCAAAGAAATCAAACATGATTTCACCGTAGGGCTTTCAGGGGAGTGCGCGGATGAAATATTCGGCGGCTATCCATGGTTCCATCGTGAGGATGACTTCAACCGAAGGGGATTCCCTTGGATGCGTTCGGTGGCTGAAAGACAGGGACTGTTAAAGGATGAATGGAATAAAAAGTTGAATCTTCAGGAATATGTCTTATCTCAATATGATAAATCGGTAGCTGAAACGCCGTTATTAGACGGGGAAAATGAAATTGAAAAGAAAAGAAGGCAGTTATTTTATTTAAATTTAATATGGTTCATGACGACATTATTGGACCGCAAAGACCGGATGAGCATGGGGGCGAGCCTCGAAGTCAGAGTTCCGTTCGCCGATCACAGATTGGTAGAATATGTGTGGAATATCCCTTGGGAAATGAAAATGCATGATAACAGGGAAAAAGGCATTCTCAGAAAGGCGTTGGAGGGGATCCTGCCGAATGAGGTCCTTTATAGAAAGAAGAGTCCATATCCAAAAACACATCATCCCGTCTATACGAAACTAGTAAGTGATTGGCTGAATGAAATTTTGGAGGACCGTTCCAGTATACTCTATGAGTTGTTCAACGAACAAAAGCTGAAAGAAATCATGAAAACTGGAGGAGCGGCATTTCAGGTACCGTGGTACGGCCAGCTTATGACAGGGCCGCAGCTGCTCGCCCATCTTTGTCAGATTCATGTTTGGTTCAGGGACTATAAAATAGAAATTATTTAGTAGCTCTTTTTGTTTAATCGAAGTTTCAGTAAAAGAATGTGCCCCGTCCGCAAAAGAGGACGGGGCACATTCTTCAATCATGTTATATCGTATTACGCTGATCTACATTGCTGACGTTACCGTTACCGATGGAGTTTAAGCGCTCCACAAGGTCAGTTCCAAATGGGGAAGGTGCAGCATTTGATTCCAGCACGGTATCTTTCAGTTCATAAGCATTCGAACCATGTTCTGTGAAATCAAGTCCGGACAATTCTTCTTCTCTGGAGACGCGTATGCTTGAGAATCTTGTAACGATAAACAAAAAGCCACCCACTGTGACAGTGGTCCACAGGATGACAGCTGCTATACCTAGGGTTTGGGCAGCCAATAAGGAAGCGCCACCTCCGTATAATAATCCATTCTGTACATCAAAGAGCCCGACAGCAGCGGTTCCCCAAATTCCACAAATGCCATGCACGGCAATCGCTCCTACAGGGTCATCAATTTTGAATTTGGAATCAAGAATCGTAACAGCTTCGACCAGAATGACACCCGCTATAAGACCGATGATCAGTGAGCCTGTTAACGATACGTTTGCACATCCTGCAGTGATACCAACCAGTCCCCCCAAAGCTCCATTAAGAGTCAGGGAAGGATCTACTCTTTTGAATCTGAGTAAGGTATAAAGTGCAGAGGATAGGATTGCAGCAGATGCTGAAAATAATGTTGTCGTGATTACATGAGGGACAAGTTGAGGGTCAGCTGCCAGGCTGCTGCCTCCATTAAATCCGAACCATCCAAACCAAAGGATGAAAACACCGAGAGCCCCTAATGGGATATTGTGTCCGGGGATGGCATTTGCTTTTCCTTTGGAATATTTTCCAATCCGTGATCCAAGGAACAATACTGTAATGAGAGCTCCGACAGCTCCAGTGAGATGAACGACAGTAGATCCCGCGAAATCAACAAAACCAAGTTCTGAGATCCATCCTCCGCCCCAGACCCAATGCCCAACAACAGGATAAATGAGACCTGTCATGACAATCGTCAGTAAAATGTAGCTCTTCAGTTTCATGCGCTCGGCTACAGCTCCGGAGATAATGGTGGCGCATGTAGCTGCAAATACGGACTGAAAGAGGAAGAATCCGATGTCTTCACGACCTGAAAGAATAAAGCTGTCAATACCGACGATACCGCCGGCGGTGCTGCCGAACATCAAGCCGAAACCCAGAAGGAAGTAGAGGACAGCTGCGATTGAAACGGTCAGGAAATTTTTCATCAAAATGTTAAGTGCGTTTTTCGCCCGGGTAAAACCTGTTTCAACCATCGCAAATCCAGCATGCATGAAAAATACTAAAAAGGCTGCAATCATGACCCACATCGAGTCTACGGAAGCTTGAACACTTTGAGCAGTAGGAGCAGCAGCAAATGCAGAAGTACTAATAACAAGAGACAACAACAGCAAGACAGTTACTTTTTTAATCAATGGTATCCCTCCGATTATTTAATGTAAGTGTAAATGATGTTAGTGAAAAGAAGACTAGAGAACAGCTTCCTTTCCTCGTTCCCCTGTACGAATGCGCACAACCTCTTCTACAGGGTAAATAAAAATCTTTCCATCCCCGATGGTTTCCGTACTGCACTGATCGACAATCAGACCTATGATTCCTTCCACTTGATCATCGTCGACTACCATTTCCACCTTTACACGCGGCACGAGATTTATCTCAAATTTATTTCCGCGGAATATACCTTGTTTTCCTTTTTGCTTTCCGCATCCAGCGGCTTCCGAAACAGTTAATCCGCCGAACCCCCGATGACTTAATGCTTCCCGCAGTGATATGAAAGCCTCTGCCCGTATGATTGCTTCCACCTTTTTCATGTAATTGCCTCCCTATATAGTTGATTGAATTTAATGTTAGGTTTTTTAACATTAAATCGTTATATTATTTATCATATTCAGAAAATAATAAAATATCAAGTACTAAAATTACATGAAAGCGTTTTAATGTAAAAAAACCTTACATCAGAATTGTGTTTTCTGTGGCAAAATAAAAAAAGAGCCATTCAAAAGAATAGCTCTTACCAAACATACCTAACAAGTTACGATGAATAAGTTCAAGAATCTCCGAGGGTTTACCCGGATTCGACAAAGCTTTTTTTCATCCAAACTTTCGAACGCCACCTTTTCAACATGATTAAACCTCTCAACCATTCATCTGCAATGAAGGAAATCCAGATTCCTATCAGGCCGAGGCCAAACCAGATTCCGAGTACATAGGACAATGTGACGCTGACACCCCACATTGAAAGGATGCCCATATAAACTGGGAAGCGGACATCTCCTGTTGCCCTCAGTGAATTGATGACGACCAGGTTGAAGCTTCTGCCGGGTTCGAGAATGATGGTTAAATAGATCAACGTTTTCCCAAGTTCGATGATTTGTTCATTATCTGTGAATAATCGTAATAACGGTTCTGCAAAGATTGAAAAGATTCCTGCCATGGCAAGTGAAATGATGATGGCAATTTTTAAACTTTTTAAACACCGTTCGTATGCATGTTCATATTCTCTTGCACCAACCAGGTGGCCGATCAATATTTGCGTTCCCTGACTGATTGCCACACTGAATAAAAAGATGAACATCATTAAGTTCTGTGCATACACTTTCGTTGTAAGGGCGTTGGTGCCGATGCTTGCAATGAAGTACGTGATCACCATTTGCGAGCCATTATAGGATAAATGTTCGCCGGCTGACGGAATCCCGATTCGAAGTAAGTTCTTAACATGCGAAAGAGAAAGCTTAAACAACCTGTTAAACGGTAAAGCAGAAGGGATTCTCTTCTTGATAACGATAATTCCCACAATGAGTCCGAGCAAGCGGGAAGTGATAGTAGAAATGGCCACTCCTTCAACTCCTAAAACAGGAATGCCGAATGGCCCGAATATGAACATGTAATTACCGATCACGTTAATGATATTCATCCCGATTGTGATGTACATGGCATCTTTTGTGTAGCCGTAACTTCTCATGATTGAGCCAGCAGTCATGATCAGGGCCTGAATAAACGCGAACCCTCCGACAATTTTTAAATAGGAGGAAGCTTCACTCATCAATGACTGGGGTAGATCCATGGAAGAGAGTATCGGTTTTGTGAAGAGAAACAAAGCGATACTCAGAAACAGTCCGAAGAGAAGATTCACGGCCAGTGAAACGAGTGAAATCTCCCCGGCAAGATTCTCTTCTTCAGCACCTAAATGTTGTGCGACCAGAATCGCTGTCCCGGTGGCGACAAAACCGAACATGACGATGATGAGGGACAGTATTTGATTGGATACCCCGACTGCAGCAACAGATTCATCTGAATACTGGCTGAGCATTAAAGTATCCGCATTTCCCATGAGCATATGAAGAGAGATTTCAATGAAAATTGGCCATGTGAGTGCAAACAAGGTCATTTTTTTCTGTGATTTGTTCATAAAGTTACTCCTTGTTATGAAAAATTCTAATAAAGTGAGAAGGGACTAACTCAGTTCATTGAGTTAGTCCCGCAAAATGCAAGGAATCCGGAATTAAAGTTGAAGGATGGCAAACCCATATTCTTCAAGTTCGACTTCGATGGTATCTGCTTCAGCAGCGAATTCTTCTTCATTCCACAAATTCACGATTTTCTTCCCTTTTAATTCAAAGGGCAGGGAATAGGTGGTTACTTCATCCCTGCAGTTCAGAACGATCAAGATGGTATCCTCTCCATTCGACTTTGTGAAGGCGATGCATTCATCGTGTAGTTCTGCAGGTAAGAAGGAAAGATTTCCTTCATTGGCGAGTAAGGGATGGGTACTCCTCAGCCCAATGAGTTTTTGAACATGGCGGAACAGTTCTTCGTTATGTTTTTCCTTTTCCCACGGGAAACATTTACGACAGCCTGGGTCCTGTTCGCCGGTCATTCCGATTTCATCTCCATAGTAAATGCATGGTGTACCGATGAATGACAGCATGAAACTGTATATTTGTTTCAGCCGGCGGATATCCTCCCCACACTCTGTCAATATTCTAGGTGTGTCGTGACTTCCAACCAAATTGAAATTCACTTCATTTACGGTTTTGGGATACATATGAATGACGCTGGTTAAATTCTCTATAAACGTTGATGGCGGGATAGATTGTTTTGCAAACAGATTGATCAAATTTGTCGTAAAAGGATAATTCATAACCGCATCAAACTGGTCCCCGCGGAGCCATGGCATCGAATCATGCCAGATTTCACCAAGGATATACAGGTCTGGTTTAATGGATTTCACTTCTCTTCTAAAATCCCTCCAGAATTGGTGATCAACCTCGTTTGCAACATCAAGCCGCCAGCCGTCAATATCAAACTCCTTCACCCAGTAGCGGCCAACTTCGAGTAAATATTCCCGTGCTGCTTTGTTTTCTGTGTTTAATTTAGGCATGGATGCTTCAAAAGCGAACGTGTCATAGTTCGGGGGTGTACGATCTGCTTCGAGCGGAAAATCTTTAATGTGAAACCAGTCGCGATAAGGCGAATTCTCACCATTTTCAAGTACATCCTGGAAATGAGAGAAATAATAACCGCTATGATTGAAAACGGCATCAAGCATGACTCTTATTCCATTTTCATGACATTTACTAACAAGTTCCTTTAATGTTTCTTTAGAGCCGAATTGAGGGTCAATTTCAAAATAATCGATTGTATCGTATTTGTGATTGGAGTGAGCCCTGAAAATTGGAGTGAAATAAATTCCCGAGATTCCTAACTCTTTTAGATAGGGAATATTCTCGATGACCCCATCAAGATCGCCGCCGAAGTAATTTGTTCTTGAAGGGTCCGTGCTGTTCCATTCCAGTGTCCCTTTCGGATCGTTATTTCGATTGCCGTTCGCAAACCGTTCCGGGAAGATTTGATACCAAACGGTGTCCTTTACCCATGGGGGAGCTTGGAAGACATCGGCTGCATTCAAGAATGGAAAGCAAAAGTAATCACCAATGTCTGATGAAGGGTTTTCGGAAAACCCTTTCTCTCCATAAAAAATCTCTTCTTCACCATCATTCAGGACGAATCCATAGCGGAGGCGTTTGTATGGAGGAGTCAATGAAGCAAACCAGTAATCAAACAATTCATCGGTGCCTGTTAAAGTCATTTCTGCCTTATCGTAAATCCACTCTCCGTTGTCCCATTGATAGGGATCACCGTGGACGAGGGAAGAGGTTTTAATATCATGTTTCTTTGTTCTGATTCTAATATGGAGTTCGTCAGTAGTGCAAGCGTATGCATAGTTGTCTTTCGGACGATGGTAGATCGCTTCACGAAACATGGCTGGAACCTCCTTCTATACATTTTTATATAAAGAGTAGTCTACTCTTATTGTGTTGTCAATAATACATATCGTCTATATGAAGGTGATTTTTCATTTTTTCTATTAAACTTAAAAATATTGAAAAAACTATTGCTAAATGAGTTTTAATTTGTATAATAGGAGATAGATTGTGCAATCGCTTTCACACATAAGTGTAAGCGGTATCTTTTGCACCTTTGTACGTTTATGTGTGCAAACGGTTGTACAGTTCTGGTGAGAGTATTTATTTACCTATACTTAGGAGGGGTCAAGATGAAGAAAGCATTATCACTGTTAATGGTCGTTATGCTTGTACTAGGGGCGTTGGCTGCTTGTGGTCCTAACCGTGAAGAACAATCTTCAGGTAATAAAGACAGCGGGAAAGAAGCTGACGATGCCAACAAGCCTGAAAAACTGGTTATCTGGGAAGATGAAAAGAAATCCGGGTGGCTGGATGAAGTAGGCGCCAAGTTCACAGAGGAAACTGGTATTGAATTAGAAGTGAAAGAAGTAGAAATGGCCAGCAAAATGAGAGAACAATTACGTTTAGACGGTCCTGCGGGAACCGGTCCTGACGTATTGACTTTACCGCATGACCAAATCGGTGAGCTTGCTCTCGCAGGGCATATCGCTCCATTAGAAGTAGAAGATGATGTAGAGAAGCGTTTCACTGAATCATCTATTACTGCTCAAAGCTACGATGGAAAACTATATGGTCTACCGAAGTCATCTGAAACACCAGTATTTATCTATAATAAAGATTTAATGGAAGAAGCGCCTGAAACAATGGATGAAGTATATTCATTCTCTAAAGATTTCACGAAAGATGGAAACTTTGGTTTCTTGGCTCTATGGGATAACTATTACTTTGCTCACGCACCAATCGGCGGGTTCGGAGGATACGTATTTGCTGAAAAGGACGGAGCATTGGATCCGAAAGATCTTGGATTGAACAATGAAGGTGCCGTTGAAGGTACTGAGTATATTCAGAAATGGTATTCAGAAGGATTATTCCCTAAAGGTATCGTCGGTGAAAACGGCGGATCTGCAATGGACGGATTATTTAACGAAGGAAAAGTCGCTTCCGTTATGAACGGGCCATGGTCATTCCAATCGTATAAAGATGCTGGAATCGACATCGGTATTTCTGCAATGCCTAAGCTTCCTAACGGGGAGCCAATGAAAACGTTCATGGGCGTTAAAGGATGGCACGTATCCGGATACTCTGAAAATAAGGAATGGGCTCAAAAATTCATCGAGTTCATCACTCAAGATGAGTATGCTAAGCTTCGTTTCGAACAAACTCAAGAAGTTCCGACAAACCAAGGGCTGATCGAAGACCCGGCGATTGCTGATAATCCAGGGGCAAAAGCGGTAGCCGAACAATCTCAATATGCCGTTCCAATGCCGAATATCCCTGAAATGGGAACTGTGTGGGAGCCGATGGCTAATGCACTTCAAACAGTTGTGACAGGGAAACAAGAGCCTAAGGCAGCTCTGGATTCCGCTGTGGAACAAATTAAACAAAGTATTGAAGCAAATCATTCAAATTAAATTAGCATCTTTATAGCGGTACCTCCTCCTAGCGGTGAGGTGCTGCTATCCTTTTAAATACCCATTCAAGGGCTTTAAGAGGAAGAAATACGTTTCTGTCTCTTAAAGCTCTTGAAGTGTAAGAAATCAAGTTGAAAATAGAAAGGGGAATACAGGATGGAGCAACATTCCTATCATACAAACCATAGAAAATCAGCGCTGGCCCTGTCCCTTATCCCAGGATTAGGTCAGTTGTATCATAAACAGTATCTCAAAGGCGGATTTTTCCTGATTATGACAGCCGCTTTTATTCTCGTATTCAGAGATTTGATCAGTTACGGTCTGTGGGGAATCACTACCCTGGGAACGGATGTATCCTACGGAGATCACTCTATATTCCTGATGGTGTATGGAATTCTTGCAATCATCGTCTTATTATTCGGAATCGGTTTTTACCTATATAATTTAAGGGATGCTTATGTAAATGGAGAGAGAAGGGACAGGGGGGAAGAGCTTAGCTCAATCAGAGATCAGTACAGAAATCTGGTAGACAATGGATTTCCTTATCTGATCATGTCACCGGGGTTCCTGCTTCTTGTTTTCGTAGTGATATTTCCGATTATATTCGTAATTTTACTTGCTTTCACCAATTACGATCTTTATCATTCCCCGCCGGCAAAACTTGTGGATTGGGTAGGGATTCAAAACTTTGTCGATATTTTCAAGATTGATATTTGGAGAGAAACATTTATTACTGTTTTAGCATGGACACTCGTTTGGACATTTGGAGCGACGACTCTGCAGGTTGCTCTTGGTATCTTCCTTGCTATTCTTGTAAACCAAAAGGACTTAAAAGGGAAGGCGGTCATTCGTACAGTATTCATTTTACCTTGGGCGATTCCTGCATTCGTCTCGATCCTTGTGTTTGCCGGAATGTTCAATGAATCATTCGGTACCATAAATCGGGACATACTCTCATTCTTGGGAATAGGAGATTTACCGTGGATGACTGAACCCATGTATACTCGGCTTGCTCTGATCTTCATTCAGACTTGGCTAGGGTTCCCGTTCATCTTTGCTATGACAACAGGAGTCCTGCAATCCATACCTGATGAATTGTATGAGGCTGCGACAGTGGACGGGGCATCCATTTTCCAGAAATTCAGGAATATTACACTCCCGTTAGTATTATTTGCGACAGCACCGATCATCATTACCCAATATACATTCAACTTTAATAATTTTAATGTCATCTACTTATTCAATGGCGGCGGACCTGCTTTGACAGGTCAGAATGCAGGTGGAACGGACATCCTGATTTCATGGATTTACAGCCTGACGATGACATCGGCTCAATATTCCAAAGCAGCTGCCATCACATTACTGCTGTCCATCATCGTCATCACTGTAGCGATTTGGCAGTTCAAGCGCACGAAATCATTCCAAGAAGAGGATATGATGTAATATGAATATGAAAAGACAGAAACTTATACGGTTAACCCTATCTTATCTGGCTATTGGCGTTATGTTTGCAATCATCCTTTACCCTGTTGCCTGGATCGTCGGTTCATCCTTTAATCCGGGACAGAGTTTATCAGGTTCGTCCATTATTCCTAAAAATGCGACGCTTGCACATTATAAGGAATTATTTGATCTTGGACAAAGCAACTATCTTATCTGGTATTGGAATTCCCTAAAAGTAAGTTTATCAACGATGGCATTGACGGTTCTTCTTGTGAGCTTAACAGCGTATTCCTTCTCGCGGTACCGTTTTACCGGGAGAAAAAATGGATTAATGACCTTCTTGATCCTGCAGATGATCCCAAATTTTGCAGCGTTGATCGCTATTTTCGTATTGGCATTATTAACAGACTTGCTTGATACACATATCGGGTTGATCCTGGTATATGTAGGCGGTCAGATTCCAATGAACACATGGCTGATGAAAGGCTATCTGGATACAATACCGAAAGAACTTGATGAATCAGCAAAAATGGATGGAGCGGGTCATCTGCGGATCTTCTTCCAAATTGTCATGCCGCTTGCAAAGCCGATTATCGCTGTGGTGGCATTGTTCTCTTTCATCGCACCATTTGCTGACTTCATCATAGCTAGTATCTTATTGCGTTCAGAAAAAATGTACACACTGCCAGTTGCCCTTTATGATATGGTAGCAAAGCAGTTCGGTGCTGAATTCACTACATTTGCCGCAGGCTCTGTGTTAATTGCAGTTCCTATCGCATTTTTATTCCTTTTCTTTCAGAAATACTTCGTTTCAGGATTGACGGCAGGGGGTACGAAAGGATAATCTTATAGGCGTTACTAACTATTGAGGAGGAGCGGAGATGAAAAGAAGAGTACTATCTCTCATTTTAGTCCCGTTTCTTCTTTTTTACGCCCTTCCGGTAGGTGCAGTTGAAAAAGAAGAACGAAAGTGGCAGGATGAAACAATATATTTTTTAATGGTAGATCGTTTTAATAATGGTGATACAAGCAATGATAAAGAAGTTGACACCAAAGACCCGAGGGCTTATCAGGGCGGGGACTTCCAGGGAATCATCGACCGCCTGGATTATATCAAAGAAATGGGATTTACTTCCATTTGGTTGACTCCGGTCTTTGACAACCAGCCTAAAGGATATCATGGCTATTGGATTACGGATTTTTATAAGACAGAAGAACATTTCGGATCTATGAAAACGTTCAAGAAGCTTGTTGATGAAGCTCATAAAAGAGATATGAAAGTAGTTCTTGATTTTGTAGTGAATCATGTGGGTACAGAACACCCCTGGGTGGGGGATCCGGCAAAAGAGGACTGGTTTCATGAGAAACAGACCATGAATTTTTTGGATAAGGAAAGTCTTCAGAACGCATGGTTATATGACTTGCCTGATTTGAACACAGAAAATCCAGAGGTGAGAGAGTATCTTTTTGACGCAGCAAAATGGTGGATAGAAGAAACCGATGTTGACGGGTATCGATTGGATACAGTGCGGCATGTCCCTCGGGAATTTTGGAAAGAGTTCAGTAAAGAAGTAAAATCAGTGAAAGATGATTTCTATCTTCTTGGAGAAGTGTTTGATCAAGATCCCGGAAAGATAGCGGAATATAATGATACAGGAATTGACGGTTTCGTTAACTTCCCTCAAGCGGAAGAATTACGTTCAGTCTTTAAAAAACCGGATACCTCCATGAATCGATTATTTAATTTCTCTAAGTACAATGAAACATACTATGAAAATCCTTATTTAATGGGAACGTTCATAGACAATCATGATATGGAACGCTTCACCCGATTGCTGGTGGAGGAGAATGTGTTCCCGGGCACAAGATGGAAGCTTGCGTTGACATATATGTACACGACCCCGGGGATCCCGATTGTTTATTACGGTTCGGAAATTGCCATTGATGGCGGAGAAGACCCGGATAACCGCCGCCTGATGAATTTCAGGGCAGACAAAGAGTTGATCGACTTTATTTCAACGTTGGGGAAGGTTCGCAATGAATACCCGGCCTTGACGAGAGGAACGATCGAACCGCTATATGAAAAAGACGGAATGGGTATATTTAAAAGAACGTATAAGGATCAGACAGTGGTCGTAGCCATTAACAACTCGAGTAAAACACAGACGGTCGAACTTGATGCGGCTGATCTTGCTGAGAATAAGGAACTTAAAGGTTTATTGACAAAAGATCTAGTCCGAAGTGATGAGAGCGGAACCTATAAATTGGCGCTGAACCGGGAAGAATCGGAAATCTATCTGCTAAAAGATAAGAGCGGTCTGAATATTCCATACTTGGCTGCTCTCGGGACGGTTTATGCATTATTTTTATTATTCATTTACCTGGTATGGAAACGGGGTAGAAAAAACAGGAATTCCTAAATGAAAGGCTCTTAAGGAGCCTTTTATAAAGTATTTGAGCTTAGATACCAGTATAAATGGAAGCGCTTTTAATTGGTGGAGCAGAAGGGGGGAGGAACAATGGCTGTAACGATAAAAGATGTGGCGAAGCTTGCAAATGTCGCACCATCCACCGTTTCAAGGGTAATCGCGAATAACCCGAGAATAAGTGAAAGAACGAAACAAAAAGTCAGGGAAGCGATGGAGCAATTGGGTTATCACCCGAACTTCATCGCAAGAAGTCTGGCAAATCAGTCAACCAGAGTATTGGGGCTTGTATTGCCGGGCTCGGCAAGTACTTTCTCACAAAACCCGTTTTTTCCAACCGTTTTAAGAGGATTGAGTGAGGGAGCACATGAGAAGCAATATGCGCTTCAGATGACAACGGGTCAGACGGAAGAAGAAATTTACGATGGTGTTGTCCAAATGGTCCAGGGTGGACGCGTAGATGGTATCATCCTTCTTTATTCAAAAGTGGAAGATAAAGTGATGAACTATCTGAAAGAACGCAATTTTCCTTTCGTTGTAGTCGGGAAACCATATAAATTTTGTGAAGAAATTACTCATGTGGACAATGATAACTTCAGGGCTGCAAGAGAAGTGACCGATTATCTCCTTGGACTCGGACATGATTGCATCGGTTTCATCGGAGGGGATTTGAATCTGGTTGTGACAGTAGAGCGTTTACTTGGGTATGAAAAAGCGCTGAGAGAAGCAGGTTTCGATTTAAGAAATGAATATATCATTCATGAAGAATTTTTACGTGAAGGCGGAAGAGAAGCGATCAATGAACTGATGCAGCTTGATCACCCCCCAACCGCATTAGTGGTAGCCGATGATCTTATGGCTTTAGGTGTATTGAATACTCTGGATGAAATGAACATTTCGGTGCCCGATGATATATCCATTATCAGTTTCAATAACGTATTGCTGGCAGAAATGTCACGTCCGCCCCTGACTTCGGTTGATATCAATATCTTCCACCTTGGGAATGAAGCAGCCAAGAGCCTGATTCAGCGAGTGGAAAATCCGAAGGAACCCATCAAGCGGATCATCATTCCCCATGACATTGTGAAGCGGTCTTCCTGCAGCAAGCTTGATAAAAGAGCATAAAAAACGACTGAAGCTTACTATGGGTAAGTTTCAGTCGTTTTTTAATTGAGGACGATTCCTGTATATAATTACCCGTTCACCACAGTGCCGCCATTTACGTGAAGCATCTGTCCCGAAACATAGGTTGAATCTTCACTTGCAAGATATACGTATGCGGGCGCTAATTCATACGGCTGACCAGCCCTTCCCATCGGTGTATTGGCACCGAATTCGGATACTTTATCTGCACCGAATGTCGATGGGATGAGAGGTGTCCATATTGGACCAGGTGCTACACCGTTTACCCTGATACCTTTCGATGCGATATTTTCAGCAAGCGAGCGTGTAAAGCTTACGATTGCCCCTTTGGTGGATGAGTAATCGATCAGATCTTTGTTTCCCTTGTAAGCAGTGATGGAAGCTGTATTTATGATGGAAGCTCCCTTCTTCAAATGAGGAAGGGCAGCTTTCGTTAAGTAAAACATTGAAAATATGTTAGTTTTAAAGGTGCGTTCCAGCTGTTCATCGCTTATTTCCTCAAGCCCTGTCTGCGGATGCTGTTCGGCTGCATTATTGACAAGGATATCAAGTTTACCGAATTGGGAAATCACTTTGCTGATGATGTCTTGACAGAATGTCGAACTTCCGATATCACCAGATAGAAGCATGCATTTGACTCCTTCTGCTTCAACAAGTTCCTTTGTTTTGTTTGCATCCTCATGTTCATCTAAGTAGGAGATTGCTACGTGGGCACCTTCGCGAGCGAAATACCATGCAACGGAACGTCCGATTCCACTGTCACCACCGGTAATCAATGCAACTTTTCCGTCCAGTTTTCCGCTTCCCTTATAATGTTGGTCTGTATGAATCGGCTGGGGATTCATTTCATCCACTGTTCCAGGCTGATGATCCTGATGTTGCGGGGGAAAAGTCTGTTTTCCGTTTTGCTGTTGTGACAATTGAAACACTCCTTTTTATAAATGGTAAGTTAAATGAAGAATTTCTTTGATGAAATAGTTTCCTTAGAATCGTGTTTACCCGAACGAATGTAATTCTAACTTGTTTCACGAATAATCTCATAAAACAGTCTGCTCTCATGAATTCATCATTTTCTCTGCTTTGTAGCCTATCATATTTAATAGACCTTTCGGTGATGAGTAGGGAGGGGCGTAGCAGGATTCAACTTCCTGAAGCTGTATGACAGTCAGGCCGCCGAATATTGCGGTGGATAGTACATCGATCTGTTTATCGACACCTTCGCCGCCAACCACGTTGCCGCCGAATATTTTACCGGTATCAGGGCAAAAATGAACCCTGACATAAACTTCCTTGCTGTCTGGATAATATCCTGCATGCGATTTCCCTTTATGAATGACTGTTTTATACTTTTTTCCGCGTTCAGTGAGTTCTTTTTCCCCAAGCCCAGTAGAGGCAATGGTCAAATCGAATACTTTTGCGATCGCGCTGCCGAGCATGCCTTTAAATGGTACGGGGTCACCGGTGATGTGTTTTGCGATTATATATGACTGACGATGGGCCGGCCAGGCTAGGGGAACTTGCTTTGGGCTGCCGTCAATCAAGTCGATGGACTCGACAACATCCCCTACAGCGTAGATGGAAGGATCATCGGTCTGCATGAATTCATTCACTGAAATGCCTCCCGATTCCCCGGTAGTCAGTCCTGCCTCCCGGGCAAGTTTATTGTTTGGTTTAATGCCCACTGATAAAAGGAGAAAGTCGGTTAAGACGGTTTCTCCGTTATCAAGTTGGATTTTACTTGCGGATGTAATCTTGTGTAGTCCGTTTTCCAAGTACAACTTCACACCTTTTTCAGTTAAGTGACGTTGGACGTTCAAAGCCGTTTCTTCGTCTATGACGCTTAAAACATGATTCGAGCGCTCGACGATACTCGTTTCGATTCCGAGGCGGGTCAGGTTTTCCGCCATTTCAACACCGATAAATCCTCCGCCGATAATGGCTCCGGTTGAAGGTTTTTCCGTCTCTAAATAGTTTTTTAATACATCCATATCTTCAACGGTTCTCAGGGTGAAGGATGGGATGTGGTTAAGTCCTTCGATATCAGGTATGAACGGTGAGGCGCCGGTAGCGATTACAAGTACATCGTATCGCTCCTCATACTCATGATTGTTTTCATTGTTCCTGATTTGAACCGATTTCTTCTTTCTATCGATTGTCATAGCTTCGTGCATCATTCTTACATCAATATTTTTTTTAGCCTGCAATTTTTCAGGTGTAGAAGCAAATAGATCATCCCGGTCTTCAATTACCTCCCCAAGATAATATGGCATGCCGCAAGCTCCGTAAGAGAGATATGGAGTTCTTTCCAGTAAGATGATTTCGGCTTTATCATCTAATTTTCTCAGTTGGGATGCCGTTGTTGCTCCGCCGCCGACGGCACCGATCACGATAATTTTTCTGCTCATTTTTCTCCTCCATGTACACGTCTTTTAGTTATATCAAGGTTGATTTGTATAAAAAAAGCCTAATGAGTTTATTGTACCCATTAGACTAAGTAAGATAACAACTCAGCGGAAGTTTACGAACTGAACATCGATTGACAGGTCGGCGTCCCTTACAGCTGAAATGATATTTTGGAGGTCATTTTTACTTTTCCCGGTCACCCGGACCTGATCGTCCTGCACCTGGCTCTTTACTTTGACACCGGAATTTTTGATGATAGCATTGATTTTCTTTGCGTTTTCCTTGTCGATTCCTTGAACGAGCTTCGCACGCTGTCGGACGGTACCGCCTGATGCACCCTCGATTTTGCTGTAATCGAGATTCTTGACAGGTACTTCACGTTTGATCAATTTGCTTAGCAACACATCTTTCAGTTGATTCATTTTAAATTCGTCATCTGAAATTAATACGATTTCTTCCCCATCCAGTTTGATATCGCTTTTGCTTCCCTTGAAGTCATAACGATTCTGAATTTCTTTAAGAGCAATCTGAATCGCATTGCTTACTTCTGACATCTCCACCTTTGATACGATATCGAATGAACTTTCTTTCGCCATATGTATTTCCCTCCAATTAATATTCTCTTTTATTATTATAGAGGAGCAGTGTTCACTCGTACAACTAATAGGGAGATGATTTACTAAAAAAACCACCTGTGACTCAGGTGGTTAAATCAATTCCGTATCAAACAGCGGTCAGTGAATCAAATATGATCAGTCTTTTTTGAATATTGATTCTTACCGGCTTGACGGTTCAGTTCTTTTATTTTATTTTTTTCTTCATGCAGTGCTTGATTATCTTTTGCTTTTTTATCATTATCAGAAGTGTGCGGCATTGGTTTAACTCCCTTCAGTATAAACATCTTCCTGGTTAGTATGAGAATATGAAGGATGGATTATGAGTGTTAATTCAGGAAAAATACTGCCAATGTACCCGTTCCTGTATGGGATCCGATCGCACATCCAATAATATTGATATAAACATCTTTTGGAGAGAACTTCTCTTCGATCATTTTTTTCATTTCGAATGCAAGTTGTTCATCATCGCCGTGACTGATGGCAATCGTCTGGCCGGAAAGGTTGGAACCCCGAACCTCCATCAGTTCAAGCATTCTCTTTAAAAGCTTTTTTTTGCCGCGGAGCTTCTCGATCGGGACAAGCTTACCATCCTCGACATGCAGAAGCGGTTTAATGTTGAGCAGGCCACCCAAGAAAGCCGAGGCTTTAGAAACCCGTCCGCCTTTGGCAAGGTAGTCGAGATCCTCCACGGTAAAGAGGTGTTCCATATGCTCTGCATGATAGGTGATGGAATCAATGATTTCTTGCCGGGTGCCTCCTTCTTGTAACGTCTTTAATGCGTTTTTGACAATCAGTCCGTAGCCGAGGGAGGCACACTTTGAATCAATGATAGTAAGGTCGAGCCCGGGGTAATCCTCTTTTACCTGATCGTGGATCATGACTGCTGTTTGGTAGGTACCGGAAAGTTGAGAAGAGAATGCCACATAAATGCCTTTTTCATCCTTTTCAGCAAGCTCGGTGAATTTTTTCAGGAAGCTCTCCGGAGATACTTGAGATGTTTTAGGCATGTACCCTTCACGGATTTTGTCAAAGACCGTTTTCGGTTCGATATTTAGCAGGTCTTCGTAATCCTGGCCATCGATATGTACTTTAAGAGGAAAAAACTCTATGTTGTCTTGATTAAAGAAATCTTTTGGAAGGTCGCTTGCACTATCAGCAAATAATTTTACTGTCATCATTATCATCCTTTTATCTTTACTTATAGCTTTAGTCTAGCTATTTTTCAGTAAAATGACAATCTATTCCTTAGTTAATTTATACAGAGTTACAGTCATTCAATAGTTGAAAGAGCCATATGTGACAGCAAGGGGGATTTATAATGAAAGCATGACAATAGATGTATTGGGGCAAGTGTTTAGTTATGATAGATTGTGGAACATAACAAATAGTATTGTACAACAGGGGAGGTCTGTCATGAACAGGGATAACGTTCATTTAGAAGCAAAAAAATTTTTGGTCGTTCTGATCGGTTCACTTTTGGGTGCGATCGCCATGAATTTCTTCTTGATACCGGCAAATGTATACGCAAGCGGTTTTACCGGTATAGCACAATTATTATCGAGCATCATCAAAGAATTTACACGATTTAATGTATCGACGGGTATTTTACTATTCATATTAAATATTCCTGTAACCATTATCGGTTGGAGGAAGGTTGGAAAGTCATTTACTGTTTACAGTTTCATTTCAGTGTTTCTTACTTCCTTCTTCCTGGAGGTCATTCCCATCATTCATTTGTCACCTGATATTTTACTGAATGCGGTGTTTGGCGGAGTTATTGCTGCAGTAGGGGTCGGCCTGACCTTAAAGTGGGGGGCTTCCACGGGGGGAATGGATATCATCGCGATGATTCTCTCACGAATGAAGGATAAGCCGGTGGGATCGTATTTCTTCCTTATGAATGCCATCATCATCATTTCTGCCGGTTTCTTATATGGATGGGAAAAGGCTTTATACACTCTCGTCACTCTTTACGCTTCAACACGGGTCATTGATGCCATCCACACCCGCCATGAAAAGTTAACTGCAATGATCATCACGAAAAAGTCAAATGAACTGCGCGAAGCCATTCATTCAAAACTGATGAGAGGGATAACGACACTACCTGCGAAAGGTGCTTTTTCAGGTGAAGAAAAAGAAATGATGATCATCGTCATTTCACGGTATGAGTTGTATGAACTCGAGCATACGATCAAAGAAGTTGATCCTAATGCATTTACCAATATCGTTCAAACAACAGGGATCTTCGGATTCTTTAGAAAAGATTAGAAGGATGGGGATGACGTTGAGAAGATAATCTTCATTAAAAAAGGTTGACCTTGTTTGCAAGGTCAACCTTTTCGTGTTATTGAAGAGTATTCAATTCGTCTTGAAGGGTGCGTAATTGGCGTTGTTCTTCCACATTGCTATTGGCGTATGCAGAAGATAAGGCGTTTTTTGCTTTATTGACAGATGATTCGACATCCCCGCCAGCCGCCGATGATGCTTTTGCAGTGTGTACGGCTTGACGAGCTTCCCTGAATAACGGATTGCTCATACTATATTCCTCCCAATGAGGAGTCTTCCACTTTGGAGGACAGCTTGTTAGCCTCAGCTTCAGCGTATGTTAAATGGTAGGGAATTCGCTCATCGTGCTTTGCTACAGCAACTTTACCTTGTTGCACAAAACGTTTGGATTTATTTCTACCCATTGCAACCACCCCTTTACAAGCTTAAACACAACTATTGTGTGTTCTCTTGTAGTATGGCTGATATCAGTATGGTTTACAGTAAAAATAATTCCCAACGCTGCCATTAAAGATTAAACCGATTCTGCAAATATCTGCCGATTCCGTCTTCTTCGTTGGATAAAGTAACCTCATTCGCAATTTCCTTTAAATCATCGATTGCATTTCCCATTGCAACGCCGGTACCTGCATATTTCAGCATTTCAAAATCGTTGTCCTCGTCACCGAACGCAATGATGCGGTCTTGAGGGATATTCAAGGTTGATGCGACTTTTTCTATTCCGACAGCTTTATTCAACCCTGATTTAACGATTTCGATTACATGCCACGGGGCAGCCCATCTGCGGTGATCGATCACCTCTGCATGAACTTCATCAAGATGTGCACGGATTTCGTTCACATCTTCCTCTTCGGCATGGATCAGCATCGAAGTAGGGTTATCAGTAAGGAATTCACGGATATCACCAGTTGAAATCGACGGGTTGCCCATCATGAACACGTCAATGAGTTTTTCGTCATGGTAATGAAGGTAGACATCATCTTTCACTTCTGCAATGATGTTTCGGAATGGAAAGTCTTGACACGCTTCGATTATTTGCCTGGATACGTCTAAATCCATCGGTTCGTGATAGGTTCCCCAAGTGTTGTCTGCAGGATGGTGCACAAAGGCTCCATTGAAATTGACGATTGGGGTGCCTAATTGCAATTGCTTATAATAAATCTCACTTGCACGATATGGCCTGCCGGTGGCGATCATGACTTCGTGACCTTGTTTCCTTGCTTCCGACAATGTGTGCATGGTCTTAGGTGAAATCTTCTTATCATCGGTTAAAAGTGTGCCGTCCAAATCTAATACGATTAAGTGTTTTTCAAATAAATTCATATCATTTCCCCAATTCTCTATAATGTTTTGATACGCAATATTCACTGTGAGTATGTATGGCATATTAAACCATCACTGTATGGATAGTGTATAAGGAGACAGTGCAGGCTGTCCATATCCTGAAATTGAACTTAATAAAGAATTTACATAAAAGCAGTTTTAAATATTATACATATTGTAAAATCTAGGATATCATAATACTGTGATCGGCGTACAGGAGGGAGCAAGCTAATATGATCGTTATTGAGAAATCAAACATAGAAGAAATTCCGTGCCTTCATCTTGTGAAGGAAGAAGAAAAATACAATCCTCTGCCTTTGTGCTTTTTTATACATGGTTTTACCAGTGCAAAAGAGCATAATCTCCACTATGCTTTCTATCTTGCTGAGAAAGGCTTCAGAGTGATACTTCCTGATTGCCTTGAACATGGTGAAAGAGCAACAGGCAAATCGGAAGAAGAATTAGGCAGGGTATTCTGGAAGATCGTATTAAACAGCATTCATGAGCTATCTCTTCTGAAAAGGTATTTCGGGAAAAAAGGCTTGCTGATTGAAAATGGTATAGGAGTTGCCGGTACTTCGATGGGAGGCATTGTCACTCTGGGCGCTTTGACACAGTATGATTGGATTTCTTCCGCTGTATCCCTGATGGGCAATCCATCTTACGTGAAATTCGCGAAAGCCCAGCTATCGCATCTGAAATCGACCGGTTACCAACTTCCGTTCAGTGAAGAAGAAGTAGGGGCAATTCTGAATGAATTGTCTCACTATGATCTTAGTCTTCAACCGGAAAAGCTGAATGGGCGGCCACTGATGTTTTGGCATGGAAAAAAAGACAAGGTAGTACCATACCATTTAACAGAAGAATTTTACAAAAGTATATTGCCTGCATATGAAGGCAATGAAGATAATATATTATTTATTTCGGATGATAAGGCAGATCACAAAGTTTCAAGAGAAGGCGTCATAAAACTTGTGGAATGGTTTGAAAAGCATCTGTCGGCTTAAGCTTTTGTCAACATTGGTTTTCTTTGATAAGATAAACAGTAGATGACGCATATTAAAGGAGAGTGTAATAATGGATCAGGACCTTAAAGACAACTTGATGGGTGCACTTGAACAGGTAGTGGACCCTGAATTAGGCATAGACATCGTCAATTTAGGCTTGGTATATGATGTAGATCTTGATGAAGAAGGTAAAGCGACAGTCACTATGACATTGACATCGATGGGCTGTCCGCTTGCAGGAACGATCGTTGAACAAGTCAAAGCGGCTCTGGGAGATCTTCCGGAAGTAAAAGAAACAGAAGTGGATATCGTTTGGAATCCACCATGGAGCAAGGACAAGATGTCACGCTACGCAAAAATTGCACTGGGCATCACATGATAGAAGAGACTGGGACAAAAGTGTTTTAGTCTAAATAAAACCCGAACCAATTTGAACTCTAAGTTCAAATTGGTTCGGGTTTTTTATTAGCTTTGTTCAAAAGTCTATATTGTATATAGCTTTTTTTTGTTTTGTTCCAGCCTCTTTATTTCAAGGCTTTGCAGTTCTTCTAGTTTTGATAATAACAGCGGTGTTGAAGAAAGGTATCAAATGAAAATAACGACAAGAACACCAACGACCAGGCAATAAATGGCGAAATATTTAAGATTCCCTTTTGCCATGATATTCATAAACCACTTTAACGAGAAGTATGAAGCAACCAGAGATCCAATGAAAGCCAGGATATAGGGGATCGCCATAGATGCCGCCGGAGGTTCCTCGATCAAATCGCTGATCCCGAGAAGCATGACCCCGAAACTTACCGGAATATATAGCAGGAATGAATAACGCAGGGCTGTTTCTGCTTTCATTCCTCTAGCCATTGCTGCAACAATGGTGGCACCTGAACGGCTGATCCCGGGAATCAACGCGACAGCCTGGGCAAGACCGATGATCAGGGCATCCTTTACATTCAAATCCCCATCGTTTTTTCTGCCCCGCAGATTTCGGATTAGCCATAACGCGGTACCAGTTATAATGAGTGTGATTCCGATCGTAACGACGTAGGAAAGATTTTCTTCAATGAAATCTCCGTACAAGACACCGATGACACCTGCAGGAATCGTCCCGATGATTAAATAAGCAATAAAATGGAAGTCCCGTTTATTCTCTGGTGTCTTCTCTTTAAAATATCCCAACCCGTTGACAATCAATCGCCAAATATCTGCACGGTAAACAAGTAACACAGCAAAGAGAGATGCCGTATTCACTAATATCTCGAAGGTTAAGCCAGGTTCTTCAATTCCAAGGAAATATTGAGCCAATACCAGATGGCCGCTCGACGAAATGGGAATAGGTTCTGTAAAACCTTGAAAAACGCCTAAAAATAAGTATTTCAATACTAAATAAAAATCCATCATATATCCTCCAAGCATATATCTCTACACAGTTTTTTATTTAACACTAAATAGAGTGGTACTGTAAAGACTTTTTCCAAATGTTAATCAAACCGTAACCTGATTAACATGAATATACCTTCATATGGCATGCATGAACCTTTTAATGAAGTAGAAAATAAAAGAGAAGCTGCCATGCTTCAATCAGAGGAGGTATCTTGATGGGACAACCAAGACATTTCAGAGGCGGAGAAAAAGCGCCTAATAATGGAATTTATATCGAAATTGGTGAAACCGGAAGCAATGTTAATAATCCTCAAAAACTGAAGATGAAAGCGGGGGACCGGTTCCCTGAGAACTCAAACCACAACCGTCATTGGACATATATGAGAAAACCGTAACAGAGAGAAGGAACAAGTATGACCGAATGGGAATAAGGAAGAGTGAAGAATTTTCTTATTCAACCGGTGATTACTTGTTCTTTTTCCTTTTTCATATCAGCACAAAAGGGTTATAATGATCATAAAGGTCAAAAAAGGTCAAATGAGGTGTGAACGTAATGAATATTGAATCCATGACGCACAGTATCCAAGAGGGACTTGCAGCAGCCGGTCAGCTGGCAAAGGACTATAAGCATACGGATATCCGGGTTCTTCATCTTTGGAAAGCTTTTGTAAAAACCCGCGACGGTCTTCTTTGCTCCATTTATGAAAAGGCAGGAATGGATATAAACGCATTTCATGATTATATTCAACAAAAATTGAAAGAAATTCCTGCCGTGGAAGGGAATGGCGTGCATTATGGACACTATCTATCCAATGAAGTAAACCGCCTGTTTCAGGATGGAGAGAAACTTAAGAGTAAATGGGGAGATGGGTACTTATCAATCGAACATCTTATTCTTTCGTTATTTCAACAGACTGATCATCCGATCATCAGTTATTTGAAGGATACAGGAATCACAAAAAAACAGCTGACAACGATCATTACATCTGTAAGAGGGGGAAAAAAAGTGGACTCACAGAATCCTGAAGTTACATATGAAGCACTGAAAAAGTATGGAAGGGATCT
Organism: Mangrovibacillus sp. Mu-81; assembly: GCF_036867415.1. Taxonomy (NCBI): domain Bacteria; kingdom Bacillati; phylum Bacillota; class Bacilli; order Caryophanales; family Bacillaceae; genus Mangrovibacillus; species Mangrovibacillus sp. Mu-81. The sequence goes on from NZ_JBAJHU010000003.1 coordinate 113,601, forward strand.
CGTTGCAGAAGTCAGGTCGGGTAAGATTGATCCTGTCATTGGAAGGGACAGCGAAATCCGTCATGTCATCCGCATCCTTTCAAGAAAAACAAAGAATAACCCGGTCCTGATCGGTGAGCCGGGAGTGGGGAAAACAGCAATCGTCGAGGGGCTTGCGCAGAGGATCGTAAGAAAGGATGTCCCGGAAGGTTTGAAGAACAAGACCATATTTGAACTCGACATGAGTTCCCTGGTCGCAGGTGCAAAGTTTCGCGGAGAATTTGAAGAAAGATTAAAGGCTGTTCTTACAGAAGTGAAAAAAAGTGAAGGGAGAATCCTTCTGTTTATTGATGAACTCCACACGATTGTCGGAGCCGGAAAAACCGAAGGGGCAATGGATGCAGGGAATATCCTTAAACCAATGCTGGCAAGGGGTGAACTTCACTGTATAGGGGCGACGACACTGAATGAATATCGTAAATATATAGAAAAAGATCCTGCCTTGGAACGTCGCTTTCAACAGGTGCTGGTGAAGGAGCCGAGTGTGGAGGATACCGTATCCATCCTAAGGGGATTGAAGGAACGCTTCGAAATCCATCACGGCGTCAATATTCACGACCGGGCAATCGTAGCAGCGGCGAGCCTTTCGGACCGATACATTTCTGACAGATTCCTCCCGGATAAAGCCATTGACCTGGTGGATGAAGCATGCGCAATGATCCGGACGGAAATTGATTCGATGCCTTCCGAACTTGATGAAGTGACGCGAAAAGTGATGCAGTTGGAAATCGAAGAGGCAGCTTTGACAAAAGAAAAAGATGAACAAAGTCTGGAACGGTTGAATCGAATCAAAAAAGATCTGAGCACCCTGAAGGAAAAAGCGGATGCAATGAAACTTAAATGGATGAAAGAAAAGGAAAGCATTGGCGTTGTCCAAGAGAAAAGAGAAGAGCTGGAGAAGCTGAGACGACAGCTTGAGGAAGCAGAGAGCGACTATGACTTAAATAAAGCAGCAGAACTGCGCCACGGCAAGATCCCTGCAATGGAGAAGGAACTTCAGGAAGTTGAAAGTAAAATGATGAAGGGACAGGAGGGAAGGCTGGTACGAGAAGAAGTAACCGAGGAAGAAGTCGCAAACATCGTGGCCAGATGGACCGGTATCCCTGTCACAAAGCTGGTGGAAGGTGAAAGGGAGAAACTCCTGAAACTCGATAAACTATTGCATGAACGTGTCATTGGACAAGAAGAAGCGGTTGAACTAGTCAGCGATGCTGTGATACGAGCAAGAGCCGGGATCAAAGATCCAAATCGCCCGATCGGCTCATTCATATTCCTCGGTCCTACCGGGGTGGGAAAGACAGAGCTTGCTAAAACACTTGCCAATACCTTATTTGACAGTGAAGAACAAATGATAAGAATCGATATGTCTGAGTATATGGAGAAGCATGCAGTATCCAGACTGGTTGGTGCCCCTCCCGGATATGTGGGATATGAGGAAGGCGGCCAGTTGACAGAAGCTATCAGAAGGAAACCTTACTCGGTGATCCTGCTTGACGAAATCGAAAAAGCACATCCTGAAGTATTCAATATTTTACTGCAAATGCTGGATGACGGTCGGATTACCGATTCACAGGGACGAACGGTAGATTGTAAAAACACAGTTATCATCATGACTTCCAATATTGGGTCTTCACATTTATTGGAAAGAAATAAAGGGGAAGAAGAAATTGATGATGAGACCAAGGAGCTGGTCATGATGCAGCTGAGGGGCTCATTCAGACCTGAATTTCTCAATCGAGTAGATGACATCATCCTCTTCAAGCCTCTCAGTATCGAAAATGTTAAAGGAATCATCGAGAAGCTTCTTATAGAATTACAGTCACGTGTAGAGGAGCAGCAAATAATCATTTCCATGACTGAGAAAGCCAAAGAATTCATTGCAGAAGCCGCTTACGACCCTGTTTACGGAGCACGTCCATTAAAGAGATACCTGCAGAAGGAAGTTGAAACGAAACTCGCAAGGGAATTGATTGCAGGGAATATAGGGTCAAATAAAGAAGTGCTGATTGATGCAGGAAATGAAGGGCTGAATCTAACGGTTAATTAGTAACATAGATCTCAAGTGAATCAACAGGTATATAGAAGGAAAAAGCAGCCTGTGACAGGCTGCTTTTTAATGATTTTCAACTGGATCGTTTGGAATGATCAATGTAATTACAAATAGCAAAATCGTTATACCGATTGATAAAATCAATCCTGTTTCAAAATGATACGTTAATCCATTCATTGAACTTACAACGTAAGTTAACATTTGAGTCAAAAGAAATGCCCAGAAAAATGTCCAGAAAAATCTCACGCCTGTCACCTCATTCCTCTATTTTCATCCATATGTAGATGGTTTCCACCATTTTCAATCTTTCTTATCATACCACACCTGAGATAAATAATAAATGACGAATATGTGAAAATGAAACCCTTATCATCCGCTCTGTCTCAGCGTATGACTTGTTCACATTTTTTATCATGAATGGGCAAATCTCCTTTCAAAAATAGTTGCTGTACATAAACTATATTGACTCACTATGTAAAAGGAGAATTTCAATGAATCAGCGATTGTTTCAATTAGACCGGGAGTGGTGCATGATTCATTATCCTGAAAGACCAAATGGATTTGCTGTAATGATTCTTGGCGACCATCATCATTATGTAGATGAAAGAACGAGCTTTTGGGACCAGCATGAAGCCAGGAAGAAATGGATCAAAGATCTTACGGGCAAAGGGTATATTGTTTACTATAGCAATCTGTATGGAGCGAATTGGGGTAGCGAACAGGCAGTGGCGTTAGCTTGCAGACTCTATCAATATGTGAAACGGACAGAAATCATCAACAGCAAGATCCATATCTTGACGGAAGGGATGGGGGCACTCATATTTAAGGAACTCTACCCTAAGATGGAAAACGACATAAGAGGAGTGGTAATGCTCACGCCGTGTCTCTCACTTAGCGAACTGATCCGCCAGGAAAAAGAACAAAAGTTTTTCTATAAAAAACTGGTAAGGGAATTAGACCAGTCCCGGGGTGTGAAGGAAGAGGACTATGAACATGTTTTCCAGCGCGCAGGGAAAGATCATGATGTGTTTAAGGACATCCCTATTCCACTGTATATCGCTCAATCCTATAACGTTAATCGTTATAAAAATCAATTCCCTCTCATAAAAGATATATATAAACATCGTTTGGAGAAAGGCTTTTCAACCGACCTCTTTTACGTGCTTCCTGAAAAAAGGTATACACTTGGGTTGAAATTTGCTTCGTACTTTTCCTTACACGAGAAAGAACTATAGCTGTGATTAGGAGTGAGTGATGTGAATCATGCAATTGTGCTGGCAGCCCAGCAATATTTGGGATTTGAACTATGCAGGGCGCTGCTTGAAAGAGGTTGGACAGTGACAGCTGTTGATGATGATGGGGAAATGAAGGATAAATGGATGGAAATAGGGAGAAACTCGAACATTCAATACGTTCCTGTGCATGAATGGAATAAGGAACTGCCGGTTGAATGCAGACTGTTTCTCCCTTATTATGACAATTTCAATATGAACAAGCCCGTATGTTTCTCCGCAATTGAACAGTGTCTGGATCAGGAGGGTGAATTTCCGGAGATTGTTCAGATTTACTCTAACAATACAGTGAGAAATCAAATCATTTCTGCCGGTGAATCTGAAGCGGCTACGTTTTATCTCCCTACACTATATGGGGCTCATCAGCCTGATCATTTCTTATTCTCGCAGCTGCTGCAAGGAAAAAAAGAAGAAGAACTACAATATTCAGACGATCCTAGTGGTGCCATCTATGTAAAAGATGCTGCGAATTGCATTATTAAGCATTCAGGGAACGGAGGAACCTATTCCTTGAAATCCTTATCCCAGAACAGCTGGAGGGAAGCACTTTCCTATATAACGGAAAGATCAATCGCTTCCGCCAAACAAAAAAGAACTCCTGAAGCGGAACGTATCACTGTACATCCTTCAAAATCTCATGAGGCTATATTGAAAGAGCAGAAACATACGATGAGCTTTCTGTGAAAACAAGAATAAGAAAAATTTCTCTTTTATATGATTACGGTTGAAGGTAAAATAGATACATTGGTGTAATTTTCTCTATTGATCCTGCTTTTTATCGACGCTGCATGAGTTTTAAAGGAGTTGCTGCACATGAAAAAGAGACTGAGTTTTCTCATTCTGGCGGTTTTCGCATTTGGATTAAATGGATGTATGAATGATAATACGTCTGATGAATTAGAAAATGTGGGTTTACTTGTTCCTGAAACAGTAAATGATGGTGTATGGGGAACAAAAGGGTACAAAGGTTTATTGAGTATACAGTCAGATCACGATGTAGATGTATTTTATAAAGAGAGCATGATTCATGATACATCAATAGAACAAGCAATTGAAGAGTATAAAAAAGACGGTGTAAACCTGGTTTTTGGTCACGGCAGCGAGTATGCAAATGTATTTAACGAGTTATCAAGTGAATACCCGGATATACATTTTATAAGTTTTAACGGCGATGCTAAAGCAAAGAACACAACAAGCTTGAAGTTTAAAGGGTATGCAATGGGATTTTTCGGAGGCATGACAGCAGCCCATCATACAGAAACCAATAAAGTAGGTGTGATTGCAGCATATGATTGGCAGCCGGAAGTAGATGGATTTGTTGACGGGGCAAAGTACCAGAACAAAGAAGTTGAAGTAGTTGTTGAATATACGAAAGATTGGAATGACAAAGAATTGGCACTGAACAGATTGACATCTTTAGTTGGCAAGGATACGGATATTGTATATCCTGCCGGGGACGGCTATAATGTAGCTGTAATCGAAGAACTCAAAGAGCGCGGTTTGTTTGCGATCGGATATGTTTCCGATCAATCGGATCTAGGTGAATCCACGGTTCTTACCAGTACTGTGCAGCATGCGGATAAACTGTATGGAGTGGTCGCTGATAAATTTGCTGAAGGGAATCTGCCTTCAGGAAATCTTGAATTTGACTTTAAAGACGGAGTCATTTCACTGGGCAAATTCAGTCCGTTAATCTCAGATGATTTCAGGAGTGCTATGAACAAGCATGTTAAAGAGTATATCGATACAGGAAAATTACCAAACGGGAAGGAAGCAAAGTAATGAATCAAGATAAGACGATGGAATTTATGCAGATCGCAATGAAGTACTTACCACAGGCAAAGCAGACGATGGATGAAGCGGGTATCGAACTTTCTCCGGAGATGCTGCAGCCTATTATGACTTTATTCACACAGGTGATGGGGGAAGCTTATGAATTAGGGAAGAGCGACGCCTTACATAACGATTGATACGAATACGATAAAGACTGTTCACTTGAGAACAGTCTTTTTTGTACGATCAGCCAAAAACTCCAGCCATAATAGGAATCCGAATGACTATGCTGAATGAAAAAATCATAAAAACATTGCATAAAAAGGAATCTTTCGATAAAATTAGTACCAAGTCTTAATAATTGATAATAAACTGATATAAGAGTAATAAACGATAAAATATGAAAGCAGGGGATGCCAGTATGAATGCAGGGATAATTGGAATTGGGCGTTACCTTCCTGAGAAAGTATTGACAAATGCAGATTTAGAAAAAATGGTGGATACGTCTGATGAGTGGATCCGTACGAGAACGGGAATTGAACAGAGAAGGGTTGCAGGTGAACACATCAATACGTCGGATATGGCATTTGAAGCGGCGAAAAAAGCAATAGCAGATGCTGATATTACTGCAGAGGACCTCGATTTGATTTTGGTTGCCACCGTAACACCGGATCGTCCATTCCCATCGGTTGCCTGTTTGCTGCAGGACAGACTGGGCGCAAAGAAAGCTGCGGCCATGGACATAAGTGCCGCATGTGCAGGGTTCATGTATGGGATGATTACAGGAAAACAGTTCATCGATAATGGTGTCTACAAGAATATCCTTGTCATCGGTGTGGAGAAACTTTCACGGATTACAGATTGGGATGACCGCAATACAGCTGTATTATTCGGAGACGCTGCAGGAGCAGCCGTGCTCGGTCCTGTGCCTGACGGAAAAGGAATCCTGGCATTTGAACTTGGGGCAGATGGTTCCGGCGCAAAGCACTTGTATCAGGAAGAAAACATTGTGATGAATGGCCGCGAAGTATTTAAGTTTGCCGTGCGTCAAATGGGTGAATCCAGTGTGAATGTTATTGAAAAAGCAGGATTGAAGAAAGAAGATGTTGATTTCTTAATTCCTCACCAAGCCAATATCCGTATCATGGAAGCAGCAAGACAACGTTTGGAGCTGCCAATCGAAAAAATGTCTAAAACCGTAAACAAATACGGCAATACATCTGCTGCCTCGATCCCTGTCTCACTCGTTGAAGACGTAGAAGACGGACGAATCAAAGACAATGATGTAGTGGTAATGGTTGGATTTGGCGGCGGACTGACGTGGGGCGCAATTGTTATGCGCTGGGGTAAATAATTTAAAACTCGAGTTCTTCCATAGATGAATAAAAGGAGATGGATCAAATGAATAACAAACGTGTAGTCATCACAGGGGTAGGAGCTGTAACTCCGTTAGGAAACACCATCGAATCAACCTGGACAAATATACTTGACGGCAAAACAGGAATCGGACCGCTTACAAGGCTGGACGCGGATGAATATCCCGCAAAGGTTGCAGCAGAGTTAAAAGATTTCGATATCGAAGAATATGTAGAGCGCAAAGAAGCCCGGAAGATGGATCGCTTCACCCATTATGCTGTGGCTGCTTCTATGATGGCAGTGAAAGATTCCAAATTAGAAATAACAGAGGAAAATGCACCCCGGGTAGGAGTCTGGATCGGTTCTGGAATCGGTGGGATGGAGACGTTTGAAAACCAGTACGAAACGTTTCAGAAACGAGGATACCGCCGTGTGAGTCCATTCTTTGTACCGATGATCATTCCTGACATGGCTACTGGACAAGTGTCCATTATGCTTGGGGCTAAAGGAGTGAATTCTTGTACGGTGACAGCTTGTGCCACTGGTACGAATTCAATCGGTGACGCTTTCAAAGTCATTCAGCGGGGAGATGCAGATGTCATGATTTCAGGGGGGGCAGAAGCTCCCATTACTAAAATGTCTGTCGCAGGATTCTGTGCAAATACAGCACTTTCAACAAACACAGATCCTGAAAAAGCTTCACGTCCATTCGATGCCAACCGTGACGGCTTCGTAATGGGTGAAGGTGCAGGGGTGGTCGTTCTGGAGGAACTGGAACATGCATTAAGGCGAGGTGCACCAATTTATGCTGAAGTGGTTGGATACGGAAGCACTGGAGATGCCCATCATATCACTGCTCCTGCACCAGCCGGTGAAGGCGGGGCCAGAGCGATGAAAATGGCACTGGAAGATGGAGGGGTACGTCCGGAGGATATGGATTACATCAATGCTCATGGAACCAGTACTCCCTATAATGATAAATTTGAAACAATGGCAGTCAAAGAGGTTTTTGGAGATCATGCCTATAAACTTGCAATGAGTTCAACCAAGTCGATGACCGGCCACCTTTTGGGAGCTGCAGGGGGAGTGGAAGCGATTTTTACAGTTCTAGCGATGCAGGACGGCATTCTTCCGCCGACCATCAATCTTGATACACCAGATCCCGATTGTGACCTGGACTACGTAGCAAACAAAGCAAGAAAACGAGAAGTTAATGTGGCAATGAGTAACTCATTGGGATTCGGCGGCCACAATGCAACACTTGTGTTCAAAAAATATACGAACTAAAGAGATCGTATTTTAGAGGGAGAGCGTACAATGATCAATGATCATTGTACGCTCTTTTGCGTGTGTATGTAGTATCGGAAGTTATTGAACAGGTTTCTCACAATACAGCCAGGCAAGTAGTAAATTCTTTCGCACTGCTCAAATATAGTCCCAACCATCTTTCATTACTAAACCCTCTAATCACTCCATATACATGTAAAAAAGAGAAAGAGGGATGCAGGTGACGATTGCTCCTACCCGTGAATGGCTGACGGAATCGATGGATAATCCTTTAGAAATCCTGAATAAGACAAAACAAGGAAAAAAGGACACTGAATCTTTGTATAGATATTTAATAAAGCATGGTATGTACCGCCCATCACCTGCTGCGAGAATGATATTTCAATCAATGAAAGAAAAAGAGATCTGGGATTTCTTCACAAAGTTGGAAAAGAAATATAGAAATAAGTGGAAAGGACCAAATGTTCCGGTATATCTACTGCCCATCCATGAGAACCGGGGATGGTTCCAATCATCGATGAAAAAATCCGGTGTCTGCTTTAAAGACGAAATTTATTTATTCCTTAAAGATGTGGAAGACAAGAAAGAGTATGAGGCATTATTTGCCCATGAATATCATCATTGTGTGAGAATGGCAAAGTTAAACAAAAAGGATGAAGATTATACACTTTTGGATTCAATCGTCTTTGAGGGATTAGCAGAATATGCGGTCAAGGAGTACTGCGGAGAAAAATATGTGGCTTCCTGGACCACAGCATACGAACGGGAAACAATGTCTCAATACTTCAAGAAATGGATTAAACCGAATTTGAAGATTACAAGAATTAATCCGCTGCATGATCAATTACTGCTTGGACAAAAAAACTTTCCGAAAATGCTTGGGTATGCAGCAGGCTATTATTTAGTTGAGCAATTAACAAAAAGTAAAAAAGCACCTACAATCGGCCTTATCGGAAAACCATCCACCTATTTCCTGCCTGATGGAAACAGTACCGGGGATAAAAAGCAGAACTAATCAATACATCCAAATTCGTCATATCTCCGGTCCTTCTTCATAAACTATAGTATAAATGGACAAGCAAAAAGAGGGTAGAGGCGGAAGGCATGGTGTTACGTATGTTCGCATTATTTGTTGGTTTTGGACTGGCTGTGTCCGGAGGAATCAGTCTGATCATTTACTTGAACCTACTCACAACAGGGATGACCATTATTGAATACCTGCAATTTATCAGTACACGTGTGGAATGTTATCTATTCCTTGTAGGCATCCTCATCATCACCTTAACAATCTATTTTCCTCGCAGAAAAAATAATGACTATCTATAAAAGGTACGGATTCAGGAATATTTTTACTCTTATCTGCCTATACTGATTGACAAATAAGATTGTAGCAAAGCGAGGGGTCAATCATGTTATATCTTCATGATGTATGGGTCAATTGGTTCGAAGGAGAAGAAAATGGATATAATGTCTGTCATTTTCACGAATGGAGAAAAGAAGATGTCATTGAGTTATTAGATCAAGTTCCTTTAATGAGAGTAGACAACGCCATATTTCATTACATCGAGAATGATTTATCAGAATTACCTCAACAACTTCTGAATGATGTTTATCAAAAAGCTTACTTGCGAAAGAATCACGAACGAATCCAGCTTGACTATTGTTTTATTGTCACAGATGGGACAGGCATATTGGCTGTAGATACGATAGGATATACCGTACCAATCCGGAAAAGCAGGCTAATCCCAAGACAGGAACAGCTCGTTTATGAAATGGTGGAAGGACATGAAGCGGTACAGTATAGTTTGGTCCAAGATCCCAAACCGGAAAATGCTTATCATATACTATCCCCAAGCCCCCATATGATGAACGGTTTGACCAGGAAGGAAAGACAGTTAAAACAGCTGTTGTTTATGGCACTTGATCAACTTCATGGTTCCAGGAACACGGCAGAAATCAGATACTGGTACACAGAGTGGGCACCCGAACAGTACAGAGTCATTCAGGATATGGATTTTGAAGATGTCTGGAACATGCTCTATGAAGAAACAAAGTATGGATGGTCAAATAAACATCTCACACTTTGTGAAAACCTGATTAAAGGTCAGCCTTTCTTTGAAAAGCTGTGGGAAGTGGAAAACCGCCCGAAAGTGAATTGACAAATGAACGATGAGCCAAAAGTGGCTCATCGTTCATTGTAATAAAAAATCCTGGACTCTGCTGAGTCCAGGATTTTTCATTATTTTCTTTTTCTCTCTTTACGTCCCAAACCCATTGCTTTTTCCATTTTCTTTAGCATTTTGTCCGCTGCACGATTCGCTTTTTCAGCACCGCGGTCGAGGATATCCTCTAATTCATCTGAGTCAATCAATTCATTATATCGATCCTGTATGGGTTTAATGGCATTTACGACCACTTGGGCCAAGTCCCCTTTGAAGTCCCCATAGCCTTTCCCTTCATATCTTTGTTCAAGTTCTTCTACTGAAGAACCCTCCAGGATTGAATATATGGATAACAGGTTGGAAACGCCGGGCTTGTTTTCTTTATCGTACTTTACCAGTCCGTCAGAATCCGTCACCGCACTTTTGATTTTCTTTTCTATTTGTTTAGGATCATCCAATAATGTGATGAATGCTTTCTGATTTGCGTCGGATTTACTCATTTTCTTTAAGGGGTCCTGCAGTGACATGACGCGTGCACCGACTTTAGGGATTCTCACTTCCGGAACAGTAAAGATATCGTTGTATTTATTGTTGAAACGCTCAGCAAGGTTCCTTGTCAACTCGAGATGTTGTTTTTGGTCTTCCCCCACAGGCACCAGATCTGTTTTATATAAAAGGATATCCGCAGCCATTAGCGGGGGATAGGTCAACAGCCCTGCAGATACTGCTTCTTTTCCGTGGGATTTATCCTTGAACTGTGTCATTCTTTCGAGTTCACCTATATATGTAACACATTGCAGGATCCATCCTGCCTGTGCGTGAGCTGGCACCTCCGATTGAATGAACAGAGTGGATTTCTCCGGATCGATTCCGCAGGCGATATAAAGGGCTGCTAAGCTCTTTATGTTTTTGCGGAGTTCCGTTTTATCCTGCTGTACCGTTATCGCATGCTGATCTACGACGCAGAAATAACAGTTATATTCATTTTGCAGCTCTGTAAACTGCTTCATTGCCCCGATGTAATTTCCGAGAGTAATTGTCCCGCTTGGCTGAATTCCGCTAAAAATAGTCTTCATTGTTTATCCTCCTGTAAATACACAAAATAAAAACCCACTCATCCTTATAATATAGGGACGAATGGGATAAGTTCCGCGGTGCCACCCTAAGTACTCAATAAAAAGTGAGTCAGCTTAGTCCACACACTCGGTATGGAACCTCTGTAACGTGAGGTGAATACGTTATCCGCTACTGTATTCTTCACAAATAAGGCTCGGAAGTCCATTCCCTAAATGGTGATTGCTTGTTCACACCAGCCACAAGCTCTCTTTGAATCATTCCACATAGCTACTACTCTTCGTCAGCACCAAGGTATATTGGTAACTTTATTATATTGAATTAGCAGTGCTAATTCAAGTATAGATGATATAGGACAGGACCAGTGAAATGATGAGCATGGAACTTCCAATAATAAGAAGGGTACTGGTAATTTTAAATGATCGGATCACTGTGAATTCCTCGTGAGCATCCTTCGTTTCATCAATATCATCAAATTGTGAGAGGTATTTCCCTTGTACAGTGCTTCTGCGAAATCTCTTCAATGAATAGACGATTCCGTTAAAGAACCCCTTTTGAAAAATATATAAGAAAGCACCAAGTACTAAATAGATCATTCCTGCGATAAATAGACTGTTGAGAAGGGAAATAATGAGCGGATTACCCTGAACGAGCGAATAAACCAGGGAAACGATAATAATGGCGACCGCAATCAAATAAATAGAAAGTGAACGTTTCATAATACTCCTTTATCCATTTTACAGGCTTGTTGAAATGAGGCTGGTGAAAATAGTATGTCCATTATAAAACCAAACAACAAGTGTCATTTAAGCCTTTTAATAAGAAGTATACAGGAACAGGCCTATACATTTCAATTGCATTTAATATATATACATCACCTTGAGTGCTGTTCAATCCAAGAAGACAATCTTCCTTGATTTGTGTACAACATTGGGGATAGTAGAATTCTTCACCTGCATATATAACTGTAATATTTGTTGCCGAGTAAATAAAGAAACATCATAATTTATAAATATAATAGTAGAAACTCTCAATCTATTTATGATTAAGATGCAAATATTAACTCAGGAAATAAAAGAAAGCGTTTCATTGTAACAATTGTAATAGGACGAACACCCTAAAAAACTGGTGATAAACCTTATTATATCAATGTTTTAGCACCTATTTACCTAGTAATCTGATAATTTTGCAAAAAAACTGTTAAATTAATATTGCAAAAATTTCTCTATCATGTATAATAAGTAACAAATCTTCTGAAAATTAGAAGATAAATAAATATGAGATTTACGAGGAGGTCAATTTCAAGATGAAGAAAAAGTTTTCATTCTTGCTGGTTCTTCTTCTGGCTCTAAGTACTTTCCTGGCTGCCTGTGGCGGCAATGAAGGTGCGGAAGGCGGAGAATCAGGCGACAACGGCGGAGATTCTGCTGAGAAAAAAGAACAGGTACTTAACCTGCTAGAGAGTGCTGAAATCCCATCAATGGACTCTACACTGGCTACTGACTCTGTTTCATTCAACGTAATGAACAACGTATTCGAAGGTCTTTACCGTTTAGGTGAGAACGACGAAGCGAAGCCTGGTATGGCTGAAAGCATGGAGAAAAGTGAAGACGGTTTAACTTACACGTTCAAACTTCGCGATGCGAAATGGTCAAACGGAGATCCTGTTACTGCTGCCGACTTCGTATACGCTTGGCAAAAAGCTTTAAACCCTGACACTGGTGCAGAGTATGCGTACATCATGTACGATATCAAAAACGCTGCAAAAGTTAACGGTGGCGAACTACCGGTAGAAGAACTTGGTGTTAAAGCGGTTGATGAAAAAACGTTAGAAGTACAGCTTGAAGGTCCAGTACCTTACTTCGAAGCATTACTTTCATTCGCAACGTTCTATCCTCAAAACCAAAAATTCGTAGAAGCTCAAGGAGATCAATATGGTCTTGAAGCGGATACAGCAATCTATAACGGTCCATTCACACTTTCTGAGTGGAAGCATGAACAAAGCTTCAAATTATCCAAGAACGATAACTACTGGGATAAAGAAACTGTAGAATTAAAAGAAATTAACTTCAACATCGTTAAGGATACTGCAACTGCGGTTAACCTTTACGAAACTGAAAAAGCGGACGTAACTGGCCTTTCAGCTGAATTCGTTGATAAGTACAAAGATGATCCGAACTTCAAAACACGCGCGGATACAGCTGTTTACTTCCTTCGTCTGAATCAGAAGAACGAAGTGATGGCTAATGTTAATGCCCGTAAAGCAATTGATTCTGCTTATGACAAGCAAGGTATGGTTGACGTTCTTATGAACAACGGTTCCATCCCTGCTTACTATCTAGTACCAAAAGATTTCGTTTCTGGTCCAGACGGTGCTGAGTACCGTGAAACTGTAGGTGATTTCGGCGGTTATGATCCAGAAAAAGCCAAAGAATACTGGGCTAAAGCTAAAGAAGAGTTAGGTAAAGATACTTTTGAACTTGAACTATTAAACTATGACTCTGAAAGCTCTAAAAAAGTCGGAGAATTCATTAAAGAACAATTGGAAACGAACCTTGAAGGTTTAACTGTTTCAATCAAAGCACAGCCGTTCAAGCAAAAGCTTGACCTTGAATCTAAAGGTCAATATGACTTCTCATTTGCTGGATGGGGTCCTGACTATCCAGATCCGATGACATTTATTGACATGTTCGTTACGGATGGAGCGCATAACCAAATGGCTTACTCTAATCCAGAGTATGACAAGTTAGTTGAGCAAGCTAAGGGTGAATTGGCTAGCGATCCAGAAGCTCGCTGGCAAGCAATGATCGACGCAGAGAAGATTCTTTTCGAAGATCAAGCAATCAGCCCAATGTACCAAAATGGTACTTCTTATCTAGAGCGTCCATATGTTAAAGGAATCCTTCGCCATTCATTTGGTGCAGATAATTCTTACAAGTGGGCTTCAGTTGAGTAATTGACAGCTCAATGACAAACCATAGAGGGAGAGTGTATGCATGTGCATACGCTCTCCTTTTCCACTGATTGTCGAAAAAAATCTAAAGATTAAAAATAGATTGAAAATTTGTCGAATAACTATATAATGTATTATGTAATGAAAAAATAGACAAAAAAGGGGGGCTAAAGAATGGTCAGATATACAATTCAACGACTCGTTTATATGATCATCACTTTGCTTATCATTGCTACCGCTACTTTCTTTCTGATGAAGCTCCTGCCTGGATCTCCACTAACAAATCAAGAAAGGCTGTCTCCGGAACAACAACAAATCATTTTGGATAAATACGGTCTGAATGACCCGCTGCCCGTACAGTATGTAAAATACATGACTGGGCTGGCACAAGGTGATTTAGGTTTATCATTCCAATACGATAACCGCCCGGTTACACAGATTATTGGAGACCGTATTGGACCTTCCGCACTTCTAGGATTCCAAGCTATGGTATTAGGCGCCATTTTAGGTATTTTAGTAGGGATCATTGCAGCCATCAAACATAACACATGGCTTGACTATGGTTCTACCATTCTCGCAGTACTGGGGATTTCCATACCGTCATTCGTATTTGCAGCGCTGCTGCAATATTACGTAGGGGTGAAACTTGAGTGGCTCCCTGTTGCACTGTGGGGAGAATACAAACATACCATCCTGCCTACATTGGCTCTGACGGTCGGTGTTGTGGCAACGATTGCACGTTTCATGCGTACCGAGATGCTCGAGATTTTAAATTCTGATTATATTTTACTGGCAAAGGCAAAAGGGATTTCTAAAGTCGGGACAGTGGTAAAGCATGCTGTGCGTAATGCCATGATCCCAATTGTAACGATTTTAGGACCAATGACTGTGGCAGTAATGACTGGATCACTCGTAGTTGAACGTATTTTTGCTGTTCCAGGTCTGGGTGAACAGTTTGTACTTTCAATTAATACGAACGACTACACCGTCATAATGGGTATCACATTATTCTTTAGTGTATTATTCATTGCGGTAATATTCCTGGTTGATATCCTGTATGGAATCATTGACCCACGTATTCGTTTGGCTGGAGGGAAGAAATAATGGAAACTAACAAAAGTAAAATAGATCAGCTCAGTCCAGATCTCTTCCAGCAAAGAAAAGCAGGAGAAGATGAAGCTGAAAAAATCGAAAGACCAAGCCTGAACTTCTGGCAGGATGCCTGGATAAGGCTGCGTAAGAGTAAGGGTGCTATTGTAGGAATCATCATCACTGCGATTATTATGTTCTTTGCCATTTTTGGACCGAGCATGAATGATCATAAATTCAGTGATCAAAATATACGCCATGCAAAGCTGCCTCCTAAAATTGAAGCGCTTTCAGGTATAAGCTGGCTTCCGTTTGACGGAAAAGATGCAGATGGATTCGATGTCTATGAATCCAGACAAGTCGAAGTAAACTACTGGTTCGGTACTGATGACCTTGGACGGGACCTGTGGACAAGAACGTGGAGCGGAACGAGAATTTCCCTTTACATCGGTATTTTAGCAGCAATCATCGATTTCATCATCGGTATCTCTTACGGTGGGATTTCTGCGTATTATGGCGGTAGAGTCGATGATGTCATGCAGCGTATCATTGAAATTCTTGTGGGTATTCCAAACTTGATCGTCGTCATACTCTTCATCCTGATCTTTGAGCCGGGGATATTCTCGATCACGATGGCGATGGTCATAACCGGATGGACCGGGATGGCCAGGATTGTCCGCGGACAGGTGCTGCAATTGAAGAATCAGGAATTCGTCCTTGCTTCACGTACGTTAGGGGCGAGCAGCAATCGATTAATCTTTAAACATTTATTGCCTAATGTTATGGGGCCTGTTATCATCACAACGATGTTTACAGTTCCTGCAGCGATTTATACTGAAGCATTCTTAAGCTTTATCGGATTAGGTATCGCACCGCCAAGAGCTTCTCTGGGGTCTCTAGTAAACGATGGATATAGATCAATTCAGTCATTTCCATACATGATGTTTGTTCCATCGGTTGTTATCTCATTGATTATCTTAAGTTTTAACCTGATGGCTGACGGACTTCGCGATGCGTTGGATCCGAAAATGCGTAAGTAATGGAAGGGAGATAAAATAAAATGTCAAAAAGAATATTAGAAGTGAACAATTTACATGTCTCCTTCAATACGCATGGGGGAGAAGTCAAAGCTGTACGCGGTGTGGATTTCCATTTGGATAAAGGAGAAACTCTGGCTATCGTAGGAGAATCCGGTTCCGGGAAATCTGTTACTACAAAAGCTTTGATGAGACTCATTCCGAATCCTCCCGGCTTCATTAAAGGCGGAGAAATACATTTCGAAGGCAAAGACCTTGCAAAACT
This sequence comes from Mangrovibacillus sp. Mu-81, assembly GCF_036867415.1. Taxonomy (NCBI): domain Bacteria; kingdom Bacillati; phylum Bacillota; class Bacilli; order Caryophanales; family Bacillaceae; genus Mangrovibacillus; species Mangrovibacillus sp. Mu-81. Next base: position 129,978 of record NZ_JBAJHU010000003.1, read on the forward strand.
GCCTGAAAAGCAGATGGAAAAAATTCGCGGAAAAGATATTTCGATGATCTTCCAGGATCCGATGACATCACTGAATCCGACAATGACAATCGGGAAACAAATCATGGAACCGCTTGTCAAACACCAGAACATGAATAAGAACGATGCACGAAAACGAGCTATCGAACTGTTGAAACTAGTTGGACTTCCTAGTCCTGAAACACGCTTTAAACAGTATCCCCACCAATTCTCTGGTGGTCAGCGCCAGCGTGTCGTCATTGCGATCGCTTTAGCGTGCAATCCGAAAATTCTGATTGCGGATGAGCCGACAACAGCACTTGACGTAACAATTCAAGCACAGATTCTTGAATTGATGAAAGATCTGCAAACAAAGATCGAGACATCAATCATTTTCATCACCCATGACCTTGGGGTTGTTGCAAATGTGGCTGATCGTGTAGCGGTTATGTATGGCGGCCAGATCGTGGAGTCAGGGACTGTGGATGAAATATTTTATGACCCGCGCCACCCGTATACCTGGGGACTCATCGGTTCGATGCCTACCACGGATACAGAAGGTGAAGCAGAGCTGGTGGCCATTCCGGGCACGCCTCCTGACTTGTTGAATCCTCCTAAGGGAGATGCATTCGCTCTTAGAAGTGAGTACGCAATGAAGATCGATTTCGAACAAGAACCGCCTTACTATAAAGTTTCTGATACACATTTTGTGAAATCATGGTTAATGCATCCAAGTGCTCCTCAGGTTGAGCCGCCTGAAGCAGTTAAAGTAAGACATAGAAAAATGCCGTCTAACTACGCTGAGCCGGTTTTAGTTGAGGGGGTACGTGCATAATGGCTGAGAAATTATTGGAAATTAAGAATCTGAAACAATATTTTAACCCAGGAAAGCCGAATATGGTCAAAGCGGTTGATGATATCTCGTTTGATATTTACAAAGGCGAAACACTTGGACTGGTAGGAGAGTCGGGTTGTGGTAAATCCACTACAGGAAGGACCATCATTCGCCTTTATGACGCAACGGACGGTCAGGTATTATTTAACGGCGATGATGTACATGGTAAGAAAAGCCGTTCTCAATTGAAGAAATTCAATCGTAAGATGCAGATGATCTTCCAGGATCCATATGCATCCTTGAATCCGCGCATGAAGGTTGCAGACATCATTGCGGAAGGGATCGATATTCACGGTCTGGCTTCTTCTAAAGAAGAACGCATTAGGAAGGTTCATGAACTACTTGAAACAGTAGGCTTGAATAAAGAGCATGCCGGTCGTTACCCGCATGAATTCTCTGGTGGTCAAAGGCAGCGTATCGGTATTGCCCGGGCACTGGCCGTCGATCCTGACTTCATCATTGCCGATGAACCGATTTCGGCGCTTGACGTGTCGATACAGGCACAGGTGGTAAACTTGATGCAGGAGCTTCAAAAAGAAAAAGGACTGACATACCTATTCATTGCTCACGATCTTTCGATGGTTAAATACATCAGTGACCGAATCGGAGTCATGTATTTCGGTAAGTTAGTGGAACTTGCTCCTAGTGATGCATTGTATAAGAACCCTCTTCACCCTTATACACAGTCATTACTGTCTGCTATCCCGCTTCCAGACCCTGAGTATGAGCGCACACGCAGAAGAAAAGAATACGACCCTGCCGTTCACAATTATACGGAAGAAGATCAATTGGAAATGCGTGAAGTCGCACCTGGTCACTTTGTATACTGTTCCGAGAAAGAATTTACTCAATATCAAGCTCAATATAAAGGATAACAGTTGAGAAAGCTCCCTTGTTTGAGGGAGCTTTTTATATTGCTGTGCACGACACACTAATACCCATGGATAACTGGATAAAACATCTTCTTTTTTTATCTGCTGTTCATATCTTAGTAATAGGTCAGTTCATCGCATTTGATTTTTTTATATCTGAGGAAAGATTTTTATTCACTCGCAAATTTCGATCATTTAGGTGTATATTCCCTTTTCTTTGAAGTTATTTCCTTGTTAAAATAGTACCAGTGTTACATTTTTTAGTAGATTTTGATTTTATTAGAGGAGAGGTTTATGTTGAAATGGAGTAAGATTGCGACTTCCTTATGTGCAGCGGCTATGTGTACAGTACCACTTCAAACAGTCAGTGCCGAATCTGGAGAGAACGCAGCAAAGAAAAATCATGAAACGAGAGTCATTTCATTGAGCAAAAAAGAAATACCATCATCAGCGCCGCGTTTTGTATACGACTCGGGTTATACATTTGACTATCCCGATGCCGTCAGAGGTATTTATGTTACGGGACATTCAGCAGGCGGTGACCGCTTCAATAAATTGACACAACTAGTTGATGCAACTGATTTGAATGCAATGGTAATTGATATAAAAGATGACCATGGTTATGTTACATATGAACCCGAAGCGTCATCTCCATATGCAGAAGTTGGCCAGCCATATATTAAAGATCCCAAAGGAATGCTTGAGACAATGGAAGAAAAACAAATTTACCCGATTGCACGGATCGTTGTGTTCAAAGACACGATTCTAGCAAATAAAAAGCCGGAGCTTTCCTATAAAGATGGGGGAACCGTGTGGAAGAACGGCCGTGGTGAATCCTTTGTGAATCCATTCCTTAAAGAAGTATGGGATTATAATGTGGGTATTGCAATAGAAGCAGCCAAGATGGGTTTCCAGGAGATTCAATTCGATTATGTACGTTTCCCGGAAGGATTTGAAAAACGGGATAAAGAGCTTGAATATAGTACTGGTGACTATACAGATGAGGAAAAAAATAATGTTCAGAAACGTGTTCAGGCCGTGACGGATTTTGTTGATTATGCTCATGCAAAGCTGGAGCCGTATGGAGTTAAAGTATCCGTCGATATTTTCGGTTATACAGCGACACTTCCTGAGGCCCCTGGAATAGGTCAGAACTTCTCAAAGATCTCTGAGAATGTCGATGTCATTTCCTCTATGATCTATCCAAGTCATTGGACACCTTATTTTGGGATTGCCAAGCCGGATCTCAAGCCTTATGAATTGGTTTCAGAGTATACAAAGTTAGAAAACAAAAAATTGTCAGAGCTTAAAAACCCGCCGATATCAAGACCGTGGCTTCAAGATTTCACAGCTTCCTGGTTAGGAAGCGGAAATTACAAAGTGTATGGCAAAGCAGAAATAGAAGCTCAAATCAAAGCCCTAAACGATCATGGAGTCAAAGAGTTCCTATTATGGGATGCAGGAAACTCCTATACAGAAGGTGTTGATTATACACCATGATAGAAAGAGACTGGGACAAAAGTGTTTTAGTCTGAATAAAACCCGAATTAATTTGAATTATAAGTTCAAATTTTTATTAGCTTTGTTCAAATGTCCATTTAGTATATAGCTTGTTCGAGCGGTTGATTGGAGTGCAAGACGAAGACACCTGCGGGAAAAGTAGCTCATGTGAGACCTGTCCAGCTCCGGCGGCTAGAGGCTCGAGGTCATAAGTCAATCAAGCCAAAAAGACAAAAAGCGCCTTTCCGGCTTGCTCGTCTTATGCTTGTCGCCTCTGAGCAAGCCGCCTCCGCTTTTCTAATTGTCCAGCTCCGGGGCTTAGAGGCACATGACATAAGTCGACTCGTCCAAGAAGGCAAAGAACGCCTTCGTGGCCGATTCGCCTTGTGCCACACGCCTCTGAGCGAAGCCCCTCCGCTTTTCTTACCCGCAGGAGCCAATGCGACGAGGAGGCTCACGGGCTACCCGCGGAAAGCGAAGTCTTGTACGGAAATCATTAGCGGTAATCAAGGTCAACACTGATAATGTTCGCCTTTAGGCAGTTTTTTGTTTTGTCCCAGACTCTTTTGTACCTGCCTTTCTTCTATTTAATATCTTGGTCCAACCTGCATGATTATCATTTGACAATTCTCATGGTATTGTTATGATTAAATTGGTAACATTAACCGCTTCCACTTACCCCCCTGTACAGGAGTCATCTTCCTGTAGAACCGTATTTAAATTAATTCCACTGAACAGACTAACAACTATCATAAACCAATCAATTATGAGAAAAATAGTTTTAACCCGTTAGTCAACATCAAAATTCACTTAAAGGAGTAGATCCATGCACTGGTATGAAAAACTCAATCAATATTTCCCTGTAGAGGAAATGAAATCGAAAGAACATCTTGAGACACTGCTAAAAGAACGAAGCGATATTTATCATAAAGATGAAGGAAAGTACCATGTATTGATGTATGTAGAGCTCGAAGACTTTATATTCATTGACTATCTGTTTGTATCCAGAGATGCACGGGGCCAGGGACTTGGCCATAAACTTCTGGATAAGCTCAAGAAAAAGGAAAAACCCATTATACTGGAAGTGGAACCTGTCAACTATGAAGACACTGACACAGAGAAGCGTTTGAAGTTTTACAAGCGAGAGGGATTTGAGCATGCGGCCAGCATCGGTTATGCCAGACGCTCATTGGCCACCAATGAGGTCAACGAGATGGAAATCTTGTACTGGGCACCGAATGATGAGTGTGAAGACCTGGTCTTTGAATCCATGAAGAAAACGTATGAAATGATTCATACTTATAAGGACAAGGAGTTTTACGGCGCCTCCTATCAGCCTGTAGAAGAAGTCCTGAAAAAGGATGAAAAACGAATAGAAGACGTACTAAGGGATGTATAGAATATAAACCGGAAAACCTTATTGTGATTCGCAATAAGGTTTTCTAAATGAAAAAATTTAATTGTTAATAAAATGTTTAGGCATTAAGTAAAGCGGGTAATAAAGGAAGTATACAGAGATAATATAGCTTGTGTAAAACATATGTGTAAGAAATTTGACAAATTCATTAAAGGTATGTTCAACCTCTCGCAATTCATGTATAATACATAATAGAGATTTCTTATTTAAACTTATTTTAAATAACGCACTATGTTTAAATATAAATACTCTATATCATATTCAATACTATAAAATCTTTAAGGGAGTGTGAATGACGTGGTTACATTATTCACTTCACCTAGTTGTACATCTTGTCGCAAGGCAAAAGCTTGGTTAGAAGAGCATGAGATTCCATATACAGAGCGTAATGTTTTCTCTGAACCTTTAAGCATTGATGAAATTAAAGAAATCCTTCGCATGACAGAAGACGGAACGGATGAAATCATTTCTACTCGATCCAAGACTTTTCAAAAACTTAACGTGGATTTAGAAACATTACCGCTTCAAGAATTGTTTGAGCTTATCCAAAAAAATCCTGGATTACTTAGACGTCCGATCATCCTGGATGAAAAACGTTTGCAGGTTGGATACAATGAAGATGAAATCAGACGATTCCTTCCAAGGAAGGTTCGTACATTCCAGCTTCTGGAAGCTCAAAGAATGGTTAATTAACACTGAATCATTCTCTTTCTCTGCATTTTATGACAATGCCGGGAATATACAATTTAAAGGGGCTGACCCTTAAAGGACGTTTCGTTTCCTTACGGGTTGGTCTCTTTATTTTTTATTCTAATATCTGTGACACTAATGAACTAATCATAAGTACTATCACTTGAATTTTCTGCAGATGTTAGCTAAAATGTCAAGAACACATCATATAGACCATTTTGCTTAAGTGAAAAATGGGTGTTATTTTTATTCCATTTTAAGCACTTATAACATAAAATAGAAGTACAAGGTACAAACTAACTTGAAATGTATCTTCTGTCTTCACCAACAAGTCTGACACACCTGTTCAGACATTCGGGCTTACGCAGCTCAGAGGGTGTAGTCCCTTCACTAACTTTAAGCAAGAAGGGAGAGGTGTCAAATGGAAATCGAACGTATTAATGAAAATACAGTGAAATTCTATATTTCATATGGGGATATAGAGGACCGTGGCTTTGATCGCGAGGAAATCTGGTATAATCGTGAAAGAAGTGAGGAACTCTTCTGGGAAATGATGGATGAAGTTCATCAGGAAGAGGATTTCGGTATCGAGGGTCCGCTGTGGATACAAGTTCAGGCACTTGACAAAGGACTTGAAGTACTAGTCACAAGAGCGCAGGTTTCAAAGGATGGTCAGCGATTTGAATTACCTATTCCTGAAGATAAGTTAAAAGAGCTGCCTGTAGATGAACGTATCGAAGAACTGCTAGATCAACATTTTCAAATCAAACAGGATCAGGATGATGATACTGAAGTAGCATTGGATTTCACCTTGAAGTTCAACGACTTTGAAGATGCCATTTCTTTATCACAGCGTCTAAAGGATATGCCGATCGACCATCTGACAACAAAGTTACTTGCATTTGAAAATAAATATTTTCTTTACATTAAGTTTTCAGAGGAGCACTTCTCAGAAGAAGAGATTGACAATATGTTAAGCATCCTGCTTGAATATGCAGATGAGTCAAGAATGACAGTTCATCGCCTTGAAGAGTATGGGAGCATCGTAGTCGATCAGAACGTGTTTGAAACACTAAGTGCATACTTTTCATAAGTTCGAATACCGGTTTCATCCTGAAATCGGTATTTTTTTATTATTCCTCAACGTTCCAGGTCAATGATATATTTGATATTAAAAGGGCTGGATGACCACTGTTTATTATAGATATCAAATATTGTTGAAATACAGGGACGTACTTCATGATAATAATGGAGAAGCTGAATGTACAACTTAAGTTCATGGGATGGTGTATCGGATGAAGAATACGGTCAAGGTTCTTTTATTTATAGCAGTGATCGCAGTCAGTTATTTTTACTTTTTAGATCAATATTTAGACGGTATGTTAAAATACGTTAGTTTGGTATTTACGTTTTCAGTCGTCATCATAGGTTTTTTAATATTTATTGAAAACCGACATCCAACTCAGACTCTTACTTGGCTGGTTGTCCTCGGTGCCTTCCCGTTCCTTGGATTTATCTTTTACTTGCTCTTCGGCAGAAACTATCGAAAAGAAAAAATGTATAAGAAAAAATACATCCTGGATAAGGAAACGTATAATAAATTCGAGCCTGGACCCAAAGATATGAATCCCGAGATGTTTGGGTTATATCAGGAAAAGCATGTTCAGCTGGCTCAAAGAATCGGAAACAGTGCCATCTCCTTTTCCAGTGAAACGAAAGTATTGACTAATGGGGAGGAGACATTCGGTGAAATACTCCACTGGCTGAAAACAGCGAAACACCATATTCATATGGAATATTATATAGTGCGTCATGATGATATCGGTAAACAAATAAAAGACATCTTGATCGAACGTGCAAATGATGGGGTGAAAGTCCGTTTTCTGTATGATGCCGTCGGTGCATGGCAGTTATCAACTGAATATATCAATGGTTTAAAAAGAGCGGGTATTGAAGTTATGCCGTTCGGACCTGTGAAAATTCCTTTTCTCAATAATAAATTCAATTTCCGTAATCACAGGAAGATCATTGTAATCGACGGAAACATCGGCTTTGTCGGGGGATTGAATATCGGGGATGAATATTTGGGGAAAAACCCATCCTTCGGATTTTGGAGGGATACCCATTTATTTGTCAAAGGAGAAGCGGTGAGAACGCTTCAGCTTATATTTCTACAGGATTGGTATTATATGACCAATGATGATTTCCTCACACCAGGCTATTTAAGTCCAGATCCCGTAAGTGAAATCAATGATGGCGGGGTTCAAATGATTGCAGGCGGACCTGACAATGAACTCAGTGTACTGAAAAACATCTTCTTCTCGATGATTACGTCCGCCCAGGAAAGTGTCTGGGTGGCATCCCCTTACTTTATTCCGGATGAAGATATTTTCTCGGCACTGAAGATTGCGGCTTTAAGCGGAATTGATGTGAGGCTGCTTGTACCGCATAAGCCGGATAAGCGGATCGTATTTCATGCTTCACGTTCTTATTTTCCTGAACTATTGGAAGCGGGGGTAAGGATCTATGAATATCAAAAAGGCTTTATGCATAGTAAGATTGTCATCGTCGATAATGATTTGGCTTCTATAGGAACTTCAAATATGGATATGAGAAGTTTTCATCTGAATTTTGAAGTGAACGCTTTTCTGTATAAAACAAGCAGTACACAATCGCTTGTAGAAGAGTATTTGAATGATTTAGAGCATTCGGTAGAGCTTTCACATGGAGAATTCCAAAAGAGACACATGGGTTACCGTATCCTGGAATCCACCTCTCGATTAATGTCACCATTGTTATAACCTCAATTGAACGAAAAGGAGGATGGGACAAAAGTGTTTTAGCCTAAGTAAAACCCGAACTGATTTGAATTTCAGGATTCAAGTTAGTTCAGGTTTTTTTATTTGTTTTATTCAACAGTTTATTAGTTTTTAGCTTGTTCCAGCGGTTGATTGGAGTGCAAGACGAAGACTCCTTCGGGAAAAGTAGCTTTATTAGAAAAGCGGAAGGGCTTTGCTCAGAGGCTTATGACATGTGCCTCTAAGCCCTGCAGCTAGACAAGTGAGACCCCGCAGCTTGTGCGAGGAGGCTCACGGGCTACCCGCGGAAAGCGAGGTCTTGCACGGAAATCATTAGCGGTACTTAGAATCAACACTGATAATGTTCGTATTTTGGCAGTTGTTTATTTGTTTTGTCTCAGCTTTTTTTGCAGGATTTTACAATTTTTTGTCGAATATAGAATACAGGAGGTGTTCCATGTTAAAAGCTATAATCGGTCATCAGCTTATTACGACTGTTCAATACACAAAGGAAGAGTTACTGAAACTCAGGAAAAGCTCACCGCAATTTCTCTGTCCCCATTGCTCAGCACCGTTGATTCTTCGAATCGGCAATATCAAAATCCCTCATTTCGCACACAGTGCAAAGAAATCATGTCCATATCAATCAAGGAAAGAAACTCCTGTGCATATTTGGAGCAAAGCCTTGCTGTATAAGAGGCTATCGCAGCTATATGAAGGGGTGGAGCTGGAATATTATCTGAAAGATCTCAGGCAGATTCCTGATCTGTTCCTCAACGTGAAGGGTGAAAGCATTGCTATTGAGATACAATGTTCCACTATCCCTTTATCAGAAGTGAAATATCGAACAGAAGGGTACATAAAAGAGAAGATCCATCCTTTATGGATCTTAACCCAGCCAGTAGCGGACAGCATCCCTCTTAAATTAACAACGTTCCAGCAAGCATTCATCCGTTTTTCACCTGACCTCAACTATTTTCTTCTTCACTTTGAACCTGCAAAGAAATCTTTTACGATTTTCCCGAATCTTACACCTGTCACCACTCATCTATTTCTGCACTCCAAGAGGATAGTCGTTCCTCTTAATGATTTTACTTTGCCAATATCGATTGCCCCGCCGGGAACCGGTGATTCTACCCTGATAACAGACTGGATGAAACATCGTCAAAAATGGATTCAGAACAAGATACATTACAGCTCGCTGCGAAATGACAGGTTCCTTAAGGATGTATATGAAGAGGGTGATACGTTTGTTTATCTACCGTTGTTTGTTGGATTGCCTGTCCTCCCGCATACGGTTTTATATAAAAGTCATCCGGTAGAGTGGCAGTATTATCTTTGGAAAGACGTAATGAAGAAAAAACAGTACTTTACAAAAGAGATGCTCGGTAAAGCCATAGCGAGACGTGTCGCCAGGGGACAAATCGAAATGAGGAATTTACCGCTTTCAGATGGGGGGAGAGGCATACAAATGGTAATGAATGACTACCTGACAAAGCTTGAAGAACTAGAAATGGTGAGAAAGGGGGAGGGAAAGGCTTTTGCGCTATCAATTGGATGGAAGTGCCCTCATAATTTTACTGAATTCCAGCAGCATGAACGTGATTTTTTTTCTAACTGGAAGCATATATTAAAAAAGCACTAAGAAAGCTTGTTTTCTTGCAGGAATATTCAGGATAAGAGAGAATGTTACTATAAGGAACAGTCTGTATATTCAGAATGGAGGATATTTATGTCAAAAGACACAGTTACGAAAAGCCTGCCAGCCAGAAATGAAGTGGAAGAAGGCTTAACATGGAGATTGGAAGATATTTTTGAAAGTGATGAAGCATGGGAAAACGAATATAGTGAGATAAAAAAGTTAACAGATAAAGCGGAAGAATTTAAAGGGTCTCTAAGTCAAAGTTCCGGGCAATTATATAAAGCTCTCAGTTTTCAAGATGAAATAATGGAAAGAATGGGGAAGGTTTATACATATTCACATATGCGTTATGACCAGGATACGACGAATTCCCATTACCAGGGTCTCGATGACCGTGCTAAAAGTTTATATACTGTACTGGGAAGTAAATTTGCTTATCTTGTCCCTGAAATCCTATCCATCGAAGAAGGTAGACTTCAAGAATTCCTTGAAGAGAAAGAAGAGCTTAAAAAGTATAAACATGCTTTGGAAGAAATCAATCTGCAGCGTCCTCATGTCTTATCTGCAGAGGAAGAGTCTCTTCTTGCGCAGGCTTCTGAAGTATTCAGCGCAGCGGGCAATACATTCGGAATGTTGAATAACGCTGATCTTGAGTTCCCGTCTATCAAGGATGAAAATGGAGAAGAAGTGGATATTACACATGGACGCTTCATACGCTTCCTTGAGAGCAGTGACAGGCAGGTCCGGGAAGAGGCATTTAAAAAAGTATATGAAACGTATGGAAAGTTTGAAAATACATTCGCATCAACCCTTAGCGGTACGGTGAAGAAAGATAATTTCATGGCAAATGTTCGTAACTATGATTCAGCACGTCACGCTGCTCTATCGAATAATAACATCCCTGAGCAGGTTTATGACAACCTTGTGGAAACGGTGAATAAGAATCTTCATTTGCTGCAGCGCTATATCAAGCTTCGAAAGAAAGTACTCGGCTTGGATGAAGTCCATATGTATGATTTATATACCCCTCTTGTGAAAGAAGTAAAGATGGAAATCGGCTATGAAGAAGCGAAAGATATGATTCTTAAAGGATTGAAACCTTTAGGCGAAGATTACGCAAAAGCTCTCCAGGAGGGGTTTGATAACCGCTGGGTAGATGTAGTGGAGAATAAAGGGAAAAGAAGCGGAGCTTACTCCTCGGGCGCATATGGAACGAATCCATATATCCTCATGAACTGGCAGGACAATGTGAACAACTTATTTACACTTGCCCATGAATTTGGTCACAGCGTGCATAGTTATTATACAAGATCCGCGCAGCCATATACGTACGGCCATTATTCAATATTTGTAGCAGAAGTTGCTTCTACTTGCAATGAGGCATTGTTAAATGACTATTTATTGAATACGATCGACGATGAAAAGAAACGCCTGTATTTATTAAATCATTATTTGGAAGGCTTCAGAGGCACGGTATTCAGACAAACGATGTTTGCGGAATTCGAACATCTGATTCATAAGAAGGCTCAAGAAGGAGAAGCATTGACTTCTGACTTTCTGACTAATGAGTATTATGAACTCAATAAGAAATACTTTGGTGATGATATATCCATTGATAAGGAAATTGGACTGGAATGGGCCCGTATTCCTCATTTCTATTACAATTATTATGTTTATCAATATGCAACGGGCTTTTCTGCAGCAACTGCATTAAGCAAGCAAATCCTTGAAGAGGGTGAACCGGCTGTAGAACGCTATATCGACTTCCTAAAAGCCGGGAGCTCAGATTATCCAATCGAAGTCCTGAAGAAAGCCGGAGTCGACATGACCACTTCTACACCAGTAGAAGAAGCATGCAAAGTCTTCGAAGAAAAGCTCAACGAAATGGAAGAATTATTGGAGAAGCTTCAATAATAAAAATGTGATAAAAGGGAGGAGCTATTAAAAGCTCCTCCCAAACTTTATGGCTTGAATCCTTTAAACCGCTTTCTATTGGTGAATGAATAGATGAAGATCAATAACGAAAGAAATAAGATCGGGGACGTTATAAGGAGTGGAATTAAATTCATCAGCCCAAGAATATTGATAAGAAAACTGATGATGATTAATAAAACCAGACTTAAGAATTTTACGTTAACCCTCATAAAGGATCCCTCCGCACACGCTTTTGTACAATATATGACAAGCAGAAGACGTTCATACATGGATTTTGACAATATTGTGAAATACCATACAAACAACTTGCCAATACAAGTTTATACATGTTATATTATCAGTGTGAAGTTGATCACAAGCAAACATATACCCCTTTGTTTGACCGTGAAAAATTTCTCCCATCCCCTTTGTTCGTATTGAAAAACCGATGTTGGAAACAACATCGGCTTTTCTTGTTTATAGGGATATTTAATTATTTCACTATAGCTAATCAGCAATATATCTCCAAAATGTTCCGTACTTTGCAGGTATTTTCCTGACTTTCTGCTGCAGGGTCCATTTCTTCATTTGCTTTTCTACCTCTTCAATGGATAATTCATACACCACAGCTATTTCTTTAGAGGCTACTAAGCGATAGTGTCTCATGAATTCATCAAGTGAAGGCAATCGTTTTTTCTCAGGCTTTATTGTGAGCATTTCTTCCATGATGTGAACATAGACCTCATAGGAATACAATCCGGTTACCTTCAAGCCTTCATCTTCAATATTCTCATTAAAAAAGACCAGGGTGGGAATTTCATCGACTTCCATTTCAGTCGTGATTTTTATGTCACATTGAAACGCCTTGGAAGCTGAGTAGGAGTGAATATCATTCGTAAACTCATTAAGATCCAGTCTCGCTTCTTTTGCACATTCCATCAGGACGTCAAAACTTGATATATCTTGTTTTTGAAGAAATAACCGCTCTTGTAAAAAGCGTAAAAACCGGATACCCGCGTGCTTTCCTTGAAGCTCCGCTGCTTTAATCGCAAAAGAGGCTATATAAGGAGAATCGATCGGATTCTCTATCCACAAGCTTCCATCACAGGACATTCCCGAACGGCTCGCTGTTTTCTCCCATTGCTGAGCCAGATCTTCCTGTTTTCGTTTTGTCGATATACTTAGTGAAGTAAGCTGGCCGCTTAATATATATCGGATCCGGAAATATTGACCGTACTCCAGCCTTAGTTTCTTTAATATAGGTTCCAGTGCCCAGCATTCCGGACATAGAGGGTCTACAAACATATATATTTCCAACGGTTTCTTTTCGGCTCCACAACTGTACAGCGGGCTCGTATTATTTAAACTAGTCAATGTCGGTTCTCTCCGGTGTATCTGTATTTACCATATGATGAGCGGTTAAGACAAGTCTTCGAAAAAAGTCTTCCCTAACTCCGGCATCAAGTTCAACTTCATCCATAGCTTCTTGCATACAGCTCAGCCATGCCTTCGCTCTCTCTTCCGTGATCGGGAAGGGAAGATGCCTGGCACGGAGCATCGGGTGTCCGTGTTCTTCGCTATATAGAGGCGGCCCGCCTAAATATTGGGTCAGGAATTGTTTTTGTTTCCGAGCCGTCTCAGTTAAATCTTGCGGAAAAATAGGTGCTAAATCAGTGTGTTTAGACACTCTATTATAAAACGCATCAACGAGCATGGAGAGTTTCTTTTCGCCGATTAAGTTATAAGGCATTTTCGGTTTCTCGACCATAAGAAGGACTCCTTTTTACTTAGAATGTAAGTTTATTCTAGCAAGCATTTATTTATATCTCAAACAAATAGCCTTGCATCAGCCTGATCCTTAAAGTTAGTGTTGCCAGATCGATTATGGATATCCTTTAAATTAAGGTGAGATGAACTCAACAGAAGCATTGCATGAAAAAAGCTGTACGTATGATGTACAGCTTTTTTCAGCTTATTGAGCTTGTTAAGCAAAAAATGTATTCGTTACTTTTTTTACATAGGCAGTAGTTTCTTTAAATGGAGGGATGCCATTGTACTTATCTACATTTCCCGGTCCCGCATTGTATGCAGCAAGAGCAAGGTCAATATCACCATTATATTTATCAAGCATTTGTTTTAAATATTTTGAACCGGCAAAGACATTCTCTTCGGGATCGAAGATATTGGAAACGCCTAGTCCCCTTGCCGTGGCAGGCATTAGCTGCATCAACCCTGAAGCCCCGGCAGGACTGACTGCTTGAGGGTTGAAACCTGACTCATGATGGATTACAGCCTGTATCAGCTTTTTCGGAAGTTGATACATGTCAGCAGCACTGGAGATAATATCGTCTAATGACTTAGGTGTTTGAATATTCATTTTACTGCTCATGGACAGTGACCTGGGAGGTTGTGCAACCATATAAGCAGACTGAGTATCGAGCATGCTTTTTACCGCGCCAAGTGTGTTGGTGCCGGTTGAAAGGCTTCCAGCATTTTGTAAGGCCTGAGTGAACATTTGTTGGAATAATTCATTGCTGGCAGCTGAAGCATTTAAAGAGGAAACCGAACCCAGCTTATTGATTGCCTGCAATTCCATCATCGTTTTTAATTGTTGAACATTCATTCTAACCGGCTCCTGTCTATATTGATGGTGCTTTTATTCTATATATCGGTATAGACTCAGTAGTTTTTTACACTTGATTTCTAACTTTTTCCCGATAGAAACGCATAATTTTGTTTTCCGTCTCTCTTTGAGGTATACCGAGTTCGTTTAACAAATCCAAGAAGTTCTTTTTCCCAAGTTTGTAATCCTGCACTTCATATTCGAGTTCATAATCGACTTTATTGAAATAAGAACTCTTATCCAATACCAGCAACCCGTCGTTAAACCCTATTTCAGCCCTATTTGTTATCAATGAACCAAAATGCCGGAGGGAAGGGATTGATAGCCCGAGTTTTAGAAGCATATCTTTTACTTCTCCGTCAGGAAAAACGTTTTGTTCCAATAGATCAATGGTTTCCTGTGCAGAAAGGGACTGGTGTGTTTCCAGCAGGCCTTCTTCGAGTGGAGTCTTCAGCGTCAGCGTGAATGTGTTTTCTTTATTGCGGATCCTTAAGGCTGACTTCATGTTTCGCAGTTGGAAGTCCCTGGTGTCTAAATAATGATTTTCCTGGTGTATGAATTCTGATTCTTCTATCTTAAAGTGCTTGATTAAATTCATGAATTCGTTTTTTAATAAAAGATTCTTAAATTCTATTTCAATTTCCTGTGCCAAAGAAAAGCATCCTTTCATTGCTTAATACTAATATTATCTCTTTAATGGAAATGAACTTCAATGTTTAGATGTAAATGACTTCTTATGATAAAATAATACTGATTGTTTTAAGGGAGGATGAAAATAGCCATGAGAAAAATCATTCAATTTAAAGAAGCAAAATTTGAAAACGGTATATTACACTTACATACTGAACAAACAGGAACAATAACAGGAATAAAGCCTGCTTGTCAGATTATAGCAGATTCAGATCGTTTTGCATTCGTTTATCTTGCAGAGAATGAGGATGAATATGTATATCTGTATTTAGAAGAGGGAATCTGGGGAGAGTTAAAGAAAGCCATGGAGGAAAATGCTCCTGTTTTCGTAAACAGCCCTGATGGTTCATTGGAATTGGATCAATTTCAAGAAGAATTGAGATATCTTGTCAGTAACATTGAGGGAAATGGTAATTACGGTGAGGAAATGGTTAAGAAGGTTGAAGCAGCTTTTATTGATTGAATCCCTTATGATGCTTAACAACTAACCAGCTTATTATAATAACCCGGAAGAAAGAAACAGTTCGATGTTTCAAACGAGGTGAGGGGAATGAATCACTGGGAACAATTTCTTGCTCCCTATAGGCAAGCCGTAGATGAACTTAAAGTGAAATTGAAAGGTATGCGCGGTGAATATGAATTTCAACAAACGCATTCTCCGATTGAATTTGTAACAGGAAGGGTAAAGCCGATTGCGAGTATACTTGACAAGGCGAATCAAAAGGGGATTGCCCTTTCTGATATCGAGACTGAAATGCAGGATATTGCGGGTCTCAGAATGATGTGTCAATTCGTGGAAGATATTCATGCCGTTGTCAGGCATCTCCGTTCAAGAAGGGATTTCACCGTAATTGAAGAAAGAGACTATGTGACCAACAAAAAGCCAAGCGGCTACAGATCTTATCATGTAGTTGTTGATTATCCAGTCCAGACGATCCAGGGTGAGAAAAATATTTTAGTTGAAATCCAAATCCGCACACTGTCGATGAATTTTTGGGCGACAATTGAGCACTCTTTGAATTATAAGTACAGCGGTCAATTTCCGGAAAGAATTCAGATGAGACTGCAGCGTGCAGCAGAGGCTGCCTTTCGTCTCGATGAAGAAATGAGTCTGATTCGTGAAGAGATCCAGGAAGCACAGGCAATTTTCACAAATAAAATGGAGAAAGATAAGAGGGGCAGCGGGACGACTGATAAAAGAATTCACAAACAGTGAGGAAAAGGGGGCGAAACGAATGAAGTTTGCAATCACGTCAAAAGGAGATTCCAAGTCCAATACGCTCATGCACAAAATGAGAACCTATTTACAGGATTTCAACTTGACATATGATGAAGATCAGCCTGACATCGTCATATCGGTAGGGGGGGATGGGACACTTCTCTATGCTTTTCACCGGTATCGTTCCAGACTGGATAAGACTGCCTTCGTGGGAGTACATACTGGTCATCTGGGCTTTTATGCAGACTGGGTCCCTGAAGAAATCGAAAAGCTTGTCATTGCAATTGCAAAAACTCCTTATCAAGTTATCGAATATCCATTATTGGAAACGATCATCCGTTATCGGCATGGGGGTAAGGAAACACGTTATTTAGCTCTGAATGAGTCTACAGTGAAGAGTGTTGAAGGAACTCTCGTCATGGATGTGGAAATCAGGGGACAGCACTTCGAACGTTTCAGGGGTGATGGATTGTGCCTTTCAACACCTTCAGGAAGCACTGCATACAATAAGGCGCTTGGAGGGGCTATCATACATCCATCTTTGCCTGCTATCCAATTTGCAGAAATGGCATCCATCAACAACCGGGTTTTCCGTACAATCGGATCACCGCTTATTTTACCAGCACACCATACGTGTATGTTAAAGCCGGTTAATGGCGATGATTTCCTGATTACAATCGACCACCTCTCACTTCTGCATAAGGATGTGAAATCCATCCAGTATCGTGTTGCAGATGAGAAAATCCGTTTTGCCCGCTTCCGGCCGTTTCCTTTCTGGAAGAGAGTTCATGACTCTTTTGTGGCAGATGAATAGAGCCTACTCCATCCAGTGGACGATTCCGTCAAAATATGAAGGAAAGCTTCTGAGAGAGTTCCTTATTGATCATAAGATTTCTAAAAGGACGCTGACTACAGTCAAATTCGATGGCGGAAAGATTTGTGTCAATGAAACAGAAGTAAATGTTCGTCACTCCTTGAAAAAAGGCGACATCGTACACTTGATTTTCCCTCCAGAAACGGGAAGTGATAAATTAATTCCTGAAGATCTGCCTTTGGAAATTATTTATGAAGACCGTGATGTCCTGGTAGTAGAAAAGCCTCCGGGTTTGTATACAATCCCGTCACGGGAGAACCGGAATGGCAGTCTGGCAAATGGGATTGCCGGTTACTATAAAAGATGCGGCCTGCAATCTGCAGTCCATATCGTAACCAGGCTCGATCGGGATACGTCGGGACTTGTACTGATAGCAAAGCACCGGCATGTACACCATTTGTTCAGCCTTCAACAACTGGAACGAGAAGTTTCAAGGACATATGAAGCTTTGGCGGAAGGGGTGATGAACAGTACACGGGGTATGATTGAAAAGCCTATCGGGCGAAAGGACACAAGCATTATTGAGAGAGAAATCCGTCAAGACGGACAATATGCCAGCACCGCTTACCAGGTATTGTGCCAATTCGCTCAAGCAGTTCATCTCTCCCTTCATCCAGAAACGGGAAGGACCCACCAAATTAGGGTACATATGTCTTCGATCGGACATCCTTTAATTGGTGATGACTTGTACGGAGGTCATATCGGTTTAATAAAGCGGCAGGCTCTTCATTGCAAATCCTTATCTTTTTTTCATCCCATGAAAAAGGAGAGGATGGAATTTGAAAGCCCTTTAGCCAGTGATATGAAAGATGTTATGAAATATTTAATACAGAACGAAAGAGATTCCTCGTGCTGAATTTACCAGTACGAAGAATCTCTTTTTTGAATCGTTTTTTACAGTGGAAATGACCGGAATTTTTCCTCTGTGAATGTCAACCTTGAAGGTACGCTTATTAATTCGATTTCAGGGTAACGTAAAGCGGTCAACTTCCCGCCGAAAACAGCACCCGTGTCAATATTCACTGTTTTGTTGATCATTCTCGGTTCGATAACGGGAGTATGCCCGTAAATAATCCAGGGATTTCCATTGTATTCCCCAGCCCAATCTTTTCTGACAGGTGTACCGTCTTCATTCAATTCGCCTGTAATATCCCCATAAAGCACAAATGTTTTTACACGCTTATTGTTCTTTCCAATAAATTCTTCTTTGATTCCTGCATGAGCAATGATCAATCGCTCCTTATCGAGGACATGATAAAGTGGAGAATTCTCATATAAATCGATAAATAAGTTCCTATACACTTTTTTTTCTTTCTCTGTTAATACACTTAACTCCGCCGCAGTGGTTTCCAGTCCATGAAGGAGCTTCACATTGTTCCCTAAGAAATAACGATAGAGTTTGTTACAATGATTTCCAGGTGTATAGTAAGCCTCTTTTTCTTTATGAAGGGATGCGACAACGGATATTGTCTTTAAAGAGTGAGGTCCACGGTCGGTCAAATCCCCTACAAATCCAAGCCTTCTTCCTTCAGGATGTCTGGGAATGCCTGATTTCCAATCATAGCCGAGTTTAATGGTGAGATTTCTGAATTCATCAAAACACCCGTGAATATCGCCGATTATATCAATTTTCAATTTGCACCCTCATTTCATTTTTGGAGAACTTTTTTCTTTTCATTTCAGTGTTTTTGTGACATATTAATGTTTCAGTGTTTCGATATTGAAGTTTGTTTATTCAACATTCTAATAAAAAAATTGATAAAAGCAAAATAGAAAAATGCGCTCTAGTAAACGGGCGACATTTCCGAATAGATTTGCTAGTATTATTACGACTATATACGATGAATGAAGGAGGGGTGGGTTAATGAACGAACCGATCAATGAACAAATGAATGAAAAAGACAAGCTGGAAAAAGAAATGTATGATGAAGAGCTTCTCGTTAGAGCCCTTCTGCAGGAAGATTTAGACCTTTTCCGGTCGGAGTTCATTCAATTACACTCCTATGATCAGGCTAAATTCTTTTCTAAAGTAGAGGATGATCTGAGAATTCGTCTTTATCATTATCTTTCTCCGGAAGAGATGGCTGAACTATTTGAAAGTCTTGATATAGATGAAGAGGATTATCAGGAGATACTGGCAGAAATGAATCCTTCGTATGCAGCAGAAATGCTGTCGAATATGTATGCAGATGATGCGGTGGATGTGCTGAATGAACTTGATAAAGAGCAAGTGGTCAGCTACCTGACCATCATGGATGATGAATCTGCTAAAGAAATCAAAGAGCTCCTTCATTATGAGGAATATACTGCAGGAAGTATCATGACAACAGAATTTGTCGCTATCTCACAGAATCAGACGGTCCGTTCTGCCATGTACATTCTGAAGAATGAAGCTCCAAATGCGGAAACGATTTATTACATTTATGTCGTAGATGATGATAAGAAACTTGCTGGAGTCGTCTCGCTTAGAGATCTGATCATCAGCCATGATGATGTCATGATATCAGAGATCATGAGTGAAAGAGTCATGTCTGTCGGGGTGAGCGAGGATCAGGAGACGGTAGCAAGACAAATGAAGGATTATGATTTCCTTGCCTTGCCTGTTGTTGATTTCCAGCATCATCTGCTTGGGATCATAACGGTTGATGACATTATGGATGTAATGGAAGAAGAAGCTTCGGATGACTACTCCAAGCTCGCAGGTATTTCTGACTTGGACTCCATTGACAGAACTCCCTTCAATGCAGCTAAAAAGCGCCTTCCTTGGCTGATAGCATTATTATTTCTAGGAATGATCACTGCGAATCTTATCGGGCGGTTTGAAGCAACCCTTGATAAATTAGCCATTCTGGCTGTCTTTATCCCTTTGATTGCCGGGATGGCCGGAAATACCGGCACTCAGGCTCTTGCCGTTGCTGTCCGGGGGATTGCCACTGGAGATTTGGAGAAGGAAAATAAACTTGCCCTCGTCATCCGTGAAGCTGGGACAGGGCTGATCACCGGCACGACATGTGGAATTGTTGTGAGCATGATTGTATATGTATGGAAAGGGACGTTTTTTCTAGGAATGTTGGTCGGGGTATCCGTCATGGTTTCATTATTTGTCGCTACACTTGCAGGTATACTGGTCCCCCTGCTCATGCATAAATTGAAGGTCGACCCTGCAGTAGCATCGGGACCTTTTATCACCACTATCAATGATATTATCAGCACATTGATCTATTTGGGGTTAGCTACATTATTTATGAATTATCTTATATAGAAAGAAAAGGGGGAAAGCATTATGGAACAGCACGCCTCGGTAACATCGTTGGTCATCGTCATCATTGTCGCTTTTTTGACTCCTATTTTGCTGCACCGGTTTAAATTGAATTTCATTCCTGTGGTGATTGCTGAAATCATTATGGGATTAGTTATTGGGAAGAGCGGATTCGACCTTGTCCAGCAGGATATGTGGCTTGAAACACTATCTACATTCGGTTTCATCTTTTTAATGTTCTTAAGTGGAGTGGAAATTGACTTCAAAGCTTTTTCCACCGGTAAGAATAAGAAAAAGGTGTTACTTCCGAATGGAAAAGAAGAACCAAATCGCCTTAAGGTGGCTACAATCATATTTATCGGTATCTTTCTGGTATCTCTTGGTCTGTCTTATTTATTCGTTCTTTTCGGATTGATTGAAAATGCATTCCTGATGACGCTGATCATTTCAACAATTTCACTGGGAGTCGTTGTTCCGACTCTTAAAGAAGCGCAGATAACTAAAACGGCAATCGGGCAGATTATCTTATTGATTGCCGTAATAGCTGATTTGGCTACCATGATCCTTCTGGCTGTATTTGTTTCTTTATACGGTGAAGGCCATGGAAGCATGTGGCTCCTTCTTGTTCTGTTCGGAGTCGGCGTTCTGCTATATATATTAGGGAAGCGAATGAAGAACAACAATTTCATCAAAAGCTTGTCTACAGGGACTGTGCAAATTGGAACACGGGCCGTTTTCACATTGATCATTCTCCTGGTTGCAGTCTCAGAAACAGTCGGTGCAGAAAATATACTTGGGGCATTTTTAGCAGGTGTATTGGTATCTCTGCTCGCACCTAACCAGGAAATGGTTCAGAAACTCGATTCCTTTGGTTATGGATTCCTGATACCGATATTCTTTGTAATGGTTGGGGTCGAACTTGATCTTCAATCCATGTTGAGTGATAAAAAAATGCTGTTACTGATTCCATTATTGTTGTTGGCCTTCTTGATTTCCAAGCTGCTGCCGGTATATCTGTTAAAAAGATGGTATGATACGAAGACTACGCTCGCCTCTGCATTTTTGCTGACGTCTACCTTATCACTCGTAATCGCGGCTGCAAAGATCGCTGAAAGAATAGAAATCATAACCCAGGAAATGAGCGGCACTTTGATCCTGGTGGCAGTAATTGCCTGCATAATCACACCGATCTTCTTTAAGAAGCTGTTTCCCAAGGAAAGTGCCGCTGAAAAGAAATTAAAGGTCGTGTTCCTGGGAGCGAATCAGATGACCCTGCCTGCATCCAGGGAATTGCAATCTTCACTTTATGACCCCATCCTTTATCATACGATTCAGGATAAATCTGATAAGAATATTGCTGATTCGTTATTCAACATAAATGAAATTGAGAATTACGAGCTTGATACGTTGGAGGCGCTTGATGTTTTCGAGGCAGATATTATCGTGATCTCCACTGGTGACGAAGAGGCAAACGCCACTCTTTCCGTTGCAGCGAAAGAGAGAGGCATTGAACGTGTGATTGTCAGAGTGGAAAGCCCTGACCTGCATGAAACATTAAGAGAGCAAGAAATTGAAGTCTATTCTGTATTTCTCTCTACAAAAGCATTGCTGAGAGCGATGATTGAATCACCGTCAGTAATGAATATCCTCACAAACCAGGAAATGTCACTGTACGAAATTAAAATGCTGAACAGCCAGTTCGAAGGCATGACGCTGAGAAAATTCCCGTTTACAGGGGACGTCATTTTTGTCCGTATATTCAGAGGAAAAGACTCGATCGTTCCCCATGGTGATACAGAGCTTCATATGAATGACAGGCTGATTGTAACGGGTTCAAAGGAATATGTGGATGAATTAAAACGCGAACTCGAATTCTGCGAATACTGTTAATAAATGAAACTCCCCGGCGGCCGGGGAGTTTTTCTTTAGACTCTATTATAAAGGAGCTTCACTTGTTGAAACTTAATTAGTAATATAAGCTGAAGAATAAGGAGTGGTAGAAAATGTGGGAAACAAAAGTAGAGGAAATAAGAGAAAAGCTAAAGAAAACCCTGGAAGGGGTACCTTATGAGAAATTGAATGAGAAGCTTTCGAAGGATGAATGGAGCATTGCCCAAATCGTTCTGCACCTTGCAGGGGCAGAGACACGTTTTATGAAACTTGCGCTAGGTGCTGCACAAGGACAGACGGATCATAAAGGGGAAGCGGTCGATTTAAGTGTCTTTGAGGATAAAAACAAGAAGCTTAAAGCACCTATTGACCCGCCGGAAGATCCTCAAACATTTGGGGAGTTAGTGAATGCCCTGGATGCTTCAAGAAGTTTGACGGAGGAATTTATCGGAAAATATTCTGAAGCGGTGTTGGCTCAAAAATCGATGAATCACCATCGATTCGGCATTATGCCTGTCTGGCAGGTTCTGGAGCTCCTTGGCAGACATGAACAGCGACATATCCAACAAATCGAAGAGACTAAAAAAAATATCTCATAGAATTGCACCTTTTCTTTTTTTGATGATTGCTGTAGAATTAGTATCAGGTACTAATAACTTGTAACAATAGGAGGATAACAATGACTCTTTCATTAGCAGGCAAAACATTTGTAGTCATGGGTGTTGCCAATAAAAGAAGTATCGCATGGGGGATTGCACGTTCTCTTCATCAATCAGGTGCGCGCTTAATCTTTACATACGCCGGAGAACGTTTTGAAAAAGGTGTCAGTGATCTTGCAAATACTTTAGAAGGCGGCGAGGACTCTCTCGTACTTCCATGTGATGTAACGAGTGACGAAGACATCGAAAAATGCTTTGCCGCGATTAAAGAAGAAGTGGGAGTAATCCATGGACTTGCCCACTGTATCGCTTTCGCAAATAAAGAAGAACTTGCCGGAGATTATATGAACACGACCAGAGATGGTTTCCTTCTTGCACATAATATCAGTTCTTATTCTTTAACGGCTGTAGCGAAAGTCGCAAAAGATTTAATGACCGAGGGTGGAAGCATCGTATCCATGACCTACTTAGGCGGGGAAAGAGTGATGCAGAACTATAACGTCATGGGTGTCGCAAAGGCATCGCTTGAAGCTAGTGTAAAATACCTTGCAAGTGATCTCGGCAAGCACGGAATTCGTGTGAATGCCATTTCTGCAGGTCCAATCCGTACACTATCCGCAAAAGGGGTCGGCGACT
The DNA here is from genome assembly GCF_036867415.1 of Mangrovibacillus sp. Mu-81. Lineage (NCBI taxonomy): Bacteria > Bacillati > Bacillota > Bacilli > Caryophanales > Bacillaceae > Mangrovibacillus > Mangrovibacillus sp. Mu-81. Next base: position 153,553 of record NZ_JBAJHU010000003.1, read on the forward strand.
TCAACTCGATTCTAAAAGAAATCGAAGAACGTGCTCCGCTGCGCCGCAACACAACGCAAGAAGAGGTTGGAGACACCGCTGTATTCTTATTCAGCGACCTCTCAAGAGGAATCACAGGTGAAAACCTCCACGTTGACTCAGGATACCATATTCTTGGTTAATCACTGCTATTCAGATGAAATCCCGCTGACCAAACACAGTCAGCGGGATTTTTGAATACTCAACATATATGGTGTCTCAAAAAATCTTCTTCATCTAAAAAACGAAACTGACATGCACTTATTGCATACATATAAAAGTGGAGATGAATTGGAGGTGTGCACCATGAAAAAAGAAAAAGCAATAAGCAAGGAACCACTGTTATATATTCAGCAGCCTAAGCTTCAAGAAGTAAAAGGGAATATGCAAGTGACCTACCGTTCAACAAAGCCAAAAGAGAAAAAAGAAAATATCCCGAACCAATCAGTTGAACTTGATTCAGAAAAGCAACGTGTTGCTGAAAATAGGAATGAAAAAACATATGGGAAAGAATCAATTGAGGATATACAGCCACAAACAAAGACTGAAACAGAGGAGCCAAGGTCAGCAGCATACTCCTTCAGAAGACTGAAACCTTTCAAAGAACTGAACCTGGAAGAAAAACTGGATTATATATCTGACAGTATCAACGGCAAAGCACCGTTTCCATGTGAGTTCTGCACAGATACTTTCTCATATAAAGGTGTGCTTTCCTTAAAAAATGTTCATGTAATAAAAGTTAAAACGTTTCAGGGAGAAGAAGTGACGATTGCAAAAGAATCTTTGAAGTCCATCAAGATGATAGGCTTACACTAAAAGAAGCCAGGCGGGGATTCCCGGCTGGCTTCTTTCACCTTTAAACTTTGCTGTTTCCAAGCTGATTAATCTTCACACAAGTCAACAAATACATCTTTGATACATTGAATCGCACAGAAGCAATCTAGATCGACAGTGATACAGTCGCCTGTCAATTCCCACTCGCTCATCATGCCTTCTGCTTCATCGAAATCGTCGTGTCTGCCGTCGTGTCTGCCGTCACGTCGACCGTCGCCTTTGCCGTCGCCTCTGCCGTCGCCTCTGCCATCGCTTCTGCCATCGCCTCTGCCGTCGCTGTGACCCCCATGGTGCTCAGGCTTCAATACTTGCAAAGTAGCACAGCAGTTATCGAATATTTCTTTAACCCGGAAAAATGGGGATTTCCAAGGTTTGCCTTTGATGTGTGCTTTGAATGTGTCACCATTCTTCAAATAAAGCTTGAAGATACGGGTGTTTACACGATGAGCAGGGCTAACCATCGTTCCCAGTGGCTCAAGGAAACAATCATTACGGCATTCGTTGCAATCGTCACCAGCGTCTTGAATATCCTTAATAGCGCGAACTGCTTGACATACACAGCCGAGATCTTTTTTATCAAAATCTCTATCTCTTCCGCAACCCATATAAAGTTCCTCCTTAAAATGAATTTCATTTACATTACTAACATATTGTAGGATAGGCAATTAGGTAACGGACATCTGCCCTCTTTTAAAAATTTGGGCTTGTATAATTTACATTGGGAGAAAGGGGGATCTCAGATGGAAATTACAATGGTACAGCTCATAGCTCTTGGGTTTGCTATATTCCGTATGACACATCTGATGGTATTTGATAAAATCACAGAATTTATGAGAGCGCCTTTTTTTGATGAGTTAAAGGAGGAGGAAAATGGTGTAGAAGAAATATATCTCATTCCAAAAACAGGCGGGGTGAAAGGTTTTTTAGGGCAATTATTATCTTGTTATTGGTGTACTGGAATATGGGTGAGTATGTTTTTATACGGAGGTTACTTATGGCTTCCTCTCATTTTCGGCCCGTTCATTACTTTACTTGCTGTTGCAGGTGTAGCTGCAATAATAGAAGCTGCTGTCCAGTATTGGAATAGAGATGCCGGTTAGGTAATTAGTGGAAACAAGCACGCTTCCTTTAACATATAATGAATCAACTTCATGCTAAAGGAGGAATACATTTGAGAAGAACCTCTGTAAATAACGTGATTAAATCAACAACTGCTACTACTAATAAGAAGAAAAAAGGAGGATGCGGCTGCGGCTCGAAAACAAAGAAAAATTAGATTGCTCTTAAAGAGCAGTCTTTTTTTTTTTCATAAAATTAGACTTTAAGAAAAAAATAAGGGGTGAGTATAAAAAAAAATGAGGGATCTTGTATGAAAAATTGTTTATTTGCTGGACTTATCTCCTGCATACTGATTGCCGGCTGCTCTAATAAGGAAGATGGCAAGGATAGCAAAACCGCCCTCCTTAAGACAACTGATCCGGCGCCTGTTGAACTGGTGGATCATCCTGAAACGGATAGTTTCGGCCATGCGATTAAAAAGGAACTGGCCAAGAAGAAAGAGCTTTATGATGTAGCGGTCATTCAGAGTAAAGAAGAAACGCTGGTCGTTTACAAAGTGAAGCACCTGCAGCGATTTAAAATGAAGAAGATCGAAAAGGATATGGAGAAATATCTCGAGGGAAAATATCCAGGTGAAGATTTTATTTTATCAAGTGACTATAAGATTTTTCTGGAAACTGTCCGATTAAAAGAAAAAATTCAGCATAAGTCGATTTCTAAAAAAGAGGCTGAAAAGGAATTCAAGGATATCATCGAACTTCAAAAAGAAAAGACGTAGGAGGAATTAGCAGTGGGAAAAACACCAAAAACCCCCGAACAACAGAAATATGAAAAACTAGAAAAACAATATGAAACAAAAAGACCACTTTTGAAAAATGTGATAAAAGCATTTTTCGTGGGGGGAGCCATTTGTCTTGTTGGGCAGGCTGTAAGTTATTACTATATCTATTTCTTTAATTTCACCGAGCAAACAGCCGGGAACCCCACAGTGGCTACAATGGTCTTTTTTTCCATGCTTCTTACCGGGTTCGGCATATATGATCATCTTGGGCAATTCGGAGGAGCTGGAAGTGCTGTTCCTGTAACGGGCTTTGGTAATGCGGTGATTTCAGCAGCAATCGAACATAAAACAGAAGGTTATGTTTTGGGTGTGGGGGGGAATATCTTTAAACTTGCCGGTTCTGTCATCGTTTTTGGAGTATTTGCTGCTTTTGTGGTTGCTTTAATTAAGACTTTATTAATTCAATGGGGAGTGATTTAATGCTTAAGGGATCAAGATCATGGGTCTTTAAGGCGCAGCCTGCTATTCTCTCCACCGGTGTGGTTGGCGGCCCTTTTGAAAAAAAAGGAAAGTTGGCGTCAGACTTTGACCGATTTTACGACGATTTGTGGATGGGTCAAGACACTTATGAAAAAGCGAACCGAACTCTAATTGAAGATGCGGTGCAAATAGCACTGGAGAAGCAATCCCTTCAAAAGGAGGATGTGCAATTCTTCCTGACCGGTGACCTGATCAATCAAATAACTCCTTCAAGCTTCGCCGCACGGACCTATTCATTTCCATATTTCGGTCTATTCGGTGCATGTTCCACTTCAATGGAAGGATTGGCACTGGCCGCATTTCTGGTGAATTATCAAGGTGCTGAAAAAGTGATGACGGGTGCGTCGAGTCATAATTCAGCTACAGAAAAGCAGTTTCGATATCCGACGGAATACGGCGGCCAAAAGCCTCCAACGGCTCAATGGACGGTAACTGGCGCCGGGTATGCCTTGGTGGGGAATGGTGCCGGCCAGACAACACCTGCACCGAGAGTGACATCCGCAACAATAGGAAAAGTGATTGATCTTGGATTATCAGATCCTTTCAATATGGGCGGCGCGATGGCACCGGCGGCAGCAGATACAATTTCCGCTCACTTTCAAGATTTAGGAAGAGATCCTTCTTACTACGATTTAATTGTAACCGGAGATCTTGCTGCAATTGGAAGGCAGACAGCGATGGAAATACTGAAGGAGAAGGGCTTTACCCTGACCGAACAGCAATATAAGGATTGCGGATTACTCATATATGGAGAGGATCAGCAGGTCCAATCGGGAGCAAGCGGCCCAGGGTGCTCGGCCACCGTTCTATACGGCCACCTGCTTAACGAGATGAAGAAAGGCACTTATAAACGGATATTGGTGGTCGCAACAGGTGCACTGCTCTCGCCTCTTACCTTCCAACAAGGAGAGACGATCCCATGTATTGCCCATGCCGTGTCCATAGAATTTTCGTAATGTAAAGGAGGAATCGTAAAATGATTGCGATGTTTTTTTGGTCATTTGTGATCGGTGGAATCATTTGTGTCATTGGTCAGTTAATGTTTGATGTAGCGAAATTGACACCCGCACACACATTAAGTCTGATGGTGGTTGCTGGCGCCATACTTTCAGGATTTGGATTATATGAACCGCTTATCGATTTTGCAGGGGCTGGTGCGACGATCCCGATCACCAGCTTTGGCAATGCCCTTGTTAACGGTGCGATGCAGGAATCACAGGAACACGGGCTGGTGGGAGTGTTAACAGGGATGTTCGAGGTAACAAGTTCCGGTATATCTGCTGCAATCGTGTTTGGCTTCATAGGTGCGCTCCTTTTTAATCCAAAGGGGTAATGGGAGGAAATAGAAATGCCTGAATACTTGCAAGTAGCAGTAAGAAGCTCGTTTATTCTTCTTTCTTTGTTTATCATTACAAAATTACTCGGCAAAAAACAATTGTCAAAATTATCGTTTTTTGAGTATATTACAGGCATAACAGTAGGCAGCATAGCCGGCACACTCTCAATGGATCTCGATGTACCGCTGGGTGAAGGACTTATGAGCATTTTACTGTGGTTCTTATTTCCACTGCTATTCTCTATCTTGTCTTTGAAAAGCAGCAAATTCAGAAGATTTGCCGAAGGCACACCATCCATTTTTATCAAAGATGGACAAATCGATGAAAGAGCCTTGCGGAAAGAAAAGTATTCGGTTGATGAGCTGCTTGAGCAACTTCGGAAAAAAGATGTATTCCGGGCAGCGGATGTAGAATTTGCCACGTTAGATACAAACGGGGATCTGAGCGTAATGCTGAAGAAAAATAAACAACCCCTTCTAAAAGAGGATATGTCATTCGACCTTCAGGCATCAACTCCCCCTCAAGCAGTGATTTCCGATGGGAAAATTGATGAAGAGGCATTGAATGAAATCGGATTTCCAAAGCCATGGCTTATTAAAGAACTATCAAAGAGGCAGTTAAGTGTCGATGCAATATTTTTGGCACAGGCAGACAGTGAAGGGAATCTTACCTTCGATCTTTATAATTGGACAAAGCCACAATAAAATAAAAAAAAGCCCATACGGATCAACTCTCACTTACATATGTTATAAATGACTAAAGGTAAAGTGAGGTGATGCTAAATGCCTTACGGATATGGTGGATATGGTTATGGCGGCTGCGGATATGGCGGCGGAGGTTATGGATCTACATTTGTGTTAATCGTCGTCTTATTCATCTTGTTGATAATTGTTGGTGCCAGCTTCTGCTAATCGGGAGCAAAAATGAGACGGAATCCTCGACTAGAGAGATTCTGTCTTTTTTTACATGAATAATCACGCTCTCCGCTTTTTTACATATGATGCTTATAGTTAAAAAGGAGGCGTGTTACTCATGAACAACAACTTTTTCAAAAATCTCGAGCAAAAGACAGGCGTCAACATGAACGAAGTGTTAGAGCTTGCCAACTCATTGCAAAATGCAAATTTCAAAGATGAAGCAACTGTGAGAAGTGTCATTAAACGGGTATCTAAAATTGCAAAGAAACCTGTCAATCAAGAAATGGAAGATAAAATAGTCCAATCAATTGTGAACGATGGGAAACAATTGGATTTCGGTACCATTTCAAATATGCTGAATAAAGGAAAAAAATAATTTTTTTCGAAGAGAATGGACATAAAAGCACGGAATTCTTCGTACTTTATGTTAATTCTCTTTTTATTTTCCGTAGTAATGATCATTAATTTGTTTTTTCCAGATTCCCGCTTTTGCAATCAAATCATTAGCGGTGTTTGGTGTTCTATTTTTTTCATGAAGTTTCAATCATACATATATCAGGGTAAAAAGCCAATACAAGGAGGTTATATGAATGGGTTATATCGCACCAATACCACACCATCAATATAAACAATATCAAGAAAGAGATATGAAAATAGAAAAACATCCGTATCGATTTTTCCCCGTACAACCCGTTACAGCTTTGAAAAATAAATCAAAACAGACCGATCACGAAGAAATACATGCCCACCCGGAAATAAAGCGCGGCAAGAATGCTCCGACTTACCACATAAAAAAATCCCAAAAACCAATCATCACCACCGAATTATTAGCACAAGTAACAGGGAAAGGGGCCAACTTTAACGAATATGTATAAAGAAAAGCGGAAGGGCTTTGGTCAGAGGCGGGTGGCATAAGGCGAACCGGGCATGAAGGCGTTCTTTGCCTTCTTGATCGGTTTGGCTTATGTCATGTGCCTCTAAGCCCTGGAGCTGGACAATAGAAAAGCGGAGGCGGCTCGTTCAGAGGCGACAAGCATAAGACAGGGCAGCCACAAAGGCGCACTTTGCCTTTTTGGCTGGCATGACTTATGTCTCGAGCCTCTAGCCGCCGGAGCTGGACAATAGAAAAGCGGAGGCGGCTCATTCAGAGGCGACAAGCGTAAGACAGGACAGCCACAAAGGCGCACTTTGCCTTTTTGGCTGACATGGCTTATGTCTCGAGCCTCTAGCCGCCGGAGCTGGACAAATAGAAAAGCGGAAGGGCTTTGTTCAGGCCAGAAAAGCATAAGAATACATTCCGTTAGTACCAAGGGGGTGAAAAATTGAAGCTTCAACAATTTACGGATCACTGTTATGCCTTCACCGGTGCGGTGAATATCGGCTATTGTCAGAAAGACGGCAGAGGACTCCTCATAGATGCCGGTCTTGATGACTCTGCCATAAAAAAAGTCTTAAAACAATTAAAGCAACTGGATCTGCCGTTGGATTACTGTTTGATTACCCATGCTCATGCAGATCATTTCGGTGGCGCATCCTATTTAAAGAAAAGCTTGAACATTCCTGTGTATGCACCTCTCCTTGAAGCTGCAATCATAGAAAATCCGATCTTGGAACCGATTTATCTTTTCGGCGGTGCTTACCCGATTGAAGAATTAAGGAACAAGTTCCTTGAGGGTCCACCTGTCAGTGTGGATTACGTGATAGTGCCGGGGGAGAATGTCATCGGCCCTTTCACTGTGGAAGTCATAGATTTACCAGGGCATTCATACTCACAGGCAGGAGTCCTGGTCGAAGAAATTTTATATGCAGCAGATAGTTATTTTGGACATGAAGCGCTGAACAAGCATGTTATTCCTTTTATCGTTGATGCAGACAACACACTTGAATCATTGGAAAGACTCCTTCACATACGTTGTAAAGGAGCGATACCCGGCCATGGGCCATATTCTGAACATTTTCATGAAATCGTCATGGAAAATATAAACGTCCACGAAGATAAACTCAAAGCTCTTTACCAGCTGATTGAGAGTAAGCGGGAGGGTGAAACGGTAGAAAATCTTACAAAAGAATTTCTTACCTTGCATAACATCCATGTAAAAAACATGGGACAATGGCTTTTGTTCCGCACTACTGTAACAGCTTATATTGCCAGTCTCATACGTCAGGGAAGGGTACGCTTCCTGTTGGCAGACAATGAACCGAAAGTGGTGGCGGAACACTAATACCCTTGAACCAGTAAACTTTCACCTTCTTTCCATTCGGCATACAAGACTTCCTTTGCTGATTGGAAACCGTGATTGTTGATTTCCCTTAGCAGCCAATCTTCTTGCAGTTGAACGAGACTCAGATTATCATAAATTACCTCCCCGTCCAGAATCAATGACAACGGAAGACTGGCGAGTTTTGACCCTAGATTAAGGTCTGCCCGCTGAACATTAGCATACATCGGTTTTTTCAGGACGCTCAGTGTCCCATTCGATTCCAACAGGGCGTACTCGCATTCACGAACTGAAAAGATGTCTTTCGCCCTGAGTAAGTGCTGAAGCTGGTTTAAATCGAGATGATTCTTCTTTAATTGTTTAAAGTCTATTTTTCCTTTATTTATAACAATTGCAGGCGTCCCTTCCAATATATGGCGAAAGCGTCTGTTTTTTTGTGTGAAAAATTCAGTGGTGAATATTAAGGAACCCCAGATAAAGATAGCGGCCAGGATTGGCCACACGCTTAATTCCTTATCATAAAGGGAATTTCCAACCAACTCTCCTAAGATTAAAGCAGATATGAAATCGAATGCGGAGATTTGTGTTATTTGTGTTTTTCCTAATATTTTCGTCAAAATTAAAAGGGCAAAATAGCCAACGATTAGTTCCACGGCTATTGACATAAGCTCCATAGGAATCCCCCTCCCCAAATATTTCATCATTATCGTCCAGTTGGGTTGTGTTTATACTTCAGGGAACGCCTATTTTTATTCCTTGGCAAAATAAAAAGATCAAACTGCCGCAAAATAGCGGAGTTTGACCTTTTTATTGCTTGAATATGGTTTAAGACATTGTTTTGATCATGGTCTTATGGGGGATCCCGGCATCCATGAATTCCTCTGAAACAATCTGATAACCTAATCCTTCATAAAAAGGGATGGCATAGGTTTGTGCATGTAACTTAAGTTTCGGAATGTTTTTTTCAGCAGCGTATTGTTCAATGGCCTGCATGATTTCCCTGCCGGCACCTTTCCCGCGGACAGTCTTTAGGACACAGATTCTTTCCACTTTTCCAATACCATCCAGTATACGGAATCTGCCGGCACCTGCTGGAAAATCACCATCGTAAAGAAGAAAGTGGGTGGATTTATTTTCGAATTCATCAATTTCTTCTTCCATCGGCACGTTCTGTTCTTTTACAAAAACAGTTTTCCTCACTTGAAAAACGTCTTCCAGCTGTGTTTCTGATTTAGCGATTTCAACTCTCAATGCTATTATTCCTTTCCGAGACGGATTGTTTCATAAACGGTCCAGGAACCATTTTCTAATTGATACAATACATGGAAACGGTCTACTGTTTCTTCATGATCGACACCGAGCATGCGAAGAGAACCATAAATATCCGAATGTTCATCATTCGAAAGCTTTTGTGCAATTGTGATGTGCGGTACAAATGCGAATTCGGGTTCATCGTTCAAGAAATCCCTTTTGTGCATATCGTTATGAAGGCCTTCTAATTCAGGTGTAGATTCAACTTTGAAATAAATAACATTATTTACAGGCTGAAACGAGCTAACTTTGTAGACCTTTAAATTAAACGGATCATAGTTCTTTGCGATGTTTCTCAGTTTATCCGCGATACCTTTGATTTGATCGTTATCGGCAGAAAACACATTTTTGAGTGTTAAATGCGGCGGGATCAAGGCGTAATGAGGATCGTAACGTTTACGATAAGAGTTTGCCATATCTTGAAGCTTTTTTGATGGAAAAATGACGATGCCAAAATTCATTTTCTTCAATCCTCCTCTGAATACTATCTCTTGAAAACCTTTTAATATAGTATAGCAAATTTTTCAAAAATTTAATATAGGGCGAACGGAAGGGAAGTTCGCCCAAAATCAATTGTTAAAGTAGAGAATTAACGAAACATCATGGATAATGCACGTTTTAAATCGGGCTGCCAGTATTTCCATGTGTGACCGCCGTCGAATTCTTCGTAGAAAGCAGTGTATTTCTTTTCAATGAATAACTCATGAAGTTCCCGGTTTGGTGTTAAAAAGTCTTTCACCTCTCCATTTGTTGTCTTCACTTCCGTTTCATCTTTGCCGATTACATGGTAGATCTGAAGCAAGTGAGGGTGTGGGAAGTCTTCAACTTCATCGAGCACTTTATCATTTACAAGTGGAGATTGCAGTATTACTTTGCCAAATGTGTTGGGATATTTCAAAGCAGTCATGAGTGAAACGGTAGCACCTAATGAATCTCCAATGAGAGCCCTGCCCATCCCCATGTGGTAGGTAGGAAAGTGTTCATCCAAATAGGGGACTAGTTCATGAGCAAGGAAACGGATATATGCATCGTTTTCTTCCCCGTAAGGATGATATTTTCTTCTCCGGTCTTCTACACTTTTATAGGGAACACCAACGATGATCATGTTTTCTATTTCTTTATTGCCGAGTAATTCATCAGCTAAGCGGGGTATTCTTCCAAGTTGAAAATAGTCTTTTCCATCTTGGGCAATCAATAATGAATATTTATATAGGGGGGAAAAAGTGGCCGGCAGATAGACCAGCATTTTCAACTCTTCATTTAATTCTTTACTATAGAGGTTTAATTCGGTTACCTTGCCTCTATTAACATTCATGTAAAACCCTCCTGATTCTTTCGATAACGTTTACAAAAACGATTGTATCATAATCTCCCTGTTAAATCCTTTAAGCAGATCAGGATGAGAATATTCGAAAAAATGTTATAATTCAAGTTACAGGTTCAGTAAGAAAGGAGCTCAAACCATGCATAAACCGATACATTCAAAGGAAGTCACTAAAGCCGCCATCAATAAACTTCATGAGAGAGGTGTCACGATAGAAGATATTGCGGACATTGTATATGAAATGCAGTTTCCTTATCATAAGGAGTTAAAGTTGGCCGACTGTATTGAAAGTGTTAAAAAGGTTTTATTAAAAAGAGAAATACAGCATGCCATTTTAGTTGGGGTGGAGCTGGATCAGATGGCTGAAAAGAAAATGCTTTCCGAACCCCTGCAATCGATCGTTGAAACCGATGAAGGTCTTTTTGGGGTGGATGAAACCATCGCCCTCGGTGCAGCATTGGGATATGGCTCTATAGCTGTTACAACTTTCGGTCACCTGGATAAGAACAAAATCGGGATCATTCATGATCTTGATACGAAAAAAGGAAAAGGAATCCACACTTTCCTGGATGACATCGTTGCAAGTATCGCTGCTAACGCATCTTCAAGGATCGCCCACAGCCTCAGGGATGAAGAAGAAAATATCACAACGGAAGATAAGAAGCAAGTTGAAGATGAAGAATTAATAGGTTAAATCTGATATATAACAGGTCGGCTGAAGGAGCGTTTTTGTTTCTTCAGTCTTTTTTATGTGGACATTTATCTTTGTGGAGTGAAACGGCATGTCCTGTTTGAAAGCGGTTTATACATTTTGCATGCATCTGTCAAATTTGCTGTATGATGAAAATACTTGGTAAACATGAAGTTGCGGGAGGGGATAATATGACAAAAAAGTTTTTTTATGAAAAAGTTTATAAGTTTATGTATCCTGTTTGACAAGAATGTTACAGGATATGATACAATTGATTACGGGAAAGTAGAAAATTTAATAGGGGGATTAGACTATGAAAAAACGCAGTTTATTCTTAAGCACTGCCCTTCTTCTCATTTTATCTGCCGTATTGGCAGCATGTGGAGGCGGAGCAGGCGGTGGTAGTTCTGATGGAGATGAGAAAGTTGACTTCATCGGAATTGCTACAGGCGGAACGGGTGGTACATATTACCCGCTTGGTGGTACCTTTGCCAAGATCATTGAAGATGAAACCGGTATCAAAGCATCAGCTTCAACATCAGGAGCGTCAGCTGAGAACATGGCTTCAATCAAAGATGGAAAAACTGAAATTGCATTCACACAAACGGATATTGCAGCATACGCTTCTGAAGGAACTCAAATGTTTTCTGATAATAAAGTTGAAAATGCACGCGGTATAGCCACGTTATACCCAGAAACAATTCAAATTGTGACAACGAAGGATTCCGGTATCAAATCAGTTGAAGATTTGAAAGGGAAAGTTGTTTCAGTAGGTGAAGCCGGGTCAGGAACTTTGCTTAACGCTGAACAGATCCTTGAAATCCATGGTTTAAAAGTGGAAGATCTTGAAGCGCGCAACTTATCTTTCGATGATTCAACAACAGGAATACAGGACGGAACCATTGATGCTGCATTCATCACGTCTGGTACTCCAACCGGTGCCGTTGAAGGACTGGCAGCAACAGAGGATATCACAATCGTACCAGTAGAACAGGCGAAAGCTGAAGAACTGATTGAAAAGTATCCTTACTATGCAGCGGACGAAATCCCTGCAGGTACTTACAGTAAAGTTGAGCAGGCAATCCCGACTGTTGCAGTCCGAGCTATGTTAGTTACAAATGCCGACATTTCAGAAGATGTCATCTATGATGTAACAAAAGCAATCTTTGAAAATACAGATCAGATTACTCACGCCAAAGGTGAACTTATCAAAGCTGAAAATGGCTTAAAAGGTATGGGAATCGAAATGCATCCAGGTGCAAAGAAATACTTTGATGAAAAAGGTATTTCAGCAGAATAATAAATCACCTGTGAATGTACAAAGGATAGGCCGCTTATCACGGTCTATTCTTTTGTTTTGAAGAAATAGAAACGGTGGAGTTCTTTATGAAAGTGAAATACGTAATCGGGGTCACTCTCTTTTTTCTTATATTATTCGTCTTTCTTCCTTTGCAGACTGTCCTTGTGATGGAACCAAGAAATGGTGAAGGAAATCCCGCATATTTCTCGATCAGTAAAAATAAAACCTTCTCAATCCGCTATACACATTCAATACACCTTTCAGAGGTAGAGGAGATTTACCGCCAAACATCTTCAGATGACATTCAGCAGACCAGCCTCTTATATGAAGATACAGCAATTGGGATGCCATCAAATGCAGTAGGCGAAGAAATATTCGAAAGGACAGAGGACGGAAGATATCTTATTTCGAATATGGATAAGAAATTCCCTTATATCGATATTCGACTTGGACAAGTGGTTGCCAATCACCGGCTTGTCTATGACAATAAAGTGTATCCCCTGAAAAATTATTTCAAAGAGGGCTCTGTCGTAAGAGTCCAATATAAAAAGGTATCATTATTCAACAAATGGAAAGGAGTGATTGTTGTTGGAAAAGGATAAAAAGTTCGAATCACTTACTGCAGAACAACAACAAGAATTATTAGAAAAATACGACCCTGAATCTTCAACGAGAAAATTGGAACATGGCATGTTTAAATGGATCATTTTCTTTGGTTTATTGGCATTCTCATTATTTCAATTAACTGCATCCATTTTTCAATTCATCCCAAGGCAATTATTGTTATCCATACACTTAGGGTTCGCGTTATCACTTGTCTTTCTTCTTTTCCCTGCGAGGAAAAAAAATCTTAAAAAGAATAAACTCGCTTGGTATGATATCGTTTTAGCAGCAATCTCTGTGGGGATCGGCGCTTACTGGCCGATCATGCAGGACGATATCGTAAGCCGGGTTGGCATAATGACGAGCCTCGACTTTTACGTCGGGCTTGCTGCAATCTTTTTGGTGCTTGAAGCAACAAGGCGAGCGGTCGGTATGCCGATCACGATCATTTCTTCTGCTTTCCTTCTGTATATGTATTATGGAAGACAAATGCCGGGATTCCTTGCACATAGGGGGTATGATTGGGACGATATTGTCAAAACGATGTTCTTTACGTCGGAAGGGATTCTTGGTACCCCTCTTTATGTATCGGCAACATTTATCTTCTTATTCCTGTTATTCGGAGCATTTCTCGTGAAAACTGGAGTAGGTCAATATTTTAACGATCTTGCTGTTTCCATTGCAGGTAAGCGTACCGGTGGACCGGCAAAGGTTGCCATATTCTCGAGTGCCCTCCAGGGAACCATCAGCGGTAGTTCGGTTGCAAACGTGGTAACTTCCGGTTCCTTTACAATTCCGATGATGAAAAAACTCGGATACAAGAAGGAGTTTGCCGGGGGAGTAGAAGCTGCCGCATCGACCGGCGGGCAGTTAATGCCGCCGATCATGGGGGCAGCTGCATTCCTGATGGTCGAGTTCATCGGCGGGATCTCTTATTGGGATATCGCGAAAGCGGCAGCCATTCCTGCCGTACTGTACTTCACAGGTATTTGGATCATGACTCACTTTGAAGCAAAGCGTTTAGGATTACGCGGACTTGAAGATGAAGAAATGCCCAACCGGAAAGAAGTACTGAAAAAGATTTATCTGCTTCTTCCGATTTTGACAGTCATCATTCTTCTTGTTAGCGGGATGAGTGTTATGAGAGCGGCACTTTGGTCAATCGTTGCGACCATCGCAATCAGTGCGATCCGCAAAGATACCAGGATCGGGTTCAAAGATGCAGTTGATGCTTTGGTTGATGGTGCAAGAACTGCACTTTCAGTGGCAGTTGCAACCGCAGCAGCAGGCATTATTGTAGGTGTGGTGACCAAGACGGGATTAGGATTAACATTAGCAAACGGACTCGTTGACCTGGCAGCTGATTTAACTAATTCTGCTCAAGGTAAACTTCTTCTCACGTTATTCTTTACCATGATTGCATCGATCGTGCTCGGAATGGGATCACCTACTACAGCGAATTATGTCATAACATCAACAATCGCTGCTCCGGCAATCATTTTATTAGGGGCACCTGAGCTGTCAGCTCATTTATTTGTTTTCTATTTTGGTATCATTGCCGATATCACACCACCAGTTGCACTGGCGGCATTTGCTGCAGCGGGGGTATCAGGAGGAGAACCGATAAGGACCGGAGTCAATTCAGCAAAATTGGCAATCGCAGCCTTTATCATACCGTATATGTTCGTGCTTTCACCTGAATTGCTTATGATCGATACGACCATACCAAGATTATTATGGGTAATTTTCACAGCGATAACGGGTATGATTGCCATCGGTGCGGGGATGATCGGTTATTGGTACCGCAGATTATATGTGATTGAACGATTCCTCCTGGTGGCAGCGGGTCTGATGCTGATTTATCCAGAAGGAATGACCGATACAATCGGTCTAATTTCATTCGGAATATTATTGGCAATCCAATTCTTCGTCAAAAGAGAGGATAAACGGCCAAAACAAGCAACAGCTTAATCATGAAAGAGGGTGGACTTCAATGTTCGCCTTCTTTTTTTAGCTGTTTTCGTAAAGTCTTTCTATTATTTAGTAATGGATATGCAGCTAAAATATGTTCTAATCGAAAAGTTCTGAATTGCTGTCTTAGGAAACAATAAGCGATAATGCTGTCAAAATTCACTTTCTTGACAGTGATCTTCCTTTTTGAGAGCTGATTATGATGGGGCATGTATATGATTTCAATCGGAGACTGTTCTATTAACGAACGAGTCAAGAGTTTGCTCATCCTTATCATCCTTTCTCGAAGTATTATCATTATATTCGAACGTTTGTTCTTGTATACAGATATACAAAAAATGATTGACATTTCCGTCATCCAAGCTATAATAAAATATGTAGTTCTAATAAGATCTGTTAGCTCAGCTGGGAGAGCATCACCTTGACAGGGTGGGGGTCGGGGGTTCAAGTCCCTCACAGGTCATTAAGAAAAAAGCGCAGAACCATGTTCGTACCGAAACCTATCGATGGGCTCTGCATCTGGATAAATATGAAAAGCCGCGAAACCAATGTACATTGGGTCGCGGCTTTTTTCGTGAGATTTATGTAAATGGCTATAAATAGGGGGAAAGATATCTGCTTACACACAAATGAAAAACTGCAGACGGCCGTCTGCAGTTTTATCATTCATCCGAAGTTAATTCTTCTTCAAAGAAAAATGTTCCGGGATGTTCTTTGACGATATATGAGTAGCGTTTCATGTTTTTAACGTACTGGGATTTTAAGATGGTTACCGTTTCGCCGGTTTCTTTTATCGTGACAGCAGATCCATTACTAAACAAGCTTTTGGTGGATTTCATATTACACTTCCTTTCAACTGCTTTTATTATACCACATAAAATTCATTCATAAGAAAATAGGGTGAATTCAAATTGAATGATTGTAAGTCGTCTGACTTTATAAAGCATGGTTTTGTTGACTTGATTATTTCAGAAAATCCTGTTATTCTATAGAAGAATTATTTTTGTCCGGTATACGAGGGAAGAACAAGATTTGGTTTTCACCTGATATCGCAAGAATAGTAATACATTGTGTGGTAAGCACACACTAGGAGGCATTTTTCATGGAAAATGGTAAAGTAAAATGGTTTAACGCAGAAAAAGGTTTTGGATTCATCGAAGTAGAAGGTGGAGACGATGTATTCGTACATTTCTCAGCGATCCAAGGTGAAGGTTTCAAATCACTTGACGAAGGTCAAGAAGTTTCTTTCGACATCGAACAAGGTGCTCGTGGACCACAAGCAGCTAACGTTGTTAAGAAATAATTGATACCAAACTTCCAAAACAGGCTCATCATTTTGATGAGTCTGTTTTTTTATGAGATAAATAAACAGAATTTTCCTAAAATTATTTCTTTTTATTTGTTACAAAGATAAAATGAAGGTATACCCATTAATGGAGGCTAGGATAATGAGAATAAACGATTGCGTGGCGATTGTAACAGGAGGTTCCTCGGGATTAGGTGAAGCCACTGTCAGGAGCCTGGTAGGTAAAGGGGCAAAGGCATTTATATTAGATATCGACGAAGAGAAGGGAAGAAGGCTGGAAAGTGAATTAGGAGGCAGTGTAGGATTTCACTATACCGATGTGACAAGTGAAAAAGATGTGGAAGCGGCGATGATGAACGCCATTGATTCTTTTGGATGTATCAATACGGTAGTCAACTGTGCCGGGATTGCTCCCCCTTCAAAGGTGTCCGGCAGGAAAGGTGTTCACTCTCTTGATCTATTCTCAAAAGTGATTGAAATCAATTTAATCGGTACATTTAATATCATCCGTTTAGCGGCACAAAACATGCAGGGTAATGAAAAAAATGAATGTGGTGAGAGAGGTCTTATTATAAATACTGCCTCCGTAGCTGCATTCGACGGGCAAATCGGGCAGGCAGCATATAGCGCTTCTAAAGCAGGAGTGGCAGGAATGACACTTCCGATTGCAAGGGAACTTGCACGAGATGGAATTCGGGTGATGACGATTGCCCCCGGATTATTTCAGACCCCTATGTTTGACTCGCTTCCTGAAGAGGCAAGAACTTCTCTTGGGGAAAACGTTCCATTTCCGAAAAGACTCGGCTATCCTTCAGAATTTGCACAGCTTGTAGATGCCATTATAGAAAATCCAATGTTGAATGGGGAGACAATCAGATTGGATGGAGCCATACGCATGCAGCCCAAATAAGTGAATTATCCCAAAAATGAATGGACCGTCATTCATTTTTGGATCAATTGCACAAGAAAGGAGAGAAACGTGTGTATCATCCATATTTAAAAGAAGAACATAACATGTTTCGAAGCTCACTGCGTAAGTTTTTGCAGAAGGAAGCATATCCACATTATGAACAGTGGGAAAGAGACAGGCTTGTACCGAGGTCGTTTTGGGAGAAGATGGGCATGCAGGGGTTTCTTTGTCCGGATGTTGATGAACAATACGGGGGCAGCGGTGCGGATTGGGGATTCTCTGTCATCATAAACGAAGAATTGGAACGTGTCGGTTCAGGGTTAATCGGTGTTGGGCTCCATAATGATATCGTCGTCCCTTATATTACGGAATACGGCACAGATGAACAGAAGAAGCGATGGCTTCCTTCCTGTACAAAAGGGAATATGATATCGGCGATTGCAATGACGGAGCCGGGAACGGGATCGGACTTGGCCGGGATTAAAACGACCGCCAAATTGAATGGTGATCATTATATTGTGAACGGACAAAAGACTTTTATCACCAACGGGATACATTGTGACCTGGTTATTGTTGCATGCAAAACTGATACCGGTGCAGTTCCTGCTCATAAAGGAATCAGCCTTATAGCAATTGAAAGAGGTACAGAGGGGTTCTCCAGGGGCAGGAAGCTTGAGAAGGTCGGACTGCACTGCCAGGACACTGCAGAATTAATTTTCGAAGATTGTAAAGTTCCAGTACAGAACCTTATAGGTGAAGAAGGTAAGGGATTTCAGTATCTCATGAAGAAGCTTCAGCAGGAACGGCTGGTTGTGGCCATTGCGGCGCAGGTGTCCTCTGAGCATATGTTTTCTCTGGCAATGGATTATATAAAAAAACGGGAAGCATTCGGGAAATCCATCAGTCAATTCCAGCATATTCAATTTAAGATGGCCGAAATGGCAACTGATATCGAAATGGGCAGAGCATTTCTTGATGGGTTGATTTCAGAGCACATACACGGAAAAGAAGTAGTGGTTAAAGTATCGATGGCAAAATTCAAACTTACTGAAATGTCCAGAAAAATTGCTGCAGAATGCATGCAGCTTCATGGAGGCTATGGATACATGGAAGAGTATGAGATTGCCAGGAGATACCGGGATGTCCCCGTGGCCAGTATTTATGCAGGGACGAATGAAATCATGAAAGTAATCATTGCAAAGAATTTGGGACTATAAAGGAGGATCTTATGAGGGAAGCAGTTATAGTAGAAGGGATAAGGTCTGCAATTGGAAGAAGAAACGGGGCTTTGAAAAATATACGTCCGGATGATATGGCGGGTGAAATCCTTAAAGGCTTAATAAAAAAATCAGGGGTGAATCCCGGATATGTAGATGATGTCATTCTCGGATGTGTGACGCAATCAGGAGAACAGGCTGGTGATATTGCCAGGTTATCAGCATTGATTGCGGGATTTCCCGTTGAAGTGCCGGGAACAACCATTGATCGTCAGTGCGGATCTAGCCAGCAGGCAGTTCATTTTGCTGCACAAGCAATCCTCTCCGGGGATATGGACATCGTCATTGCAGGCGGAGTGGAGAATATGTCAAGAGTTCCGATCGGTTCCAATTATGGGGGGGCCGGTTTCAGTGAAATTCTCAAAGGACAGCATGAAATCATTCACCAGGGGTTGTCAGCAGAACGGATTGCGATAAAATTCGGAATCAGCAGGGAAGAAATGGATCAGTTTGCATATGAAAGTCATCAAAAGGCATTTAATGCACAGAAAGATGGCCGGTTTCAAGAAGAAATTCTTCCACTCCAAGTACCGGGAAACGAGGGTGGGACTATTCTATTTAACAAAGATGAGGGACCAAGACCAGAAACGACTGTGGATATCCTTTCCAACCTGAAACCTGCATTCAGGGAAGATGGGATGATTCACGCTGGAAATTCCAGTCAAATCAGTGACGGCGCAGCAGCACTGCTCCTCATGAGCCGTGAAAAAGCAGAGGAATTTGGATTGAAAGCAAGATTTAAAGTCCATACCAGAGTGGTCACGGGTTCTGATCCGACGTTAATGTTGACAGGACCAATTCCTGCTACTAGAAAGGTGCTGGACAAATCAGGATTATCAATAAACGATATTGATGTATTCGAAGTAAATGAAGCATTTGCTCCAGTAGCGATTGCATGGTTAAAAGAACTGAAAGCAGATCCTGCCAGGTTAAATCCGAATGGAGGGGCTATTGCGCTGGGGCATCCCCTGGGGGCAAGCGGAGCTCGCATCATGGTGACGATGATGAATGAGCTTGAAAGGACAGGTGGCCGTTTCGGACTTCAGACAATGTGCGAAGGCCACGGAATGGCAAATGCCACTATCATTGAACGGCTGGGATCATAGGTTTTATAGAATATTAAGCAGAAATAAAGAAGAAAGCACGATAACAATGTACCAATTAACAGATATAAAACAGGGGCGGGCCGGCTTTCCGGGCCGCTCTTCCTTATGCAGACTTGGCGTTGATTACTTTGAATGGGATAATATTCACTAGGAAAGAATGAATACTATCGACTAATTGAAAGAATGTTAATGAAATTTTGCTTTTGATAATCAAAAACAAATGAATAACCCCTTGAAAAAAAGTTTTTTTGTGAAAGTTCTGCAAGAAAAATTATTTCGTATTATAATGAATACGGTGAAAATTGTTTATAAGCAAGGAAAGGAAGGATCGTATGTCTAAACAACAAATTGGCGTTGTCGGTGTAGGGGTGATGGGTAAAAGCCTGGCTCTGAATTTCGAGAGCAGAGGATACTCTGTCGCAATTTATGATGTCACTGATGAAAAGGTAAATGAAATCCTAAGGGAACACAGTGAAAAACAGCTTATCGGAACAAGTAATATAGAATCATTTATAGAAGCTTTAGAAAAACCAAGAAAAATTATGATGATGGTACCTGCAGGTGAAATCACTGATAAAGCTATTGATTCCCTGCTGCCTCACTTAGATAAAGGGGATATCCTTATTGACGGTGGTAACGCCTTTTTTGAAGACACAATCAGGCGCAATAAAGCATTGGAGGAAAAAGGGATCAATTTCATCGGGGCTGGTGTTTCCGGGGGAGAAGAAGGAGCACTATACGGACCCGCCATCATGCCTAGTGGACAAAAGGAAGCCTATGATCTGGTCGAACCATTCCTGACAGCCATTTCAGCCAAGGTTAACGGGGATGCATGCAGTACATATATCGGACCTGATGGTTCCGGGCATTATGTAAAGATGGTCCATAATGGAATTGAATACAGTGATATGCAGCTGATCTGTGAAGCATATTATTTAATGAAGAATGTACTCGGTTTAGAGGCAGAAGAACTGCATGAAATCTTCAATGAGTGGAATGAAGGGGAGCTTGACAGCTATTTAATCGAAATTACTGCTGATATTTTCACCAAGGTCGATGAAGAAACAGGTAAACCGCTGGTGGAAGTTATCCTTGATACGGCTGGTCAAAAAGGCACCGGTAAATGGACCAGCATCTCTGCATTAGAGCTTGGCGTGCCATTGTCGATCATCACTGAATCTGTTTTTGCCAGATTTATTTCTGCTATGAAAGAAGAAAGGGTGAAGGCAAGCAAAATCCTGAGAGGACCTAAGAACGTTGAATTCAACGAGAATAAAGAAGAGTTTATCGAAATGATTCGTAAAGCCCTATATCTCAGTAAAATCTGTTCCTATGCTCAAGGGTTTGCTCAATTACAATCATCATCCAGAGAATATAACTGGAATCTTAAGCCGGGTGAAATCTCTATGATTTTCAGGGGGGGATGTATAATCCGCGCTGGCTTCCTCCAGGAAATCAAGACAGCTTATGATCGAAATCCTGAATTGACGAATTTACTTCTTGATCCCTACTTTAAAGATATAGTGGAGAATTATCAGGATGAAGCAAGGGAAGTAGTTGCAACAGCAATCAAATTGGGAATACCGGTTCCGGGGCTGGCGAGTGCACTAGCTTATTACGACAGCTACCGTTCGGAATCGCTTCCAGCAAACCTCCTTCAAGCTCAGCGGGATTATTTTGGAGCTCACACGTATCAGAGGAAGGACAAGGAAGGAATATTCCATACAGATTGGTTAAATAAATAAACTCACAATAGGAAACCCCGGATCACTTATTCGTGTCCGGGGTTTTTTAAAGAATGGAAACAGGTTATTCATCACTGGAAGAATCATCCTTGGTATGATGCTTCTTCTTTTCTTCACGCAGTTCTTTTTTTAAGTCTTCCAATGGAATCGGGTCCACGTTTTGTTCGCTTTCATGTTTATCCAGTATTCCTTCATGGTCATTATCAAGCTGTTCCGGATGATCGTTTGAACGTTTATTCATGCAGGACACTCCTTTGCTTATGAAGTAATGGTATGATGGACTTTACCCCTTTTCCTAAAGGACAAACATTAGGTACAAAAAAACAAGTCCCGACACTGGGACTTGTTCTAAAAAGTTGATTTATATTTTAATATCTACTTTAGCATTTTTCTTTAATTCTTCAACGTGCTGTACAAGTTTTTCTTGTTTCTTTTGCTGTTCCAATTGGGTCTTAATTTGAGGTTTGACCTCTTCATACTTCGGAGCTTTTTGATCTTTACCCTGCTGGCTGGCAAATTGATCATAGAACTTCTTCATTTCGTCTTCCGTGACTTCGTCCACTTTTATTTCTTTTTCTACATAATTTGTATATTTAACGTTCTCAGCGATTTGAGTTTTTAATTCGTCCATGGAGAAACCTGCATCTTTCATTGCCTTCTCAAACTCTTCATCGGTCTTATATTGCTTCTTCACTTCTTCAAGCTGTTTGTTGATCTCTTCGTCTGTGGCTTTGTATCCTTTCTCGTCTGCTTGCTGCATGAGAAGGGTCTGGCCGACAAGACTGTCGATCGTTTGTTTTTTGATTTGTTCAGAAGCTTTTTCACTTGTAGGGTCTTGTCCCATTTGCTGGTATTGCATTTGGGAAGTTGTAAGCATGTTGTTGTACTCTTCACCCTTCAGCTCTTCATCATTTACGACTGCAACGATTTTTTCCTTGTCCACTTTTTGTTTATCCATTTTCTTTTGCATTTCTTCCATTTGTTTAGCCTGTTCTTCTTGTTGTTTACTGTTTTCTTCTGTTTTTGGTTTATCTTCAGATTGCTTTTTTGCCTCCTCTCCATCCCCGCAGGCAGCTAAGGCAATCGCCATGATTGTTATCAGTAAAGCACTCAATAGTTTTTTCATGTATCATTGTCTCCTTTCAAAGAGGTGATTAAAAAATCACTTAATGCGCATTTTATATGATTCTGATTTAAAAATAAACCTTTTTGCTTTATTTAATCACTTTGTAATCCCACTGAAATACAAGATTCTGTCATTTTCCCCGGTGATGCAATATTTTATGCAAATAAACGCCGCTGATGGATTTCATGCATACAAAAAATAGGCTGTTTACAACGGGTTAACCGTGTAAACAGCCCGTCAAAAATATTGGGGACCAAAGAATACTGTCAAACAACCTTCTATTTGAATTATATGTGTTCAAGATGCCGTTCACAAACTAGAAATACTTATGTAATTTCCTTTTAGAGGTGTTTGAGACTCTCAAAACAGAGATGTTCTTGGATTTTTGCAGAAAAAGATAATTATAGGCATATTTGTTTGCAGGAGAGAAGTTCATTCAAAATATCTTTCTCGAAAAGACACAGATTCTATGCTTGATAAATCATTTGAATTATCTTATGATGGATAAGAGCACAATAGATTGTGTTTGTGGGAAATAAAATAACTATATATTGATTTAGTTTAATCTGTAAATGCGGTGTCTATGAAGACTTAAAAGGGAATCCGGTGAAATTCCGGAGCTGTCCCCGCAACTGTAAGTGATGACGAAATAAGGTATTGCCACTATCTTTTTAAAGATGGGAAGGCCTTAAAGTAGGATGAAGCACGAGTCAGGAGACCTGCCGCGTTTATAACGTATGATCTTCTTCGGGAATTGGGAGGATATGCGAGGATAGAATAATAGATACCTT
This sequence comes from Mangrovibacillus sp. Mu-81, assembly GCF_036867415.1. Classification (NCBI taxonomy): domain Bacteria; kingdom Bacillati; phylum Bacillota; class Bacilli; order Caryophanales; family Bacillaceae; genus Mangrovibacillus; species Mangrovibacillus sp. Mu-81. Next base: position 176,719 of record NZ_JBAJHU010000003.1, read on the forward strand.
TACTTACATACGTCTGTTATATCATATCATCGTTATTCAAAAAAGCCCGTCCATATCATGAGGATGGGCTTTTTTGTATCCTCTTCCGCAGTTAGTATCGTACAACTGGATTGAACTGATACAGGAGGAATAAAGAAATGACACTGATTGAAACAGTAAATACTTCAACACTTGCCAGGCAGCTTTGCCGGAAGTTAAGGTCGAATTTTCCTGAGTTGACAATGGAAGAGTTTGAAGAAAAAGTGGACAGGCTCATTCAAGTGAAAACGCAGCTTACCGAGGATCAGCTTTATCACCAAATGATCCTATCCGCAGTTGAAAGAATCTCGACAGAAGAACCGCGTTGGACATATGCAGCTGCATTCCTGTATTTAGAAAAACTATATCGTTACAGCAGTCACTCAAGGAGGCTTGATCCTGGAAAGCCTTATGATTCGTTTTTCCACTTAGTAAATGAACTTGTCGGGAAAAAACTGTATGATCCACGATTGCTGGAGAAGTACAGCCGGGAAGAAATACAACTGTTGGAATCAGTCCTGGACCCTTCAAAAGACAAATTGTTCACCTATATTGGAATAGTCACCCTGGCAGAGAGGTATTTAACGAAATCACATGAAGGCAGCGTATTCGAACTTCCACAGGAGAGGTTTATGATCATCGCGATGACCCTGATGATGGATGAAGAAGAGGATCAAAGGATGGCATTGATTAAAGAAGCCTATTGGGCACTGTCAAACCTGTATATGACCGTTGCAACTCCTACTTTAGCCAATGCTGGAAAGAGCTACGGTCAGCTCTCCAGTTGTTTTATCGACACAGTAGGGGATGATCTGAGAAGTATTTTTGACAGTAATACGGATGTATCGACTCTTAGCAAAAATGGCGGAGGGCTTGGCATATATTTAGGGAAGGTCCGGAGCAGGGGTAGTGACATCAAAGGCTTTAAAGGGGTCGGTTCAGGAGTCATTCCATGGATGAAGCAATTAAATAATACGGCTGTTTCTGTTGATCAGCTCGGACAGCGCCAAGGCGCAATTGCCGTTTATCTGGATGTGTGGCATAAAGATATTCACTCCTTTCTTGACGTTCGATTGAACAATGGGGATGAAAGGCAGCGGACTCATGACTTGTTTACCGGTGTCTGCATTCCTGATTTATTCATGGAAGCCGTGGAGAGAAGGGATGACTGGTATCTGTTCGATCCGCATGAAGTAAGGAAAGTGATGGGTTTTTCCCTGGAAGACTATTTTGATGAGGAGAAAGGTACTGGATCGTTCAGGGAAAAGTATTGGCAGTGTGTGGAAAATCCCGGACTTTCGAGGAAAACTGTGCCGGCCATTGACATCTTCAAACGAATCATGATTTCCCAACTGGAAACGGGTACGCCCTTTATGTTTTACAGAGATAGTGTCAATCGTCAGAATGCCAACGTTCATAAAGGCATGATATACTGCAGCAATCTTTGTACAGAGATCGCTCAGAACATGAGTCCGACATTTATAGAAGAAGAAAAGATTGAAGACGGAAGAATCATTACGTATAAACACCCAGGAGACTTCGTAGTGTGTAATCTTGCTTCCATTTCTCTGGCAAAGGCTGTGCAGAACAATGTATTGCCCCGGGTGATCGAAATTGCAGTCAGGCTGTTGGATAATGTTATCGACCTTAACAATATACCGGTCCTTCAAGCACAACTGACGAATGAAAGGTACAGGGGAATCGGTCTGGGTACGTTTGGCTGGCATCACTTGCTTGCAGTAAAAGGAATGAAATGGGAAAGTGAAGAAGCAGAAGATTATTGTGATTCACTTTACGAGGAAATTGCTTATTATACGATCCAGGCAAGTAATAAATTGGCGAAGGAGAAAGGCGCATATCCATATTTTCAAGGATCTGACTGGGAATCTGGCAGCTATTTTGTGAAAAAGGGCTATGACGGTCCGCTTTGGGACGAAGTAAAGAAGGAAGTGTCATTGAATGGAATGCGTAATGGATATCTCATGGCCGTTGCGCCGAATTCTTCCACCTCCCTCATAGCAGGATCTACCGCGAGTATAGATCCACTCTTCAGATTGTTATACTCTGAAGAAAAAAAGGATTATAAAATTCCTGTAACAGCACCGGATCTCACAAGCGAGACGCTATGGTACTACAAAACGGCATACCATATCGATCAACACTGGAGCATCAGACAGAACAGCAGAAGACAACGGCATATAGACCAGGGTATTTCGTTCAATCTATATGTCAGTAATGATATAAAAGCGAAAGATCTGCTCCTTCTTCATCTCGACGCCTGGAAATCCGGTCTGAAAACAACGTATTATGTGAGGTCCACCTCAGATTCCGTGATTGAAGAATGTGAGAACTGTCATAGCTGATAAGGGGGAAGTTAACGATGATTACACTGAAAAATAGAGAGCTGTTAGACGCTTCTGCACCCAATAAATCGACATCCATCATCAATGGGAAAAGCTCAAATGTATTAAACTGGGATGATGTTCGTTTCACTTGGGCATACCCGAAATATAAAAGGATGCTGGGGAATTTCTGGACACCGTTTGAAATAAATATGTCCAAAGATATCAATCAATTTGAATCGCTTACACAGAAGGAGCAGGACACGTTCTTGAAAGTGATAGGCTTATTGGCTCTCTTGGATAGTGTCCAGACTGATTATGCAGGAAAGGTCGCGGACTTCTTGACGGATTCAAGCCTGAACGCCCTGATGATCATACTGGCTCAGCAGGAAGTGATTCATAATCATTCCTATAGCTATGTGCTTTCTAGTATTGTGCCTAAGCAAAAGCAGGATGAAGTGTTTAATTATTGGAAAACAGAACCGATTCTAATGAAACGAAATGATTTCGTGGTGAAAGGCTACCGCGATTTTGCAGAATCCCCGACAGTCGAGAATCTATTAAAATCGATTGTTTACGATATTATTTTAGAGGGATTATTTTTTTACAGCGGATTTGCATTCTTCTACAACCTTGCCAGAAATCAGAAGATGGTGGCAACCAGTACAATGATAAATTATATTAACAGGGATGAACAGCTCCACGTCGGCTTGTTTGAGAAGATTTTCAAGGAAATACTGAAGGAATATCCATCGTATCAAACGAAAGAGTTATGGGAATTCGGTCAATCAACATTCACTAAAGCTGCAAATCTGGAAATTGAATGGGCGAGGGAAATCATCGGAAATGAAATTGATGGTCTATTGATGTCCGAACTTGAAAACTATATCAAATTCATGGCTAATAAAAGAGCGAAGCAGCTTGGATTCCATCTTCCTTTCGAAGGTTATCAAAACAACCCTTTAAAATGGATCATTGCCTATCAGGAAGTGGACTTGGGCAAAACCGATTTCTTCGAACAGAAATCAAGGCAGTATACGAAAACGACGGATGCCAACGGCTTTGATGACTTGTGAGTCAGAGTGGTATACTATTCTTAGATCTGATTGATTTCAATCCGGCTCTCTCTGTAGTTTAAATATTTCGTTATCGGGAATATAGAAACTAAAGTTAAGAGAGGAGAGATTTTACAGATGGCAAATCAATCAACAGACAAAATGGAAAGTAAAGTGGACGACACATTATCGCGAATGTCAGAGGATAAGAAAGAGGATATTCTATCAAACTTCGGCCATTTCAAAGAATACTTGGGAAACAAAGTGTCACTCGCGGATAAACTGGGGATGAGCGAAGAGCAGCAGGCGAGAGCTGCACAAAAAGTAGGGGACTATCTGGCGGCACACGAAGAACCGAAAAACAGAGAAGAAAAGCTACTTCACGAATTGTGGAAAGCGGGAAGCAAAGAAGAACAGCATATGCTTTCTCACATGCTGGTGAAACTCGTACACTCAGAATCTTAATAAATTCAAATGAAAAAAGGCGCTTCTCTACTATAAAGAGACGCCTTTTTTCATTTGATTCTGGGGAAAGGATAACGAGTATCTTACTCGATTGTGAGAGGATTGAAAAGACAATTATTCTCCAGAGTCCACGATAAGAACCGTTTCTTCCAGTTCAATGATGACGTTTCCCTTCACGGCCCGGGAAATCATGCATGATCTCTCAGCTTTACCTATTAATTTCTTCGCTGTATTGAATTCTTTTTCCGTGCATCCTTTTGAAAGGGTCAGGATTGGCCAATGAATGATTTTCTTATAGCTGATGATGCCTCTCTCGATTTCAACGATCCCCTCGGACTCCATTGTTAATGAGGTTTTTGAAACATTGCTTCTCTCAAGCATTGCAGCAAGTGTAATGATATAGCAGGTTGATGCTGCACCGAGAAGCATTTCATCCGGGTTTGTGCCGATCCCGGGGCCATCCATTTCAAGAGGTATGGAGATGTTGGTGTCCAGGGTTGAGGAATTCAGCGTCCCCACATCATTGCGCATCCCCGGCCAATCTGTCTTTATAAAGAATGAGTGTTCTGGCATTTAAAAAACCCCTTTTGAATGAATGATATATTCAGGATATCCCACCAGCTGAAAACGGGTAAATAATAAATGCAGTCCTGTCAGTTTCCGTTCTGCATGCAGTACCTTGGATTCAATGCAGTCAGGTTTTCACTTTATAAGCTCGTCCTTACATTCCAGAGTTCAGGGAAGAATTGATGATCAAGCACTTTCTTGAGATAACTTACTCCGCTTGAGCCGCCAGTGCCTTTTTTATGTCCGATGATACGTTCCACTGTCTTCATATGACGGAACCTCCATTGCTGAAGCCAATCTTCGAGATCGATCAGCTTTTCTGCGAGTTCATACAAATCCCAGTATTGGTTTGTGTTCCGGTACACTTCTGTCCATGCTGACAAAACAGAACCATTTTCTTTATATGGGGTTGTAAAGTCCCGATTCAAAACGGTTTCATCGATCCTGAATCCCGCTTTTGACAGGGCGTGGATCGATACGTCATATAATGATGGTGCCTTGTAAGCCTCCTGTAGTTGAGATAATAATTCGGGGTCTTTTTGATAAATTTTCAAGACATGGGTGGTCTTATATCCCAATGCAAATTCGATCATTCGATATTGGTACGATTGGAATCCGGATGCCTGTCCCAGGTCATCCCGGAATTGAATGTATTCTGCCGGGGTGAGGGTGGACAATACATCCCAGGCATGAATAATTTGAGATTGAATTTTAGAAACACGGGAAAGCATTTTGAAAGCAGGCGAAAATTCCCCGGCTTCTATGGAAGCGATGCTTGTCCTCAATTCATGAAGAATGAGCTTCATCCATAATTCACTGACCTGGTGTATGATAATGAATAACATTTCGTCATGGTGCCCGGATAATCTCTTCTGGCTGGATAATAGTGTGTCCAGATGCAGATAGTCACCATAGGTCATGTTGTTGATGAAATCGGTATGAACACGTTCATTACCTATAGTATGGTTCTGTTCTTCCTTCTCCGACACGTTCATCTTCCTTTCTGTCATGCTCCAATATGCAAGTGTGGAAACGCTTACTATAAGTACTTCTAGATAGTATAGTCAAATCCTTTTTATTCTCCACAACAAACAATCCCCTCTCAGAAATGATTGATTTCTGTAAGTTGGGGAAAATAGTAGTATCCTTGTTGAATGAGGAGAAAACGACATGAAACTAATTGCTTATCCGAAAGATGTCATAATCAGGTTCTTCAAAGAACGGTTTTTTGATCAGTCAGCACAATTAGCATACTACTTGTTATTATCCATTTTCCCCTTTTTATTGTTCGTGTTTTCTTTATTGAGTTATCTGCCCATTTCAGAGACGAATGTTTTACTTCTGATCAAGCCCTTTGCACCAGAAAAATCGTATGCCATCATCCATGAGAATATTGAAACCATTCTATATAATCAGAGGGGGGATGTATTATCGATTTCAATCTTCTTCACATTCTGGTTATCGTCCATGGCTGTGCAGTCGATGGTCAGGTCCTTGAACCAGGCATACAAAATTGAAAGAAAAAAGCCAATTTTAATCGCTTTATTTTACGATTTATTACTAACGATGGGATTTATGTTCTTGATTGCTTTTTCCCTGGTTGTTCCGGTTGTGGAAGAATACATAAGGCAAGCCAGGTTTGCCAGCGGGAAACTGCAGGGAGACTGGAGTGCGGCGTGGGTGATTGGGAAATGGGGTTTAAGTTCTATTTTCATGCTTCTATTGTTCATTTTTCTTTATATGGTGGTTCCGAGCAGGAGAATTCCCTTTCTCCATGTCCTTCCTGGTGCCCTGCTCGCCACATTCGGCTGGCAGGGGGTTTCATGGTTATATGGAACGTATGTGAAAATCAATGATTATACACAGTTTTATGGTCAGTTGGGAAGTGTCATCACCCTCGTCGTGTGGTTTTACATTTCTTCCACCATTCTGCTGATCGGTGGATTGCTGAACGGCAGTGTGGCTGAGAGGAATTGAGGTGATGTTTCAACCGCTTCGTTTATTTAATAGTGGTCAGATATGTTATATGGACTTTTTACAAAAACCTGGAGATACCCTCTCCAGGTTTTAATTTTACCTCGATGCATTTTCTTCTTTCATCATGGTTACGAGTTTCTTCGAGATGGCGAGAAGGATCAATCCTAATAGTATCGCCACCGCACCAATAGTCGCAAATATCTCAAGGTACCCCAAAGTAGCTGTTAGTGATGCCAGTTGACCGGCGAGGAGACTCGCGACACCGATAGCGGCCATCCATACCCCCATTAATAGAGAGGCGATTTTCACCGGTGCGACTTTACTGACGAGGGAAAGACCTACCGGAGATAAGAATAATTCACCTAATGTATGGAATAGATAGGTGAATATGATGAACATAATATTTGCCCGGGAGACAATGTTTTGTTCGTCGGAACCTGTCTGCATGACGGCAGGTATCAAAATCATGAACCCCAGTCCAAGAAGGATCATCCCGAATGCCATCTTCGTGGTCATGTTTAAATCTCCACGTTTTGATTGGGAAAGTTTCAACCATACACCTGACAGGATGGGGGCAAGTATGATGATAAATAATGGATTGACCGACTGAAACCAGGCAACCGGAATTGTATAGCCGAATACCTCCCGGTCGATGAAGTTCTTAGTATATAATGTGAAAGAACTACCCGCTTGCTCAAAACCCGCCCAGAAGAATACTACAAAACAAGCGAGTATCAATATTGCACGAGTACGCTGTTTTTCTTTAGGAGATAAAGGCACATTTTGATTCTCGTTGGATTCTTGTACCAATCGATTATTTGGTTTCAATCCGACATTCCCTAAATATCTTTTGCTGAATGCACTAAATATCAATTGTCCCGTAATCATGCCCAATGAAGAAGCGAGAAATGCCCATTTAAATCCATAGTGCATCGTTCCATCATTAAGGGGTCTTAAAAAAAGATCTTCAGCAAGGAATCCTGCGATTAATGGTGCAAAGAAAGCCCCTAAGTTTATTCCCATATAAAAAATGGTAAAGGCAGCATCCTTACGTTTATCATTTCTTGGATACAGTTCACCTACGAGGGTCGAGATATTCGGCTTAAAGAAGCCATTGCCTATGACCAATAATGCCAAGCCGATGTAAAGGCCGGTTTGCGAATGGGTAAGAAAAATAGTGAAGTCACCGCACGCCATTGTCAAGCCGCCGATCGTGATGGCTTTTCTTAATCCAATATACTTGTCGGTTAACCAACCGCCAAATATCGGGGTGAAATAAACGGCTCCTGTATAAATGCCGTAAATCGATAACGCTTGGGCAGGCTCGACACCAAGACCTCCGCTCACAAATGCAGTCGTTAAATAAAGGACCAGCAGAGCCCTCATTCCGTAATAGCTGTACCTCTCCCATAGCTCAGTAAAGAATAAGAGATAGAGCCCTTTTGGATGTTTCTTACCTTGAGGTAATGAATCCAGCATTGAAGAATCCATTTTTGAATCACTCCCACTCATTGTTATTCCAAGTCATACCTATATCGTTTGTTTATTGAGACAAAAATATGTTGAATGAGAAAAGGATGTTCTTCATCCGTTGTTGAAAAGCTTCATTTGTAGAACGGTGACGTATAACGATATAATAATGTAAAGGGAGGGAGTCATTATGAGTACATATCCAGATACATCGAAAACGATTCAATTAATTAAAGAGCTTGTAGAAATTCCAAGTCCATCCGGTAATACAGATCAAATCATGGGTTTCGTCGAAGAACATCTTTCAGATCTTGATGTTGAGATGAAAAGGAACCGTAAAGGTGCTCTTATTATTACAATCCAGGGGGAAAATACGCTAAGCCACCGTATGCTCACAGCTCATGTGGATGCTTTAGGCGCAATGGTCAAAGAAATTAAAGCAGACGGTCGCCTCAGGCTATCAATGATCGGAGGATTCAGATGGAATGCAGTGGAAGGTGAATATTGCCAAATTGAAACGTCCAGCGGCAAAACATACAGCGGGACAATCCTCATGCATCAAACATCCGTGCATGTTTATAAAAATGCGGGAGAGGCAAAGCGTGACGAAACAAATATCGAAGTCCGAATCGATGAAAAAGTAACAAACGCAACGGAAGTAAGGGAACTCGGAATTGAAGTGGGAGACTTTGTTTCTTTCGATCCCCGCGCTGAAATCACAGAAAGCGGATTCATCAAGTCCCGCCATCTGGATGACAAAGCAAGTGTAGGAATGCTGCTTGAATTGATCAGGCAAATAAAGACAAAAGGTATTGTGCTTCCATATACGACACATTTCCTTATTTCCAATAATGAAGAGATAGGTTATGGGGGGAATTCAAATATCCCTCCGGAAACAGTAGAATACCTGGCGGTGGATATGGGAGCGATCGGCGATGGCCAGTGCACAGATGAATATACGGTCTCAATATGTGCGAAAGATTCGAGCGGGCCATATCACTACGGATTAAGAAAACACCTGGTTCAACTGGCAGAAGATAATGGGATAGACTATAAAGTGGACATCTACCCTTATTATGGTTCTGACGCATCCGCTGCCATCAAGGCAGGATTTGATATCGTACACGGTTTGATCGGTGCCGGAATCGATGCTTCACATGCCTATGAAAGAACGCACGAATCGTCTATTCTTCACACCGAAAACCTGCTATGGCACTATGTACAATCTAAAATGGTAAAAGAATAATCAATATGGAAGTCTTCCCTGCGGCTTAATTTTGCTGAATAGGGGAGGCTTTTTGTTTTAACATGGCCGCTAACGGGAAGAACTGAGGTAGGTGGAAGATGAATTTAGTCAATTTAGGAGGTATTTCTCTTATCAAAGTCAAATTCATAAGGTAAAATAGAAACAATATCATACTAAGAATTAATGTGAGGGTACGAAAGATGAATACATACAACCTTTTAGAAAGTATTAAATTAAAAACTGTATATGGAGAATTACCATCCAATGTGAAAGACATCTATGTCGATTCAAGAAAAGTAACCGAAGGAAGCGTATTTGTCTGCACGAGGGGCTACACGGTGGATGGTCATGATTATGCCGGTAAAGCAGTTGAAAGTGGAGCAACTCTGGTCATAGCAGAAAAACAACTGGATATTGATCTGGAGAAAACTGCTTTGGTAGTGGTGAAAGATACCTTTAAGGCGTTGGCACAGCTTTCGAACAAATATTATGATTATCCTTCAAAAAAGCTTAATGTGTTCGGTGTCACAGGTACCAATGGAAAAACCACTGTAACGAATTTGATTCATTCAATGCTGAAAAAGGATCATCAAAAAGCAGCACTTTCAGGAACAATCGGTTTCAACTTGGACGGGGAACTCCTCCCGAGTGAAAATACCACATGTGATAATCTGACCAATCAGCAAATGCTGAACCTGGCAGTCGATAAAGACATCCAGAATTTCATTCTTGAGGTATCATCACATGGGCTGAGCCTCGGAAGGTTATGGGGAATAGATTTTGACGTTGTCGCATTTACGAATCTTAGCCATGATCATTTGGATTACCATGAAACGATGGAACATTACGGGTATGCTAAAGGATTATTGTTTTCACAATTAGGTCAGGATCTGGAGGCACCTAAGTACGTGGTATTGAATGCGGATGATGAATGGTACGATCGATATCATTATATGACGCCGCATGAAGTAATCAGCTATGGATTGGAAGCAAATGCAGATTTTAGAGCAGACCGGATTCAATACGATAACGATAAAACTACATTCACCCTGCATTCCCCAGAAGGTTCATTCGATGTAGAAATGAAGCTTCTTGGAAAATTCAATGTATATAACATCCTCACTGCGATGGCTTGTTTATATGCCCGGGGGATGGAAGTGGAGAAACTTGTCGGGATTGTCAGGGAGCTTCCTCCTGTCAGTGGCAGAATGGAAAAAGTGGAGATGGACGCCCCATTATCCGTGTATATCGACTACGCTCATACACCAGATGCAATTGAGAAAGCAATTGAGTCGGTGCTTCCGTTCAAACAAAACAAGATTATCTTCCTCGTGGGGACAGGGGGGAACCGGGATAAATCAAAGCGGCCGACAATGGCTGAAAAAGCTTCATTGGCAGACTATGTCATTCTGACGACTGATGATCCTCGCTATGAGGATTATGACAGCATTCTGCACGATCTTGAAAAAGGGATGAAGCATGACCAGTATTCCCTGATCGGCGATCGTGCAGAAGCCGTCAAGCACGCCATCGGAGTAAGTGAACCAGGTGATATCATTATATTTGCTGGTAAAGGGCATGAAGATTACCAAATTGTCGAAAACACAAAATATCCTCACAGCGATAAACATATTGCAATAGAGCAAAGCAAAATAAAATATATATCAACAAAGTAAGTCTGCATAACAAAAGGAGATGGCCGCCGGCCATCTCCTTTTAACTAATTTATTTTTGAGAATTAAATAAACATACCCGCAATTGCAGCACTCAGTAATGATGCCAAAGCTCCGGCAATAACTGCTTTAAGTCCGAGTCGGGCAATGTCCCCTCTGCGGTTAGGTGCCAGATTCCCAAGACCCCCGAGCAAAATACCCAGTGATGAAATATTGGCAAATCCGCAAAGAGCAAATGAAATGATGGCAACTGTCTTATCCGACAGATTTCCGATTTCAGGTGCGAAGGCTGAGTAAGCAACAAATTCATTGATTACCAGCTTTTGACCGATAAAGTTACCAGCCATCACCGCTTCACTCCAAGGTACACCGATTGCAAATGCAAGTGGAGCGAATGCGTATCCTAAAATAAGCTCAAGTGATAAATTCTCTGCACCGAATAATCCGCCGATGCCTCCTAAAATTCCATTGATCAATGCAACCAATGCAATGAAAGCCAGCAGCATTGCACCAATATTCAAAGCTAGTTGCAGACCGACGCTTGCCCCGTTGGCTGCTGCATCTATTACGTTTGTTGATTCAGAATCCGCTTCCATTTCGAATTCTTTAGGTTCAGGTGTGTTGTCTGTTTCAGGAACGAATAATTTTGCAATAACAAGGCCGGCAGGTGCTGCCATGAAACTTGCAGCAAGCAGGAACTCAAGAGGAACTCCAAGCAATGAATAACCGATTAATACAGATCCTGCCACAGAAGCAAGTCCACCGGTCATAACAGCAAATAATTCTGATTCAGTCATTCTTGAAAGATATGGACGAACAACTAATGGCGCTTCAGTTTGACCGACGAAAATATTTGCAGCTGCTGACATTGATTCTGCTTTTCTTGTACCGAGTAACTTCGATAGCCCTCCGCCAAGGATTTTAATGAAAAACTGCATAACTTTTAAATAATATAGTACCGAAATTAAAGCCGAGAAGAAGATAACAACAGGCAGAACATTCAATGCAAAGACAAATGCTATATTCGACTCTTTTGTATATAATCCCCCGAACAGGAACTGAATTCCTTCGTTTGAGTAGTTAATAATCTGATTAACTCCCATTGTCAGAGCTTCTAATCCATTTTGACCCCAAGGAGTCTTAAGAACTAGAAAAGCAAATAATAATTGGATAGCAAGGCCGCCCAGAACCGTTCTGAAATTAATACTCTTTTTACTGGAAGAGAATAGGAAAGCAATTCCAAGAACAACCAATATACCCACAATACCCCATAAATACTGCATTCTTTTCACCTCATAAATAGTAAAGTAACAAACTTGATGCTTTCGGTTTTTTATTTTACAATTCTTTCAGAAGTCTGACAACCTACAATTACACGTTTATGACATGTTTTTTACAAAGTTGTACGGACAAGTTCGTCATTAGTATGCTCTAATACAGCGTTTTCATGAAAGGGGATTCAAAAATGAAAATCAGAAAAAATTTTATGGAAGGTTTGGAACAAAAAGTATATATTCACGAAAATAAAAAGGAAGAGCTGATTTTAGTGGCGATTCCTGACATTGAATGGTCCTATTCATTTATGTATGAAGATGATCAAATTCAAACGAATCTGTTACATTCTTTGAAGAGAAGAGTTTCACCAGAGGAAGCTGATGTGATTAGCAGCAGGATTTTGCAGTGGACCAGAGAAATGTAATGATTGATTTCTCATTTCACAAAGAATATGATGGGAAGGGAAGACTGACGAGAAAGGAATTTATGAATGAAAAAAGACTTTAGAGAAGAGGTTCAGTCACGAAGAACCTTTGCCATTATATCTCACCCTGATGCAGGGAAAACGACGTTAACAGAGCAGCTGCTGTTGTTTGGCGGGGCAATCCGGGCGGCTGGAACGGTAAAAGGTAAGAAGACGGGGAAGTTTGCGACTTCCGACTGGATGGAAATTGAAAAGCAGAGAGGTATTTCGGTGACATCTTCAGTGATGGCATTCGATTACGATGATTATCGTGTGAACATATTGGATACACCCGGTCACCAGGATTTCTCTGAAGATACGTATCGGACCTTGATGGCTGTTGACAGTGCCGTCATGATCATCGATTCTGCAAAAGGGATTGAAGCTCAAACATTGAAGCTGTTCAAGGTCTGCCGCATGAGAGGGATTCCTATATTCACTTTCATCAACAAGCTGGACCGCCAGGGTCGTGAGCCGCTTGAATTGCTGGAAGAACTGGAAGAAGTCCTTGGGATTCAATCGTATCCAATGAATTGGCCAATCGGAATGGGAAAAGAATTCCTTGGGATCTATGATCGATTTCATAACCGGGTGGAACAATTCCGTGTGGAAGACGACGAACGATTCATTCCCCTTAATGAAGAAGGAGAAATCGACGGGAATCATTCTATGAAGGAAAATAATCTATACAATCAAACATTGGAAGATGTTCTTCTTCTAAATGAGGCAGGAAATGAATTCTCAAAGGAGAGGATTGCGAACGGGGAGCTTTCACCAGTATTTTTCGGAAGTGCTTTAACCAATTTTGGTGTACAGACATTCCTTGAGACTTACTTGCAATTTGCACCGTCACCGCAGCCGAGGAATTCTGATGTTGGTGAAATAGATCCTACAAGTGACGAGTTCTCAGGTTTCATCTTTAAGATTCAGGCGAATATGAATCCGGCACACCGTGATCGCATCGCTTTCCTCAGAATCTGTTCAGGACAGTTTGAAAGAGGGATGTCGGTTAATCTCCCGCGAATAGGGAAGAACATTAAGCTTGCTCAGTCGACTCAATTCCTTGCAGATGACCGGAGTACAGTTAATGAAGCCGTCAGCGGGGACATTATCGGTATTTACGATACAGGAACGTATCAGATCGGTGATACTCTAACTGAAGGGAAAAAAGCATTTCAATATGAAAAGCTGCCTCAGTTCACCCCAGAACTATTTGTAAGAGTAACAGCTAAAAACGTGATGAAGCAGAAGCATTTTCAAAAAGGGATCCTTCAGCTGGTGCAAGAAGGTGCAATCCAATATTACAAGACCCGGACGGAAGATATAATCCTTGGGGCGGTTGGGCAACTTCAATTCGAAGTGTTCGAACACCGGATGAAGAATGAATATAATGTCGATGTACGAATGGAGCCTGTCGGTTCTAAAATTGCCAGATGGATCGAGAATGAAGAAGAAGTAAAAGAGTCGATGTCAAGCTCCCGGAGTATGCTCGTGAAAGATCGCCATGAGAACCTCGTCTTCTTATTCGAAAATGATTTTGCAATGAGATGGTTCGCCGATAAACATCCTGACATCAAATTGTACAGCTTGATGTAAATACAAATAGAGCGATTCTTAACCCCTTCAGTAATGAAGGGGTTTTGGTATGCAGGTAATTATCCTTAGTTTTTATATTTTATAATATTGACAAAGTGCATCATCATGTTAAAATGAATCTATAAAATATTTACTTTAGTGCATAAAAGCTGAAAAGCGTTTAAGTGTGAAAATGAATACATTGTCTTGGACAAAACACTAGGATTTCTATACGACAGCAGCCAGAGACTAAGCGGCAGGTGGAAGCTTAGGTCAGAGAAGATCTGAATTACATTGTTCATTGAATGGATTTCGACTAGATGAGAGACGGATGACATTCTTTAAAGACAAACCTTTATGAAGCGGGAGCAGTCTTTCTTTATATTCAATACTCATGTATTGGTGAGGAGGAATGAAAGAAGTGAGGCTCCAATTAGGGTGGTACCGCGGAGAAGCTCTTCGTCCCTATACGGGATGGAAGGGTTTTTTTATGTGCAAAATTCCTTTCTCCCATCCATCGAGATGTAATCAATATTTAAAGGAAGTGTCCTCTTATGTTAAATATTAGTAAAGTTCAACAACCTAAACTGATTGAAGCAGTTGCGGTGCTGCTGGTTGTTCTTGCCACGATCAGCATCAGCATTATACGTTTTGAAGCGGTTCCCCATATGCCGATTATCACTTCACTATTTATCCTGATGATTTACGGTTTTATTCGTAAAGTCAAATACAAAGATATAGAAGATGGAATGATCATGGGTGCTCAAGGTGGACTTGGGGCAGTCCTGTTGTTTATCTTTATCGGTCTTCTTATCAGCAGCTGGTTAATCAGCGGTACGATTCCGACTTTGATGTTTTATGGATTTGAAGTTGTGTCTCCGCATTACTTTTATGCAATTGCTTTTCTCCTGACCTCTTTGAGCGGGGTGATGGTCGGCAGTTCATTGACTACGGCTGCTACGATCGGTGTAGCTTTAATCGGGATAGGGGAAGCAATGGGGCTGTCAATGGCAATCACGGCAGGGGCAATCGTTTCAGGTGCTTTTTTTGGAGATAAAATGTCACCATTATCAGACACAACGAATCTTGCATCTTCGATTGTGAAGGTGGATCTGTTTACACATATCCGCAATATGGCCTGGACAACGATCCCGGCTTTCATTATTACGATAATCGTCTTCCTTCTTTTTTCTCCAGGGGAACAAGATGTAAATCTAACTGAGCTTGAAGCGCTTCAGCAAGGGTTGATTCAGACAGGCTTGGTACATTGGTACAGCATCATCCCGGTCATCGCACTCCTGCTGGTGATTACACTCAGAGTGCCAGCATTGCTTGCTCTTGCCATCAATGTTGCAGTATCAATCGGGATTTCGATGTTCCATTTTTCCTGGAATGTGAAAGAGCTTTTAAGCATATTGTTCTCTGGATATACTTCCAAAACAGGGATGGAAGCTGTCGATTCACTTCTAAGCCGAGGTGGTGTTGAAAGTATGATGTTTACAATCTCCTTAGTCATCCTTTCTCTAAGTTTGGGAGGTTTGCTTTTTAAACTTGGGATCATACCTGCAATCCTTGAACGTTTATCTGTTATCATCGGTTCGGCAAAAAGATCCATATTAACCGCGGCTCTTTCTGCGATCGGGATAAACGTAGTGGTAGGTGAGCAGTATTTATCCATCCTTTTGACAGGCGAGGCATTTCAAGCTCAATTCAAGAAAATGGGTCTGCATCCAAAGAATCTGTCTAGAACCCTTGAGGATGCAGGGACGGTAGTAAACCCGCTGGTGCCTTGGAGTGTTTGCGGTATATTCCTGACAGATGTACTGGGAGTATCAACTATGGATTATCTTCCTTTTGCCGTCTTTTGTATTGTATCTCCTCTAATTACGATATTGTATGGATTTACGGGCTGGACGATCAAAAAAGAAAAAAGTGAAGTGAAACCGGCAATCAATTAATAACATGTCTTAATAAAAGACTGCTCCGCTGTGAATAGGACTATCCCTGTAAGGATAAATGCCTATTAATTGCTGGAGCAGTCTTTATTGTGCTGATGTCTGAAAAGCTTTAAAACGGCGGTGATAAAAATGCTTCCCTGTCTGGATCATCGTGATATGCACTGCAGGCAAAATAAAAATATAATAGGATTCCTTTAACTGTAAAATCCCCTGATTAACCATCAAAATCTCAATCGTGAGTAAAAACACAACCGTCATGATTGTAAAAGGTAATTCGGTACTTCGAAAGTAAATAACAAGTGAATAAAGATAAGTTGCAAATAATAAGTAGATACCATTCCCGCTAATGTTGTTTTTCATTTCTACACTTGATAAAGGGATGGGCAGTGAATATAAGCCTAATAACCCTGAAAAAAGCCAGCCTGCCGTTTCAGTAAGTGTTATTAACGCAAAAAATAATGTGGCAAAATTGACGTATTGATAGTTTTGTTCATCCAGGAATCTCCACCAAATCCGAGAGAGTATGACGGTTAAAACTAAAAATAGGATCGTGTAAAATGAGCTCCACCAATTATGTTCGTAAATATTTAAATGCAGGAAAATGGATTCAATCACATAGAACAGACCAATAATAAAGATGATCCATCTGGTTTTTAAATGAAAGACCACCAGGAAAGTGACTGCAATAGGCACCGCCAGAGCTTGTGAACTGATCGATCCAAGAACGCTGTCATTATACTCATTAGTCAAGAGATCAGGGTTATATTCATAGCTTTCTAAAAGGATGAAGATGACAAATTCAAAAAAGTAGGCAAGTCCGCTTATAAATAGCCAAAATATAATGATTTGAGGGGATTTCTCCCTGTTTTTCATAATTGTATATCCCAACAGGCATATACTTATGAAACTTATTGACAAAAACGGAACCCAGTTCGGCATTTTTTTTTACTCCTTGCTAAAAGAATAAATATTAGTTTGCGCAAGAAAATAACGTTTTATTAATTTGGTGACCAATGTGTGAACTTTTGAGAAGCGGAATGGTTTATTATTGAAGGTTAATGTGGAAGGACTTATAGTTAAGCTAACTGCATTTGTTTACATACAAAGAGATTGAGAAAGGGGAGCAATCATTGAAAATCAGTGATTTTTCGATACGTCGTCCTGTTTTTACGATTGTGACGATGTTGTTAATATTGATACTGGGAGGAGTGTCTCTCCTCAGAATTCCTTTAAAACTTATTCCTGATTTGAATCCTCCCGTCGGTGTAGTTGTGACAAATTACCCCGGGGCAAGTCCGGAAGAGGTAGTGGAGAAAGTGACGAAGCCTCTGGAAGAGAGTCTTTCTACATTACCAGGAATGAAGAATATCCAGTCCACATCCAGAGAAGGCTCCAATTTTATCCTGCTTGAATTTTCATGGGCAACTTCGATTGATGATATAGAAAACGATGTCCTTCAGAGAATGGATCAAGCTCCATTGCCAGACGGTGCACAAGAACCAAGGTTTTTAAAATTTGATCCTGCTCAATTCCCAATCATTCAAGTGTCATTAAGAGAAGAAGGGAAAGGGGATAATCTAAAAACTCTTTCTGAGAAATTGAAATTGGAGCTCACTCGTGTAGAGGGAGTTGCGAATGTAAATGTATCCGGATCTTTCAATGATGAGGTTGTCATCGAATTGGATCAGCAGGCATTAAAAAAGAATAAGCTGAAGCAAACAGATATTGTCAATTCCATCAGGGCCAATAACGTGACGTCTCCGGGTGATACCATTGAAACAGATGGACAGACATTGACGACCCGTGTCATAAGCCAATTGGAAAATGTAGATGAAATGAAAGAACTGGTAGTAGGTACAAATCCTCAGACAGGCAAACAAATCACATTGGAGGAGGTATCCAGCGTGGAGCGGAAGGAAGAGAGTACAAACACTTCCACTCGTGCAAACAAGGAACCTGCCGTACTATTCAGTGTACTCCAGCAATCAGATGCTAATACGGCATCCGTTTCAAAAGCATTTCAAAATGAATTGGACAGATTGCTGGAACAAGAACAATATAAATCGATCAAGGCCAATATTCTTTTTGATCAGGGAGATTATATTTCGAAAGCGATAGGTAATATAACCAACTCATTATTGATTGGCGGAGCATTTGCCATGCTGGTACTTTTCATGTTCCTGAAAAACGTGAAGAGTCCGTTGATTATAGGGGTGGCGATTCCTTATTCGGTCATAGTCACTTTCGTCCTGATGTTCTTTGCGGACTTTACATTGAACATCATGACGCTCGGTGCCCTGGCACTTGGAATCGGGATGCTTGTCGATAATGCCATTGTTGTAATCGAAAATATCTATAGACATCTTTCTTTGGGAAAGGATGCAAGAACGGCTGCGAGTGAAGGGGCCAGAGAAGTTGGCGGAGCCATTACAGCATCCACATTAACCACTGTGGCAGTCTTTCTTCCAGTTGTGTTTATCTCAGGATTACTGGGAGAATTATTTACCGAATTTGCACTGACCATTTCATTCAGTTTGATTGCTTCATTAGTCGTTGCGTTAACTGTTATACCAATGCTTGCAAGCAGACTCTTAAAGAAGCCTAAAGGGAATCTCGAAGCAAAGCGGCGGCGTTCAAAGACCCGCAAACGTTTTGTTCAGAGCATTAAATGGTCATTGCGTCACCGGGGCGTTGTATTGTTTATTACAACAATCACTCTAGTGGCAGGAGGATATGGACTGACGACTGTGGGCACTCAATTTTTACCTCCCACTGATGAGGGATTCTTCAATATGAGGGTGGAGTTGGAGAATGGTTCCTCCAAGGCAGAAACGGATAAAGTGGTAAAAGCGATCGAACAGAATTTAGAGACTCAGAAAGATGTAGCTGTTTTTGTCAGCCTTGTCGGAACTACCCAGGAGGAGTCTTTCAGAGGTTCAGAGAAAGGCAATGTAGCTGAAGTCTATGTCAAAATGAAACCGCTTGAAGACAGAGAGCGCTCGATCTTCCAATTTGCCGATGATATCAAACCGGAAATCGAAAAAGCGGCTCAAAAAGTAAATCACTCAGCTGAAGTGTCTTTCAATCTGCAGTCTACTTCAGGGACGAGTCCTCAAACATTAACGTTTAATGTAAGGGATACCGATAAGGGGCGACTGGATCATTCAGTTGACCGTATATTCGAAACACTGAAAGATATGGATGATGTAACGGAGCTCAGTACAGATAAGATGGAAACAGTTAAAGAAGTACAAATGGAAGTTAACAAAGACGAGGCCATAAAGCAGGGACTTGCCCCTGCACAAATCGGAACTGCCGTGCAAGACATCACGAGAGGAGTCCTGGCCACACAGATTGTAACAAAAAAATCTGATGTACTGAGTGTCTATGTACAGTACGACAGGAATATTACAGAGAATCTCGATTCGCTTAAAAAGCTTCTCATCCCTAATGGCAGAGGTGAGTATATAGCATTGGCTTCAGTGGTGGACTTCAGTATTGAAGATGGACCGGTCAGTATCCAACGAATTGATCAGCAGCATGCTGTACAATTCGATTTGACTTATTCATCCTCAACTAATTTGGGAACCATTTCAAATGCAGTGGATGAAAAGATAGCGGGGCTGGATCTGCCAGATGCAACGCAGGTGTCATTCAGCGGTGACAGAGAGCTGTTGGAGGATTCCATTGATGATATGGCGATGGCACTTGGACTTGCGATCATCCTCGTATACTTGGTAATGGCTGCACAATTTGAGTCATTCAAATATCCATTCGTAATCATGTTCACTGTACCACTGATGGTGATAGGGGTAGCTGTTTCCCTTACGATTACCAGGACACCAATCAGTATTTCTGCAATCATTGGGGTGATTGTACTGGCTGGTATCGTTGTTAATAATGCCATTGTCATCGTAGACTATATCAATCAGCGCAAAGCAACGGCCGAGAACAGTTTCGAAGCAATAGTCGAAGCAGTTCAGGACCGTACGCGCCCGATTCTGATGACTGCTCTTACTACCATCCTGGGTCTGCTTCCATTGGCTATGGGAATTGGCGAGGGTACGGAAATAAACCAGCCTATGGGTATCGCTGTTATCGGAGGGCTTGTCAGCAGTACCTTATTGACCATCTATGTAATACCTGTCGTATATAGTTTCTTTGATAAAGAAACGAGGCGGATGAAAAAGAAAAAAAAATATACCTATAAATTTTAGAGAAAGGTTATCCGGGGCAGTCACTCTGCTCAGGGTAACTTTTCTCATTTCTTATTATTGGCAGAGGCAGAATAGTGTCGAAAGAACCTTTAATAAAGAAACATTCGTAATAATTAGGAGGGTAATGGTAAAAATAAGCGGAGATACATCTCTAGGAGGACTTTCAAGATGTCACTTTCCCTTAATCTACATATCAGTCGGACGACAGGTTCGTATAAATATCTTTCACTTAGGAAGCGTAATCCATTTCTCTTCAAAAGAGGATATCTATGAAGAAATCCATAACGAAAACAGAAGGAATTCTTTGGAGTATTGCACTGCCTGGATTTCCTCAACTACTGGCTGGCCTTTGGTTTAAGGGAACATTGTTTGTATTACTGGAAATCATCATCAATGTCCAGAGTAATTTCAATCAGGCAATTATGTATAGCTTTCTTGGAGAAACACATAAAGCTGCATCTGTGATCGACTATCAGTGGCTGATGTTTTATCCGTGTCTTTATATGTTTGCAATGTGGGATGCGTATAAACTTGCTCTCGAAAAGGCAGAAGAATATGCTTATCTGCCATTTGTGCTGTCGGCTTACTTAGTCACGGTGGGGCTCATGTATTCTCCAAAAGTATATGTATTCGGAACATTCATTGGTCCCATTTTTTTTCCGATGATGTGTGTGATACCAGGTGTTCTTTTTGGACTGGCCATACGATCAATCCTGTTGAGATATCGGTAAGGCTGATTTCTTTACGGACTCCCTTTAATAAGATAAAATTATATTAAACAATATACGTTTTCCTTTGACAAAGGGGAGTAGCTATGGGCTTCGGCCTAAACAAAGTCGTCATTTCATGGACATTTCCATCGGCTTTGTTGGCATATGTTGGATGTTAAGCAAGACCTTTGCCTATATATAGGCGAGGGTCTTTTTATTTTTATTAAATCCCTTGCCTATTGGAAAACTAATAGAGAATACAGGAGGGGCTATAATATATGGATGCATCAATGTTATTGGAGTACGGGTGGGTCCTTCTCATCCTTGTTGGTCTCGAGGGGATCTTAGCGGCAGATAATGCAGTGGTCATGGCAGTAATGGTTAAGCATTTACCAGTGGAGAAAAGAAAAAAAGCTCTGTTTTATGGGTTATTTGGAGCATTTTTATTCAGATTCCTTGCTCTATTCATGATTTCATTTTTGGTCGATGTATGGCAGGTGCAGGCAATTGGCGCACTTTACCTTTTCTACGTTGCCACTCATCATTTTATTAAAAAGAAAAAAGATGAAGGAGCAGTGGAAGGAGAACCGGCCGTTGCAAAAGGGGCGGGATTCTGGACAACGGTGGTGAAAGTGGAGCTGGCCGATATAGCGTTTGCTGTAGACTCAATGTTGGCAGCAGTTGCCCTTGCAGTCACTCTGCAGCCCACCGGATGGTTCCATATAGGAGGAATAGACGGGGGTCAATTTATCGTTATGTTCCTTGGCGGAGTGATTGGACTCGTTATCATGCGGTTTGCTGCAACTTGGTTCGTTAAATTGCTAGAGAAATATCCTACACTTGAGTCCACCGCATTCTTGATTGTTGGGTGGGTAGGGGTAAAGTTGGCAGTGTTCACTTTAGCCCATCCCGAAGTAGCAATCCTGGATCACCATTTTCCAGAATCAAAAGGCTGGAAAGCCGTGTTTTGGACCATTCTTATACTCCTGGCAGCGGGGGGATATGTAATATCAAAAATGAAGGCAAAGAATTCAAAACAAAAAGAAGTGGAAACAGAATAATGTCTTAGTCCAGAAAGCTGATGGTGCGTTTATTCGTATCATCAGCTTTTTTTATTCTCACTGGATAATGAGAGACCTTCTCTCTCGATTCAGCAAGAAATTTTCATCTTTATTTTTAGATACCCCCTCAAAAAAAAACTCACGAACGTAATTCCTTTAATAGAGCGATCGCTTACAATAAAAAAATCAGAGGTGCTACATATGACAAAACAAAAACAATTAAAAATCATGAAATCTACACTTGCTGTACTACTTGCAGGATCGGTTACGTTTTCAGGAACTTCTGCTTTTGCTAATTCGGATAGTGAAAGTTTTGAAACTGTAAATATCGATCAGAAAGAAACAGATTCAACTACAAACGTGCAAGTGAATGATGAGGCGAATATCGACTCAGTAAAAGAAGAAATCGAAAAACTAGAAGACTCTTCTGAAGCTCCATCTTTATTGCCAGGTGATTTCTTTTACTTCGCAAAGCTTGCATTAGAAAAAGTGAAGCTTGCATTCACAATGGATGAAAGCAAGGAAGCAAAGTTACTTGCTGAATACGCGGCCGAGCGTTTAGCAGAAGCAGAAGCTTTATTCCAAGCAGGACAAGAGGACGAAGCAATCGAAGCAATCAACAAAGCAATTGAAATGATGAATTCTTTCGGAGATAAATGGTCTGACGACGAAGTAACAGAAGAAGATTCGTCCATTGATGAGAACAAAGAAGGTACAGAAAAAGATTCTGCAACTGAAGAAGAAAAAACTGAAGAAGATACAACGACTGAAGAAGATACTGATACGGATGTAGACACGGATGAAACTACAGAAACAGAAGAAGATGCAACTGAAGAACCTGCTGATACAGAAGAAACCACTGATGAAACAACCAGCGAAGACAAAGAAACAGAAGAAATGAAAGAGCTTATGTCTCAAAATATTGTTGCTTTAAGCGCTGCATTAGAAAAAGTGAAAAACCCTAAAGCTAAAGCAGCTTTACAAAAAAACATTGAGAAGAGTTATGCAAAATTAGCTGAAAAGCTTGCTAAATTTGAAGAGAAATGGGCAAAAGAAGAGGAAGAAAAAGAGGAAGAAGTAACTGAAACTCCTGAAAAAGAAACAACAGAAACCCCAACTGAAGAATCAACAGAAGCGCCAACTGAAGAAACCCCAACTGAAGAAATTGCTGAAGAAGGCCAGCCAGTTGAAGATAAGGAAGGAACTGAAGCGGCACCGTCACCAGCTAAGTCTCAAGAGAAAAAACAGGAAGTAAAAGCAGAGCGTAAAGCAAATCAACAGAGAGTAAAAGAACAGCGTGAAGAAAGAAAGCAGGAAGCGAAAGAACAACGCGATGCTGTGAAAGAAGAAAGAAAACAAGCTAAAGAGGATCGCAAAGAAAATAGAAGCCAAACAGAAAAGCTTGGCAAAAATGGTCATGGAAATGGGAACGGTCAACAAAAAGGGAATGGTCATAAAGGGAACGGAAATAACTAATTTTGAGAGATGAAAAGAAAAGGATGAATCATCTTGCAGGATGAACACGATTAAACCATCAGTCTGAAGGGGAAAACTAAAGCGCTTTTTACCATCTTGTAGTAAACTAAGGGTTACTTAGTGGAAGCTATCGAGGGTGTAAAAGCTGTTTTAAGTGGCCCCTTCCTCTCTATTTTCCATTGAAAAATGGCAGCTTATTAGTATAATAGTTTGCAGAATGGGGTGAGACTGATGCTAAATTTATTACTATTTTTACTAACGGAAAAAAAGAAGAAGCCATCACTCGAGGAGTTGGCTGTAGGCATTCAACAAGGTGACGAGCAGCTGCTTAATATGGTAATCAATGATTATAAACCATTCATCAAGAAAACTGTTTCTTCTGTTTGCAAGCGGTATATATATGAAAGCGATGATGAATTTAGCATCGGTCTTATAGCATTTCATGATGCCATTTTTAAATATAATAATGAGCGTGGTTCTTCCATTATCAGTTTTGCAGAAGTGATCATCAAGCGCAAGGTAATTGATTACATCCGGAAGAATGGGAAGTTCCAGGATATTAGTATAGATCGGAACCTAATTGATGATGAGGAAGACTCACCCCGCTTAACTATCGAACAGGTCGTCTCTGTCGAGGAGTATGAAAAGCAGGAAGACAGTTTGAAAAGAAGAGAAGAGATCGTTGATTTTCAAGCTCAGCTCTCTAACTATAATCTGGCATTTATCGATCTTGTCGAGCAATCTCCAAAACACGAAGACGCCAGACTTAATGCAATCGAAATAGCAAGGACAGTCGTCACGTCAAATGACTTAATGAATTACCTGATGGAAAAGAAACGTTTACCTATAAAAAAACTAGAAAAACAGGTGAATGTGAGCAGAAAGACAATCGAGAGAAACAGAAAATACATAATTGCCATTTCTCTAATCATGGTTGGAGATTATGTGTACTTAAAGGATTACTTAAAAGGGCGGTTAGATATATGAAAAAAGGGATCATTATGGAAATAAGACGTGATGTACTCATTTTGATGACGCCGGATGGACAGTTCATGAATGGTATGAAAACGCCAAATCAGCGCTATACGATTGGTGAAGAAATCCCCATCTTTCCTGTAAAGGGTGGCAGTCAGTTAAAGGTGAAGAGGAATTGGAAGACAGCTGCCTCAATACTGACAGCAGCGGTCCTTATCCTTACTCTTTTTTCAGTTTCTTTATTACAGAGCAATAAAGCGTATGCCTACGTTTCAGTGGACATTAATCCGAGTCTTGAACTTTCACTCAACAAGGAACAGCAAGTTATTGACATAGCCCCGTATAATGAAGATGGGGAAGTCATGATCGAGAAATTAGGGGATTGGGAAAGAGAAGATGTAAGTGTAGTTGCGGAAGAAATTCTCCGTATAAGCGAAAAACTTGGATATTTGAAAAAGGATCAAAATGTATGGATTACTTCCACTTTTACAGATTTGTCCGAAAGTCAAACACATTCAGCTTTTCTTAAGGAGTTAAATGAGTTTGTTAAGCAATATAACGATCAGCATAGTGCTGAAATCATCATGAAGGAAACAACAGAAGATATTAGAGAAGAGGCAATAAAGAAAGGTGTAACTGCAGGTACTCTCTTAAAAGAAACGGTGAATAAAGAAAATGAGGTAATGGCCAATCCAGACAAGGATAAAGAAGAAATACCTTTAAAAGCCCCGGATGAAGGGAAAAAGGCAACAGTTCCAGCAGCATCCAATGGTGGAAAACAACAAGCAAAACAAGAAGAAAAAGATAAGAATACACCTAACGGTCTGCAACAAGATAAAAAAGCAGGCTACAATGAAAATAGCAATAGCAAGAAAGATCAGAATCGTCCAGCCAATAGAGGCAAAGAAAACAACAAACAAAATGATGAATCACACAAGGATAGAAATCAATCTGATAATCGCTCAAATCCAAACGAAACCAGATCAGATGATCGTGGGAATAATTCCAACGGACACGAAGGCAAATCAAACCATTATAAAAATAATGGGAACCATCAACAAAAGGATGGAAGTGAACACAAAGGTAATGGCGAAAAGGGAAGAAATCACTGATAAAGCTCTTTGCTGAGTGTTACTGAATAATTGCTATTAGATGAAAAGGCTCATTCATATTCGAATGAGCCTTTCGTTATCGGGGTTATATGTAAATAGTCAGCCGGCAGCTGCCGGCCGATCTTATCCATATTATTTAGTTTGTCCGCCTGAAAGCTGTGATTGAGCTTGCTTTACAAGTCGCTTCGTAATTTCTCCTCCAACTGAACCGTTAGAACGGGAAACTGTGTCAGATCCAAGTGTCACACCGAACTCCTGAGCAATCTCATATTTCACTTGATCAAGATATTGTTCAACACCAGGTACTAGCAATTTATTGCTGCTTCTAGTCATATTGAGTATCCTCCTTTTCTAATGAAACGTGAAGCGTAAATGCTTCCGTAACAGTAGTATTTGTCATTTGCACAGCATCATAAGTGGAAATATTTTATTCTGTTTTTTGCTAATCGGGAACAAAACAGTTTAAGCTTTCAGAATGAAAGAAAGAATAAAAATAAGGGGAATCCTCCTTTTTTCCTTTCTTTCCATGTCCATTTTATTTAAGATAGATAAGGTAAATGATTATTGTCTTTGAAAGGGAAGTACATATGTGGTTAACATTTCGCTCTAAATTAAATAAGTTAACGCCTGCACAGGTGATCGTCTCCTATTATTTGCTCGCCGTAACGGTGGCAACGATACTATTAAGTCTGCCGGTTGCCCATAAGCCTGAAGTGAATTGGAATTTTATAGATGCCTTGTTTACTTCTGTTAGTGCCGTTAGTGTTACTGGACTGACTGTGGTGAGTACAGCTGATACGTTCAGCACTACGGGAATTTTCCTTTTGATATTTGTCCTTCAGTTTGGGGGCATTGGTGTCATGGCAGTAGGAACGTTTTTTTGGCTGCTTGTTGGAAAGAAAATCGGATTAAAGGAACGACAACTGATCATGACAGATCAAAATCAAACCAATTTATCCGGGCTGGTGAATTTACTGAAGCAAATATTGCTTCTGATCATTATTATTGAAATTATCGGGGGACTTACCCTCGGGGTGTATTTCTTAAGTTATTATTCAACGTGGCAAGAAGCATTTATTCATGGATTATTTGCATCTGTAAGTGCGACAACCAACGCAGGGTTCGATATTACGGGACAGTCGCTTATTCCATTTAAACATGATTATTTTGTTCAATTTATAACGATCATACTCATTACAATGGGAGCTATCGGATTTCCTGTCCTCATTGAGACTAAGGACTACCTGATGAATAGTAAAAGAAGCAAGCATCATTTCTCTCTCTTTACGAAAATAACGACACTGACATTCGGATGTTTGTTAGTGTTTGGAACATTGATGATTATCATCCTCGAATATCATCATTTTTTCAGCGGTATGGTCTGGCATGAATCTTTCTTTTATGCTTTGTTTCAATCGGCGTCAACTAGAAGTGGAGGTCTTGCTACGATGAATGTCGCGGAGTTCTCAACATCAACTTTATTGGTGTTGAGCGGCCTGATGTTCATCGGCGCATCCCCGAGTTCGGTGGGAGGCGGTATCAGGACAACAACATTCGCCCTTAACCTATTATTCCTCTTCCATTTTGCAAGAGGGAATCAAACCATAAAGATATTCAGAAGAGAGATTCACGAACAAGATATCATTAAATCGCTTGTCGTGACGATTGTAGCAACCCTTATATGTTTTACATCCGTGATCATTCTGACATTGTCAGAAAGCCACTCATTAATAGAAATCATCTTTGAAGTTACTTCGGCGTTTGGAACGACAGGATTATCTTTGGGGATTACATCAGAACTTTCCACAATCGGAAAGTGTGTGATCATGATTTTGATGTTTATCGGACGGGTTGGCATCCTTTCCTTCTTGTTTATGATCGGAGGCAAAGAGAAAACGGCAAATTATCATTATCCAAAAGAGCGGGTAATCATCGGATAACAAAAAGCGGTGCTGGATTACAGGCACCGCTTTTTTTGTTTTAGCGTCTTAAAGTTGTCGGTGGTGTAATGAACCATGAAAAACTATTTCAAAACGGAATAAGGGACGTCAAATACGATCCACAGCCCGATAATGATGGGGATAGTGGCAATCCACGCGAAGATTGGCCGTTTATAGTGAATGATGAGCATTGAAAACATCATGATGTTGAAAACGATATCCCAACCGAAATGCCACCCATTATGGTAGGTCATGATCCCGGCTTGGTGTGTCAAGCCCTCTGTTGTGCCAAAAATGGCCGTCCAGAATAAGACCCACAGTATTTTTCCTCGAAGGGTATCCGGGAGCCTCCCAATGAATATGGCTACAGTGGCTGGATATTGAACCATCATTTTTAATAATGCAATGGTTGTATGATTTAAGTTTAAGCTCTTGGCAAGGGTACCAACTGGCTGGAATTCCCACATCGAATAATCATAGAGCAGGAATTGGGAAAGTAAATCCCCAATGATGAAAAAGAGTAAGGTTGGATAAAAGCGTTGAAACTCCTTCCAAATGCCAAACCTCCACCCGGCTGCAGCGAATAAGAGTAAAAAAATAATGGTCATTTTATTTCCTCATTTAATTTTTTTATAGTTTTTGGTAAATGCCCTCATTTATTCACAATAAAGCGTTTTAATGTAAAATGATTTTCAGTATGAGCTTAAACAGAAGTGGGGAAAGTAAATGCTAAAGGAGTTGATAGTCATGGCAAAACGCAAAGCACAGCATGATGCAGCTGAAAAAAACAATAAAACCCCACTGAAAAATAGACAAGAAACTGAATTTGCTGCTGAATACACCCATGGTGAGGATGCAAGTAAGGGTAAAAACAGAAATTCTGCAAAAGGCATGAAAGGAAGAAGCTGATGAAGAAAAAAGAACAAACAGTTCGAGAAGAATTCGGACAAGAGTTTGGGGATGTAAATGCAGCGAAGCTCATAGAAGCTTCACTTAAAGAAACTAAAAAGCAAAAAGAAAACAAGAAAAAGTGCTGAGCGGAATTCGCTCAAGCACTTTCTTTAATTGACCGCATACTCTTTATCAAAAAAGAATAGGGTGGATTGGCCATTGGAAGGTTCAAAGTAGGCCAGTACGTATTCATGGCTCCCATCTTTTGAAACGATTGTTTCGAGTAACGTATGTTTGTAAATCTCTTTTTCTGAAAGGTTTAACTCCGTGAACTCATTCCCGGCAATTTGAGGGGAGTATAAAAGATCCTGATAGATGCCAGAGCGCTCTTCCTTCGTCATTTCATGTCCCCACCAAGGTTTTCTAGGTTTATATCGCTGATTACTCAAGTAGTCAAGCTTCATGAGACCTTCAATGACATTCATCTCGTGTCTGTCCTGCGAAGAGAGGAACTCATTCAGTCTTTTAAATAGATCTTCCAATTGGTGCCCGATTCTTGACCATCCGCGTTCTTCCCAATAAGATCCGAACTGTTGAAAGAAGTCAAAAGGAGTTTCGAAACAATTGGTTACAAGATGTTCAACCGTTCGGTCCATCCTGTGATCATTCCAATATTTTTCCAGAACATCCTCAACCTGCTTAATTCTTACGATATCATCGAACGATAATACGTTATTTCCTAATATCTCATAAGGAGAATGGTCCATGTACGTGTATTGATGGTCGTTTGCACGTATTCTCAAGCCGGTCCCCCTTAACATTTTTAAGAACCCTAATTGAAGTTCTTCAGGGCGGAGTTCAAATACGTCGTTGAATGTTTTGCGGAAAGAATGGTAATCTTCTTCAGGCAGTCCTGCAATCAGGTCCAGATGCTGATCAATCTTTCCGCCGTCCTTCACCATTGTGACCGTACGTGTAAGTTTTTTATAATTCTGTTTCCTCATCACGAGATCATTGGTTTCATCATTGGTTGACTGCACCCCGATTTCAAATCTGAATAGACCTGCAGGGGCTTCTTTGTTCAAAAATTCAATGACTTCAGGTCTCATAATATCTGCAGTAATTTCGAATTGAAATACTGTACCCGGCAAATGTTCATCAATCAGGAATTGAAACATTTCCATGGCATAGCTTCTGCTGATATTAAACGTGCGATCAACAAACTTTATCGTTTTCGCTCCGTTATTCATTAAGAATCGGATATCTTCTTTCACCTTTTCGCGGTCAAAATAACGAACGCCTACTTCGATGGATGAAAGACAGAACTGACAACGGAATGGACAGCCTCTGCTCGTTTCGATGTATGTCACTCTCTTTGATAGATAAGGAAGGTCATCTTCAAATCTGAATGGAGAAGGAACTTCACGTAAATCGATTTTATTCTGCTGCGGTTTAATGACCGGCTTTTCATTATCTAAATAGGCAATACCATGTACTTTTGACCAATCTTCCTCACCGTGAGCCTGTTCGAGGAGCTGCTTGAAGGTTTCTTCACCTTCTCCAATGACAATGAAATCCACTTCTCCTTTTAACCGTTCAAGCCAGTAAGGAACATCGTATGTTACTTCGGGTCCGCCAAGTACGATCTTCACATCAGGAAGGATTTTTCTCAGTACTTGGATGACTTTGATCGTTTCTTCAATGTTCCAGATATAACAGCTGAACCCGATAATATCTGGTTTCTTCGAAAACAGGTCAGTAGCTATGTTAAGAATCGGATCTTTTATTGTATATTCAGCCATTTCAGCTTCAAATTCAGGTTCAATATAAGATTTGAGGCAGCGTATGGCAAGGTTGGTGTGGATATATTTTGCATTTAATGTACTTAATACGACTTTCTTCATTTAAGAATAACTCCTTCTTTTACCTCGTGGATCCACCTGTTGGGATGCAGAATATTGTAGACTGCTCTACCCATTTTAACGAAGGTGGAGAAAAAGCTCAATATTTGTCTAAAAGTAATTCGAAATTAATGTTTGAATAAGAAGGATTTCAGGGAAAAACTGCGAATTATATAAAGTATATTCAATAGTATCTGAACAAAATTATTTTCCTCATATAAGAAAAAAAGGGACTGACCCATATTCTATGTGGTCAGCCCTTTATCGGTATTTAGATAGTAAGTTATTGGGAATCAATTTTCCCTCGTTTTCATCTGTCGTTTAGAGATGATTTTCTGAAGTTTTGTCGATTTCAGCTCGATGATCGGCTGAGTAATGGAAGTGAAAAACTTCGTAGAAAACAGAATCGTCAGTATTAGCGAAACGGCCAGAAGCAGTAATAGACTGGAAGTAGGTTCGATGGCATCTTTAATCTCGCTTTCCCTGAATAAACGGATGATAAAGCCGTGAAGCAAGTAGACGTAAAGTGTATTTCTTCCCCAATTTGTAAAGAATTGTTCTTTAGTCGGTACAAACGTGTAAAAGCCGAATATCATCACGATATTGAGGAAATAAACGATTGCCCTTACTCCTAAGCTCACAACATCATTCCATTCGAAATCTCCATAAGGCTTGGAACCGAGAAGCCATTTGTCTGAAAACTCCGGAACGAAGTACATCCCTAAGAATACGAGCACAAATAATATTCCTGCAGATACGCGGGCTTTGTGTGTTTTGAAGTATTCAAAATGCTCCTTTTTCATATAGTAGCCCAACAAGAAGAATGGAAAGAATACAAATGTTCTCGATAAACTTAGGTACGTAGAGATTTCATCTACGAAACCGATCAACAGACCGATGGAGAACGCCACAGATAATCCCATTGCCGGTTTAAACTTAAACCATTTGATGAATACATACAGCAGTGCGTTCCAACAAAACAGGCTGATCAGAAACCATAAAGACCAATGAGGATCCAGCGGGTGAAGCTCAAAGGTTGCTTTATCATACAGGAAATGGTAGTAAATGGTGTAAATGAGCTGGAAAACGATATAGGGCAGAATCAGCCTCTTGGCAAGTTTCCCTATATAGCCTTGTTTGTAAAACCCTTTTGCAAACAGTCCTGCTACCAAGATGAATGCAGGCATATGAAATGTGTAAATCGTTTTATAAAGCGAGAGTATAAAGGGATCGCTTTCAATATATGACCGGATAATATGACCAAAAACGACCAAAAAGATCAGAATGAATTTGGCATTGTCGAAATAAGAATCACGTTGTTTCATTACCATCACCGTCTTTTTATTAATGATTTGCGCTAATTTAATTTCTACCCTAGGATACAACGTGCAAAACCGAAATTTCACTGTTAATTATCACCAATAACCTGATGTGCTATTCGAACAAAATAATAGTTAAGCCGAAAGTCGTCTTTTTAATAAATAGGGGGATGTAGAAATGACTAAAAGCAGCAAGTTGGGAAATCCAATTTATAAGGAAGAATGTCATCCTATTGATAGGGAAATTTGCTTAGCATCACCGATGGCTATGGTTGTCATAAATGATGAAATGAAAATTATTTATGCAAATGATCAAGCGTGCAG
Source organism: Mangrovibacillus sp. Mu-81 (assembly GCF_036867415.1). Lineage (NCBI taxonomy): Bacteria > Bacillati > Bacillota > Bacilli > Caryophanales > Bacillaceae > Mangrovibacillus > Mangrovibacillus sp. Mu-81. The sequence continues at coordinate 208,729 of NZ_JBAJHU010000003.1, forward strand.
GTGCATGCAGATTGAACTCGAGTCAGTGACCGGACAGCTGTTCAGCAGCTTTTTTTCCTCTGTACCATCCCCGATCGTCGCTCATTATCAAGACGTGATGGAGTCGGGCAATTCACTGGAAGATGAAACATTGATGAATACCAAAAAGGATAATATCATTCATATCGAGTTGATTCTAAAAAAATCGGCCGTTTCTACCAATGCTTACTTGTACTTTAAAGATGTGACCAAATCCAAGGAGAACGAACGGAAAGACCATCTCAATGTCCACCTGCTTTCGAATATCTTCCAGAATGCCTCTGAAGGCATCATCCTATTCGATCTTAAAGGAAACATTAATGATGTGAACCAGGCTTTCTCTAAACAGGTGGGTATAAGCAAAAAGGAGATTCTTACACGTAATATCCGCTCATTTATACCTGAGAACTCACACTATAAAATTGATAAAATTAAAGATTTGCTTTCTCAGAATAGAAAAGCAAGAGGTGAAATACCGATAAAGAAAGGCAACGGGATTTCGATTGTGGAATTTACAACAAGCCCCTTTGTACACCATAAACTCCATATGGCAATTCTTCGTGATGTCACCGAGAAAAGGCAGATGGAGATTCAGGTAAAGAGGAATGAAGATCTCTTCAAGGGGTTATTCGAGGAAGCGATCGATGCAATCGTCCTGTGGGATCAGGATGGAAGAGTATTAAAAGCGAATGCCTCCGCACTAAAGATATTTGAATGTTCCCTTTCCGAACTCTTATCAAAGAAAATCAAAGATTTCGTCTATCCTTTGGAGAGCCAGAAGTTTGAGCTTGTGATGGAAGAGCTGTATAAGAGCGGTGCGGTTAGAGATGAAGTCCTGTTCCTCATGCCTAATAATCAATTAAAGCATTTGGAATTCACATCAAAGCTTCATTCGGTAGATGGTTACAACATGACAATCTTCAGAAATGTAAGTGAACGTTATCAAATGGAAAAGGAACTGAGAGAAAGTGAAGAGAGGTTCCGGAAAATATTTGAAGGATCATTGGATGGCTTATTCCTGACTAATCATAATTATGTAGTGGTTGATGCGAATCCTGAAGCAAGTAAAATATTGAATCTCGACAAAGATCACCTAATCGGCAAAGATGTCCGGGAAATCTTAAACATTAAAGCTGAAGACGAAACGTATCATGATTATTTGGTACAATTAAAAGAAGAGGGACAATCAAGTTTCCTGAAAACATTTCAATCCTTTGATGATAAGCAGCAGTATATAGAATTATCATCTAAATATAATTTGCTTTCTAATCTTAATTTAACGATTATACGCGATATCACGGAACAAATTGAGATGCAGGAACAATTGAGGAAATCCGATACGTTAAGCGTGGTAGGGGAGCTTGCAGCAGGCATAGCACATGAGATACGAAATCCAATGACTGCTTTAAAGGGCTTCATTCAATTATTGGAAAGCAGCGTAGGCATTGATCATGAAATGTATTTTAATGTCATAACGTCCGAACTGCAAAGGATTGAATCGATCATAACAGAATTCCTCGTCCTGGCTAAACCACAGGCAGTACAGTATCAGGAAACGAATCTGATTAAAATCATGAAAGATACAGTGGAATTGCTAAGTGCGCAGGCAACCATGCATAATGTCCAGTATCATGAGCTGTATCAGGAGGACCTGCCACCAATCTTTGCAGAACCCAATCAGTTAAAACAGGTATTTATCAATATCATCAAGAATGCCATTGAAGTCATGACGCAGGGCGGACTGATCACAATAGGCATTCACGAAACACGGGATGGATTCATTCATATCGAAATAAGAGATCAAGGAAACGGAATCTCAAGAGATAAGATTAAAAAACTCGGAGAACCGTTCTACACGACGAAAGAACGTGGAACCGGACTTGGACTGATGGTAAGCTTCAATATAATAAAAGAACATAATGGCCGGATTGAAGTAGATAGTAAAATAGGCGAAGGCACTGTTTTTCATATCTATATACCAAAGATGTAAGGAGATGAGTTCGTGGCTGTATCAACGCTTTATATGGAAAGTCCGATAGGAATATTGGAGTTGCAAGGTGATGGTGAAAAGTTATTTTCATTGCGATTTGCACCTGAGGCACAACCTTCCCCGGTGACAGCACAGCCCCTGTTACTTGAAGCTAAACGCCAATTGGAAGAATACTTCAAAGGAGAAAGGGATGAGTTCACTCTTCCTCTTAAAATAGAAGGTACGGTTTTTCAGCGGGAAGTCTGGAAAGCATTGAGTGAAATTCCATACGGATCGACCTGCTCATATGGAGATGTAGCTAAACGTATTAACAGACCAAAAGCTGTCAGGGCAATCGGGCAGGCAAACAAAGCGAATAGGTTTCCGATCATCATCCCATGTCACAGAGTGATCGGCAAGAACAATTCACTAACCGGCTATGCCGGCAAACAAGTAGATAAAAAAGAAATTTTACTGTCACTTGAATATGCAAAGTGACAATAAAAAGTATCTTTCACTTATGGAATGTTCTGGCGCATTACGCTGGTGTTCTTAATCACTTGACGAATAATAGGGAAGGGGAATCCGAAATGAGCGAGAGAATGGTTAAAGAGAAACAAAAGGTATTGAATAACTTTATGGAGAAAAACGGGAAAGTGAAAACGATACCTGCTCAACAGAAAAAGAAACTATTCCTGCTTGAGCACATGGCAGAAGGATTGAAGGTTGGAACAAAATACAGTGAAAAGGAAATTAATGAATACATCAAGCATTTTCATGATGACTTTGCCACTTTAAGAAGAGAATTTATCATCCATCAGTTCATGTACAGAGAAAATAGTGTCTATGAAGTGAATCCAAAGGAAATGTGGGGATCTACACCATTATATAAGCAGTAAGAAAAACAGAGATACCTTCATATTGACGAAGGTATCTCTGTTTAACTTTTTCTGATCACTTTCTCGATATTATCTTGAAAAGAAGGATAAATGATGCCTTTCTCAGTTATGATTCCCGTGATCAATTCCTTAGAGGTGACATCAAAGGCAGGATTGTAAACAAGCGTGTCTTGAGGAGCAATCCTATTCCCATAGATTTCGGTCAGTTCTTCAGGAGCGCGCACTTCTATGGGGATTCCACTTCCAGAAGAGAGTGATAAATCAAAAGTGGAGGATGGTGCTGCCACGTAAAATGGGATGCTGTAATGCTTACAGAGAATGGCAAGCATGGATGTTCCGATTTTGTTAGCCGTATCCCCATTAGCAGCGATCCTGTCTGCTCCTACTATGACTGCTTCCACATTTTTTTCTTTAATCGTATGTGCCGCCATGCTGTCTGTTATAAGTGTCACTTCCACACCAGACTGCTGTAACTCCCAGGTGGTCAATCGTGAACCCTGCAATATTGGACGCGTCTCACATGCATAAACATGAAACGTTCTCCCTCGTTCACTTCCTAAATGAAAAGGTGCTAAAGCAGTCCCGTATTTGCTTGTAGCAATGGAACCTGCATTGCAGATTGTCATGATGGTTGTCATATCGCTGAGTAATTCGAGACCAAATTCTCCGATTTGCCTGCAAGTGGCTTCATCTTCGGTATGTAGCTGTATGGCAGTGTGAAGCAGGGTGGTTTTCGCTTCATTGACCGTCCGTACATTTACAATGACCTGTTCAAGGGAAGTCAATGCCCAGCCCAAGTTCACTGCAGTAGGCCTTGAGCTATACAAATATTGCTTATCTTCTTGGAACTTCTCCCGGAACTCTGCAAGGCATCCCGTATCATATTGATTTGAACACAGGGCAAGGCCGTAAGCAGCAGTTATTCCGATTGCAGGTGCTCCGCGGACTTTCAATGTGACAATTGCGTCATGAAAATCGTCAATTGAAGACAGCCTCAGGTATTCGATTATTTCAGGCAGCTTTTGCTGATTTAATATAACTAAATGATCATCTTCGAAATATAAAGATACAGGTATAGCTGATGTTTGAGTCATGATAATCTCCTTAAGATGTATGTCTGCGTACCAAATCGGTTAGATCTTCAATAGATGAGACATGTTGTCTGTGCAGAATCAATTCTCTCCCTAATGAAAGGCTGCGTCGTTTTGCCAGCAGTCTATTATCTTTATCTGAAATGCCATCAAGATCAGCAACATGTGCCAGGCCTATCGTTCTTCTGATGAGTTCACAACCGCTGAAACCAACACTGTCCTGAAATGCTTTCTTCAACACAAATTCCAAGTATCCATTTACCTTGGTGTATGCGTCTCCGCTTTCCTGCCAGTGTTTCGAAAAGGTTTCAGCGAAAGTATTCCACGTATTGATGATATGATAGATGATCTCATCTTTCCCTTCAACATCTTCCCGGGCAATGACCTGAAATGTCAGATTCGCTATGAATTGACCAATATCGAAACCGATAGGACCATAGAAAGCAAATTCAGGATCGATAACTTTTGTTTGAGTCTTATCAGCAAAGATGCTTCCGGTGTGGAGATCACCATGTAATAGGGCTTCGCTCTCTGTAATAAAACATTTCTTCAACTTGGCCACTTCCAGCTTCAGAATGAAATCATCCCAGAGTTCCTGGATATATGGCAGTAATTCCACTTCGTAATCATTTGTATCACTATTGAAAAAAGGATCAGTAAATACAAGATCCTCTGTAATCTTGCAAAGTTCAGGGTTGGAAAAGGTCTTCACATATTCTTTTTTCTTAAACGGATGAAGTGCATAGTCAGAAGTGAAATACAGGGTGTTGGCCAGGAAAGTTCCGATATGCTCTGATAAAAGTGGATACGAATCTCTTTTTATCAGCCCTGAACGTACGATCGTCGACGAACTGAGATCCTCCATCACCGTGACAGCCAGACTGTCATCACTGTAATACACCTGAGGAACAAGATTCCGTGCATGGATGTATTGTAATTTCAGTGCGCTGGCTTCAATTCTGGCCCGGTCGATCGTAAGCGGCCAGCTTTCCCCTACTACTTTTGCATAAGGCAGAGCCTGCTTGATTATGATTCCTTTCTTGCCTGTTTCTGTAACTTGAAAAACGAGATTTAAGTTTCCATCCCCAATTTCACAACATGTCAATTCCGTATTCTTATCAAAAAAATTTAATCTGATTGCCAAATCCTTTGCACTTTGTTCGTTCAACGATAGATACTTATCTACAGGACTGATGGACATTGTTCTTTCCTCCTAAATCGTTTCTTGTTTTGGAGGCTTTTCAATCGAAAAACATGAAAAGCCTCTTTCGTGGTATGAAAGAGGCTTAAAAGATCAAATCTTATTCGCCTCTTATCTCTCAGAAAGGGTTCTTTCTGTTGGAATTAGCACCGTGCCTTAAGGAATCATCCGGCGCATGAATGCGCCCCGTTTCACAACGGTATTACGGTCGGTTGCTGGGCTTCACAGGGCCATATCCCTCAGCCAGCTCTTGATAAGAGTTAGATTAAATTAGTGGTCAAATGTAAACTATTTGCTTTGAATAGTACCACCGATGCAATTAATGAGTCAACAACTTTTTTTGGAAAATTTAAATTAATAAAATTCAGGTCTGCGATCTTGAAAGATGGGTATTTTCTTTCTTACTTCTTCCACCTCATCTAAATCAATCTCTGCAGTGATCAAATCTTCATCAAGATCTCCCTCAGCAATGACGTCCCCCCATGGGCTTATGATCATCGAATGGCCGCCAAATTCATTTTTCGGATCATTGCCTGCACGGTTGCAGGCGATGACAAAACACTGATTTTCAATGGCCCTGGCCAATAAAAGTGTTCTCCAGTGGGAAATTCTTACTGCGGGCCATTGTGCCACTACAAAAACCACTTTTGCGCCGTCGATGACATGCTTTCTGAACCATTCAGGAAAGCGGATGTCATAACAGATCATGCCAGCCATCTGAGTATCCATGAGCTTGAACAAACCATCTTCCTTACCCGGAATCAAGTAATGATGTTCATCCATGAGTTTAAATAAATGCAGTTTTGTATATTCTTTGACGATACTGCCATTTTTGTCAGCCACAAGTAGATTATTCCCTATCCCTTCACTCGTTTTACTTGCAATGGAACCCCCAACGATATGAATGGAATGGCGGGAAGCAAGGTCTGTCAGGAAAGCGGTACTGTCCCGTGCATCTTCATCTGCAATTTCTTCGATTCTGGTCAAATCATAGCCTGTAGTCCATAGCTCTGGGAAAACGACAATATCACAACCGGCTTCGCTTGCTTTATTCACCCAATGACGAACCCGTTTTTTGTTCTCGTCAGGATCTCCGAATGCAATATCTATTTGTGCAATACCAATTTTTTTAATCAAATGAACACCTCTTCTGACAGAAATATGAATTTTCGCTTTACAATCATTACTTTACGTTATATCATTTGTGACTAGAATTTGAAAGTAAAAAATTTTCAAAAAATGTAGTGGGTGATATGATGAAAACCTTTAAACAAGCAGAAAGAGTCCAAACACTGCCGAAGCAGTTTTTTGCATCGTTGACGGAAAAAGTTCAAAAAGTGGTAAATGAAGGGCATGACGTCATAAATTTGGGGCAGGGAAATCCGGATCAGCCTACCCCGCCGCATATTGTAGAGGCGATGAGGGAAGCAGTGAAATCACCAGGAAACCATAAATATTCTCCATTCAGGGGCCTTGCAACCTTTAAGGAAGCCGCAGCTGAATTTTATAAACGGGAGTATGGCGTGGATATTAACCCGGCAGATGAAGTGGCTGTATTATTCGGGGGGAAGGCAGGTCTTGTGGAAATCCCACAAGTGCTTTTGAATTCAGGGGATACCGTATTGGTACCGGATCCGGGATATCCGGATTACTTATCAGGAGTGTCGCTTTCGGGGGCGAGGATGGCGAAGATGCCGCTGAAGGAAGAGAACCATTTCCTGCCGGATTATGGAACGATTCCAGAAGAAGATTTACAGAAGGCAAAACTCATGTTCTTGAACTACCCGAATAATCCTACGGGGGCTGTTGCTACACCTGCATTCTTCAGGGATACGGTATCGCTTGCAAGCAAACATGATATCTGTGTCGTACATGATTTTGCATATGGAGCGATTGGGTTCGAAGGTCAAAAGCCAGTCAGTTTCCTTGAAACGGATGGAGCAAAGGATGTAGGCATTGAAATATACACATTGTCCAAAACCTATAATATGGCAGGGTGGAGAGTGGGGTTTGCTGTTGGAAACAAAAGTGTGATCGAAGCCCTTAATATTCTCCAGGATCATTTGTATGTAAGTTTATTCGGTGCCATTCAGGAAGCTGCGGAGACTGCATTACTCGGTCCGCAAAAGTGCGTGGATGAATTGGTTGCGACATATGAAAAAAGAAGAAAAACATTGATAGACGGTCTGCAAAGGATTGGCTGGGATGTTTCTGCACCTGCTGGCTCATTCTTTGCATGGCTAAAAGTTCCAGCTGGTTTTTCATCAGTTGAATTTGCAGACTTATTGCTTAATGAGATCAAAGTTGCAGTAGCACCTGGCGTAGGATTTGGTGAGCATGGGGAGGGCTATGTACGTGTGGGGTTATTGACCAGTTTAGAGAGACTAGAAGAAGTCGTGAAACGAATTGAAAATTTGAAATTATTCGATAAATAGATTGACAGAACTGAAAAATGATGACATAATCCAACTGAAATTACATTCATATTTAAGAAATTCTTATCAAGAGCAGGCGGAGGGACCAGCCCTATGAAGCCCGGCAACCGACTTAATTTAAGCACGGTGCTAATTCTTGCAGCATGGTAAATGCTGACAGATAAGATAGAGTGATAGCCAACCTCTTCTTATCGAAGGGGTTTTTTGTATTTTTATTGATTTTCTAACTTTATACCAGCCAGGAGGTATCTCAAGTGGGAGAAGTAATTGCTACATACGAAATAACAGGGAAGAGTCGATCATTTCAAGAAAAAGCGGAAGGGATTGCTCTCGGACTGACAGTCGGTTCATGGACCGATCTTCCATTACTTGAAAAGGACCAATTAAGAAAATACAAGGGAACAGTTGTGGCAGTGAAAGAAAAAGAGGGTGAGATTCCTGCGGCAGAAATTCAAATAGCGTACCCATCAGGGAATTATTCGAATGATATACCTGCGATCTTGACAACCGTGTTCGGCAAACTATCGCTTGACGGCCAGGTTAAGTTAAGAAATATTCATTTTTCCAATGATTTGAAAAAAGGTTATCCGGGACCTCGATTTGGTATTGAAGGAATTAGAGAACTTGTGAAAGTTTCTAACAGACCACTTGTAATGAGCATTTTCAAAGGAGTAATCGGGAGGGACAAGGATTATCTTAAGAACCAGTTGAGGGCCCAGGCACTAGGGGGGATAGACCTGGTAAAAGATGATGAAATTCTTTTTGACAATGAACTGACACCTTTTGAAGAAAGAGTCAGGCAGGGTAAAAACGTTCTGAAGGAGGTAAATGAAGTAACTGGAAAGAGGACCCTTTATGCCGTTAATCTGAGTGGAAGAACGTCAGGCTTAAGGGAAAAAGCGAGAAAGGCAAGAGAGCTTGGAGCAGATGCATTGTTATTCAATGTGTTTTCTTACGGTCTGGATGTTCTTCAGGAACTGCGTGAAGATAATGAAATCGGACTGCCGATCATGGCTCATCCTTCTTTTGCAGGAGCTGCAGCGGCCTCACCTCAATACGGTGTTGATTATTCTTTATGGCTTGGAAAGCTATTAAGAATGACCGGTGCTGATTTCTCCTTATTCCCTTCGCCTTACGGCAGTGTGGCATTAGAAAAAAGACAAGTACTGTCCATCAGCAAAGAGCTGACGAACTCTGATCTGTTTAAAAGGACTTTTCCTGTTCCTTCAGCAGGCATCCATCCCGCACTGGTTCCTCAATTGATTGAAGACTTCGGGAGAGATTGTGTCATCAATGCCGGAGGAGGTGTGCACGGGCATCCCGATGGTGCTTCAGCCGGAGGATCAGCCTTTCTGCAGGCTATCGATGCGGTACTGAAAGGAATTCCCCTCACAGATGCTGCAACAAGACATACCGACCTGGATAAAGCGTTGAGGCTTTGGGGAGGGGAGATTAGTGCCCGTGGATAAACCTGATGTATACTTTTGTGCTATACCGATCCATTTAAACATTATTAACGCATTCAACGATTGTAGATTAGTTCCGGAGAAGGAGGCAGCTGCATGAAATGCGAGCAATCAATATGGGAAGATCTTGCCGGGGTAAAAGAAGAACTTGCCGCACGTGACTGGTTCATGGGGACGAGTGGAAATCTTGCTATCAGAGTCAGTTCTTCCCCGATCACGTTTCTGGTAACGGCAAGCGGTAAAGATAAGCGAAAGAAATCGGATGAAGACTTTCTGCTGGTGGATGGAATGGGTGAACCGGTGGAAAAAACGAAAGTACGTCCCTCGGCCGAAACCATGCTGCACAGCAGAATCTTTCTGAACAGCGGGGCTGGGTGCAGTCTTCATGTACATACTGTGCCAAATAATGTAGTGAGTGAGTTGTATGGGGACGCCGGGGAGATTACATTCAGAAATCAGGAATTGATCAAAGCCTTTGATAAATGGGGAGAAGATGACGAATTAACGATTCCGATCATCTTCAATCATGCACACATCCCCGATCTGGCTGAGGAGTTTTCACAGCACGTCCGGGACGATAAAGGTGCAGTTTTGATACGAAATCATGGAATTACTGTATGGGGCAGGAACTCATTTGAAGCCAAAAAGCTTCTTGAAGCCTGCGAGTTTTTATTTCAATATCAACTGAAGATAGTATCTTTACAGAATCTGAATTTATATACGTGAAGAGGAGGATTTAAATAATGGCAACTATTAAGATCCAGGGTTCGGAGGGAATTGTGGAAAATCAAAATGAGGTAATTTCTTTTTTACATGAGCAAGGTGTAATCTATGAAAATTGGAATATAACAAAATTGGATCCCGGACTTGTGGAGCAATATGATTTAACAGAAGATGAGAAAAACACGATCATCGAATCGTTCAGAGAAGAAATAAAAGATATTTCAGAGAGAAGAGGGTATAAATCCTGGGATGTCATTTCATTATCCTCAAGTACTCCGAACCTGGAGGACCTGTTGAGAAATTTCCAGCAGGAGCACCATCATACCGATGATGAAGTCAGATTCATCGTAAGTGGTCATGGTGTATTCATCATTCAAGGGAGAGACGGAAACTTTTTTGAAGTCCACCTCAACCCGGGTGATTTAATTTCAGTACCGGAAAACATTCGCCACTATTTTACATTGAGTAATGATAAACAAGTGGTGGCAATCCGTATCTTTGTTACAAAAGATGGGTGGGTGCCGATCTATTGATAAGAAGAGGAGAAAAAGCCACAGGTCTTTTTCTCCTTTATTGTTGTATAATGTCGTTGCCCCGGTGCGACATGTGGTTTCAGGGCTTTCATATTCGGCAGAGAACATAGAATGGTGTTCATACTCAGATTGAATGCATAAAATAAGGTAATACCCTTTAGGTCGGTCCAACCATTCCCCTCGAAAGGTGTGAAGCGATGGAACTGATTCCCATCACAATCAGAAGCGAGTATTTTATTAAAATGCTCAATTTGTATCAAATCCTATATGGTGCAGACCCGTTGCAGATGCAAAAACAATTTAATCGCCATTTTCAATATCCGGATTTTGAAGGATATTTCGCCGTTATTGAACAAAGGCTGGCAGGATTTATTTACGGTTATTCTTCCAAAAAAGGCCAATACTATCATGAATTATTGTCAAAGCATTTACATGGGGATCCCAGCTGGATGGAAGACTGTATGGAACTGGCGGAATTAGGCGTCCACCCTAAATACAGGCGATGTGGTATCGCTAAGGAATTAGTGAAGACATTGCTTGAAAACAGAACGGAAACAAAAGCATTGCTGACCACGAGAAAGGACAATGAAGCTGCGGTTCACTTTTATAAAAAAATGGGATGGAAGGAACTAAGAGACGGATTCTACCCAAATGTCCCCCATGAATATATCATTTTCGGAAGGGGAATATCAGCTTATGATCTGAACGGGGACGTTTGACGATTTTTGTCAAAAAAGCAGGCAATACTAGTTATTTTGTCTTGTTTTGCGAATCTATTTACTTTTCTAGTAATAGTTGCGATACTATCTAAGTAACATTCATAGTAATAGATTCAAATCAAGAGAGACAGGTGTTTCAGTATCATCAGGGACAAGTATCTGCGTCAATATGCGCGGTTTATTTATTGGTCTCAGTTGTATTTACAGACTGAACGAGACAAAATAAAAAGGAGCTAGTTAGAAAATGGGTCAATATCTTAAGAAAAAGTGGTTAATCGTAAAAATCAATCAAAAACGTGCTGAAATGATTTCTTTGGGGGAAAGCCTGGGATTGAGTGCAAATGAAACCATTGAATGCAGTCAGCATCTAGATCGGTTATTAAATCAATACCAGGAATGTGATAAGCGAATGAATCAAAGGAATATTCAAGAAATTCCATATGAGTTTAGCCAGGTAATAAAAAGTTTATTAAAGAAGACAGCTTCATAATCATTAAGTTTCTCCTCAAACTTCATTGACCTCATAGAACCACCACTTAATCATACAATCATCGATGTGTCACTTTAAATTAAATACACCCAATCGTAAACCTCTGTCAAGCCTAATCGGTTGACGGAGGTTTTTAAAATGAGCTATATGAATCTTGGTAAGATTGACTTCAGTCCATAATTCTAGTATAATATTTTGAAACTGAGATATTAGTTTAATTAAAGGAATGAAGAATATGAAGGAAAACCAGGACACCAAGCAATCATTAAAGCTTTTCATCGTACTTTCCCGTGCTTTTAAAGCATTAAATGAAGAGATTAATAAAAATATACAGGAAAACGGATTGAATCCCACTGAGTTTGCTGTTTTAGAGCTTCTTTATCACAAAGGTGATCAGCCTCTTCAGCAAATCGGCGGAAAGATATTGTTAGCATCAGGAAGTATAACATATGTGGTGGATAAACTCGAACAAAAAGGATATCTGAAACGGGTTGCCTGCCCAAAAGACAGACGTGTCACCTATGCACAGATATCAGAATCCGGCAGAAGCCTGATTGACAGTATTTTTCCTAATCATGAAGAGAGAATCCATGAATTGATGTCGGCTCTTTCACCGGATGAAAAAGATGACGCCATTAATCTTGTGAAGAAGCTGGGATTATCAATCAAGGATTTATCATATTGATTTCGTGAAAGAGCCTTTATACATGAAGGTTCTTTTTTCTGTTTTCAAAGATGAAAATTTTCAGAAACACAGGAGAATCAGGTTGATGAGTCGAATAGTATAAATGGATTTTGAAAAAGGGGGAACTCAGATGAAATTTGGACAGTTTACATATGAACGACCGGTATTGAAAGAGATAAAGAAAGGGTTTACCGTTGCTTTGGCTGAATTCAAGCAAGCAGCTTCAATTGATGATCAAATTTCTGCAATGGATCAAATAAATAGAATACGCCTCGATTTTGATACAATGCAGAACATCTGCTATATCCGCCATTCCATTGATACGAATGATGACTTTTATAAAGAGGAACAGGATTATTTGGATGATATATTACCTGAGGTTCAGGGGCTGGTCACCGGTTACTATAAAGAACTCCTTAATTCAGCGTTTCGGAAAGAATTGGAACAGCGTTGGGGCAAACAACTATTCTCATTGGCTGAAAGTGAAATCAAAACTTTTTCACCGGAAGTGGTCGAGCTGCTTCAACAGGAAAATAAACTATCATCTCAATACACGAAGTTAATGGCTTCAGCAAAAATTGCCTTTCAAGGAGAAGAAAGAACACTTGCCCAAATGGGGCCATTCACACAATCGGTAAACCGGGAGACACGGAAGGAAGCAACGTTTGCCACTGTTTCTTTCTTCGAAGAGGCTCAAGATGAGTTAGATCGTATTTATGATGAACTTGTCAAGCTCCGTCATAAGATTGCTGTTACCTTGGGTTATGAGAATTTCGTGGAACTCGGCTATTACCGCATGACCAGAACCGATTACACCCCTGAGATGGTTAAAGTGTTTCGGGAGGGTGTCAAAAAACATGTAGTACCATTAGTGAAAAAGCTGAAAAAAAGACAATCAGATAGGATTGGCATGGAAAGCATGAAGTTTTATGATGAAGGATTTAAATTCACTTCAGGAAATGCAACGCCCAAAGGAAATCCACAATTCATCATTGATAATGGGAAAAAGATGTACGAAGAACTGTCGACGGAAACGAAAGAATTTTTTCATTTTATGATAGAGCGTGACTTAATGGATCTAGAGGCGAAGCAAGGAAAAGCAGGAGGGGGGTATTGCACATATATCGCACATCATGAATCTCCGTTTATCTTTTCCAACTTCAACGGGACTTCTGGAGATATAGATGTCCTCACACATGAGGCGGGTCATGCTTTCCAGGTCTACAGCAGCAGGGGATTTGATATTCCTGAATATCATTGGCCGACTTACGAAGCGTGTGAAATACATTCAATGAGCATGGAGTTTTTCACATGGCCATGGATGGACCTCTTCTTCAAAGAAGACACGGATAAATATAAGTTTTCACACTTAAGTGATGCATTGCAATTCCTGCCATATGGAGTCGCTGTGGATGAATTTCAGCATTTTGTATATGAGAATCCGGAAATAACACCTGCCGAAAGGAACGAAGCGTGGAGAAGAATTGAGAAAGAATATATGCCTCACAGGGATTACGAAGGAATAGATTATCTGGAAACGGGCGGATTCTGGCAGCGTCAATCCCATATCTATAACTCACCATTTTATTATATTGATTATACACTCGCTCAAATCTGTGCTTTCCAGTTCTGGGTGAAAATGAATGAAAATCAAGATGAAGCCTGGTCTGATTACGTGGATCTGTGTAAATTGGGTGGAAGTCTTTCGTTTACAGAACTTGTATCCTCAGCCGGTCTGGAATCCCCATTCAAGAAAGGTGCAGTCGAAAAGGTGATTGAACCGATTGAACAATGGTTGAACGGTGTTGATGATAAGAATTTATAGAAAAAAAGCAGCCGCTCTATTGGCTGCTTTTTACCGGTGAAAAAGGTAATTTATTGTCATTTGCTTCTGAATTCTTTTGCTTGTACATAAAGTGAAGTAGAAGAGGTAAGAGGTGAGTGGATGAAGAAAGTATCAGGGGCATTTCAAATCGCAGCAGTGTATGTCGGCACGGTGATCGGTGCAGGATTTGCCACCGGAAGAGAGATAGTGGAATTTTTCACCCGATTTGGGTTTATAGGCTTTATAGCTATTTTATTTAGTGGCTATCTTTTCATAACGATGGGGACGAAAATCATGTTGAAGTCACATGATTTGAGAGCGAAATCCTTTGAACAGTTTAACGAGTATTTATTCGGGAAATGGTTTTCCAAATTCATGAATATCACCATGATGATCATGTTGATCGGTGTTTCGGCAGTCATGCTTTCCGGGGCAGGGGCAGTGTTCCAGGAACAACTGTTGATGCCGAAACAGCTTGGTGTTTTATTGACGATTCTGCTCGGTTTCATTACCATGATGGTCGGAATGAAGGGCCTGTTTGCAGTGAACACGTTTGTTGTGCCGATCATGATTGTGTTTAACCTATTTTTAATGACCTATTCTGTAACGGACGCGCGGTTTTTAGAGGCTTTCCTGACCATACCTCCAGTTGACGACGGTTGGAAGTCGGTTGTTGCCCCTTTTTCCTATGTTGCATTTAATTTAGCCATGGCCCAAGCAGTTCTTGTTCCGGTCGCCAGCGAAATGAACGATCGTCAGGTAATTAAATACGGGGGATATCTCGGGGGATTCTTTCTGACTCTGATTCTGATTTCAAGTCATATGACCCTAATCATGATACCGGAAGTGACCTTGTATGAAATTCCGATGGCTGTCGTCATGAAATCCTTCGTCGCAGGATTTTATTATCTCTACATTTTGATCATTTACGGTGAAATATTCACATCAGTCATCGGCGGGGTATTCGGATTGGAGAAACAGCTTGCGGGTTATTGGAGAGGACCGTCTATCGCTACATTCTCCGGGATATTCATGATCATCTATTCCCTGAGCTTTTTTGAATACAGTGAATTGCTATCCTATTTGTACCCATTGTTTGGGTATTTGAGTTTATTATTTTTAGTGCTCCTTTGGATGAAGAAAGACAAAAAGGATGGCCGGGTTAAATAAGTTAAAGAAAGATTTGTTCCCGGTTATTCTTCCATGATTAATTATCCTTTTTTTGCTCATTATAAAAAGTGTAGCTGATAAAGGAGGATGTATGATGACAAAGTCGAAGCATGAAAAAGAACGGCAATGGGATGTAAGGAAAGAAAATCAGAAACCACATGGTAAGGTATCTTCTTTCAAGGAATTATCACAAGAGGATAAACAAAAGTAAACATCAAGAAGGATGGCTGACTGCCATCCTTCTTGATATTAGGGATAATTTTCATGTCTGGATTCAGGGACTGATGCGTCTGCTGTTTTGTATTTTTCGGGGAAAAAGGAATTTCGGATTCCATCCCTGTCCCAATCGGGATGGTCACAACTTGCTGCAAGTTCATCCAGGAATTTCATCAAATACTGCATGTCCAGATTCTGAAGGCTACCATAGTCGATACCTTCCAAGATATAGTCCTTAAATGTCCAGATCGTACCTTTGACATCTTTCTTATTATTTTCGGCAATCATCCGGAGAGACCTGAGTATTTCCGTAGACACTGATATATCCTGTGCTCCGTAATGACGAAGCTGGTAAAAGCTCTGATAGAGATAATCCGAGAATGTTGGCTGTTCCAAAATGATTCGGACCTTGTCTTCCTGGTCAGTAATATAGGCACCGGGAAGCTTATGCCTCGCCAATTTAGAAAGGATGATTCCGATCTCTTCAATGCAATTCTTCGCTGTGTTAGGATCATTGATTGCCGGGGAGATCGCCCTGAGTGCAATCTCAACCAATTTTCTGATACCGAGATCAATGTCTTCGATCGGTTCTTTATCAGGACCTAGATTGATGTACTTTAAGAATTCCTCTGTTTTGATGTCATCTTTGTCCGACCATATCGTCATGGCACCGGTTCCTTCCAGGAGATATTCCCCTGGAGTCTTTAACATTCGGACAATGCAATCCCCGCTTACTGCTTTATGGATCAGGCCTTCAATATCAATATACTGCAGATATCCTGATTCCTGACTGTATACATAGCAGGGTTTTGTATCCTCAAAGGAGAGTGGATCTACTCCGCTCTGTGACTCAAGTTTATCCTTTTTTCTGTATAGGGGGCTGTTTTCAATTTTATTATTGGTCTTAATCGTTATATTGTGAATTAACTTGCTGACCTTTACCCAATTGGATACATGGTGGACAAAATAAACAAATACAAAGAGACAGACGATTGCCACCAATGCTGCAAAAGCTGCAGATATAAATAGCTTTTGTCCGGACTCGTCTTTCAAAAGGATAAGGAGGGTGATACAATACACAACCCCTGCAACGAAAATGGCAAGTACACGTTGTGTTGGCCGGTCATTGATGAAGTTTTGAAGCGTCCGGGGTGAGTACTGCGATAAAAATGTTGTGAGGACAACCATGATGGTGGAGAACGTGATGGTCGTCATGGTCATGATCGAGGAAGCGATCGTACTGATGATCATCATGCTCAAATCAAAGTTAGCAAATAAAACCTTAGGAAGCAGGGGATAATCGTGCTTGCTCAGCCACCAATCAAAATAAAATGTAGCGAGTGCGAGTGCAAGCGAAATAAGAGAGAATATCAGGGGCACGAACCAAAAGCTTTTTTGAGCTTTTTTGAAGATATGGACATTCAGATGCATCGTCAATGAGCCACCTTAAAATTAATATGCTATAAGAATATCCTGAACGAAAATAAAGAAACTATTCAATCACTTTTTTAAATGACATGTTACTATCGTCTGGTAAGCATCGGCCGGGTAAACTCTTTCATCAGCAATGAATAAAATGGCTTTCCCGACCGTTATGATATGTATGAATTTATTGATCAATAATTTTATAGTTTTTGTGGTTGACGACTGTTTTTTCTTCTAACTCAAGCTCCCTGTAATTTTTCATATAAGTGAGATCGACAATGACAGAGTTCTCATTCACTTTTTCTACAACTCCTTTGAGTCCTTCTTTGAATTCAATTACATTTCCGATTTCTGCTTTTTTCATCCGAGGTCTCTCCTTTTTGCCAAAATTCTACAATCGATTACTAATATTTTGACTTAAACAAAGGAAAAGGTAAAGAGTTTTCTAAAAATTTAATAAAAAAACAAAAGCTTGTAGTTTTTACATAGTCAAATAAAATGGGAATAGACACGATTACAGGAGGCAGATTATATGGTGGAAAGTGAATTTGTACAATTAATCAATGCATTAAGGAATAAAGAAATGGAAGAAATTCAAGTCGAGAAAGAGGATTTCCTGACATTCAGGGCAGTTTTAGTCAAACAACCGGACTTCAGGCATTTCCGGGGGATTGCGGATCACGGAGGAAATATACGTTATCAGTACCTTGACACTCCGAGAAGCTAGTCTTTTTATGAATCAGGTTGAATTGTAAAGGGAGTCTATTTATCACTTGAAGGGAGAAATGGTATATGTCAAAACGAGTCGTATGTATCACGGGCGGTGCAAATGGAATTGGAAAATCGATTGTGGAACAGTTCGCCAATCAAGGAGACTTCGTGCACTTCTTTGACAAAGACAGTGAAAGCGGGACGAAATTGGAGAACGAATTAAACGGAAAAGGATATCATTCCAAATTCCATAATATAAACGTTGGATCCTTCGAAGAAGTGAAAGAGGGATTCAGGGAAATCCGAACGCATCATTCATCACTTGATATACTCGTTAATAATGCGGGCGTCTCTACATTCATCTCTTTTTGGGAAATGGGAGCTGAAGAATGGGAGAAGGTCATTTCAACTAACCTAAGCAGTGTATTTTACTGTTGCAGGGAAGCTGCGGAACTCATGAAGGATAAAGGTGGTTCGATTATAAATATGGCCTCTACAAGAGCTCAGATGTCAGAGCAGGATACGGAAGCATATTCAGCATCTAAAGGAGGCATCGCGAGCTTAACGCATTCACTCGCGATTACATTGGGAGAATACAAAATCCGGGTCAATTCAATCAGCCCAGGGTGGATTGATACTGGAGATTATTCATCCTTGCGCGAAGTGGATCACAGCCAGCATCCTTCGCAGAGGGTTGGAAAACCGGAGGATATAGCAAGAGTTTGCTGGTTCCTGGCTGATACTCATAACGACTTCATCACAGGTGAAAACATTGTCGTGGACGGCGGCATGACAAGAAAAATGATTTACGAGCATTAATAAAGTTTTGCAAGTGTCTAGTCTTTTCTTAAGATGACGATACTGGCTGTCGCAACAATCAGTACAAACATTAAGGATGTCAACAAATTGTTCACCCTCTGCTATTTTTGTTCAGTATACGGAAGGAATATAAAAGCAGGTTAAGATTATTATGAATTTATTGTAAAAAAAGGTAAGGCGGCTCCTTTCGGGGAACCGCCTTATTGAATTTCCCCTTTCCCCTGCTGGTTTGAAAACTATTTATGAGAAAATTTGCTAAATTTTAACTTTTTTAATATTATGTAAGAATAGAAAAGAATGGGGGATCACGATGTCACGTTTAATAGAGATAAAAAGAGAAATGAATAAGGTGCTGGTCGGGAAAGACAAAGAAATCGATTTACTTCTGATTGCATTGCTGCAGGAAGGCCATGTCTTATTGGAAAGTGTTCCGGGGACCGGTAAAACGCTGCTTGCAAAGACGTTCTCGCAGTGTATAGAGGGAGTATTCAAACGGATCCAATTCACTCCGGATGTATTGCCGAGTGATGTGACCGGCATCCAATTCTTCAACCCTAAAAGTCAGGAATTCGAACTGCGCACAGGACCTGTCGTTTCAAATGTTTTACTGGCAGACGAAATCAATCGTGCAACTCCCCGTACGCAAGCGAGTTTACTGGAAGTGATGGAAGAAAAACAAATAACCATTGACGGAGAAACGGTTCCATTGAGCCCGCCTTTTATCGTGGTTGCAACACAGAACCCGATCGAATCACAGCAAGGAACATTTCCGCTGCCTGCAGCCCAGCTTGACCGCTTTTTATTGAAAGTGCCCTTTACATATCCAGACTTTGAAGAAGAAAGACTGATCTTAAACCGCTTTAAATCGGAACAGCCATTGAATGAAGTAAACGCAGTGATGAGTTTATCCGAGGTTCAATCCCTTTCCAAGCTGGTAAAGGAGGTTCATGTTTCATCGGATATTGAAGCATATATCCTGCAAATGACGAGGGGGACGAGAGAACATGAATGGATTGAAGTGGGGGCAAGCCCCAGAGCCAGTCTTGCATTGCTGAAAGCCTCACAGGGACAGGCGTTTATCGAGGGAAGAGATTTTGTCCGTCCTGAAGATGTCTTGCAAGTTGCCTCTTATGTCCTTCAGCATAGAATCCAGCTGACCGCAGAGGCATCATTGACCAAGTCGGAAGAAGAAGTCATCACGAGCTTGATAGATTCAATCTTTCTTCCAGTTGAAACGAGGTAGCGGAAGTGAATTGGAAACGCGAAGTGATCGAGGATCCATATAACTCATTAAGTGAAATTCTTTTGATCATTCTGGCCGGAGTCAGTCTGTTCTTTCAATTTTATGGAGGACTGGGGATTTTTCTGCTCTGTTTTCTCTATTTCAGGGTTCACAAGTGGTATCTTGAAAATATCGGTAAAGGGATGAAACTGAATCAATCTCTTCAACGTGTAAAGATCCACTGTGAAGAGCAAGGAAACTGGGATGTTGATTTCACGAATGATGGGCTTCCGGTTTGGGGGGCCACCCTGAAACTCCAATTTAAAGATATTGTCGAACCTGTCGGACACCCATTCGAATCATATCATGGCGGTAATCTGGAGGTGTCTGTACCCTTTTCGATGAGAAAAGGGGAAAACGCTAGAGTCTCCTTGCCGGTGATAGGCAAGAGAAGGGGGCTGTGCCGTTTAACGAGCATCCAGCTCGTCATTCCTCATTTATTCGGAAGCGGGAAGGTTATATTGGATTTGGTCGATCCGGTAAAGTCCACCATGATGGTGTTTCCGACTCCGGAGGCAGTTTTGGTTGATAACATTCATCATTCAAGTGAACCCGGTGAAGTTTCTGCCATGCATTCACTATTTACCGACGTGTTTCAACCGATCGGTACAAGGGAGTATGTAAACGGGGACAGGTTTCAGGATATTCATTGGAAGGCATCTGCAAGATCGCAGAAGTTGCAGACAAAAGTCTTTGCTCCGGCGGTGAAGAAAGAATGGATGATAGTGGTCAACCTATCTGAAAAATATTCCATCACTAGGGACTTGGAAACGATCATTAAGCATGCAGCCTATTTAATGCATCTTGCCGTTAAACAGAATTTCACCTTTTCCCTTGTACTGAATATCAGGAGTCTGGGTGTCACCCCGTTTTATTATCTGCCTTCAGGGACGGGAAGGAAGCATCAACAGAAAGCGCTGGAGCTGTTATCGACCTTATCAACAGATGATGCAACCATACCGTTTCACATCGTTCTACAGCATTTGGCCATTCGTCAGCTTGTTCCTTCCGTTCTGATCGCTGCAGGTACTCTTACTGATGTTGACGAAGAGCGATTAAGAAAAATAGGAACTAGAGGGCGGGAAATTTATCTGTTACACACAGAGGATAAACAAGGAGTCGTCTCACTATGGAATCAAAGATCGAAAATGCCCTCTTAACGAACCAGCAGCAGATGCTTCTTTTAAAAATGGGTTTATACTTAGGTATTGATGCTCTATTTGCATTATTGGGGACTACAATCCTCTCAAGTGTAGAGATGATTTTATTCCAATATGTTCCTTTTATGCTGATTGCATATATTTCTTTACTTACAGTAATGGCGGTGTGGATAAAGAAGAAAAATACAAATTCAATGATGCTGTTAGGGGTCCTTTTATTCTTGCTCTTCGCAGGGCTATATGCCTTTACAGTCTCCTGGTGGATTGTATCAATCACCTTACTATACCTTCATTGGAGAATATCCTCATATTTTCAAAGTGAAGATGAGCAGATTGAGCTCCGCAGCGGGGTACTGTTATTTTTTCTATTTTTATCTTCATTGTCGCTGGTAATTGGGAATGCAAGGGATATAGAAAATAAGTTCTTGGTGATTGGTCTTGTAGTGGTGTTGTTTTCACTCGTTGCAACTGTTACGAGTTTTCAAAGAATGGTAAAGGCGGAGCGGGTGAGGGACACTGAAAGCAAAGGATACATGATGAAACCCTTCTTTATATTGCTGATCGTTATTAGTTTCGGCGGTGTTTTGGCCTATTTCAGTTCATATGTAAGAAGCATATTATATTGGATGCTGGAAAAGATTTTCTGGTTGTTTTCATTTCTCGTAAATCCCATCTTTGGATTCCTTGTGAAGATAAGAGACTGGATATTGAGTTTGATTTCTAAAGAGACGCTTACCGGGATGGGGTTGAAATTGAATAATCAGGAAATCGACGAGACTCAGCAGAAAGCTTTTTATGATGGCCTTTCATTACCATGGCTCAACGAATTATTATTAGGGATCTTTCTTTTGGCTGTAGTCGTCTATCTACTGAGAAAAAGGAAAGTAACCTACGAGGTGGAAAACGATGTGGTTTCATCGTCACTATTAACCAAGTTTAAGAAGAACGGGAAGAAGAAAGAGAAGAATGACTCTTACACCATATTATACTCTGATGCTGAAAATGCTATCCGTCAGGCAATGAAAGAGCTTGAAAGTGAAGCTGCTGCCGTTCAGAAGGGCAGAGGAAAAAATGAAAAAATCAGGTTTTGGTTCTTAAAGTTAGGCATACAGGAGGAAGAAGATTTCTTTCAACTTTATGAATCGGTGAGATATGGGAAGAGAACTCCTTCAAACCAAGAAGTAAATTTCTTTAGGAATCAAGTGAACAGACATATATCTCATTTGAAAGAACAAAAAAACAGTCATAATAAAGCTGATGTATGCAGAGAGCATTAATACTGCAAGCATCAGCTTTATTATTTCATTTCTTCATAGGTTAGAATATCATTGGATAGCGACATGGGAGGAGAAGTAAATGCCATTCACATTAAGAAATCTCGTCTATAAAGATATTTTGAAAATAGGTCATATGGATATTCCTGAAAACAAGACCACCTGCTTCATAGGGGAGAGCGGTGCAGGGAAATCGACTCTCCTTAAATTGCTGAATAAAATGTATATACCCGATAAAGGAAGCATTCATTATAAAGGAACATCACTGGGTGAAATGGATGCCGTCACGCTGAGGAGGAAAATTGTTATGATCCCCCAGACTCCGTTGCTGTTTGGAGAGTCTATAGAGGAGAATCTGCAAAAAGGACTTCTTTTCTCCGAGAAATCTCCTGCAAGCAGGGGGGATCTTGAGCGGGTCCTCGAAATAGTCCGGCTTGACAAGAACCTGCAGGATCAATCAGAAAAATTATCCGGCGGGGAGCGCCAGCGTTTGTCTCTCGGAAGAGTTCTGCTGATGAGACCGGAAGTCTATTTACTTGACGAACCGACCTCTGCCTTGGATGAAGAGACTGAATTAACCGTCATGAAGAAATTCGTGGAAGCTGCTAAGTCACATGATGGAACTGTGATCATCGTGACCCATTCAATGAAGGTGGCAGAACAGTACGGTGAAGAAGTAATAAAGATATCGAAACAATAAGGAGGGGAGAACGGTGGATAAAGGAATCATCGATATCGGCCTGTGGAGATTTATAGCTGCCTATGCATTTATTTTGATATTGTTGTTTATTGTAAAACTGAGAGGTATTTCGAGAGAAAAGCAGATTGTCATAGCTTCATTGAGAATGACAATCCAATTGATCATTGCAGGTTATATCCTGACGTTCATCTTTGATAACCCGAGTCCCTGGCTGTCACTACTGATCATTTTCATCATGGAACTCTTTGCGATTTTTAATATTTACAAACAGGTAAGATATAAGCTGAGTAAACAGCTGAAATGCACCGTGGCAGTTTCAATGGTGATCGGTACTATCTCCTGCCTGTTTTATTTCAACATCATTGTCATCCATTTCACACCCTGGTATGAACCGCGTTATTTCATCCCGATTGCTGGTATGATCGTAGGTAATTCTATGACAGGCATCACTCTTGGGCTCAATACGCTGCTGGGAGGGTTAAAAGAACAAAGAGAAGTAGTGGAAGGGGCACTGATGCTTGGTGCAACCCCTAAAGCTGCTTCAAAAAAATATGTGGATGATGCGTTCGACTCAGCCATTCTTCCAACGCTCAATAATATGATAGGAATGGGTATCATCTTCCTCCCCGGAATGATGACCGGCCAGATTCTATCAGGAGTGAGCCCGCTTGTCGCAATTGAATATCAAATAGCCATACTGCTTGGGATAGTGGGCAGTGTAGCTTTAACAGTCATCTTGTTCATCTATTTGGGTTATAAGTTCCTGTTTACAGATCATGCTCAGTTGAATATTTAAATGTATTCCTGCTCTATGTAAATCCGTGATCTGGCCGTGATCATAGGGTCAGATGCTCTTCACGTTCTTTTCCCTATCCGCCATGCATATACTTGATAGCACTAGATTAGGTGGGAGGAGAATATCAATGCGGTATGAAACAGAGCAAGCCCTTTATATAAAAAGTCTGGCCATGGATGTAATAGAAGAATTGATGAAAGATCATTCCAACTATGACCCGAAAGATTTGAAGCAAGTGACAGAAATGTTTGCCCGGTGCATGTGTGATCTGGTAAATGTATATACGAATATTTCAGAACATCACGAAATGACCCTGCGTGGAACAGTGATCAAAGCCAAAATTGGCTATAATGCACTAAAAAAGAAATCGACTATGATTAAAAAGTAATCTATGAAATTGCCTGCGGACAAAAAGGAGCCGCCATTACTCAACGAAATATCAATTAAAAAGAAAGCTTTAAAAAACAGGTGACAGTTCCTAAATGGGCCGTCTCCTGTTTTTTTAAGGACTTCTTTGGAAATTACAAACATAATAGTGGCAAATATATGAAATACTAAAAAAATAAAGCTTTACAATTGTGTATATCCTAATTGCATGCTATTCTTTTTTATTGAGCAGGCTTATAGGAATAATGGATTAATTACTAGAAACAGTTGACGTTTTTATAATTATCCATTACTTTTATGAAGCAACCAAATACAATGATGAATAAGGAGTCGATTTACATGGCACAAAAAACATTTACAGTTACAGCTGAAACAGGAATCCATGCTCGCCCGGCAACACTTTTGGTTCAAACGGCAAGCAAATTCGACAGCGATGTACATCTTGAATACAAGGAAAAGAAAGTCAACTTAAAATCAATCATGGGTGTCATGTCTCTAGGCGTCGGTAAAGATGCACAAATCACGATCATTACTGAAGGCAGCGACGAAGAAGAAGCATTAAAGAGCTTGGAAGAGACGTTAAACAAAGAAGGTTTAGCTGAGTAATGTCAAGTATTTTGAAAGGCATTGCGGCATCTAACGGGATTGCCATCGCAAAAGCTTATCGTTTAGTCGAACCTGATTTAAGCTTCGAGAAGAAGTCCGTTGAAAGTGCAGAGGAAGAAGTAGCTCGTTTTCAGGCTGCCATTTCAACTTCTAAATCAGAGCTAGAAGCAATCCGGGATAAAGCAAGGGAAGACTTAGGTGAAGACAAAGCACAAATCTTTGAAGCGCATCTTCTTGTATTAAGCGATCCTGAATTACTGGCACCTATTGAAGATAAAGTGAAAACTGAAAATGTAAACGCTGAATTTGCACTTAAAGAAACGGCAGATATGTTCGTTTCCATGTTCGAATCGATGGATAATGAGTATATGAAAGAACGCGCAGCAGATATCAGAGACGTAACGAAACGTGTCCTTTCACATTTGCTGGGAGTTCAGATTTCCAATCCAAGTATGGTGACTGAAGAAGTAATTGTCATTGCGGAGGATTTAACTCCATCTGATACTGCACAATTAAATCGTCAGTACGTAAAAGGTTTTACAACTGACATCGGAGGGAGAACATCCCATTCGGCCATTATGGCCCGCTCGATGGAAATACCTGCAGTGGTAGGTACGAAATCGATTACTTCTTCTGTTGAAAATGGTGACATGATTATCGTTGACGGCCTAAATGGGGAAGTACATATCAACCCGACACCGGAGGTCATTGAAGAGTATAAGAGGGAGCATGCCCGTTATGAAGATCAAAAAGCGGAATGGGCAAAGCTTGTAAATGAGCCTACTGTTTCCAAAGATGGACAGCATGTAGAACTCGCAGCAAACATCGGAACGCCTAAAGATTTAGAAGGTGTGAAGAATAACGGCGGTGAAGGTGTAGGTCTTTATCGTACAGAATTCCTTTACATGGGACGTGACGAGCTTCCGACTGAGGAAGAGCAATACGAAGCCTATAAAGCTGTTCTTGAAGGCATGGAGGGTAAACCTGTCGTAGTGCGTACATTGGATATCGGAGGAGATAAGGAACTTCCTTATTTAAATCTTCCGAAGGAAATGAACCCTTTCCTCGGTTATCGCGCGATTCGTCTTTGTCTGGACGAGCAGGAAATTTTCCGCACCCAGCTTAGAGCTTTATTGAAAGCGAGTCCTTATGGAAATCTGAAAATCATGTTCCCGATGATCTCAAATCTTCAAGAATTCAGGGAAGCAAAAGCAATACTTGAAGAAGAGAAAAAAGGGCTTCAAGAGAACGGTACAAATGTTGCCGGGAAAATTGAAGTGGGGATCATGGTTGAAATCCCATCGACCGCAGTAATGGCAGACGTATTTGCCAAGGAAGTCGATTTCTTCTCAATCGGGACAAATGACCTGATTCAATATACAATGGCAGCCGACCGTATGAATGAACGTGTTTCTTACCTGTATCAGCCGTATAACCCAGCGATCCTTCGACTTGTTAAGATGGTTATCGATGCCGCTCACAATGAAGGCAAATGGGCAGGCATGTGCGGTGAGATGGCCGGTGATGAAATTGCCGTGCCAATCCTGCTGGGATTAGGATTGGATGAGTTCTCAATGAGTGCCAGTTCCATTCTGAGAGCACGTTCCCAAATTCACGACCTTAACCAAAGTGACATGAAAAAGCTTGCTGTAGAAGTATTACAGCTAGACACGAATGATGAAGTCATCAAAGCTGTCGAAAAAGCTGTTACTCAATCTTAAAAAATGTTTATCATCTGAATATGGGGGTAATGTAATAAAGAATAAGAAGTTGAGGCACATCCAAATGGCCTTTTCATTCTCATTTCCCCCTTTTCTTAGGATTGGAAGAGTATTCTTTCAATCCTTTTTTTTATGTCTTTTGACGAAAGGGGTTTGCCCACTCCATTAATAATCCATAATCAGAGGATTCCTTATCTTCAAGATAGCCTTTTACCGCTTTTACCGGCGTTCTTCCGCATTGAAGTAAGAATGAGATGACAGGATCCTTAAATTGGCCGGCCGTTAATTTATGTACATATTCCTCAATGGAATATGTACGTGAGAATTTATGGTATGTTGGAATGCGTCCTCCGCCTAAAAGACGTTCAAGATGCAAATGCACGACGATCTCATACATTGCATTCATCAATTCTTTTCCGAGTTTGAAGCCTCTGAACTCCGGATCGATACAGAGGTCGACCACGTAAAGTGTATTGCCTAGCTCATCATGGGTGCGAATATAACCACCATCCGTTATCTCTTTCCAAGTGTGATCAGGATCTGAGGAATCAAAATCAACGATGAGACCTGTCATGCTGCCTGCTATTCTGCCATCGATTTCGACACAAAGTGCACCCAATGGGAAATGCTTGATATGATTCTCCAATTGATCTTTATTCCACCATAATTCTGAAGGAAATGGCGGGGGAAAGGCGCGTTTCTGGATACCGATGAGTCCTTGGAAATCTGCTTCTGTATAATTGCGGATAATTGCTTGATACACTTGATTTTTTCTGAAAACATACTGTTCTTTTCTATACATGACAGAACCTCATTTATCAGAATTTACTTGTTCATTATACGTTATGTAAGCGCTTTTTTAAAGTATTTTACAAAAATATTCTTCTAACACATTTTCCAACTCCTCTTTTAATAAAAAAGCATAAGAAAAAAATAAAAAAATATTTTAAAAGAAATGTTTAGTTATTCTGAAAGGGGGGTAATCTATAACCAAGCATGAAATTGGAGATTAATTTCTCACTAACACCCCCTTTTCCTTTTTTTTGACTGACTCAGTTTATTCTGGGCAGTCTTTTTTTTGAACTTTTTAATGGCAGGATTTGCCCCTGGCTTCTTTTGGATACTTCCTATACCTAAGATAAATAATAAGTGTAGTGTTTCTGTAAAGGAATACAAAAAGAGAAGGTGGTGTGTGAGAGAAATGGCTAAACGTACGAAAAAGAATGATCCGCAGCAAAAAAATAAAAAAGGATTTGATTCTTCCCGTTTGAATCAAGAATTCGCACACGAAATTGGCAGCGCAGCAACGAATAAGATTCACAAAGATAAAGCCAAAAAAGAAAAAGCACCTAAAAATAACGGTGAATACAAGGACTAATCGAAAGGACAGACCAATAAGAAGGTCTGTCCCTTTTTTAAGTATGTTTGGAGATGAATGATTTAATGCGTGCAAGCCCTTCTTCCAATTGTTCTATCGAGCATGCAAATGAGAGGCGGATATAACCTTCTCCGTATTTTGAAAATGCGTCCCCCGGCACTACGGCCACTTTTTCTTCTTGTGCGAGTGAAAGTGCAAATTGGAAGGATGTCATGTCAATCGATTCAGGGATTTTAATAAAGAAATAAAATGCGCCGTCCGGTTTGATCACGTTTTGAAAACCGATTTCAAGTAAACGTTGATACACGTAATCTCTTCTTGTCTTATATTCCTTCCTCATAACAACGGCATCATTTGCCCCGGCTGTTAGTGCTTCATATGCAGCTTTCTGCGAGATGGAAGAAGCACAGGATACATTATATTGATGCACTTTCAATAAATGCTGGCTGATGCATTCAGGAGCGAATACCAATCCAATTCTCCATCCTGTCATGCTGTGGGATTTCGAGAGACCATTTATCATAACAGTTTGTTCTTTTAGGAATTCGGCTATTGAGCGATGGTTTCCTTCAAATGTCAATTCACTGTATATCTCGTCTGCAATAACGAAAATGTTCCGTCCTTTGAGAACGTAGGCGATTTCTTTCAATTCTTCGGCTTTTAAACTGACTCCTGTAGGATTTGAAGGGTATGGCAGGATGATGCATTTAGTTGAATCCGTCAAATGTTCCTTAATTAATTCTGCGCTGACTTTAAACGAATTATGTGTTGTATCGATATGGACTGCCCTGGCTCCCGACAGGCGGATGATCGGTTCATAACCCGGATACACGGGTCCCGGAAGTATGCATTCATCTCCAGGTTCTAATAGCGAACGAAGCACCACATCTATCCCCTGTGAGGCACCACTTGTCACAAGAACCTCTGATTCAGCATCATAATGCACGTTATATTTTGTTTCAATGAATGAAGATGCCGCTTCCCTTAATTGAAGAAATCCTGCATTATGCGTGTATGATGTGAAGTTTTCGTCGATCGATTTCTTTGCTGCATCCTTAATATGCTGAGGTGTCGGGAAGTCAGGCTGCCCGATTGTGAGCGAAATCATTCCTTCTATGTCAGCTACCATGTTGAAGAACTTCCGGATGCCGGAGATTTTAATGTCCCGTACATTACTGTTTAAGTATTGTTCCAAGATGCACACCTACTTTTATAATTTGATACATATTTTATCATCTTTTACAGCTGTAATGGAATGATTTTGTTTTAATACAAGTGAAATCGGGAATGGATAGAAAAGAACAATTGACATAGAAGGTGAACGCGACAATGATTCGAACGAGTGCAATTTTAAATAATGGAAACGTCCTTCAGGATGTCCCGGTAAGCAGAGTGAAGGAAAGTGATGTTAAGTGGTATTGGGTTGATTTCAACGAGCCTACTGACAGGGACATTCGTATGATGAAGCGATTCTTCCGTTTTCACCCGCTTGCCATTGAAGACTGTCTGGATGATTTCAGCGAGCGGCCGAAGCTGGATTTCTATGACGGGTACATATTTGTATTGATGCATGCCATCAACCGGAATTCACTTGAGTCTTATGAAGTGAATCTCTTTGTGAATTCAAGCTTTATCGTCACGTTCCATAAAAAGCATGTAAGCGAGATAGACAACTTATGGAAAGTTTTCAGCAAAGAAGGCGGGGAACTCAGTCCATTTATAATCATGCATGGAATCGTAGACAGGGTTGTCGATGAGTATTTCCCTTTGATTTATAGTATTGAGGATCGATTGAATAGTATCGAGGAAAACACGAATGAAGATACTGATTCAAATCTGATGGATGAATTATTTGATATTCGTCACGAAATGTCTAAATTGCGGAGAACCCTCGTGCCGATGAGGGACTTGTTATACAGGATCAGTAATTCCAGCCGGCTGAATTCATTGAAAGAAGAGCAATTATACTTTAATGATGTGTACGATCATCTGATCAAGCAGGTTGAAATGCTGGAATCGTATCGTGATTTCTCAGCTGATATAAGGGATAATTACCTTTCCATCAACTCTGACAAAATGAATAACATCATGATGACATTAACGGTCATCACGACGATTTTTATGCCGCTTACCTTTATAGCCGGACTTTATGGCATGAACTTTGTATACATGCCTGAACTTAATGAACATAGCGGGTATTTCATTGTTCTGGGGGTAATGGCGGTTATTGCACTTATTATGTTTGGATTCTTTGTGAAGATTGGTTGGCTGAAATTCGGCACAAGAAGAAGAAGACGAAAAAGAAGGCATCTAAAGTTAAAATAGACATCATCTTCCAGATAATAAAAAATCCTCCCAAACGGTAGATTTTTTATGAGAAAAGCGGTATATTGATTGATGACAAAAGAAGAATTGGGATACGATACGTTCCCGAGAGGTTCTAGAACAACCCTCTATAAAAAACTAAGGGAAACGGCATCCTTAGGTGTCGTTTGTTTTTGTTTAAGCTTGTTTATAAGCTGTTGATTACAGCTGTCCTCTGGAAGAATTCCGGCAGGCAGTGTCATTATAGAGTTAGTAAGAATCTTTATTCTTCTTTTCGGGCAAGAATGCAGGCCCGCAGAAAGAGAGGAGAATGGGCAATGAATCAAGAAAAAGCATTAGTAGTATTCAGCGGTGGTCAGGACAGCACAACCTGTCTGTTCTGGGCAAAAAAAGAATTTAAAGAAGTGGAAGCTGTTACGTTTAATTATGGACAGCGGCATGCTGCAGAACTGGATTGTGCTAAAGAAATAGCTGAAGATTTACAAGTGACACATCATGTATTGGATATGAGTTTATTAAACCAGCTTGCTCCGAGTGCATTGACAAGGAATGAACAAGCAATCACTCATGAGGAAGGTGAATTACCTTCTACATTTGTTCCGGGAAGAAACTTATTGTTCCTGTCTTTTGCCGGGGTATTGGCGAAGCAGATTGGAGCAAAGCACATCATAACAGGGGTGTGTGAAACAGACTTCAGCGGCTATCCTGATTGCAGGGATATTTTTGTCAAGTCATTGAATGTATCTCTGAACCTCTCAATGGATGAACAATTTGTGATTCATACGCCATTGATGTGGATAAATAAAGCCGAGACTTGGGAAA
The DNA here is from genome assembly GCF_036867415.1 of Mangrovibacillus sp. Mu-81. Taxonomy (NCBI): domain Bacteria; kingdom Bacillati; phylum Bacillota; class Bacilli; order Caryophanales; family Bacillaceae; genus Mangrovibacillus; species Mangrovibacillus sp. Mu-81. The sequence continues at coordinate 239,575 of NZ_JBAJHU010000003.1, forward strand.
TGGCCGATCGTCTCGATGCACTGCATTATATCAGGGAAAACACATTAACATGCTACAACGGTGTGAAAGGTGATGGATGCGGCGAATGTCCTGCATGTGAGTTGAGACAAAGAGGTTTAAACGAATATTTACAAAGTAATAAAGGAGGAAGGGAATAATGCTTCAGCAAATTTATCCGACTCCTCATCATGAGTATGAATTTGAACTGAATAAAGACATGCATTTCGCTGCTGCACATTATATACCGCACGAAGAAGCAGGAGATTGTCAGAATGTGCATGGCCATACCTACTTTGCCAATATAACGATTGCTGGAAATGAATTGGACGACTCCGGTTTCCTTATAAACTTTCAACATATCAAGAAGTTGATTCATAAGCGGTTTGATCATCGTCTACTAAATGAGGACAGCATGTTTTCGAATGAAGATTCATTGAGGTTTCCCACTACAGAAGCGGTAGCGAAAGCAGTTTGGGAAATTATTCAGGAGCACCTGGAAACGTTGAAGCACCGACCACAGTGCTTGCAGGTATTCCTAAGGGAAACTCCCACATCCTATGTGATTTACAGACCTAAAAGGGGGAGGGAATCATGAAGAAAATCCCTGTTTTAGAAATATTCGGACCGACGATTCAAGGTGAAGGAATGGTCATCGGTCAAAAAACGATGTTTGTTAGAACCGCAGGGTGTGATTATAGTTGTGCATGGTGTGATTCTGCTTTCACCTGGGATGGATCTGCGAAAGAAGATATCAGGCTTTTAACTGCACGAGAAATTTGGAATGAGTTAAAAGAAATAGGAGGGGAGCGATTTTCTCATGTTACGATTTCAGGAGGGAATCCTGCGCTCTTATCCAATTTAGATGAACTGCTGCGCATCTTTGAGGAAAATGACATTCAGTCAGCCCTTGAAACACAAGGAAGCAGATGGCAGGAATGGTTTTACGACATCGATGATTTAACCATCTCACCCAAACCACCCAGTTCCAATATGAACACGGATTTTGAGAAGTTGGACTTTATCATACAGAATTTACTGGAGAATGAGTCTAAATTCAGTTTGAAAGTGGTTGTCTTCGATGACGAAGATCTGCAGTACGCAAAGATGGTTCATCATCGTTATCACAATGTTCCTTTTTACATTCAGACCGGAAATCCTGAAGTAATGGAAGAAAACACAAACAAATTGGTCTCGGATCTGCTGAATGATTATGAAACATTGATTGAAAAGGTATCACTTGATCAAGAATTAAATCATGTCCGCGTTCTCCCGCAGCTGCATACGATTGTATGGGGAAATAAGCGGGGCGTGTAAAATAAATGTCAAAGAAAGCGATTGGATACCATTCCCAACCGCTTTTTTTGATCCATCCTTTATTTTATTTTCTTGGATTTTCATCTGAATCATGGTCAATGCCGCTTTTTCCTTCGACATAATATATATCATCAAAATCATCTTTTCCCTCTTTGTTTTTGCCGATAGCAATAAGCGGGGCTGGATTCTGAGCTGGTAGTATGTGTCCATTAATTTCTTCAAAATCCAGAATCCTTCTATTCTCTGCATCTCGTCTTTCAGGCATGAATGACACCTCCTGATTTTAATTTGCTGACTCTCTACAGGTCTATGTTTTGGATTTTGCATTATTTTTATGTAAACAAGTATAAGAATTGTTCGATATAAAATATGTAAGGTAATAATGAACGCATGTAAAATGCATTATTGAATGGAAGGGCGTATTGAAATGATTGATTCAAAAGGGATATTGCTTGAAAGCGGTACAAATGAATTGGAAATGGTTGAGTTCGAAGTTCAAAATAATAGATTTGGTATAAATGTTATCAAGGTCAAAGAAATCATCCAACCAACTAAGGTCATACCAATCCCACATTCACATCCCAATGTAAAGGGACTGATTCAATTAAGGGGGGAAGTACTTCCAGTGGTGGATATGGCGAAGGTCCTTGGCCTTGAAGAAAGAGAGACGCCACAGTCGAAATTTATCGTTTCTGAGTTCAACCAGCAAAAAGTCGTCTTTCATGTACATAATGTCACACAGATCCACCGCATTTCATGGGACCAAATCGAAAAGCCATCTGAAATGTACTCAGGTATAAAGTCCGGTATCATCGGAGTGGTAAAGCATGAAGATTCGATGATTTTATTGGTGGACTTCGAAAGCATCATGGTTGAAATCAACCCCGACTCAGGAATAAATGTCGATCAAGTGAAAAAGCTTGGCCCAAGGGAAAGAAGTAACAAGAAAATAGTGGCCGCCGAAGATTCCCCGCTGCTTCGAAAGCTTCTCAATGACACATTATCCGAGGCAGGTTACGAGTCGGTAGAATTTTTTGAAAATGGGATGGATGCGTTGAAATATCTTGAATCACAGATCAGTAAATCCGGGCAGATGGAAGAAGCAGTCGGTCTCGTCATTACAGATATTGAAATGCCACAAATGGATGGTCATCATCTGACTAAAAGAATTAAAAACCACCCGGTCCTGAAAAAGCTTCCTGTCATTATTTTTTCTTCCCTAATTACAAATGATTTGCGACATAAAGGTGAGATGGTTGGAGCAGAAGCACAAGTCAGCAAGCCTGAAATAGCCGAGTTAATAAAGAATATTGATCGATACATTTTGTAGTTTAAATAGAAATGGCCGTATGATATTGGAATCATACAGCCATTTTCTATCCTTTAAAGGGAATGTGCGTTAATGCGCTAAATTAGCAAGGTATTAAAAGAAGCTGTCTCCCAGCTTTTTAAATACAGGCTTCTGATATCCTTGTTTTCCCTGTTTATTTTGATCATCAGAATCAGACATTCCGGTATAGTCCTCTAAAATGCCTTTTGCCTGTTGAAGTCCCATTTTACATCTCGGGTTTCTCAGAGATTGATCGAGACTGCCCAGGTGGGGCAATAGTTTGAAATCTTCCTTAGTAGGCGGTATGTGGAATGTATATTCTCCACAATTAATCAGGACATCTGATTGCTGCTGGCTGAACTTAGGGTTCTTTGAAAAGTGTAATCCTACTTTTTTTGCTTTGCCTTCGCGGATCATCTTCATCAATGCCCGTTTTTTTAAAGCATATAAGTATTTTGGGTTACCTGCAGTCTTCGCATGTCGATTAACAGTGAAAATCGCTTGAGAGAGGGTAATTACAGATGTGGAAGAAGGGGTGTTTTTACTAGTATTTCTCAAGTTTTTAGCTCCTTTCTACTATATTCACTACTATTATACATTCTTTTAATATCGTTGGAAAGGTTATGAAATCTTTCATAGGTAGAAATCTCATATTTTTAACTGAATTGAAAATGAATGGAAGGACCATTCTATTTAGATCTTACTTACACCAAAAAAAGAACTGAATCAAGTGGATTGATCAGTTCTTCTAAATAGGGATGTTCAATGATGGTTTATCATTACATGCAAGACGATCGGTCTTTTATGTTCATCCATTGGTCTGTGGGATTCAACGTGGATAGATATTGATATTTTCCGTTAGATTGTTGTAAGGGGAAGGGGCGTACGCGTTGTTTCCATAAGGTGATCCGCCATAAGGTCCGTAAGCCGGGTATGGTGGATACGGCGGATAATACGGCCCGCAGCATGGTCTGTTGAACAAAAATGGGCTGATGGCAAGGCCGGCCAACCCACCGGCTAAGAATGGGAGACCAAAAAAAGGGAAGAAGCGCTGATCGCGATACCCTCTCATGGCCGGGTAATGGTAATAATTATGAGGAATGAACGACTGTCGATACATGAGTAACCTCCTCTCTATTCTTTTTATTGTATGGCCGGGACCATCACTCTGAGCCTGTCTAATCAGGAAAAGGCACAGCGGTTTAATAGGAAAATAGTACCTAAAATGCAGTAAATATAGAATTTTCACACATGTATATGGGAAAAACCTTCAATTACTAGTACAATGTAAACAGGAAAATATAATCAACCAAGTTTACTCGATAAGGATGAAATTGATGCAGGCACTGAATAAGAATCATGATATTGATAAGTTGGACGTTGTCTTACAAGAAGTTGTTCTTGAAAATATAAACGACATGATTTTTATCATGAAGGTCGAAAAAGGACCTTCTTTTCGTTATATTTATATAAATGAATCCGCCCGTAAAAACACGGAAATTAATAAAGAAGATATGGGACTGCTCCTGGAAGAAGTCCTATCAGATGAGCTTGCAATAAGACTGAAAGAAAAATATGTTCAATTGGTAGAAAATGAGGAAAAAATAATCTTCCGAGACACCATCAGGCTTTCCGGCGGAGAACAAATGGTCAATGAATCGATCTTGACCCCGATCAAAAATGATGCCGGAATAATAGAGTACGTCGTGTCAATCACGAGAGATGTTACTCCGTTGATAAAAGAAAAAATAAGGCTTACGAATGCCAAAAACCGGTACAAATCCATTATTGAACATAATTTGGATGCCATCTTTATATTGGATTCGAATGGAGTCATTAGAGAATCAAATATAGCCAGCGGACAATTGACCGGCTTTCAAAAGGACCAACTGGTTAGCTCTTCGATTTATGAACTGTTTCACTCATCTCTGGCGGATGATCTTCAAAGGACATTGCACAAGGCTCTGAGCGGTACGCCTGCTACTTTGGATCACTGTTTAATGAAAACCGATAGCAGAAAAGATAAAATCACAAGCCTTAAAGCGGTTCCGATTGTAGTAAAGGAGAAGTGTGAAGGTTGTTATATCATAGTCAAGGATAATACAATCTCATATGAGCAAAATGAAATGATCCATTATATGGCGCTGCATGATCAGTTGACCGGCATGTGGAACAGGAAAGCCTTAGATGAACATCTTCCTTTGTTCGTTCAGTCCATGGAAGATACGGAACAAGAGCTTGCTGTCTTGTATCTGGATTTAGACCGATTTAAATTTGTGAATGATACCCTCGGATTAAAAGGAGGGGACCGTTTTCTGAAAAAGATAACCGAGCGTTTGGTGACGTTAACGAATGAACATTGTTTGCTTTACCGGCAGGGTGGAGATGAATTCATCTATTTATTGAAGAATAGCAGCTTGGAGGAAACAAAGAAAAAAGCTTCTGAGGTACTATCTTTATTTCATCGGTCCTATTCGATAGACGGGCAGGAATTCTATATCAGTCCATCCATTGGTGTTAGCAGATATCCCGCAGATGGGTATGATGCCAACACACTTATCCAGAAAGCAGCGCAGGCACTGTATCAGGTGAAAGAAAAAGGCAGGGCTCATTACAGGTTTTATCAGACACATATGGAATCAAGCTTTCCGAACTATATCATTATGGAATCTCATCTAAGAAAAGCAATCGAGAAAGAAGAACTCTATATTCATTATCAACCTCAGATAAATCTTTCGACCGGGAATGTTGACAGTTTCGAAGCTTTGATCCGTTGGAATAACCGCAAATTCGGCTTTGTAACCCCTGGACAATTTATCCCGCTGGCAGAAGAAACGGGGCTCATCCATAGAATTGGAGAGTGGGTACTGGAACAAGTATGTCTGCAGTTAAAGAACTGGAGAGTAAAGGGGTATAGAAATGTACGGATCGCAATCAATATATCACCTAAGCAATTTCTTCAGGAACAATTAGTGGATACGATCAGGTGCTACATAGCGAAATATGATATTCCTGCAGCCTGCCTAGAAATAGAAATAACGGAAGGAGCCATGCAGGATACTCAGCAAACATTGAAAGTACTGAAGAAACTGAAAGAATTGGGTGTATTTATATCCGTTGATGATTTTGGTACAGGTTACTCTTCCTTAAACTACTTAAGAAGGTTTCCTATCGATATTTTGAAAATAGATCAATCCTTTGTAAGGGAAATCGGATCCAATCAAAAGGATTCGGCCATCACAACGACCATCATTCATCTTGCCCACAGCCTGGGATTGGAAGTAATCGCTGAAGGAGTTGAACAAGAAGGGCAGGTCCATTTTCTTAAAGAAGCAAATTGCCAAAAAGCACAGGGCTTTTATTTCAGCAAACCCAAATGTCCAGAAGAATTAGAACACTATGTCCTTGCGTAAAGATGAAATCCTAAGCAACTAAAGTATTTGACAGGTGTGCATGTATGACTTATGTTAAAAAGAGGGTCGCGTTTGTTAAAAGCTCGGCATACTTTTTATTATAGAAGTACATGTTTATAAAGGAGAGGGATTAAGATGAAGAACAAACAAATGGAAATCCTATTTCTCCCTACCGAAAGAGGGACGGTTAAAGTCTACGTTTACGGCTTTAAAACTCCTCGATCTTTAGGTAAAGTCGTGGTTACATTCAATCATGTTTCAGTAGAAGCAAAAGGATATAGAAGAAACAAGACGATTATCAAAGCGTTGGCTCAACTTCATGAAACAATTGTAAATAATCAGGATAGTTAAAGATTCAGTCCGGCTCAGGCAGAAACAATGGAGCCGGGCTTTTTTATTGTATAAAACTGGCTGTTTACAATTGATTTATGATAAAATAATGAGTGAATATTCATTCATTTTATGAGGGGGAGTAACAGATGGGAAATAAACAAGCAGTGATCATCACAGGGGGATCAAGCGGCATGGGGAAGTATATGGCAAAGTACTTCCTGGAAAAAGGTTCTGATGTCATCATTACGGGAAGAAATAAAGAGCGTCTGCATGCAGTAAAAGAAGAATTTGCTTCACTTACGGGCGAAATTGAAGTTTTTCAAATGGATGTGAGGGAACAGGAGCATGCAGAAGGGATGGTTAAATTTGCAGTAGAAAAGTTCGGGAAAATTGATGTATTGATTAATAATGCTGCCGGAAACTTTATTTGTCCAGTTGAAAAAATGACTCCGAATGGCTGGAAATCAGTCATTGACATTGTTCTGAATGGAACGTTCCTCTGTTCTCACACAGTGGGGAATCATTGGATTGCACAAAAGCAGAAAGGCTCGATCATCAATATGGTTGCAACTTACGCTTGGAATGCTGGTGCAGGGGTTGCACACTCAGCTGCAGCAAAAGCGGGAGTATTGTCCCTGACTAGAACGCTTGCTGTCGAATGGGGACATAAATACGACATTCGTACAAATGCCATTGCTCCCGGCCCGATTGAAAGAACAGGAGGGGCAGAGAAATTATGGGTTTCAGAGGAAGCTGCCAAACGAACGATTGATAGCGTACCTTTGAAAAGGCTGGGGACACCTGAAGAGATTGCAGGACTTGCCTATTTCATGTCATCCGAACAGGCGGCTTACCTTAATGGCGAGTGCATAACATTGGATGGAGGGCAATGGCTGAATCAATTTCCATTTTAATATCGCCTTCATTTAACTGAATTCTCATTTAAAGCGTGATGAGTTAGAATGCTGATCCTTAAAGTCATGAATTTCTACAGAGCGGCCCGCTTCCCGGGGTTAAAGTGGAATGCTTTAAAGTTTCTGCATTCTTTTTTTGCCATTTAGCTTGAACTTAAGAAATGTTGGCTGCATATGCTATAATAATGCAAAAAATGTTTTGGGTTGGAGGAGTGCAGATGGATCCGTTAGATGTCATTTCGAATATCGAACAAGTCATTCCTAATTTTCAACCGGTTTTCAGCGCGGATGAACATAAAATAATCGGCTATGAAGTGTTAGGCAGGATTGTCCATGATAATGGAGAGGCAGAGAGTCTAGGTCCGTTTTTTACAGGTACAGATATTCCAGATGAATTTAAGATTGAAGTGGATGAGAGAGTGACGAGAAGGGCACTCGATCAATTCATCGAGGCAGATCAAGAAGGATTGATCTTCATTAATCGGGATGCAAGACTTATCATGGCTGATCACGGGGAATCCTTCCTCGATCTCCTTCTCGAATATCAAGAGAAAGGAATTCAGCTGAACCGGATTGTATTGGAACTTTCGGAAAAGACATTTCTGGGAGACTTCGAACAACTGGTACATGTTCTCCTGTATTACAAAACATATGGAGTTAAAATAGCCATTGATAATGTGGGGAGCAGCATGGGCGAACTTGACAGGCTGTCGCAATTCTCTCCGGATATTCTGAAGGTCGATCTATCTCAATTGCGAAATGATGCGGGGAATAAATTGTATAAAGATATCTTATTCAGTCTTTCCATGCTTGCGAGAAAAATTGGGGCATCCCTGCTGTTTGAAAATATTGAAATCAATTATCAACTGCAGTTTGCGTGGTTGAATGGAGGCAGGTATTACCAAGGATATTATTTAAAACACCCATCTTCCGGGTTTTTGGAAAGTGATATTCTGAAAGAGAAACTGAAGGAAAAGTGCCAGGATTATATCCGATATGAGAAGAAACATTTGGAAGCAGGATATCGATTCGCAGATTCATTACATAAAGAAATGACTCAGAAAATTTCGCAGATGAAAAAACAATCAGAAGACTTTGATTACCTGCTGAATGAAATTGCGATTGCCTTTACTGATAAATGCTTTCGTTTGTATATATGTGATGAAAATGGATTCCAGGTCTCTAGCAACATTCTGAAAGTAAATGGGAACTGGGAGATCCATCAGCGGTTCAAGGGAAAGAATTGGAGCTGGCGTCCCTACTTCCTGGAAAATATATTCAGGATGAGAATAAATAAAAAAGGATTACTTTCGGATATTTACAGCGACATTGATTCTGGTGAACCCCTTCGCACATATTCATACCCTTTCGGAAATGGATTATACCTTTTCATGGATTTATCTTATGAATTTTTATTTGAAGAAGAGAGCCTGCTCTATTAATTGATTTGCCTATAATTTCGGTCTTTTCAATTTGCAGTATTTGTAAATCTTCAACTCAGTAAACCTCGATGCCGACTCTTTATTTAAGACGTGATGGTTGCAATGATCTTTGGGCATTTCTTTGAATAGGGTTTTCCCATTAGGGGAAATTATCTATAAAGGATCTTTGAAGGAGGTGCTTGGATGAGTATTTTTATCATACTGCTCTCATTAATAGCTATAGGAGTAGCCGGGTATTCAGTATACTATACGTTTAAAGTTGCCGGGCAGGAGAAACGTTTGGAGGGGGAATTTGATACAGACATTCCGGAAGCTGTTAAGCAGCATCCCTTTATACGGAATCCGGTGTTCCTCGCCATTATAGTGTTCACGGTGTTCGTTGCAGGCTTCATTTTGTATTTGTCCATTAAATTCTTAAATTAAGTATGGAAGCTTGGAAACATCATGTTTCCAAGCTTTTTTTGGGTATAAATTCCAGCATTTATCGTGTTTAACTTCCAAAAACAGCGGGAATTTTACAATTAAGTGAAAAAGATGTCAAGGAATGTTGGGATTTCACGAACAGTACTTAGCCATTCGACAATTTTCAATTGCTACAATAGATTCACCTAATTATTTTAAGGAGGGGACTAAAATGGCAAAAAGAAGATTATTGCTGTTATTTATGATGATCGGATTAGTTACGGCTGCTTGTGGACAAGTTACCCAGACCCAGGCTTCCACCTTTAATGGGAAGCAGGCATTGACTTTAGTGAAGGAAGCGTTTCAGACACAAGTTTCTATAAGTGAACAGCCTCAATCCCTCGAAGCCATCGAGAAACAATTGGAAAGGTCCTTTACAAGTGAACTGTCGGATGCATTTATTGAAGAGAACGTTGTGAAGGTAGAGGAAGGATACCAAACATTTGGTTCTGACTTTGCCCAATATTATATCCCATTCTTTAAATACGATGAATCCACTAAAGTAGAATATGCAGATGGAAAGTGGTACATATGGGAAGAACGGTCAGGTGATGAAGAAGGTCCAGTCTCAACAGTACCAGGAGTGGAAGTTGTTGTATTAACCAAAGATAAAGGAGATTGGAAGGTGTCTTCCATAACGAATGAATTGCCGGCAATCGTTCAGGAAAAGAATGAATAGGGAATACTAAGAAGATACCTCAAGTTTAACGAGGTATCTTCTTTTATCTGTTTTAGAAGTCCAATGCTTCTTTAAGTGCTTCCAAATTAAATCCGGAGATAACCTTGTCATCCACAGTGATTGTGGGAGTGGAATAGGATTTCAGTTCTTCAATTAAATGTTTTCTTGCTCCATTGTCTTCTTTAATGTTTCTTTCTATGTAGTTTATTTTATATTCCTTGAGGAACAGCTTCACCACTTCACAAGGTGGGCATTCGGGCTGGGTATATACTGTAACGACTTTCAAGATTTCTGCTCTCCCCTTCTTTTCTTATTTAAATAATCGACGATTCCCATAGAGGAAACTTTCAGATCGAGTTTCAATAGATGGAAAACGGGGTGCTGAGGATTGATTCCTTCTTCTACGACAGAAGACTTCACGAGGGTGAATAATTCCTTTGTGAGACTTTCAACGTTTTCATCCATAGCGGCACCCGCATCGAATATATCTGTCGCCTTGTCCATGAAAATGTCCAGCCACTTCTCAACCTCCGAAAGGGCATGCTCTACTTCGCCTGTCATTCCGTAATGGCCGAAATAAATGCGGTTCAACTTCTTTTTTCTGAAAAAATTGATTGCTTCTCTCATCGAATCCGGGTTGAACTGATTTGGCGATGTGGAAGGGAGATAAAAGCGTGCTGTATCTGCACGATATTGAATTCCGCAAGTATCGCCGGTGAACATGCCGTCCGACACTGAATCGTAAATACTCAAGTGGTGATTGGCATGTCCAGGGGTATCGTAAAACGTAAGTGTGCAAGTTTCACTCAGCTGAAGGATTTCCCCATGATTCTTGACGATCATTCGGTCCTCGGGAATCGGTTTAATCGGGTCAAATAATGCATTAAAATCTTTCCCATATACCATCTGTGCTCCGGCGATCAATCTTGAAGGGTCTTTCATGTGCCTGTAGCCCTTCGGATGGACGATCACTGTGGCTTCAGGGCACTCCTCCAGCAGAAGCCCTGCGCCCCCGGCATGATCTAAATGGATATGGGTCAGAATTATGTATTGAATATCTTCTAAATTAATGTTTAACTTAGAGAGACCTTTTTTTAGATGCGGGATTGAAGGACTGGCAGATGTTTCTATGATCGTAAGAGATTCTTCGTGAATGATATAGCTTCCCGTCCGTTCCTTTATAGACAAATCCATCAGGTCGACCAACGATATCCTTGAATCTATATAATCAATACTCATCCTAACAAATCCTTTCTTCATTCAAATTATGCTTCTTTCATTATATAGGATTTTTATGAAGATTTGGGGCAAAACATTAGATTTAACAGGATATAATCTGGTACAATGCAAAAGCTATGAAAAAAGAAATAGAACAGGAAAGGAGAGACTGCTTATGTCTCAGCTTCTTGGAATCATACAAAGATTAAAGACATTGCAAGAACAAGGTGAACAAGGGGAAACTCAGCAGCGTTTTTTTGAATACAACGGAAAGAAGGTATGTGAGGTAAAATATTTACCAAAACAGGATACTTTCGAGATTGAAGTAATGAATGAAAAAGGAAGCAGTTTTCCTTTTGATAACATCGACATCACGGCAATTGAAATATACGAACTGCTTCAGGAAGTAAATCAGGAATAGTACCCAGGTAACCAGATGAGAATCTTTTCTTGTTTGGTTATTTTTGTGTACAAAGCAGATCCATTTTTTGTTAATTTGTATACGGATTATTACTGCTTTTTTCTTAGGCTGTGTTAGAATTAATGGTGGCACTTCATGGACATAGATATAAAAATGTTGTTGAAATGAAAAGTGATCGGCACTCCAGAAACATGCTAAATGAAACATTTATATTAAAAATGAGGGGTTTTACATGATTTCATTAAGTAGTAAGGAATTTTTACAGACGAAGATTAAAGATTATATCATTTCATCAGAGAAAGTCGCTCATGTGCAAATGGGGAATTCCCTTGAGCATGCTTTACTGTTGTTGACGAAAAGCGGCTACTCTTCCATTCCGGTATTGGATTCGGGGTTTCGTTTTCAAGGACTCATTAGCTCATCTCTGATCACGGATGCTGTGCTCGGTCTGGAGCGGTTTGAATTTGAAAAGCTTGAATCAATGAAAGTAGAGGAAGTCATGACCAGGGAGTTTCCTACAATACTATTCGAAGCGAATTTCAAAAAAGCGATTGAGCTGTTAATTGATCACCCCTTCTTGTGTGTGGTCTCTGAAGATGATTACTTTGAAGGGATCATGACAAGAAGAGTGATACTGAAACAACTTAAACGAAACATCTACCAAACTTAACGTTGAACATATCAATATCCGAAACGCAAGATGAATAAAACGAATACATTGACTGAGGTGGCATGAAATGTCATCCTCTTTTTTTGATTACTAACTTGAGGAACATTATAGGAATAATCGCAGTCCTACTTGTATGATTAGAATGAATGTAATAATATTCAATAATTTACCTGCTTGTTTGATCGATACTTTAGCAGCCAGTCTGACAGACAGCTGAGCTCCGACCAGTGCACCAAGGGCAAAGGGGATTGCAGTCACCCAATCGACATGACCATTGATGAAGTACATGATGAATGCCCCGAGACAGCTGACAAAGGTTTGGAATCTTGTCAGGGCTACAGTCTTTAAATAGGTGAGACCGTGCATCAGATGAGTATACATTATGAGGGTTGCCTGACCTGGACCGAATAAACCGTCATAGGCACTGATCAAGAATAACTTTCCAACCGGCAAAGTATACACCTCTTTCTTACCAGCAGGCTTGATTCCTTTTAAAAGGCTCAGGAGAAGAGCGAATAATAAAAAGAAAAAGGCCATCCATTCAAGGACTGAAGGATTTATCTGGTCCGAAAGGTATGAACCAATCATGCCTCCTGCCGCTGCTAAAGGTATGATTGGGAGGCACTCCCTAAAGGTTACCTTCCTGTCTTTCAGCAGATAGACAAAACTAGAAGATGAACTGAAAATATTCGAGAATTTAGCAGTTGCTATACTTGTATGGACGGGGATGCCCAAAAGAAGCATCATCGGCATCCCGATCAATCCCCCGCTGCCCGCCAGAGTACCCACAAATGCAACGATCATACCCGTAAAAAATAATAGGACTTCCATCTTTTTCTCACCCCTGAAACTTTGATACTTTCAGTGTATTCGATTTCTTTCGATAATGAAATTTTATTTATTTTAAGATACAATATAAGAAAAACTTATGAGGTTACGACTATGGCATTTTCTGAATATCAGTTATTACAGGTTTTGGCACAAGAAATGAATATGCGCAAGGCAGCGGAAAGGCTATTTGTCTCACAGCCAGCATTATCACAGCGCCTCCAAAATATAGAAAAGGAATGGGGAACCAAGCTTTTTCTCCGTTCGCAAAAAGGATTATCGCTTACACCTGCAGGGGAACTTGTTGTCAATTTGGCAGATGAGATGCTCGGGAAGCAAGAAGTGGTGAGGGAACAAATTCAGTCATTGGAAAATGAGGTGCACGGTACTTTGAAAATTGCCTGTGCGTCCATTGTGGGACAAAATTGGCTGCCTAAAGTGCTCAAGCGCTTTGTCGAGGCATACCCCCACGCAAAGATTTCCCTCATGACCGGATGGAGCAGCGAAATTCTGAAAGCCATTTATGAAGATGAAGTCCATGTGGGCATTATACGCGGGACACCGGACTGGAAAGGACCGAAACATCATTTATTTCAAGATACGCTATATTTAGTCGACCGTGAAATTCAATCAATCGATGAAGTGATGAAAACAGACAGGCCGTTTATTCAATTTAGAAGTGACTCCAATTATTATCAGGAAATTCAGGATTGGTGGCACCGTCAATTCCAAACGACGCCAAAACGTACAATAATCGTAGATCAAATCGAAACGTGCAAACAGATGACATTGAATGGGATCGGATATGCCATCCTGCCGGCAATCACGCTGAGTGGGATGGAAGAAAACATCTATAAGCTTCCTTTGATCGATGAACATGACACTCTCATTCATCGCGATACCTGGCTGCTTGGATATGAATCTGCTTTTCAACTTAGACAAGTCGGGGCTTTTGTTGAAGTGGTACAGGAATTCCTTGATGGGAATTCTGGATAATCAGTATTTTTGGGTTGTCTTCTTCCCTTTAATTTGATAAAGTAATTCAAGAAAGAATCTGAATATATACATAATTTTTGGAGGGAAACGCATGAAAATGATGGATGCAAACGAGATTATCTCTTTTATTCAAAATAGTACTAAATCAACACCTGTGAAGGTTTATGTAAAAGGAAACTTGGAAGGAATCGACTTTGGTCCTTCTTCCCAAACCTTCATTGAAGGTAACTCCGGAGTCGTATTTGGGGAATGGAATGAATTATCCAAGGTACTTGAAGATAATCGTTCTAAAATTGAGGACTTTGTGCTGGAAAATGACCGCAGGAACTCTGCCATTCCATTACTGGATCTTAAAGGTGTCAAAGCCCGTATTGAACCGGGTGCCATCATCAGGGATCAGGTGGAAATCGGAGAAAACTGTGTCATCATGATGGGATCTGTCATAAATATCGGTTCGGTCGTCGGCACAGGCACCATGATTGACATGAATGTAGTTCTTGGCGGACGGGCAACTGTCGGGAAGAACTGTCACATCGGCGCAGGTGCAGTGTTGGCTGGGGTCATCGAGCCCCCTTCCGCAAAGCCGGTCATCATCGAAGACGACGTTGTGATCGGTGCAAACGCTGTGGTCCTGGAGGGCGTAACAGTCGGAAAGGGTTCTGTTGTGGCAGCAGGAGCGGTTGTTGTTGATGACGTCCCTTCATATACAGTAGTGGCAGGTACACCTGCCAAAAAGCTTAAAGACATTGATGAAAAAACCAAGTCTAAAACTGAAATCAAGCAGGAACTCCGCCAGCTTTAATTAAGATCAATCATTTGAAAGAACGGACGGAAAGAAGACCCTTTCGTCTGTTCTTTTTCTATACCGGAAAAAATTTTGCAGAGAAAAGGAGGAACGGGAATGTCAGTGACAGACTTCAAAAAAATCAGGAGAGATCTTCATAAGATTCCAGAGCTCGGATTTCAGGAGTATAAGACACAGAAGTATTTGATGGATTACATATCTGGACTGCCTTCGGATAGATATATCATGAAAAAGTGGAAAACAGGATTGTTTGTGAAAGTTCAAGGAACAGCTTCCTCGAAAATCATAGGGTTCCGGGCAGACATAGACGGCCTGCCAATAAAAGAGGAAACAGGGCTGGATTTCAATTCCGTCCATCCTGGTAAAATGCATGCATGCGGTCACGACTTTCATATGTCAATCGCTTTGGGAGTGTTGACTCATTTTGTTCAGAATCCTATTATGGATGATCTGCTGTTTATTTTTCAGCCGGCTGAAGAAGGTCCTGGCGGGGCATTGCCCATGCTCGAAAGTGAAGATATGAAAGAATGGATGCCCGATGCTGTATTTGCCCTGCATATTGCCCCTGAATATGAAGTCGGAACTGTAGCGGTCAAAGAAGGTCTTCTGTTTGCCAACACGTCTGAACTGTTCATCAAGTTTAAAGGCAAGGGAGGACATGCAGCCTACCCCCACCAGACAAAAGATATGATTGTCACAGCTTCATACTTTGTGACCCAGCTTCAGACCATTGTTTCAAGGAATGTGGATCCTCTGGACAGCGCAGTCGTTACAATCGGGAAGATGGAAAGCGGTACGGTACAAAACATCATCGCAGAGACCGCCACCCTTGAAGGGACAATCCGCACACTCTCACCTGAATCGATGAAAAGAGTGAAGAAAAGGTTGGAATCACTGGTTCGGGGGATGGAAATCGGATACGACTGCGACATAGAAGTGGATTATGGGAGTATGTATCAGCAGGTATATAATGATCCGGAATGGACAAGCGATTTCATATCGTTTGTACGGTCAAGTGATAACCGGAATCTTGTCATATGCAAAGAGGCAATGACGGGAGAGGATTTTGGGTATATGCTGGAGAGGATACCCGGATTCATGTTCTGGCTTGGGGTGAATTCCCCATACGGGCTGCATCATTCTAAGTTGAACCCTGAGGAAGAAGCAATAGACTTTGCAATAGCCCTTCTCACTGATTACATAGAGCGTCTATAGAAAAAATGAATGACCTGATATAAAAATGACCGGCACCACATTGTTGTGAAGCCGGTCATTTTTATATCATTTACTGTCCTTCTTTTTTCTCGATATACACTTGGTGAGGATATGGAATTTCAATCCCGTTTTGATCGAGAGCTTCTTTCATAGCTTTCCGAAGTTTCCTTTCAATTCCCCACTGTTCCATATTCTTTGTCTTGCCGATGATGCGCAGAACCACGTCAGATGCACCGAGGGTCTGTACCCCGATCACATTGGGACCTTCGATGATGTTCTCATCTTCCTGAGCCATACGGTCGCACACCTGTTGAAGAACGACGATGGCTTTATCAACATCATCATCATAGGAGATTCCGATGTCTACCAGCGCACGCATATTTCCTCTTGAGTGATTGCTTACGCTTGTAATTTCTCTATTCGGTACATAGTGAAGCGTACCGTCGAATCCGCGAATATGAGTAGTTCGAAGGCCAACCTCTTCTACAATCCCCGAGAAATTTCCGGTAGACACATAATCACCGACATCCACCTGTTTTTCCAGCAGAATGAAAAACCCTGTCACTACATCACTGACAAGACCTTGAGCACCAAAACCAACTGCAAGGCCGACGATTCCTGCACCTGCCAGAATGGCTGTTACCTGAATGCCGAAAATCTGTAAAATCGTAACGAAAAAGATAAAAATCAGGACATACCCGACAATATTCTTACTAAGGCTTTGCAGTGTTTGAGCCCTTCCAGCTGAAACATCATTTCTTTTACTGTACTTATCAAAAATTCGTTCAAGAACTTTGTTGGCTGCACCTTTTACTATTATAAAGACAATCCAGATCGCTACTATCTGTAATGCGCCTATACCGAGGGTAACAAGCAAGCCGCCCCAATTAAAATTGGCAATTTTATCACCCAATACGTTCAGTCCTACTATGTATTCCATCCAAACATCCTCCCTAAAAAGTAATGAACCTTTATAGTATATACATTGCCATAAGGGGTAAGTCAAAGAGGACACCCAGAAAGCATATTGTTTTATTCCCCAGTTGAGAAATGATAAACTAAAATAAGATGAAAAGAATTATTAATTTATCAAATGTGGAGAGTAAACTTCTTTATTAAAGGGAAAAACAATAAGGGACATAATTTTTAAATAATAATTATTTCAATTTAAAAATTATTATAAGCTAATATTGACCTGAAATAACTAATCCTTTATAATGACATTTGTGAGCCAGGAAGGACATGCCAGACATGTACCTTTCTCAATAATATATAAACACTCTTTGGAGGGATTTATCAATGGCAGAACGCATGGTAGGTAAACAAGCTCCACGTTTTGAAATGGACGCAGTAATGCCAAACAAAGAATTTGGCAAGGTTTCATTGGAAGAGAATATGAAAAATGGTAAATGGACAGTATTGTTCTTCTACCCGATGGATTTCACTTTCGTTTGTCCAACTGAAATTACAGCAATGTCAGATCGTTACGATGAGTTCGAAGATTTAGATGCAGAAGTAATCGGTGTTTCTACAGACACTATCCATACACATTTGGCTTGGATCAACACTGACCGTAAAGAAAACGGTCTTGGTGAGCTAAGATATCCGCTAGCTGCAGATACTAACCACAGTGTATCCAGCGAATACGGGGTATTAATTGAAGATGAAGGTGTAGCTCTTCGTGGACTATACATCATCAACCCTGAAGGCGAACTTCAATATCAAGTAGTATTCCATAACAACATTGGCCGTGACGTCGAAGAAACCTTACGTGTTCTTCAAGCTCTTCAAACAGGCGGACTTTGCCCGGCTAACTGGAAACCAGGTCAAAAAACTTTATAAATTTCCAAATGAATAAAGGCCTAACTGTTTGTTAGGCCTTTTCCTTATCCTGATGAATCAACTGACTATTTCTGAACGACATTACATTAAAATACTGGAGGTTTAATCATGAAACTTCGTGAACCAATGCCGGAACTGAACGGTGCGACTGAGTGGTTAAATGGTGAAGTATCCAAACAGGATCTGATCGGTGAAAAGCCTACTCTTATTCATTTCTGGTCTGTAAGCTGCCATCTTTGTAAGGAAGCCATGCCACAAGTCAATGAGTTCCGGGATAAATATAACGACAAGCTGAATGTTTTGGCTGTTCATATGCCCCGTTCAGAAGATGACTTGAACCTGGAAGATATCAAAAAGATTGCAGGCGAACATGACATTTCACAGCCTATCTTTGTAGACAGTGAGCATAAGCTAACAGATGCTTTCGAGAATCAATATGTACCTGCCTATTATGTATTCGACAAAGAAGGGAACCTTCGTCATTTCCAAGCAGGCGGAAGCGGAATGAAGATGCTTGAAAAGCGCGTCAACAGAGTTCTTGATGAAATGGAGAATAGTGAATAACCCTTCAAATTATGCAGAAAGGATCGGTCCAATGACCGATCTTTTTTTAATGGTTTCCTCTTAAAATAGGGATGGACATAAAATGTAAAAACAATTCATAAAAAAATAAAAAATTCTAAAAAAAGGTAGATAAATATTTCGAAACCCGATATATTTAATAATACGTCGTTTTTTATGCAACAAGGGAAGGGAGAAAAATTATGGAAACATTCAAAAAATTAAAAGCCTATTATTGGCCCTATAAGAACTATTTTTTCATTTCAATGTTTTTTCTTTTATTTGTAACCGGTATCACTGTTGTGTACCCTATCATTCTTCAAAAAACGATTGATGATGTCATACTGAAAGGTAACTACGCATGGATCCCGTATCTGGCTTTCGGATTTGTAGGCATCATGATACTCAAAGGGATTACAACATTCATTCAGCAGTATTTCGGCGATCTGTTCGGTATCACATCCGTATACAGACTCCGAAACGAGTTGTATGAAAAGTTGCAGTTCCTGCCATTCAGTTATTACGATAACGCGAAGACAGGGGATCTTATGTCAAGATTGACAGCCGACGTTGAAGCATTCCGCTTTTTCTTGTCATTCGGTTTTACGGAACTTTTACGTTTCTTCTTATTAATTACCGTCAGTTTTGGCGTCATGTTTTACTATTCACCTTCATTAACTTTTGTGACACTGTTTTCCCTGCCGTTCCTGGCGGTTGCCGTCTTTAAGTTTGATAAGGCCGTCCACCCTGCATTCAGGGGCATCCGTAAATCATTCGGAAAGTTGAATACGAATGTGCAGGAGAATATCAGCGGAATCAATACAGTTAAATCTTTATCACGTGAAGAGTTCCAAATCAGCAAATTCAACAATTCCAATGGGGACTATAAGGATAAGTACCTTTTCACATCAGACATCTGGGCGAAGTACTTCCCTTTAATGGAGTTCCTGGGAAATATCAGTGTTGTCACCCTCCTGGCATACGGAGGTTACCTGGTCATGAATGGGAATCTTCAGCCGGGTGAACTGGTCGCGTTCTACAGTCTGGTCTGGTATATCATCTGGCCGATCATGAACCTGGGATTCACCATCAATTTATTTTCCCAATCGAAAGCTTCAGGAGAACGATTGATAGAGATACTCGAAGTTGATGAAAAAATCAAAGATCATGAGGAAGTCCTTCAAGTAGAACGAATGAAAGGGGAAGTAGTATTTCAACACGTATCTCTTAACTACACGGAGCAAGATGAAGCAGCATTGGAAGAAATATCATTCAAAGCAGAAAGCGGAAAGATCATTGGTCTGATCGGAGGTACAGGTTCTGGTAAAACGAGCATCACTCAGTTGATGACACGTTTCTACGAACCAACCCAAGGTGAGATTCTTATCGACGGCAAAAAGATAAATGATTATTCATTAAAATCCCTTCGCAAGAATATCGGGGTCGTTCTCCAAGAATCATTCCTGTTTTCTTCTACAATCAAAGCCAATATCTCTTACGGACGTCCTGAAGCAGCAATGGATGAGATCATTGAAGCGGCCAAGATGGCGCAGGCACATGAGTTTATTTCCGAGCTGCCTGACGGGTATGATACGAAGCTGGGCGAGAGGGGACTGGGACTTTCAGGAGGACAGAAGCAGCGTATAGCGATTGCGCGTGCCCTTTGTACCGATCCGTCAATCCTGATCCTCGACGATGCTACAAGCGCCGTTGATATGGAAACAGAATTCAGAATCCAGAAAGCCCTTAAGAATGTAATGTCTGACCGGACGACATTTATCATTGCACATCGAATCTCTTCATTAAAACATGCTGACGAGATTCTCGTTCTCGAAAACGGAAAAATTGTTGAGCGAGGTGTCCATGACTTCCTTCTCAAAAATAATGGACCTTATCAGCGAATATACGATATTCAATACAAAGATCAAAAAAAAATACTCCAAGCACAAGGAAGGTAGGTGAGGGGATTGAGCAAGAACTCTAAAGTAAATAAGAATGTCTTAAGCAGGTTTCACTATTCAACCGATCAGGTGATCGACAAGCCTTTTAACTGGGAACAGCTATGGCGTTTACTAACCTATTTAAAGCCATATTCAAAAAAACTGCTCCCCCTTTCGATTATAACCGTACTAATCACAACCGCCATTCGGCTGATTATCCCTATTTTGATCGGGGTCTATACGCTTGACAAAGCGATTCGACAGAAAGATGGAACCCTGCTGTTTACACTGGTGGGCATTATCGCAGGACTCTACGTCATTAATTATATAGCCAACGTACTTCGGATACGCTGGATGAACCAGTTGGGGCAGGGAGTCATTTATGATTTGCGGAAGCATTTATTCAGTCATGTTCAGTGGCTCTCTCATCGCTTCTTCGACCAGCGCTCAGCCGGTTCGATTCTTGTCCGGATCATGAATGATATCAACTCCCTTCAGGAACTATTCACCAATGGTGTCATTAACCTGCTGATGGACATCATTCTTCTGGCCGGGATCATTGTCATCTTATTCACATTGAGTCCGGAACTTACGCTGGCTGTTATGGTCATTCTGCCGATCATGTTCTTTATCTCAACGAGCCTGAGGAAAAATATTCGCAGATCCTGGCAGGATGTACGGATAAAGCAGGCAAAACTCAATTCTCACTTGAATGAGAGCATACAGGGTATTCGCGTGACTCAATCGTTTACCCAGGAAAAAGAAAATATGGCTTTTTTCGATGGCGTAAATACCGAAACCTTCGACAGCTGGAAAACCGCTACAAAGAAAAATGCCATGTTCAGACCGCTTGTGGAGCTGACTAATGCAGTCGGTACAGCAGTCTTGATCTGGTATGGTGCTCACCTCATCCAAGGAGGATCTCTGGAGCTCGGGGAATTTGTCTCCTTCGCCTTCTATCTCGGCATGTTCTGGGAACCGATTTCGAGACTCGGTCAAGTTTATAATCAACTGCTGATCGGTATGGCTTCTTCAGAGCGTATCTTTGAATTTCTTGATGAACAGCCGATTGTCAACGAAAAGCGTGATGCTATCGAGTTGAACGATATCAAGGGAAGAATTCAATTTGAAAATGTTGAATTTTCCTACGATGATAAGAGAAAAGCACTGCAGAACATCAAACTGGAAATGAAAGCGGGGCAGACCGTTGCCCTGGTTGGCCACACGGGCTCAGGAAAAACGACGATTGCGAACTTAATCAGCCGTTTCTACGATCCGACAAATGGCGAGGTGAAGATTGACGGTGTCGATTTGCGTGACGTAACAGTCACCAGCTTGAGAAGTCAAATCAGCATCGTACTGCAGGATACCTTCATTTTCTCCGGAACGATAAAAGATAACATCCGATTCGGACGCCCTGATGCTTCAGATGAAGAAGTACGTAAAGCAGCCGAAGCCATTGGAGCAAACGAATTTATTGAAAAACTTTCGAGCGGGTACGAAACCGAGGTCGAAGAAAGAGGGAATGTCTTATCCGTTGGGGAAAGACAACTACTTTCCTTCGCGCGCGCGCTGCTTGCCAATCCGCGCATCATCATTCTGGATGAAGCCACGGCTTCCATCGACACAGAAACAGAAGTCAAAATACAAAATGCATTGAAAAAACTGCTATCCGGAAGAACAGCTATCATCATTGCCCACCGTTTGTCCACCATACGTGAATCAGATAATATCTTCGTATTGGAGAACGGAAACATCAAAGAATCAGGTAATCATGATGAACTGATGGACCAAGAGGGACATTACTATGAACTTGTGAAGTCGCAGTTTAAGATGCTGGATGCAATGTGATTTGATTTGATAAAGGGACCCTGCACTTTTGGTGCGGGGTTTTATTTTTATTTCAAAAAGATACCCAAACCAAAGTTTGTGAAAAACGTCACAAAATATTCATGTTCAATACTTCACAATCTGTTAAATAGGTTTTATAATAGCCATGGAGTGATATACAGTAACTATTGGCTAATAATTGGTAGGGGGAAAAGCGAATGGAACTAGATAGTGTAATATTAAGTAGAATGCTGACATCCACAACCCTCGCGTTTCATATTATTTTTGCGACGATTGGTGTAGGTGTGCCGATTATGATTTCGATTGCTGAGTTTGTGGGGATCAAACGCAATGATCCTCATTATATTTTGTTGGCGAGAAGATGGGCGAGAGGGTTTACGATCACTGTCGCTGTAGGGGTAGTTACGGGTACGGCGATCGGGCTTCAACTTTCCATGTTGTGGCCGGCATTCATGCAGGTAGCCGGGCAGGTTATAGCGCTGCCACTTTTTATGGAAACATTTGCGTTTTTCTTTGAAGCTATCTTTCTTGGAATCTATTTATATACGTGGGACCGCTTTAAGAATAAGTGGATTCATTGGTTATTGACGATTCCTGTCATGATCGGGTCTTCGGCTTCAGCACTATTCATTACGACTGTGAATGCCTTTATGAATACGCCTCAAGGCTTTGAGCTGAGTGACGGGAAAGCTATCAATATTGATCCGATTGCAGCGATGCTGAATCCGGCGACACCTACGAAGGTGTTACACGTATTGACAACTGCTTATTTAACGTCTGCTTTAATCCTGGCGGGTATCACCGCTTTTGCGATTTTAAAGAAGAAGGGAAGCGAATATCATCGCAAGGCCCTGCGGTTAACGATGGTCTCGGCTCTTATATTTGCGTTTGCAACAGCTTTGGCAGGCGATTTGTCGGCCAAGTTCCTTGCTGAATACCAGCCTGAGAAATTGGCTGCAGCTGAGTGGCATTTTGAAACGGAGAAGAATGCCGATCTTATTGTGTTCGGTACGCTGGATGACAACAATGAAGTACACAATGAGATAAGGATTCCCGGGTTCCTCAGCTTTTTAGCCGGGAGTTCGTTTGATACTGAAGTGATTGGTTTGAATGAGACTCCAGAGGATGAGAGACCTCCATTGTGGATTCACTATTTATTTGATCTGATGGTATCAATCGGATTTTACAGTATGTTCATTTCAGCATTGTTCATCTTGTGCTGGAGATGGAAGAAAGGGAATGAGTGGAATAAACCTCTTTTATGGGGAATCGTGGCAAGCGGCCCGCTGGCCATGCTAGCAATCGAGTTCGGATGGATATATGCAGAAGTAGGGCGCCAACCATGGATTCTCAGAGGATATATGAAGGTCGCGGATGCGGCGACCAAAGCTGATGGAGTCGGTCTGACGTTTATGATGTTTGTCGCCTTATACATTCTGTTAGGAGTTTTATGTGTGATTGTACTGATCAAGATGTTTAAGAATAAACCGGCTGAAGCTGAATTGGAACAACGGTTTCCAAATCGCACCGAATAATCTGGTGAGCCTTTTTACGAAAAGTTTTAAAGAGGGGCTCTCAGCTTTAAAGAAAGATTAATGAGGGAGGAATGGCTATGAGTCTGGAAATTTTGGGGATCACTGTGTTGTGGGTTTTCCTTTATGGTTATCTAATTGTGGCGTCCATCGATTTCGGTGCCGGATTCTTTGCCTTTTATGGAAGGTTGAAGAATAAAGAGCATACGCTGAATGTCTTGATCAGCCGATATTTGTCACCTGTATGGGAAGTGACTAATGTCTTTTTTGTTTTCTTTTTCGTGGGGTTGGTCGGATTTTTCCCCGATGCCGCATACTATTATGGAACAGCCCTGTTGATACCGGGGAGTTTAGCCATTATATTGCTCGCAATCCGAGGGAGTTTCTATGCATTCAATAATTACGGCTCAAAAGAGAATATTGTATATCTATTTCTTTATGGAGCGACAGGGTTGTTGATTCCCGCTTCGTTATCAACAGCCATGACGATTTCTGAAGGAGGATTTCTCGAAGTCACCGACGGCACTGTTAAATTTTTGGCAGGTGAATTGTTTACAAGTCCTTATTCCTGGAGCGTAGTTGTTCTGTCCATTGTGTCAGTCTTGTTTATAAGTGCTGCGTTTTTGACGTATTATGCAGACCGTGCCGGAGATATGGATTCGAGAGAAGTGTTGAGGAAATTTTCACTGTTTTGGAGCCCTCCTGCGATTATAGCGAGTTTATTGGTATTTGTCGGACTAATGGAGCATAATAATGAACATTTCATGAATGCGCTTGATATCTGGTGGATGTTCGGCCTATCATTAGTCAGTTTTTTTGCAGCAATATATCTGATTTACAAACGGAAGAAATTCGGTACTGCTTTTGTTTTCGTCATGCTGCAGTTCTTCTTTGCTTTCTTTGGGTACGGTGCTTCCCATTTACCTTATATTTTGAAGCCGTTCATTACGATTGAATCGAGTGTAACCAACCCTGCAATGGGGATGGCTCTTGTCATTGCCTTTATCGCGGGCCTGTTGTTATTGATACCGTCATTGATCCTGCTGATGAGACTGTTCTTATTTGATGCAGAATACGTTAAAGGAAAGAAATAGATCTTTTACTGTCAGCGAAATGACTTGTGACCCGTGGAAAACGGTTCTTTCGGTTAGACTTAATTTTCGCTTTTTCATCTCATATAACTATATAATTCAGAACTTCATGCTAAAATATAGATTATAATGTCATTGGGAGATTTGGGGGAATGTATCGTGAAAAAAGAATTTGTAGTGATAGGATTGGGACGGTTCGGCGGAAGCATCGTGCGATCTTTGGCTGAACAGGGGATGGAAGTGATGGCAATCGACCAGGATGAAGACAAAGTGAATGAATTCTCATCGATTGCATCTCATGCAGTTGTGGCCGATTCGACTGATGAATCCGTTTTAAAGAGCCTTGGTATAAGAAACTTCGATCACGTGATTGTGGCGATTGGGGACGATATTCAATCAAGTGTTCTGACAACGCTCATGCTGAAGGAAATAGGTGTGAAAAAGATAACTGTCAAAGCGCAGAATGATTACCATGAGAAAGTATTGAGGAAAATCGGGGCAAACCAGGTCGTACATCCAGAACGGGATATGGGACGGAGGATTGCTCATAATATCGTATCTAATAACGTACTGGACTACCTTGAACTTTCTGATGAACACTCAATCATGGAAATTGTAGCAAATGATCAGTTAGTCGGGAATACGTTAATTGATCTTGATATCCGTGCTAAGTATGGAATTAATATTGTAGCCATTAAAAGGGACCGGGATATTATCGTTTCTCCTCAAGCAGACGAACAAATAAGAGTGGGGGATATCCTGATCGTCATTGGTGCGGATACAGACATTAATCGTTTTGAAAAGAAGCTGTTTTCCCTGTAAGACGAAAGAAAGGCTGAGCGTAAATTAAAATTTACGCTCAGCCTTTTTTATTAAACTTCCATGATGATCGGTAAAATCATCGGACGTCTTTTGGTTTTCTCATATAAGAATGGTGCCAATGTGTCTGTGATTTCATTCTTGATTTCGGACCATTGTGAAGTCCTTCTTTCGAGAACTTTGTTTAAGTGTTTGGAAATCAGGTTTTGAGCCTCGTTGATAAGATCTCCTGATTCACGCATATACACGAATCCTCTGGAAATAAGGTCAGGACCTGAAGCAATCTTGAATTCTTTCATATCAATGCTGACGACAACAATGACAAGTCCTTCTTCAGATAGAATGCGGCGGTCACGCAATACGATATTTCCGATATCTCCAATTCCGCTTCCATCGATGTACACATTGCCAGAAGGTATCTTACCTGCCACCTGTGCAGAATCATTGCTCAATGCAAGTACTTCGCCGTTGTCCATGATGAAGCAGTTACCTGCTTCGACTCCGCAATCAACACCCAGTTGAGCATGCATCTTCTGCATCCGGAATTCACCGTGGATCGGCATGAAGAATGTCGGATTCATTAATCGGAGCATCAGCTTCATTTCTTCTTGTCCGCCGTGTCCTGAAGTATGGATATCATTTAACGGTCCATGGATGACTTCAGCGCCTGCACGATACAGCAGATTGATCGTGCGGTTTACGCTGATCGTGTTCCCTGGGATAGGGGAAGAAGAGAATACGACTGTATCTCCTGGCTGTATCTGAATCTGACGGTGAGTACCATTTGCGATTCTTGACAATGCCGCCATTGGTTCACCTTGTGAACCAGTACAAAGAATGGCAACTTCATTCGCTGGCAGGCGATTGATTTGGTTATGCTCGATAAAGGTATCTTTAGGAGCACTGATATAACCTAATTCCTGTCCGATCGTAATCGCAGCTTCCATACTGCGTCCGAAAACTGCCACTTTACGATTATGGTAAACAGCAGCTTCAACTACTTGCTGAAGACGGTGAATGTTCGAAGCGAAGGTCGCGAATATGACCCGTCCGTCTACTTTACGGAAAATATCGTTAATGCTTTCTCCAACTTTACGTTCAGACATTGTAAAGTTAGGAACTTCTGCATTTGTACTGTCTGACAGCAGACAGAGAACTCCTTCTTTTCCGATTTCAGCCATTTTGGCAAGGTTCGCGGGCTCGCCGACAGGTGTGAAATCGAATTTAAAGTCTCCGGTATGAACGACATTTCCTGGTGGTGTTTTAACCACAATCCCGTATGAGTCAGGGATACTGTGAGTAGTCCGGAAGAAAGTGACCGAAGTTTTACGGAACTTGATCACATCATCTTCCTGGATGACATTCAGCTTGGCGTTTCTCAATAAACCGTGTTCTTCCAGTTTATTTTTTATAAGACCAAGAGCGAGCTTCCCTCCATAAATGGGGATGTTCAATTCGCGGAGCAAGTAAGGGATCCCGCCGATATGATCTTCGTGACCATGTGTAACGAAAAGACCTTTAATTTTATCCGCATTCTTCACAAGGTATGTGTAATCAGGGATTACATAATCAATACCGAGCAGTTCGTCTTCCGGGAATTTAATACCCGCATCGATTAAAATGATTTCATCTTGAAATTGTACGCCGTATGTGTTTTTTCCGATTTCACCTAAACCGCCAAGGGCAAATACTGCGGTCTGGTCATTCTTTACAAATTTCATCTGATCAGTTCTCCAGCCCGAAAGAATGGTGATTCTGTTCATACTCTAAGAAAGCGCCCTCTAGCTTCTGTACGAATTCGATGTTATAAGGTTTGTCTTTAAGTTTTTGGCGTACTTCTCGTTCTGTTTCTGCTTTCAAGTAAAGTGAGTTAGTGCATTCGCGAACAGGCACTTCAGCTTTACTTTCTTGATAAAATACTTTGAAAATCATGTTTTTTCTCTCTCCTTATCCGTTTTCAAAAAATCTAACTTTCATCTATGATAAAAAAGTTATCAACTGAGTCATTTGCGCAGGGAACACCCTGCAATAAAAGGATGATATCCACATTAGTTAAGTGAATAATCCTATTAATAAACAATAATAAAATGTAAGCAACAATGTTAATATTGAATATGTATGTTTTGATTATAAAGGATTCCTTCTAGTAAATAAAGTTTTACGAGGAATCCATCTTGAAAATGCTGAGTTAAATAAGAAGGACCAAAACCAAAGGAGACGAAAAAATGCTCACAAATGGCTTCGGTCCCAAAACGTATAACATTCTTTCTCTTCTGCAAAAAAACTAGTGTGAAAGGGAGTCAGTCTAAGCAATCGTTTTTCTTTTGAGAATATCTTTCCATTGTTTTAAAAGCTTCTTTCTTAGCTTCTTTAACATATGGCTCACTCCTTATCATTAGTTTACCGAGAATACTCTTTGAAGTAAAGGTGCAATCATCCTAACGTCTCAGGTTATCTTATTTATAGTGTACGGAATTTTTAAATTCTCTTACATGGATAAGTATGGTAAAAGGGTATGAAGTCAGCCTGTTTGACAATTGAAATTGAAAGGTTTACGTTATAAAACGAATCATTCAGAAATTTTTAAAAGAATTGTAAAAGGAGATCAGCTATGAAGAAAATAGTCTTTTTTGATATAGATGGGACTTTGCTGGATCATGATAAAAAACTGCCTGATGCAACAAAAGAAGCAATTAAGATGCTGCAGGCTAATGGGACATATGTTGCCATTGCAACTGGGAGAGCTCCTTTTATGTATGAGGGATTAAGAGAAGAGCTTGGTGTCGAATCGTTTGTCTCTTTTAACGGTCAATATGTCGTCTTTGAGAACCAGGTCATTTACACGAATCCTCTTAATGAGGAAAAACTTGAAGAACTTCTGGCGGACAGCAGCAGACATGAACATCCTGTAGTTCACCTCAATCATGAGACGATGAAAGCCAACCATAAGCATCACGACTATATCGAAGCAAGTATGGGCAGTTTGAAGTTCCCCCATCCAGGATACTCCCCGGATTTCTATAAAGACCATGAAATATACCAGTCTCTGCTGTTCTGCACGGCAGATGAGGAAGATTTCTATAGGGAAAAATACAAGGAGTTCACTTTCATCCGCTGGCATCAATATTCGATGGATATCCTTCCGGGCGGCGGCTCAAAGGCTGAAGGGATCAAAAAGATGATTGATCGTTTAGGCTTTAGTATGGAAGATGTGTACGCTTTTGGAGATGGTTTGAATGATATTGAAATGCTTCAATCCGTCGGAACCGGGGTTGCGATGGGCAATGCAGTCGGTGAAGTGCAGAAACACGCTGACATGATTACAAAACCTGTTGATGAAGACGGGATCTATTACGGTCTGAAAGAGCTTCAATTAATCTAATTATTTGTTCCAATCAAAGGACGCATTCACTTTTAGGTGGATGCGTCCTTTTGATTGCGGGATTCATTTACTTCCTGTACTAACGTTCAATGGCTAAAGCACCGGGGATCGGTTCAAATGGATTCTCTTGATTAATATGATCATAAAACATAATGCCGTTCAAGTGGTCGATCTCATGCTGAAATACGATAGCGGCAAGCCCTTTTAATCTGAGTTTCACTTCTTCACCATCGATATTCCTGCCTTTTACCGTTACGCGCGCATAGCGGGGAACGAAACCTGGTACTTGCCTATCCACGGATAAACATCCTTCACCTGCAGTCAAATAAGCTTTTTCTACTGAATGGCTGATGATCTTAGGGTTGAATAAAGCGTGGCTGTATAGAGTTCCTTTCTCATCTATCACGTTTACAGCCAGCATTTTCCTGGAGACATTTATTTGGGGTGCTGCAAGGCCTATACCTGGTCTAAGTCCGTATTCCGCTGCAGTTTCAGGGTTCTGGCTGTTAACCACATATTCCAGCAGGCTCTTTAGTATTTCCTTATCTTCATCTGAAGGCGGCATGGGTACTTCTTCTGCCACTTGACGAAGTGCAGGGTGTCCTTCGCGGATGATGTCTTTCATCGTGATCATAATTTTTCCTCCTTACAACAATCAGCGGCACTGTTTATTTTTGACAGTGTTCGTTCTAATTAAGAATATATGTATTTACTTCTAATAAGATATACCAATATGTATAAAATAAGTCTAGCATTTTCTTAATGAAAAGTTAACAACACCGCTTTCGGATGGAGGAATACTTTACTGTCCTTGTACATATTTATGGTTATAGGAAAATAGTCTAATCGACAATATTTTCCACAGTTGTAAATCCCTATTGTCAAATGTTGTAGCCGAAGATATAGTAGAAGATGGTATATAGTTAAGGGGGATCAAGTTGTGTTGAAATTTCGTTTTGCTTTCGTTTTAGCAGTGGCTGTCTTTGTTCTTATGGGATGCGTAGGGGGGAATTCGCCCCAGGAAAATATCTATAAGGTACTTGAAGAAACAGTTGCCAAGGAAAAAAATTATGTCGAGGTACAGAAACCTCTCCAAGGCCTGGAAGAAAAAGAAAAAGAAATCTATGGCAAGATCATGAATCTTGGAATGAAAGAATTCAATAAAATCGTAAAGCTTTCTGATGATGCTCTCAAAAATATTTCAGAACGGAAGGAATATATCGAAAAAGAGCGTAAAGCCATGAAGGAAGCAAAAGAAAAGTTCTCTGATTTGGACGATTATATTTCAAAGTTAGAAGATGAAAAGCTAAAAGATGAAGCCGGAAAATTGGAAAAGACAATGAAAGATCGTTACCAGATCCATGAGGAATTGACCAACTCATACTTGGATGCACTTTCACTGGATAAGGAACTCTATGAATTGTTTAAAAAGAAAGAATTGACGATGGAAGAATTAGAAGAACAGATTACCTCCATCAATGAAGCGTATGAAAAAACAATTACACTTAACAAGGAATACAATACCAGAACTGAACAATTCAACGAACTTAAACAAGGCTTTTATTCCAACGCCGGAATAGAAACTGAAGATAAAGAATAAGAAAATACAAGAAGAAGAGGCTGAGACAAAAGTGTTTTAGTCTGAATAAAAACCAAACTAATTTGAACTCTAAGTTCAAATTAGTTTGGTTTTTTTATCAGCTTTATTCAAATCGTCATTTAGTATATAGTTTGTTCGAGCGGTTGATTGGAGTGAAAGACGAAGACTCCTGAGGGAGAAGTAGCTTATGTGAGACCTGTCCAGCTCCGGCGGCTAGAGGCTCGAGGTCATAAGTCAATCAAGCCAAAAAGACAAAAAGCGCCTTTCCGGCTTGCTCGTCTTATGCTTGTCGCCTCTGAGCAAGCCGCCTCCGCTTTTCTAATTATCCAGCCCCGGGGCTTAGAGGCACATTTCATAAGTCAACTCGTCCAAGAAGGCAAAGAATGCCTTCTTGGCCAATTCGCCTTATGCCTCACGCCTCTGAGCAAAGCCCCTCCGGTTTTCTAACCCGCAGGAGCGAACGCAGCGAGGAGGCTCACTGACTACCCGCGGAAAGCGAAGTCTTGCACTGAAATCATTAGCGATATTCAGGGCCAACACTGATAATGTTCGCCTTTAGAGAGTTATTTATTGTCCCAGCCTCTTTTTTTTTACGCTTTAATCCAAAAGCTGGACGTTTATAGAGTTTGTACCTTAGGAAAATAAAGATTTCTGTATGACTTGAATCTATATTTTATTAAGATGCAAAAAATAAAGATTACTCTATAACAGATTGTCATGATTGATTGGTTTATATATAACAGTTGTTCATGGCTAATTGATACAGATATATTTCAGGCGATTTCAAACACAATTGTAAAAGAAGAAATATCTTGAAATTATAATACTTTGTCGTTGACGAGACGTTTTTTTTTATTGTAAACTATGAAAGGTAGTAAAAGTTGTATTAGTTGATGTGGAAGACAGACTAATACAGATAACCTAATATGCAAATATGGGTTTTCTTTCTTCTTATTTGTGGAAAACTATCTATAATGTTTATCCGCAAGTATAGTGGTAGGTCATACTGAATTTGGGTAATCTAAACTTTGTATGTAAAAAACCAAAATAAATGTATACAGAAAGGATAGGTGACTTCGATGGCTTCTAAATCAAAGAAGGCACAATTCGATGCAGTAAAGACGCTCGAGCAGATTGAAGATAAGTTTGAAATGTTTCAAATTTTAAACGAAGAAGGCGAAGTAATAAACGAAGACGCAATGCCGGAAATATCGGATGAGGATCTTCAGGAATTAATGCGCCGCATGGTTTACACTCGTATTCTTGATCAACGATCAATTTCACTTAATCGGCAGGGACGTTTAGGTTTCTATGCACCAACAGCAGGACAGGAAGCATCACAAATTGCTTCTCACTTTGCTTTGGAGAAAGAGGACTGGATCCTTCCTGGATACCGTGATGTTCCTCAAATTGTATGGCACGGGCTTCCTTTATACCAGGCATTCTTATTCTCCCGTGGACATTTTAAAGGGAACCAGCCACCTGAAGGAGTGAATGTATTATCTCCACAAATCATTATCGGAGCACAATACATCCAGACAGCAGGAGTTGCTTTAGGTCTTAAAAAGCGCGGTAAAAAAGCAGTTGCAATCACATACACCGGTGATGGCGGTTCTTCACAAGGTGATTTCTATGAAGGAATCAACTTTGCAGGTGCTTATTCAGCTCCGGCAATCTTCGTTGTTCAAAACAACCAGTTTGCAATCTCTACACCACGTGATAAGCAAACTGCCGGTAAAACAATTGCCCAAAAAGCTGTTGCCGCCGGTATCCCAGGAATCCTTGTAGATGGAATGGATCCATTGGCGGTTTACGTTGTTACACGTGAAGCAAGAGAACGTGCGGTTAACGGAGAAGGCCCTTCATTAATCGAAACAATGTGTTACCGTTATGGCCCGCATACAATGGCCGGAGATGATCCTACTCGCTACCGTACTTCTGAAATGGATACTGACTGGGAAAAGAAAGATCCATTAGTTCGCTTCCGTAAATTCCTTGAAGGGAAAAAATTATGGAGCGAAGAGAAAGAAAATGAAGTAATCGAAGAAGCGAAAGAAGATATTAAAGCAGCAATCAAAAAAGCAGATGGAGAGCCAAAACAAAAAGTTTCTGACTTCATCAATAACATGTATGAGGAACTTCCATATAACTTAAAAGAACAATTGGAAATTTACAAAGAAAAGGAGTCGAAATAAGCCATGGCGCAAATGACAATGATTCAAGCAATCACTGATGCACTGCGCACAGAACTGCGTAACAACGAAGACGTACTGGTTTTTGGTGAAGACGTAGGTCTGAACGGTGGTGTATTCCGTGCAACGGAAGGACTTCAAAAAGAATTCGGTGAAGACCGTGTATTTGACACACCACTTGCAGAATCCGGAATCGGCGGTTTAGCGATCGGACTAGCATTAGAAGGATTCCGTCCAGTTCCAGAAATCCAATTCTTCGGTTTCGTATACGAAGTGATGGATTCAATCTCTGGACAAATGGCACGTATGCGTTACCGTTCCGGCGGAACTTATACTGCACCAATCACAGTTCGCTCACCATTTGGCGGCGGGGTACATACTCCGGAACTTCATGCTGACAGCTTAGAAGGCTTAATGGCACAGCAGCCTGGCCTGAAAGTAGTTATCCCATCAACACCTTATGATGCAAAAGGATTATTAATATCATCGATCCGAGACAACGATCCGGTTATCTTCCTAGAGCATATGAAATTATACCGTTCATTCCGTCAGGAGGTTCCTGAAGAGGAATATACAATTGAACTTGGTAAAGCCGAAGTGAAGCGTGAAGGTAAAGACCTGTCCATCATCACATACGGTGCAATGGTACATGAATCTATCAAAGCTGCTGAAGAGCTTGAAAAAGACGGGTATTCAGTAGAGGTTGTTGATCTCCGAACTGTGAGTCCGCTGGATATCGATACAATCATGGCTTCTGTAGAGAAAACGAACCGTGCAATCGTCGTTCAAGAAGCTCAAAAGCAAGCGGGTATCTCTGCTAATGTCGTTGCTGAAATCAATGACCGTGCAATCCTTAGCCTGGAAGCTCCTGTTCTTCGCGTAACGGCACCAGATACTGTATACTCTTTCTCTCAAGCAGAGCCTGTTTGGCTTCCTAACCATAAGGATGTTATTGAAACTGCGAAGAAAGTACTTGAATTTTAATTGATTCATCCGAGAAAACAGAAGGGTTCACACCCTTCTCTTTTCCCATTTAAATAGAGATAACAGACAAAGAAAAAATTAAACATTCATCTATATATTATTCAATACAGGAGGTAGAATCCATGTCTTTCGAATTCAAATTACCGGACATTGGTGAAGGTATCCATGAAGGTGAAATCGTAAAGTGGTTTGTTAAACCTGGCGATAAAGTAGAAGAAGACGATGTACTATGTGAAGTCCAAAATGATAAAGCAGTAGTTGAAATTCCATCTCCAGTAGCTGGTACAGTTGAAGAGCTTCTAGTAGATGA
This sequence comes from Mangrovibacillus sp. Mu-81, assembly GCF_036867415.1. Classification (NCBI taxonomy): domain Bacteria; kingdom Bacillati; phylum Bacillota; class Bacilli; order Caryophanales; family Bacillaceae; genus Mangrovibacillus; species Mangrovibacillus sp. Mu-81. The sequence continues at coordinate 273,719 of NZ_JBAJHU010000003.1, forward strand.
AGGGACTGTAGCAGTTGTAGGTGATACATTGATTAAGTTCGATGCACCAGGCTATGAAGACCTTCAGTTTAAAGGAAGCGATAGCGACAGTGCTAAGAAAGAAGACGCTAAAGCAGAAGAAAAAACAGAAGGCCAAGTTCAAGGAACAGCTGAACAAGGTCAGAATGTTGACAAAGCTGCTTCTCCAGAAGCTGAAGAAGAAAAAGCTGAAGGTGCTCCAGTTGCGGATGTTGAAGTTGATCCAAACAAACGGGTAATTGCGATGCCTTCTGTACGTAAATATGCTAGAGAAAAAGGAGTGGAAATCCGTCAAGTTTCCGGTTCCGGTAAAAACGGCCGCGTAATGAAAGAAGATGTCGATTCATTCGTAAGCGGCGGATCAAAAGCTGAAGCTCCTGCTGCAGAGGCAAAAGCAGAAGATGCTAAGGAAGAAACTAAAGCGGCAGCTCCTAAAGCTCCTGAAGGTGAATTCCCAGAAACACGCGAGAAGATGAGCGGAATGCGTAAAGCAATCGCTAAAGCGATGGTTAACTCTAAACACACTGCTCCACACGTGACATTGATGGACGAAATTGATGTTACAAAGCTTTGGGCACATCGTAAAAAGTTCAAGGAAGTTGCAGCTGAGAAGGGTGTTAAATTGACATTCTTACCATACATCGTCAAAGCATTGACAAGTGCACTTCGTGAATTCCCGGCATTGAACACATCCATTGACGATTCAACAAGTGAAATCGTACAAAAGCATTACTACAACATTGGGATCGCAGCTGATACTGATAAAGGGTTATTAGTGCCTGTTGTGAAAAATGCCGATCGTAAATCAATGTTCTCGATTTCAAATGAAATCAATGAATTGGCGGGTAAAGCACGTGACGGTAAACTGTCAGGCGATGAAATGAAAGGTGCTTCATGCACAATCACGAATATCGGTTCTGCCGGCGGACAATGGTTCACTCCTGTAATCAACCACCCAGAGGTTGCGATTCTTGGAGTCGGACGAATTGCAGAAAAACCTGTAGTTAAAAATGGTGAAATTGTAGCAGCACCTGTGTTAGCATTATCATTGAGCTTCGATCACCGTATGATTGATGGAGCTACTGCTCAACATGCACTTAACCACATCAAGCGTTTGTTGAACGATCCAGAATTATTATTAATGGAGGCGTAATGCGATGGTAGTAGGAGATTTCCCAATCGAAACAGATACGATAGTAGTTGGTTCAGGTCCTGGTGGATATGTTGCAGCGATCCGTGCAGCACAACTTGGACAAAAAGTAACGATCATTGAAAAAGAAAATATGGGCGGCGTTTGCTTAAACGTTGGCTGTATCCCATCAAAAGCACTTATCACTGCTGGACACCGTTTTCATCAAGCACAGCATTCCGATGATATGGGGATCGTGGCAGAAAACGTTAAAGTGAACTTTGATAAAGTACAGGAATGGAAATCCGGCGTAGTCAAAAAGCTTACCGGCGGTGTAGAAGGACTGCTTAAAGGAAACAAAGCAGAAATCGTTCGCGGTGAAGCTTACCTTGTAGACCAAAACACTTTGCGTGTAATGGATGATAACTCTGCACAAACATATAAGTTCAATAACTTGATTCTTGCCACTGGTTCACGTCCGATTGAAATTCCGAGCTTCAAGTTCTCTAAGCGTGTTCTTGATTCAACAGGTGCATTGGCACTTGAAGAAATCCCAGGCAAGCTCGTTGTAATCGGCGGAGGATATATTGGCACTGAGCTTGGAACTGCATATGCAAACTTAGGTTCAGAAGTAACAATTCTTGAAGGTGCTGATGATATTCTAAGCGGATTCGAAAAGCAGATGACAACGATTGTGAAAAAAGGATTAAAGAAAAAAGGTGTTGAAGTTGTCACAAAAGCAATGGCTAAAGGCGTTGAAGAAAGTGACAGCGGAGTCGTAGTTAAATACGAAGTAAAAGGCGAAGAGAAAACAGTTGAAGCAGATTATGTACTGGTTACAGTGGGACGTCGTCCTAATACGGATGAAATCGGTCTTGAAGAAGTGGGAATTGAAATGACAGACCGCGGTGTTATCAAAATTGATAAGCAATGCCGTACGAACATTCCTAATATCTTTGCGATTGGTGATATCGTTGATGGACCGCCACTAGCTCACAAGGCATCTTATGAAGGAAAAATCGCTGCTGAGGTAATTGCCGGTGAACCTGCTGAAATTGATTACCTTGGAATTCCTGCGGTATGCTTCACAGATCCTGAATTGGCAACTGTAGGGTACTCGGAAGCAGAAGCAAAAGAAGAAGGAATTGAAGTGGTGGCTGCCAAGTTCCCATTTGCTGCGAATGGCCGTGCACTCGCTCTTAATTCTTCCGAAGGTTTCATGAAGCTTGTAACCCGTAAAGAAGATGGTCTTATCATCGGAGCTCAAATCGTTGGTTCCGGTGCATCTGATATGATCGCTGAACTTGGACTTGCGATTGAATCCGGAATGACTGCTGAAGATGTCGCGATGACCATTCATGCTCACCCGACACTTGGTGAGATCTCCATGGAAGCAGCAGAAGTTGCGATGGGAAGCCCAATCCACATCGTTAAGTAATAGAATATAGAAATGACCCTTCCGAATGAAGGGTCATTTTTTTATTCTATAAAAGGAAATTAGTCATTGGGGTATGAAAACATGAAATCTGTTGCTTTGGTTTCATACCATAATATGGATCTCACCAATTTTCAACTGCATCGGAAACAGATTTTATAATCTCATCTTTATGTGAATTTCCTGTAATCTTAGTGACAACCTGATTATTATCTACAACGACGATGGCTGGATAAACGGGGGATTGGACGTTTGGATTGGATTCATCTGAACTGTAATCGACTACTTCCAAGTGTTTAAGATCTTCTGGATACTTATTCTTAAGTTCAATGATGGCATCATAGTATGCAACTTCTTTTGATATATTTCTTTCATCTGTGAAAAAGATGACCTGTCTTTCTATGAATCGATCCTCTGCCAACACTACCCTATCTGCAGCTATATCATTACATGAAGTGAGAAGTAACGCTGTTGATGCTAACATAATCAAGGTAAGTAAATGTTTCATACATCATCCTCTTTTCTTAGCGATGCCCATGAACTTAAGTGATTAATGCGTATAAAGACCTATCTGTTGGTCACATTTTATCATACGAAAAAATGAAAAAGGGATAAGTCATTGAAATGTTACAGAAATGAAAAGACATCAATAATGAAAGTAACATTCCAGGAATATACTATGTTAATCAATTCATTAATAGAAATAATGGAGAACAAAGGATGTTTAACATGAAATTTTATGTTGCTTTTCTCATTCAGATGATGTTGTGGAGCATTTTCTATATTGCAGAATGGATCTCAGTCAAAGATCAGGTGGAGTATAAATGGATCATGTTCATACTGTTTTTTTACCTGGCGTTTACAGCGGCTAAAAAAATCGTTCAATCCAGGAAATTGACCCTATTTGTAACCTCATTCAGTTTATCGTGCTTTTTTGCCTTTAAAATAGTATTTGAAAATATTATGGAAATTTTTTAAATACAATCCAGATTCACGCAGATTATGTTAAAATATTCAAAGTGATTGTTGAAAGGTGAGAAGGATGAAAAAGATTATCGCATCAGGTACGACTTTGTTAATGTTAACCGCGTGTACAGTTGGACCGGTCAACGTTTCTAAAGAGATTGAACCGGTAGAGGAAACGAAAGAACAAAAGGAAAAACCAGAAATAATGGAACCTGAACAAGAAGCGAAAGATGAAAAAGCAGCTCCAGAGCATCAGGAAGAAGCTGTTCAGGAGCCACAGTACAAAATAAACGAAGCAAATTGGAGCGTCCAGCCGATTGCTGATCAAAATGAGAAAGTCGTTTTGTTGACGATTGATGATGCGCCAGATGAACATGCGTTAAAAATGGCTGAAGATTTGAATGCCCTGGAAGCTCCTGCAATCTTTTTCGTGAATGGACATTTCCTGGATACTCCCAAAGAAAAGGAAACATTAAAAAAGATTCATGAAATGGGATTTGCCATTGGGAATCATACTTATGGTCATAGTTCTTTACCGGATCTGACTCCGGAACAGCAAAAAGAAGAGATACTTTCACTAAATGATCTTGTCGAGTCGATTACAGGAGAACGCCCTAAATTTTTCAGGGCACCATTCGGCTTGAATACGGAATACAGCAGACAAATAGCTGCGGAAGAAAAGATGGCTCTGATGAATTGGACATACGGATATGATTGGGTGAAGCAGTATCAAACAAAAGAAGCCATTACAGATATAATGGTTAACAGTCCGTATCTTAATAATGGTGCAAACCTCCTGATGCATGACCGAACATGGACCAGCGAAGGTTTGACTGACATTGTAAAAGGTCTCAGGGATAAAGGCTACGAAACCCTCGATCCAAGCAAAATTCAAACCCCATGACTCAAAAAACCTGAATTCGTTCAGGTTTTTTTGTTCTGAAAATCTTGATTGCCGCAGGTATTTTACAGCCAATAAACGCATATTATTCATAAATGTGATAATTTAAAAGAAAAATATCTTAAATATGTTATACAATTAAAGGTTGATTTTTTTAATGTGTTATATTATTATAGAGTCAGTTAAGATAAAGCGCTTACAAAACATCATTAAAGGAGAGGAAAAAAAGATGGGAACAATTGTTTGTCAATCATGCCTAAACACAATTGAACATTACGAAGATGAGAAGGTTTCTGTTTTATTCTCTAATTGCTGCGAATGTAATGATGATGTAGAAATAGACGATTAATTTTACGGGGGAGAACGGAGAAGTTCTTACTAAAGGGGTCTCATATAGTGAAGGTGAAGAAGCTCAGACTTCTTCACCTTTTTATTTTTGACGAATCACACCTGAAGACCCCATCTGCAGATGGGGTCTTCAGGAAGTGAGTTTACCGTATCGCCCGATGTTCTTTAATCACTCGCAAGTGACGCAGGTCATAATCTTCAGGTCCTTGAACAGGCAGGCCGGCTTCGATGTTTGTCTTGATATAATTGATGTTTTCTTTAGTGATGATTTCTCCAGGTATGAATATCGGGATCCCCGGAGGATATACCATGATAAACTCTGCAATCGTTCTGCCGGCAGATTCATCGATGGGAATGACTTCTGTTTCTGCGTAAAAGGCATCACGCGGTGTGATGGCCAAAACAGGGATATCAGGCAGCATGACCGTTACTGGAGTGATGTCCCCGTGTTTTTTCAATTGAGCCGAGAGCTCTCTTAGTGCTGTGACTAATTGACTGCCTTCGATATCCGTGTCGCCAGGCGTGATGATACAGAGAATGTTATAAAGATCCGACATTTCGACCTCGATATTGTAAGCTTCACGCAGCCATTTTTCAGCATCAAACCCACTGATCCCCAATTCTTTCACCGATACGATTAATTTCGTAGGGTCATAATCATGTGTTGCTTTCGAACCGAGTATTTCCTTACCGACACAGTATAGACCATCGATGGCATTGATTTCATCCCTGATTTTTTCAGCAAGCTTAATGGTAGTGCTGATTAAATCATGGCCTTCAGTTGCAAGACGTTTTCTCGCAACGTCCAGTGAAGCGAGGAGCAGATATGAAGTGGAAGTTGTTGTCAACATGCTTAATATAGTCTGAACTCTCTTTGCTGAAACCAAACCTTCTTTCATATTCAACACTGAACTTTGTGTCATTGAGCCTCCAAGCTTGTGAACACTTGTTGCCGCAAGGTCTGCTCCTGCCTGCATGGCTGATAAGGGGAGATCATCATGAAAATGGATATGGACTCCATGAGCCTCATCTACCAGTACCGGAACATTATAGGAATGGGCAATTTCAACTATTTTTTTTAAGTCAGCCGAAATTCCAAAGTATGTTGGATTGATGACAAGTACTCCTTTAGCATCTGGATTCTGTTCCAATGCTCTCGAAACTGCATCTGTGGTGATTCCATGAGAGATTCCCAATTCTGCATCGATGTCCGGATGAATGAAAATAGGAGTTGCGCCGGAGAAAACAATCGCGGACATGACGGACTTGTGTACATTCCTTGGGACAATGATTTTATCCCCAGGTCCGCAAACGCTCATCACCATAGTCATGATGGCTCCGCTTGTACCTTGAACCGAGAAAAACGTATGATCTGCACCAAATGCTACTGCGGCAAGGTCCTGCGCTTTCTTGATCATTCCTTTTGGCTGATGCAGGTCATCTAAAGGTCCGATATTGATCAGATCGATACTCAAGGCATTTTCACCGATGAATTTTTTGAATTCGGGGTCCATCCCTGCACCTTTCTTATGTCCGGGTATGTGAAACTGGACGGGATTCTTTTTACTATGTTCAATTAAGCCGGTAAATAACGGCGTTTCATTTTGAGACAATTCATTCAACACCTCTTTGATATGTTTGTATATAGTCAGTAGGATGACATATTTGTAAACTACTTGCGATAATAGTCTTTTCAAACAAAAGAATTATAGCATTTAGGCATTTCTTTGCATAGTGGTATTTGCCCGTTCTATAACATTTTAATCAACTTGAAGGAAAATATTTATCATTTAGAGAATACGTGGGTAGTGGGAGGGATTTAATTGAACTGGACGACAAGAGTAACAGAATTATTGAACATCAAGTACCCCATTATCCAGGGAGGACTTGCACATTTGGCCTATGCTGAATTGGCAGCTGCAGTATCCAATGCAGGGGGGCTCGGGCAAATAACGGCAATGTCACTTGATCACCCCGATGAGTTAAGGGATGAAATCAGGAAAGTGAAGAACCTGACGGATAAACCTTTTGGCGTCAACTTTGCAATCGGACAGCATGGAAGACCATTTGAGAAATTTGTGGATGCTGCTATTGAGGAAGATGTCCCGGTTGTTTCTATTACAGGGGGAAATCCTGCCCCTTTATTTAAACAGCTTGAAGGAACAGATATCATCAAGCTTGTATTGGTAGCATCAAAAAGGCAGGCGGTGAAGGCAGAACAATTGGGTGCGGATGCTGTGATGGCAGTCGGCCATGAGGGTGGCGGACATTTAGGTAAAGACGATATCGGAACGTTTGTATTGATTCCCGGAGTAGTAGATGCAGTCGGAATTCCTGTCATCGCTTCAGGTGGGATTGGTGACGGAAGAGGTTTGATGGCTTCTTTAAGTTTTGGGGCTGAAGGAGTGGAGATGGGCACCAGGTTTATTGCAACTGAGGAATGTGTACATGCTTCGGAAGAATATAAACAAGCGTTGCTTGAGGGAGGCGAGAATGATACAGTAGTGATCAAACGCTCTCTTGGTGCACCGGCCAGGGCCATTTCTAATGAATGGACTGAAAGGATCCTGCATGCTGAGAAAGAAGAAGCTGGTTATGATGGATTAAAAACATTCATCAGCGGGGAGGCTAATAAGCGGTATATATATCAAGGTAATAAAGCAGAAGGTTTCGGGTGGGCAGGTCAAGTCATGGGACTGATCACAGATATCCCTACTGTTGAGAAGCTGATTCAGAGAATGATCGGCGAGGCTGAAAAAATACGAAGCAGTTGGAACTAGCAAGGAGTTGTTGAACATAATGGAATATCAATATCCTTTCTCTATGGATTGGACAACTGAGGAAGTAATCGATGTCATTGCTTTTTTTGAAACGATTGAAAACGCATATGAAAAAAAGATAAAAAAAGAAGACTTGATGGCCCGCTATCGAAGATTCAAGGAGATCGTACCGAGTAAGTCAGAGGAGAAGAAAATCTGCGGTGAATTCGAACAATCGAGCGGGTATTCGTCTTATCAAGTGGTACAAAAAATGAAAGAGTCCGAGGACCAGGACTGGATAAGCATGAAGTAAGAAACGACAGCCGGCCAGGCTGTCGTTTTTTTATATGCACATGGTTTAGTTCATTTTATAAAGGGGTAAAAGTGTTTCAAAGACAGATTCAATCTTGTGAATCAACTCATCACCGCTAAGTTCAGCAACTGTTTTACGATCCATGTGAAGCCCGCATAAGATTTCAGCTTTCTTGACTTTTTGAACTCGTTCACTTAATGCAAGGAATTCGTCCCGGGACAATGAAGAAAATGATACAGCTTCGGGCTTTGTATGATCTCCAGACCAGACAAAGTGCGGGGGGATGATTGATCTGATGTCATCGACATTTTTTTCAACTTTTTTACCGAATTCTGCTTTATGAGGTGCTTCATAAATCATCGCGAACCAAATGAAGAGATGGGTTTTCCATAAGCCGATCTGAAAGTGGGGATGTTTCTTATACCCGCGCTTATTGTTGGCAAATGCTACCCATGTATCGTCAGGAGGGTTTACAGAGCGGCGTGCATGTTTAGCCACATGATAAAACATTTCGTCTCCTGTCATCGTGCTGAGAGCTGGTGAAAAATACTCACCTAAATATTCAAGTTTAGGGCGTATATGTTGTTGGATGGCTTCCATTCTATTTTCTAGTCCATCAATTGTGAATACTTGAAAGTCATCATCATTAAATCCATTGAATTTCATATTGCAGCCTCCTTATTTAACACCGTTATTTTAACACATAGTTTCGCATGCCATGTACTAAAGAACCTTCAAATAGGTGTCTGCACATTTTAGTTACAAGATGAGATGGAATTTCATAATATGTATTAAATATTATCAGAACAATCAGATAAATCGAAAAACTCGGAAGGGGTGCAGGACCTTGAAACAAGTAATGAATACGTCAAAAAAACGTGATGTCCAGCAACAGCGTTTAAATGTATTAAGACTCGAGATGGATTATGAACTAGCTGTATTGTTCGAAGCTATCCAAACAAAAAACAATGAGAATCAAACAAAATCCAAAGAAAAACTAATGAATATTCGAGAAGAATTAATAAAAATGAAGGCTTTATAAAGCTTTGATCCCTGGGAAGGTATAAAGTATATGATGAGAAAAATAAAGACTGGTTAAAGCGGACTCCCGATCTGAAAAGATGAGTTCGCTTTTTTGTATAGTAAATGCCCCAGGGTGTTTAACTTGAAACAGCCACATTTTTCTATTAAGCTAAATAGCTAAAGGAGTAGTGGAGAATTGGTTAAACTCTGTAAATAAGTTGATATTAAAAGTATCGTTAATTGTTTTGACTTTGTATTGGAGGTTAATGTTTTGACAAATTGGGTTGAATTAGACGGTCAAGTGAAAGAGTGGATTACGGAAGCCGGTAAGCGCATCAGGGAGTCCTTTCATGCTGAATTGAATATCAAGACTAAATCAAATCGGAACGATTTAGTAACGGATATGGATGAAGCAACTGAGAGGTTCTTCATTGAAAAAATAAGGACCAATTACCCGGATCATCAAATCTTGGGGGAAGAAGGGTTTGGTGATGAATTCAAGGAATTATCCGGTGTCACCTGGATCATTGATCCGATCGACGGTACGATGAACTTCGTACACCAACAGAGGAATTTTGCCATTTCCATAGGAATCTATGAAGAAAATGCAGGGAAGCTCGGTTACATATACGATGTTGTACATGATGAGCTGTACCACGCACAAAAAGGAAGCGGCGCTTATATGGATGATGTGAAACTCCCTGTGCTGCAAGATGTGTCAGTGGAGGATTCAGTGATTGCTTTGAATGCGCAATCGGTGACATCCAACAATCAAATTGATCCGTCACTCTTGACGCCCCTTGTACAAACGGTGAGAGGGACACGTTCGTATGGTTCAGCTGCCATCGAAATGGCTTATATCGCGTCAGGAAGACTGGATGCATATATCAGCATGCGTTTAGCTCCCTGGGATTTTGCGGCTGGTAAAATCCTTATTGAAGAAGTTGGGGGAGTCGTGTCAGATCTCGATGGAAAGGATCTTGATCCACTTCATAAAAGTTCATTATTCGCTGCGAAGCCGGGATTGCATAGAACCATTCTAAAAAAGTATCTTAAGAAGTAGCTGCGTCAGCATTGGAAACGCACAAAAAGCTGAATGGATTTTGTCCATTCAGCTTTTTGTGCGTTCATTTACTATTCAGGTCAGTGATACCGTGAGCTCTATAACTTGCCTTCTTCCCGATATCTTTTCTTGGTGGTGAATCCGAAACCCATAATGATTACTAGTGCCAATAAACTTCCCAGAGCCAGAAGGGGACTCTTTAAACTTATTGAAATGGCTATCCCCATCAACGATACGGCAGCAAGAATTGAAAATAATACAAAAATCCATTTGATATTTCCCAAGTTAAACCCTCCAGAGTATATTTCTTCCATTGGTCTTTTAATACTGCATTTTGTAAATGATAAAAACAAGACGATGCAAATGTTCACTATTTAAATTCTACCTACTTAGTGGAGATAGTGCAACGGCTTATTCAATCTATGCTATATTGTTGACCTCTGCTTCTTGCAGGAGGATTTTTCATCTATGTTGAAAAGACGGATACAAGAGGATCATGTACAAATTCAGCACCTTCATCCACATCTTTTTATAATTATTTATGCATTTATATGGTGCTGTGCTATAATGGTCTAGTTGAACAAATATATTTTATCTTTAGCCTTTTAGGAAAGAAATCCAATATATTCAGGAGTGGAAATATGAACTTAAGAAATGATCTTAGAAATATTGCTATCATCGCTCACGTTGACCATGGTAAAACGACATTGGTGGATGAGCTGTTAAAGCAATCTGGAATCTTCCGCGAAAATGAACAAGTTTCAGAACGCGCGATGGATTCGAATGACTTGGAAAGAGAACGCGGTATTACAATCTTGGCGAAAAATACGGCGATTCAATATAAAGATTCACGTATCAACATTCTTGATACTCCAGGGCATGCTGACTTCGGAGGCGAAGTGGAACGTATCATGAAAATGGTAGATGGTGTTTTACTCGTAGTTGACGCGTATGAAGGCTGTATGCCTCAGACCCGTTTTGTTCTTAAGAAAGCACTTGAACAAAACCTTACACCAATCGTGGTTGTGAATAAGATTGACAAGCCTTCAGCCCGTCCGGAAGAAGTTATTGATGAAGTATTGGAATTATTCATCGAGCTGGATGCGAATGATGAACAACTTGAATTCCCGGTTGTTTATGCATCAGCCATCAATGGGACTGCAAGCACAGATCCTGATCCGGAAAAACAAGATGAGAATATGCAGTGTTTATATGAGTCAATCATTGAACACATTCCTGCTCCAGTCGATAACTCTGAAGATCCTTTACAATTCCAGGTTGCCCTGCTTGACTACAACGATTATGTAGGCCGTATCGGAATTGGACGAGTGTTCAGAGGGACGATGAAAGTTGGTCAGCAGGTAGCACTGATGAAGCTTGACGGCTCTGTTAAACAATTCCGTGTAACAAAGATTTTTGGTTTCTTTGGACTGAAGCGTGAAGAAATCCAAGAAGCAAAAGCTGGTGATTTGATCGCTGTTTCAGGAATGGAAGATATTAACGTTGGTGAAACGGTTTGTCCGGTTGAACATCAAGATCAACTACCGGTTCTGCGTATTGACGAGCCAACACTACAAATGACATTCCTTGTGAATAACAGCCCATTTGCAGGCAGGGAAGGTAAATACGTTACTTCAAGAAAAATTGAAGAACGTTTATTGGCTCAGCTTCAAACCGATGTAAGTTTACGTGTTGAGCCAACAGAGTCACCCGATGCGTGGACGGTTTCCGGCCGTGGAGAGCTGCACCTTTCTATCCTGATTGAGAACATGCGCCGTGAAGGATACGAATTACAGGTATCTAAACCACAAGTAATCATCAAAGAAGTTGATGGTGTGAAGAGTGAGCCTGTAGAACGTGTTCAAATTGATATCCCTGAAGAATATATGGGAGGAGTCATTGAATCACTTGGCCAGCGTAAAGGTGAAATGCTTGATATGGTGAACAATGGTAATGGTCAAGTCCGTTTGGTATTTATGGTCCCTGCACGTGGGTTAATCGGTTATTCAACCGAGTTTATGACCCTTACACGTGGATATGGTATCATCAACCACACATTTGACAGCTATCAGCCGCTCCAAAAAGGGCGTGTAGGCGGACGTCGTCAAGGTGTATTGGTTTCAATGGAAACAGGTAAAACATCACAATACGGGATTATGCAGGTGGAAGACCGTGGAATTATCTTCGTTGAAGCAGGGACAGAAATCTATGGCGGTATGATCGTTGGGGAACATACGAGAGAAAATGATATTACTGTTAATATCACGAAGGTTAAACAAGCAACAAACGTTCGTTCTGCAAATAAGGACCAAACTGTTACGATTAAAAAGGCGAGAATCATGACGCTGGAAGAATCCCTTGAATATTTGAACGATGACGAGTATTGTGAAGTAACACCTGAATCAATCCGTCTCCGTAAAAAAATTCTTGATAAGAATGAACGTGAAAGAGCGGAGAAAAAGAGCAAGGTTTCTCAATAAACTGAGTGAAGGGGGAGCAGGAAATGGATGTAACTGAGCGTTTATCCTTTTTCGCATCCCTTTACCGTGTTGATCAAAATGCGGAAATGGGTATGTGGCTTCTTTACTTAACCATTGTTGGCCTCTCGATTTTAGTGTATAAGCTTGGTTTTGCCAAAAAACTGCCTGTATTGAAATCGATTGTAATCTATCTCTTCTTGATTGTCGGCTGCACCGTGCTGACATTCCTGGGGATATTCTTACCGGTTGCAGAGGGTCTCGTGGTAGCGGCGCTTATATTGATCATCTATAAGATCCGTTTGAACAATGAAAAGAAAAAAGGAAATGTATGATGAAAAGCGGCAGTCTGTTGAGGACTGCCGCTTTTTACATTGTTTAAGCTTTCTATCTCTTGGGCTTATGCATTGCCTGATAAAGAAGTGGAAGAGATACACCGTATACCAGATGTCCGGTCAGCCAGAGGGTAATCCCTACAGAGTCATAGGGTACAGGGACTTCTTTGATGGCCATGGATGAAAGTGGGAAATATAGCAACAAAGCTGGAAGGGTTAATCCAAATGCCAACATCCACAACGTCAGCCCGGAAAGATTAAAGTAATGGATTGAGAAAGTGAAAAGAATTCCGATCATACAGGAAATGATTAAATGAAACAGAAATTCTGTCAACTCGGACCATCGGATTTCCCCCAAAAAGGGTATGAAATCAATATTCAGAAGCAGCACATATACTTTTATACCTGTCTGAGACTGAAGGGATTTAAATAACAACCCCAGGAGGATTCCTGAAATTATCCCGATTCCGCCACCTTTGATGATCCACTTAGAAGTCATCTTCCACTTTAGGTGAACGATATAAATTAAAGTTACCTGTAGCGGCTCGATCTTCTGTTTTTTGTGTGATTCGTTTGTGACACGGATCACACATATAAGTGTGGATTGGTCTGTTTCGAAGTCTTTTCGCTTGCAGAGAATAATCTTCAATGTTCTCTATTACTTCACACAAAGCACATTTTACACGCATTCTTAACACCTCATTGCTTTTTCTCTCATATGATATCTTTTTTCAGTATATCATGTAGTATGAGCAAACGCTTTAATAACTTATTTCTCAGTTTATTAACGCTTTTTACTTGCTGTATAATGGAAAAGAAGAAATAAAAAAAGAAGGATAATTAAATTATCTTCACGAATTGTCATAAGTATACAGGCAACTTGTTAAGTATCGTTTGCCTGAGGGAAGATTCAGAGAAGTACTTGAAGGAGGGAATGTATGGCTAATCAAGTGGAACCCGGCTTAACACCGGTATTATTCGAAGAACTTCAATCTGAACGCTTTGTAACTTTGTCGACAGTTGATCATGAGACCGGCGGACCAAATGTCAATGCAGTTTCATGGATTTTGGCAAGGGATGAGGGGACAGTGCTTTTCACTGTGAATCATAAATCTAAAATCGTGGAAAATATAAAAAAAAACCCTCTTGCAGTCATAAACTTGATTGCAAATGAATCCACCTATTCAATCAGCGGTAAAGCGGAAGTAATACAAGCTCATCTAGAGGATGTACCGCTTAAACTAACGTTAATCAAGCTGGCAGTCAATGAGGTGAGGGATGTTATGTTTTACGGATCAAAAATTTCAACTGAGCCAACTTATGAGAAAACATACGATAAAGCGGCAGCTGACCGCCTTGACCGCCAAGTAATAGAAGCCATGAAAAAAGCTTAAGCGATAGCTTTTTCATGGCTTTTTTTCCTATTGATGTCAGTCAATATGCTTTTCACTCTGGTCTTCTTGTTCTTGATTCAATTGATTTTCTTTTTTCTGATTCATTTTCTTCCTGGGTTCTTTTGGAGCGTTCTCAGGGTCAGTCTGTTTCAAAGATCGCGGCACTTCAGGCATGAGTCTTCCTGAAATGTCAGAGAGTTCATTCATGATGCCTTGTCCGGGCTCTCCACGCTGTATGTCTTTGCTTATTTCTTTCAACCGTGCAGTGAGATCAGGATCTGCAACAACAATTGCCTGTGCACCATAAGGGTCATCCTTCAAAGCTTCAGCGACGGAATATTTTATCGATCCAACCTGGGACCGTTCGACATCTCCGTCTATGTCGATCCCAACGAAGGCATACTTACCTATTACTACAGCAGTCGCGTCTTTCACATCAGGAACACCGGTGGTCAAATTTACAAGATGCTTTGAAATCTGCTGACCGGATTTTCTTTCGACATGCTGTATGTTACTGTCCTGAACCGTGATTGGTTTATTCTGATCAGATTTCGGATTCTTTTCATACCCTACCTCATTCTTATTGGCGCATGCAGAGAGAACGAGTGCAAGCACAAGCAGAGAGATGAATTTGTTCATGGCTTAACCTCCCGAATTAGTGTCAATATCTATTCTTATTGTGTAATTTTCTTCTATCTTTATACGTTTATTCATATATTTTAAGAAACGGGCCGTCCTATTTGAGTAGCTGGGAATAACCGGATCAACTTTGGCTACATACAATAGTAATAAGAAATGAGGAGCAGGAGGCATCGATTTGAAAAAAATTTATGTATTAGATACCAATGTCTTATTACAGGATCCACAAGCCATCTTTTCGTTTCAGGACAATGAGGTGGTTATACCTGCAGTTGTATTAGAAGAAGTGGATTCCAAAAAGCGTTACATGGATGAAATCGGACGAAACGCAAGACATGTATCAAAATTGATCGATAATTTAAGGCAAGAGGGAAAGCTCCACGAAAAAATTCCTTTATATACAGGAGGATCTTTAAGAATTGAGTTAAATCACCGGTCCTTTCAGGAACTCCAAGAAATATTTGTAGAGAAAACAAATGATAACCGGATACTGGCTGTTGCTAAAAATCTTTCTTTGGAGGAAGAGGCCAAAGAGGATGGGAAGTCCGTGATATTAGTGAGTAAGGATACCCTGGTGAGGGTTAAAGCTGACGCGCTCGGGTTACAGGCTGAGGACTTTTTAAGCGATCGGGTAGTTGAGGTTAATGACATATATACCGGATTCAATGAATTATATATTGATAAAGAATTAATGAACAAATTTTATGAAAAAGGGGAATTGACCCTTAAAGATATTACAAAACAACGGTATTATTCGCATGAATTCATCATTATGAAAGATGTGTTGGGAAGTTCTGCATCAGCACTCGGAATGGTTGATGGATCAGGATTGAAAGTGAAGAAGTTAGTATATGATCATGACCATATGTGGGGGATCAAGGCAAGGAATGTACAGCAGACAATGGCGACTGAACTGCTTCTCCGGGACGATATTTCACTGGTGACCATGATCGGGAAGGCAGGAACCGGCAAGACGCTGCTTGCACTTGCTGCGGGTCTCTTGCAAACAGAGGATTTTCATAAATTCAACAAGCTCCTTGTAGCCCGTCCGATTGTACCGGTCGGAAAGGATATTGGTTATCTGCCAGGTGAAAAGCAGGAAAAGCTCAGACCATGGATGCAGCCGATATATGATAATCTCGAATATCTGTTCAATGTTAAAAAACCTGGTGAACTGGACGATATATTAGCCGGAATGGCATCTATAGAAGTAGAGGCGCTTACCTATATAAGAGGGAGAAGTATCCCAGATCAGTTCATCATAATCGATGAAGCACAAAATCTTACGAAACATGAAGTGAAAACCATCTTGACCCGGGTAGGGGAGAGAAGCAAAATCGTCTTGATGGGTGATCCCGCCCAGATCGACCACCCGTATCTGGATGAATATAATAACGGTTTGACATATGTAGTAGAAAAATTCAAGGAACAACCGATAGCCGGTCACGTCAAATTGATGAAAGGTGAACGCTCGGGTCTTGCCCAGCTGGCTGCAGACCTTTTATAATGATGCGGGATTTCCTTCAAGAGGCAAGCCCGAAGGAAATAAATACATTTATACCATATGAAAAAACCGGGGCAGGGGTTACTGCTCCGGTTTAATTATTGTATGTAGAGGATGTTAATGAAGGTGACTATTCCAGGCGGAAAGCCTTGACTCTTTTTATCGGTTCATCTTTATTGGAGCCGTCCTTGAAAAGGATATGAATAGGTCCATCTTCCTTTAATGGTTTTCCGTTACTGGAAAATCCTAACAGCAATTCATCTGCTTGGTCAATCTCGAACCTGTATTCTCCGGTGTCAGTCTCAACCATGATATGAGAAGCACTTTGAAGCGGTTCTGCATTTTTGAGAAATGGAGAAAAGGGCATGGCGAAAGTACCTGTCAGGATCCTTTCCTTTTCATATTTCTTTTCTGTTTTTAAAGTGGGCGGATATGTGGCACCCTCTTGGATTTCACGGGACCAGTGCTTGGAAACCGCCTTTGTATATTCTTCAAGCTCGTCTTTTAAAACACTGCCTTCTTCAAAAAAAGTAGTTAAATCAATCTTTCTGTCATCAAATATCCATACTCCGGAATCCAATGTGATGACAAACTTTACTTTACCTTTGATCGGTACGATGCTTTTCACTGCAGATTCCTCCTTTTATTAGTACTAGTATATCGGTAAAGAAAGGTTTTGTCACACTATTAACTGAAAGCATTACACTGTTTTCAATTACTGAAAATAGGGAAACTTACATTAGTGAGGAAAGGAGAGTGAGTGGAAAATGTCAAATCAGAGACTTTTGGAAGAATTAGTGGAGATCGCGAGGCCGTTTGCCTCATATGGTAAGGTGGCAGATTATATTCCGGCACTAAGCGACCAAAATCCAGAGGATTTGGCCATTTGTATCTATTCCATTGAAAATGAATCCTATTATGCAGGAGACCATCTGAAAAAGTTCACGCTTCAAAGCATCTCGAAAGTCATCACGCTCGCTTTGGTATTGATGGATAATGGAGAAGAAGAAGTGTTTTCTAGAGTTGGGATGGAACCGACTGGAGATCCGTTCAACTCCATAGCCAAATTAGAGACTCATAAGCCATCCAAACCGCTAAACCCGATGATCAATGCGGGGGCTTTGGCAGTAACGAATATGATTAGAGGGAACACAGTCGTGGAGAAATGGGACAGGCTGATTGAATTTATTTCTCATTTGACCGGCGATAACGTTACATACAATGAGGATGTTGCATATTCAGAACTTCAGACAGCCAATCTGAACCGCTCATTATGTTACTTTATGAAGCAGCATGGCGTCATTACGGGGAATGTAGAAGATTTATTGGTTCTGTATACAAAACAGTGTGCCGTGGAAATGAACTGTGTTGATTTGGCGAAAATTGGAGCGGTCTTTGCTAATGACGGATTGGATGCAGAAAGTGGTAAACAGCTCATCACACGGGATGTAGCAAGAATATGCAAGACGTTTATGGTTACATGCGGAATGTACAACAGCTCAGGGGAGTTTGCCATCAAGGTGGGTATCCCTGCAAAAAGCGGGGTTTCCGGCGGGATAATGGGCAGTGTACCGGGCAGGTGCGGAATCGGAATATTCGGCCCTGCATTAGATGAAGTGGGAAACAGCTTTGCGGGGGTAAAGCTGCTCGAAGGGTTAAGTGCAAAGTATTCATGGAGTATATTTTAGGAATCATTCAATGGTCGGGAATTCCTCCTATTCTCAAATTCAATCCTTACAAATACGCTTATTTTTCTTGCAATTTATATGATTTAACGATAAAATTTTAAGACAGGAATGCTATTTGTTCGGAATGGGGGGATCACTGTGGCGTCAGAAATGACAGTTAATCATCGGGAAAAGGCCTATGAGTTGTTGAAGGCCGATGCAGAAAAGATTTTACAGCTTATTAAAGTGCAAATGGATAATTTAACGATGCCCCAATGTCCTCTTTATGAGGAAGTATTGGATACCCAAATGTTCGGATTATCCCGTGAAATAGAATTTGCTGTCCGATTAGGACTGGTGGACGATGTAGATGGCAAAGAATTAATTGATTCTTTAGAAAGAGAACTTTCTGCCCTTCATGAAGCATCCACTAAAAAGTAAAATAGTCATGACAACTCAAACAATACTTCACTCTTGTTTGAGTTTTTTTGTAGAAGTACATAAGAACGCTCAGCTGAACACACTGAGAGCTTAAAATCCATTTGCTTGATCGATGCACTGAAAATAAGAAATGATACAAGAAAAAGGGTTGAATCGCCATGATTAAAAAAATAATGAAGTCCTATGACTATTCGTTGATAGCTGTCTATGTATTCCTGTGTTTTTTTGGGTTGGTAATGGTATACAGCGCCAGTATGGTGATGGCTGTCGAACGCTTCGAGTATGAAAGCGACTATTTTTATCAAAAACAGCTGATCAACGTCCTGATTGGTTTTACTGCTTTCACTGCAGCGGCATGGTTCCCTTATAAAGCCTTTCAAGTAGGGAAGATCATCAAGGGTCTCATGTTTATCATTATCGCTATGCTTATTTCTGTCCATATCATCGGCAGTGAAGTTAATAATGCCAGGAGCTGGATCGACCTTGGATTCATGGGGATCCAGCCTTCAGAATTTGCAAAGCTTGCGGTTGTCATTTACCTCGGTTCGGTTTATTCAAAGAAACAGGCATACATCAATGATTTGAACCGTGGTCTTGCACCGCCGCTTATCTTTCTCGGTTTCATCTGTTTTATTGTCTTCCTGGAACCTGATTTTGGTACTGCTGCTATCATCTTTGCAATCGGAGCCATCGTTATCATGTGCTCAGGCATCAACTTCCGTACATTCTTTAAGCTTGCCGGCATAGGAGCAGGCTTGCTTGTCATCATCTCGCCTTTCATCTATCTGGCGAGGGGATTTATCTTCACAGAAGAAAGAATGAGTCGAATAGAAGCTTATCTGTCTCCATTCAAGGACGCGCAGGGGGAAGGTTATCAATTGGTTAACTCTTACCTTGCGATCGGTTCGGGCGGGATCCAGGGCCTCGGTTTGGGACAAAGTGTCCAGAAGCTGGGGTATATACCAGAACCCCAGACAGACTTCATCATGGCCATCATAGCAGAAGAATTAGGTGTGTTTGGCGTTAGTTTTGTCATTCTCGGTTTGACCTATATTGTATTAAAGGGAATCTATATTGGCGTGAAATGCCAGGACCCGTTTGGTACAATGCTTGCCATAGGAATTTCGAGTATGATCGGCATACAGGCATTCATCAATCTTGGCGGGGTGTCCGGTCTGATTCCGATTACAGGGGTGCCATTGCCGTTCATCAGTTACGGAGGCTCTTCTTTACTTGTCCTTTCATTATCGCTGGGAGTACTTGTCAACGTCTCCATGTTTGTGAAATATGAAGAAAAATATAAAACGAAGAAGGAAAATGCCGAACCGTTGGAGAATATGTCTACTAGCAAGAAAATATATGGTGTTAAAATGTAGATCTACATTAGAGGATTAAAAAACTCTATGTCTAGGGTCTGCCCCCTAAGATAAGCCAGCATCCATCTTTCGGGTCAGTCCTTTTTTAATAGACTAGTAATGAAAGATTTTCAATCATGAACTAACTCAGAAGGAGAGATTGTATTGAAGAAAATTCAAAAGGTATTAGTCGCAAACCGCGGAGAAATCGCAATCCGGGTATTCCGTGCATGTACGGAATTGAATATCAGAACAGTTGCAATTTACAGTAAAGAAGATTCGGGGTCCTATCATCGATATAAAGCAGATGAAGCATATCTGGTCGGTGAAGACAAGAAACCCATAGATGCATACCTAGATATTGAAGGCATTATCAAAATAGCCAAAAAGTCCGGGGTTGATGCCATTCACCCGGGTTATGGATTCCTGTCTGAAAATATTCATTTTGCCAGGAGATGCGAAGAGGAGGGGATCACATTTGTTGGCCCTCATTCCACTCATTTGGATATGTTTGGGGATAAGGTTAAAGCACGAAAGCAAGCACAGCTTGCAAGCATACCAGTCATTCCCGGGAGTGACGGACCGGTATCGACTTTGGAAGAAGTTATCAGCTTCGGAAAGGAAGCGGGCTTCCCGATCATTATCAAGGCCTCTCTCGGCGGAGGCGGCCGTGGAATGCGTATTGTCAGAAACCTTGAAAGCCTTAAAGAAGCTTATGAACGTGCTAAATCTGAAGCGAAAGCAGCGTTTGGTAATGATGAAATCTATGTAGAGAAATTTGTAGAGAACCCCAAGCATATCGAGGTTCAAATCCTGGGGGATGAAGACGGCAACATCGTCCACTTGTTTGAACGTGATTGCTCCATTCAGCGACGTCATCAAAAAGTAGTGGAAATCGCCCCTTCAGTATCTCTTACGGATGGGCTGAGAGATGATATTTGTGAAGCTGCTGTGCGCCTGATGGATAACGTGAAATATGTGAATGCCGGTACCGTCGAATTTCTGGTGGCGAATAACGAATTCTTCTTCATTGAAGTCAACCCGCGTGTTCAAGTCGAGCATACGATTACCGAGATGGTAACAGGGGTGGATATCGTTCAATCCCAGCTGTTGATTGCTGAAGGCCATGCCCTTCACAGCAGTGTAGTAGGAGTACCGCATCAGGAAGATGTTCAGTTGAACGGTTTTGCCATTCAGTCAAGGGTGACGACTGAAGATCCGCTTAATAACTTCATGCCTGATACAGGAAAGATCATGGCTTACCGCTCAGGTGGGGGATTCGGAGTTAGGCTGGATGCCGGAAATGGTTATCAGGGAGCAGTTGTTACACCGTATTATGATTCATTGCTGGTAAAGCTTTCGACATGGGCATTAACATTTGAGCAAGCTGCGTCTAAAATGGTCAGAAATCTTCAAGAATTTAGAATTCGCGGAATCAAGACCAATATTCCTTTCCTTGAAAACGTTGTGAAGCATGAAAATTTCATCACAGGGGAATATGACACTTCATTTATTGACACAACTCCTGAATTATTCATTTTTCCTAAACGAAAAGACCGTGGTACCAAAATGCTTTCTTATATCGGAAATGTGACGGTAAACGGGTTCCCGGGAGTAGAAAAGAAGAAAAAACCAGTATTTCAAAAGCCAAGGACACCAATGATCGATCTCACTGCCCCGGTAAGGCATGGGACTAAACAAATTCTCGATGAGCGTGGTGCAGACGGCCTGGTAAACTGGGTGAAGGATCAAAAGTCGGTCCTATTGACAGATACGACTTTCCGGGATGCCCATCAATCGCTGCTCGCTACCCGTGTGAGAACGAATGACCTCAAACAGATTGCAGAACCTACATCAAATCTGCTCCCGGATATGTTTTCCTTTGAAATGTGGGGAGGGGCGACCTTCGATGTTGCATACCGCTTCCTGAAGGAAGACCCTTGGAACCGGTTATTGTCATTAAGGGAGCGCATCCCTAATGTATTATTCCAAATGCTTCTGAGAGCTTCAAATGCAGTAGGGTACAAAAACTACCCAGACAATGTCATCAGGGAATTCGTAGAGAAATCTGCATTTGCCGGGATCGATGTCTTCCGGATCTTCGACAGCTTGAACTGGGTGAAAGGAATGGAAGTAGCGATAGATGCCGTAAGACAGAGCGGAAAGATTGCGGAGGCTGCCATTTGCTACACTGGCGATATCGATGATCTTGCTCGTACCAAATACGATATCGATTATTATAAGAATCTTGCCAGAGAACTGGAAGCGAGCGGAGCGCATATCCTGGCCATAAAAGACATGGCAGGACTATTAAAACCACAGGCAGCTTACAGGCTCATCTCAGAATTGAAGGATACCCTAAATCTTCCTATTCATCTTCATACACATGATACAAGCGGTAACGGGATTTATACGTATGCAAGGGCGGTGGATGCAGGAGTCGATATCGTCGACACTGCGCTCAGTACAATGTCCGGCCTGACATCCCAGCCTAGTGCAAACACACTTTATTATGCGTTGAAAGGCACTGAAAGAGAACCGGATGTCAGCATCGATTCACTGGAATCCCTTTCTCATTATTGGGAGGATGTGCGTAAGTACTATACTGATTTTGAAAGCGGCATGATGGCCCCCCATCCTGAAGTTTATAAACACGAAATGCCTGGCGGCCAGTACAGCAACCTTCAGCAGCAGGCAAAAGCTGTCGGCCTGGGTGACCGCTGGGAGGAAGTGAAGGAGATGTATGCGAGAGTCAATCATCTCTTCGGTGATATCGTCAAAGTCACTCCTTCTTCAAAAGTGGTAGGTGACATGGCACTGTTCATGGTGCAGAATGATCTTTCAGAAGAAGATGTGATTCAAAAAGGAGAAAAAATAGATTTCCCTGATTCTGTCGTGGAACTTTTCGAAGGATATCTGGGACAGCCGCACGGTGGATTCCCAGAAGAACTGCAAAAAGTCATTCTGAAAGGAAGAAATCCTTTGACTGTCCGTCCTGGTGAGCTCTTGGATGATGTCGATTTCACGACATTAAAAGAGAAACTTTATGAACAGCTGAACCGTCCAGTAACAAGCTTTGATGCTCTTGGATATGCCTTGTATCCAAAAGTTTTCTCCGAGTATGCGCAAACTCTCGAACAGTTTGGTGATATATCCAAATTGGATACTCCTACATTCCTATTCGGCATGAGACTTGGTGAAGAAATTGAAGTGGAAATTGAAACAGGTAAGACATTAATCGTTAAATTGGTTTCGATTGGACAGGCGCAGGCAGACGGTACAAGAATCATTTATTTTGAGTTAAACGGACAGCCTCGTGAGATCGTTATCAAAGATGAAAATATCAAATCCACTGTTGCTTCCAAAAGAAAAGTGGATCCGAAAGATGAAACTCATATTGGTGCTTCCATGCCTGGTACTGTCATCAAAGTGATCGTCGACAAGGGTGAAATGGTGGAGAAAGGCGATCACTTGATGATTACGGAAGCCATGAAGATGGAAACCACCGTCCAAGCTCCATTCTCAGGAAAGGTAAAAGATATCTATGTGGAAAGCGGAGATGCGATCAGCCCTGGGGATTTATTGATAGAGATGCAAAAAGCTTAATAAAGCTCTATGAAAAAAGGATGCCGGTAAAGACCGGCATCCTTTTTTGTTAATCTGTAAACTTAATCGTTTTTCAATTTACTCCTAGAAGCGAGGAGTATGAAGTAACATAATAATCCAAACAGACAAGAGATAATCAGTGCATGCAGCAGAGAGATCCCTAAGTGTAATCTGGTAAAGACGACCAGAGCACCGGAAATGACCTGTAATGTCACAAGGGTGAAGGCAATGATCCAACCCCAATAAATGACCTTCTGATGTTTATGCTCTTTTATGGCGATATAGGTGATATAGGCAATCCATAAAAAGATAAACCCGGCAGCTGCCCGGTGTCCCATTTGAATCCATTCGTACATATTTCCTGGTAGTCCGGGGCTCGAGTTCACACAAAGCGGCCAGTCTTTACAAACGAGACTTGAATTAGTATGTCTGACGAGCGCACCGGTGTACACGACAATGTAACTGTACAGAGTAACACCGATCATATGAAATCTCATCCGCTTATTGATCACAAGTGAGCTTGCTTCAAACTTCTGGTCAACCTCAAATATAAGTAAAGTCAGTAGTAATATAGCTGCAAATGATATGAGGGAAATTCCGAAATGCAGTGCAAGTACGAAATCGGATTGGCCCCATATAACTGCCGCAGCTCCTATCAGACCCTGTAATAGTAAGAAAAAGAATGATAGTACTGAAAGAAATTTCGTTTCACGCTTATATCCAATGGCTTTCCAAGACCATACTGATAATGCGAGCACGAGCAGCCCGACTCCCCCGGAAACCACCCGGTGCGCAAGTTCGATGACCAATTCTAACGTAATATCTGTTGGTATAAGCTGTCCATTACATAATGGCCAGGAACGGCCGCAGCCCATGCCCGATTCCGTTTTGGTCACCAGGGCCCCGCCTAATAGTACAAATAGCATGCCTAATGTCGTCAGGACGGCAAGCCATTTCAATCCTTTATGCAATCCATTCACCTTCTTAGATAAAGACGTATTTACATTCAAATAAATATAGTAGAAAAATAGTTTGATGCCTCTAAGATAATAACGAAAATAGTTCTAAAACTCAACAGATAAAATGTTACAGAATAATGAGCATTAATATAGGGAAGGTGGGGAGGATAATTCATAGTAAAAATATCCTAATAGGGATTATACTAATTGTGTAAGCGCTTCTGATAAAAATATGTTATGATAAAATCAACATTTGTCGAATCGGGTGGAGAACATGATTGATTTAATTCTTCACAATTTCTTCACAATATTATTTTTTTCCATCCCAAAAAAGAAAAAATATATGGTTTAATATAATATTGATAGCGTAATTACTGTTTCTTATCTCTGTTAAATATTTGAATTCGATATAGAAATGGTTGTTCAATTACTTTATAGTAGTAAGGGGTGTCATCTGCCTCTGTTTGGTTTTTATAAGAGGAGGGCTAAAATGTCAAACAGTCGATTAATGACAAATGTTGAAAAAGCCGAGATCACAACTTCCACTGTTTGGAAAGATTTCTTGGCATTAATAAAAGTCGGAATTGTTAATTCTAATCTAATTACTACCTTTACGGGAATGTGGTTAGCATTTTACTTTACGAATACACACTTTCTGAATTCTCTCGATATCATGTTCCTTACACTAGCAGGTTCCTCTTTGATCATAGCGGGATCATGTGTAATCAATAATGTGTACGATCGCGACATCGATCATCTGATGGAACGAACGAAGGAACGTCCTACCGTGACTGGAAAAATAAATGGCACCAAAGCTTCATTACTGGGGCTCCTGATGATTGCATTCGGAATCATCATGCTGTTTATGACTACCATTACAGCCGGGGTTATAGGAATCATCGGAGTCTTTAGTTATGTCGTATTATATACAATGTGGTCCAAGAGAAAATATGTAAGCAACACGATTGTAGGAAGCATCTCTGGTGCAGTCCCGCCATTAATCGGCTGGGCAGCTGTTGATCCAAATCTTGACATAATCGCATGGATGTTATTTCTAATGATGTTTATCTGGCAGCCGCCTCATTTCTATGCACTTGCTATGAAGCGCGTGGAAGAGTACAGAGCGGCAGATATACCGATGCTGCCTGTTGTAAAAGGGTTCGCAGTCACAAAACATCATATTGTTGCATGGGTTATCGCCTTATTGCCGCTACCTTTCTTTCTACTGGATTTAGGGATGTTTTTCTTCATTCTTGCCATGGCCTTTAATATTGGCTGGGTTGCCCTTGGTCTGGCAGGTTATAAAATGAAGGATGATATCAAGTGGTCTAAATTGATGTTTGTATATTCACTTAATTATTTGACTATCTTGTTTGTAGCGATGGTTATCGTTACCGTTATATAAGATTAGTGGGAATTCTTTCTGATAAGAAATC
The DNA here is from genome assembly GCF_036867415.1 of Mangrovibacillus sp. Mu-81. NCBI lineage: Bacteria > Bacillati > Bacillota > Bacilli > Caryophanales > Bacillaceae > Mangrovibacillus > Mangrovibacillus sp. Mu-81. Next base: position 299,487 of record NZ_JBAJHU010000003.1, read on the forward strand.
CAAATAGATATTTTTTTGAGTCCTTGTTTTATTTCAAGAAGTACATTACACGAAAGAGGGGTTTGATTAAGCTATGAAAGCAAGGCTAACGAAGTGGCGCTTATTCTCCATTGTAGCCATAATGGCACTTATTCTTTCTGGTTGCGGTGAGCCGTTTCTATCTACACTGCAGCCAGCAGGAGAAGTAGCACAGACACAATATGATCTAATGATTCTGGCTACATTAATAATGGTATTGGTTATTATTGTAGTCGTAATCGTGTATGCAGTGGCGATCATCCGTTTCCGAAGAAAAAAGGGAGACACAACGATCCCCAAACAAGTAGAAGGAAGCCATACTTTAGAGATTTTATGGACGGTCATTCCGATCATCCTTCTTCTAATCCTCGCAGTTCCAACTGTAACCGCGACATTCCAGCTTGCTGATACTAAAGCAATGGACAAAAAAGACGCGGACGGAAATCGTGAAGCATTGGTCGTAAATGTTCGGGCGAACCTATATTGGTGGGAATTCGAATATCCGGATCAAAAAATCATCACATCCCAGGATTTGGTTGTTCCAACGGATAAAAAGGTTTACTTCAATGTAACCGCTTCAGATGTTAAACATTCATTCTGGATTCCGGCGGCAGGTGGAAAGATTGATACTAACGTAGATGGTGTCAATACATTCTTCCTTGAGTTTGATGGTGAAAAATCTGAGGAAGCCGGTGGAGTATTCTATGGTAAATGTGCAGAGCTTTGCGGTCCTTCTCATGCATTGATGGACTTTAAAGTGAAAGCATTGCCGCAGGATGAGTTTGCAACATGGGTAGAAGATATGCAAAGTGCAGGAGAACCAAAACCAACTTCTGATTTAGCTCAACAAGGACAAGAGATCTTCAACCAAAAATGTTTAAGCTGTCATGCTGTTTCTCCAGAGGACGGCCGTCCCGAATCTGCCCGCCTTGCTCCAAATTTAGCAACTTTTGGGGAGCGCAATCGTATTGCCGGGATTTTAGAACATAATGAAGAAGAACTGAAAAACTGGTTGGAAGACCCTGAGCAATATAAGCCGGGTAACAAAATGACTGGTACATATGGAGAGCTGTCCGACGAAGAAATGGATGCTCTTGCAGAATACCTGATGGGCTTGAAAGTTCAAGATTAATAGGGGATTAGTTAAAAGGGAGGTTAAATCGTGAGTAGCTTAGCACAGAAAAAAGGCTTCGGAGCGACTGTTTGGGATTACTTAACTACAGTAGACCATAAAAAGATCGCCATCCTTTACCTCATGTCAGGAGGATTTTTCTTCCTGCTTGGAGGATTAGAAGCTCTTATTATCCGTATTCAGCTTGCAGTGCCTAATAGTGACTTTATTAGTGCAGGCTTATACAATGAAGTATTGACGATGCACGGTACAACGATGATATTCTTGGCAGCCATGCCGCTTATATTTGCATTTATGAATGCCGTTGTTCCTTTACAGATCGGTGCTCGTGATGTTGCATTTCCATTCGTGAATTCACTCGGTTTCTGGTTATTCTTCTTTGGAGGAGTATTCCTTAACCTTTCATGGTTCATGGGCGGAGCACCTGATGCAGGGTGGACATCCTACGCATCATTATCGATTGCATCAGAAGGTCATGGTATTGACTTTTACGTATTAGGTTTACAGATTGCCGGTGCAGGTACATTGATTGGTGGTATCAACTTCCTTGTTACGATCATCAATATGCGTGCCCCTGGAATGACATACATGCGTATGCCGTTGTTCACATGGACAGCGTTTGTGACATCAGCACTTATTCTATTTGCATTCCCAGCATTGACAGTCGGACTATTCTTGATGATGTTTGACCGTATGTTCGGATCGAATTTCTTCGATGTAGCAAATGGAGGGAACACAATCATTTGGGAGCATTTCTTCTGGATCTTTGGACACCCGGAAGTATACATCCTTGTATTGCCGGCTTTCGGTATTTTCTCTGAAATCATTCCGCATTTCTCAAGGAAACGTTTGTTTGGATATTCTTCCATGGTATTCGCGACCGTATTGATCGGTTTCTTAGGATTCATGGTATGGGCCCACCACATGTTCACGGTAGGTCTTGGTCCAATCGCGAATGCGATCTTTGCCGTAGCGACTATGGCTATTGCAGTTCCGACTGGTATTAAAATCTTTAACTGGCTTCTCACGATGTGGGGAGGAAGCATGAAATTCACAACTCCTATGTTGTACGCAGTTGCTTTCATTCCTTCATTCGTCGCAGGTGGAGTGACAGGTATCATGCTTGCCTCTGCAGCAGCTGACTATCAATTCCATGATACGTATTTCGTAGTAGCTCACTTCCACTATGTTATTGTCGGCGGGGTAGTATTTGCACTATTGGCAGGTACTCACTACTACTGGCCTAAAATGTTCGGTACGATGCTAAATGATTTCCTTGGGAAAATCTCATTCTGGTTGTTCTTTATCGGATTCCATTTAACATTCTTCATCCAGCATTTCTTAGGGCTTATGGGTATGCCGCGCCGTATCTGGAAATTCTTGCCTGGTCAAGGGTTTGAAACCGGGAACCTTGTAAGTTCGATTGGAGCAGGATTCATGGGTGCAGCTGTTATCATCCTGGTCTTCAATATCATAATGACGCAAGTAAAAGGCGTTAAAGTAGGAAATGACCCTTGGGGTGACGGTCGCACAATCGAATGGGCGATTCCATCTCCGCCACCATTCTATAATTTCAAGCAAACACCGCTTATCCGTGGTTTGGACGCTTACTGGTTAGAGAAAATGGAAGGGAAGAATGGACTCACTCCGGCTGAACCGATTGGTGATATTCACATGCCGAATAACTCGATCTTGCCATTAGTCATCTCATTCGGATTGTTTGTTGCCGCTTTCGGTGCCATGTATCGTCCCGATGGAGAGGCTTGGGCACTGCCGGTATTAGTCATCGGTTTGCTCATTACTTTGGGATCAATGTTCCTGAGATCTGTAATTGATGATCATGGATATCATATTCACAAAGAAGATTTAATGGATGATGATAAAGGGGGTAAGGCATAATGCACGCTGAAGAAAAATTCACGCCTAAGACCTGGCCGGCCTCCCCTGAAAAGGCGACCCTTGAGGGGAAAAATAAGTTCATGGGATTCTGGTTCTTCCTTGGTGGGGAAACAGTTCTGTTCGGATCACTTTTTGCCACTTATTTAGCTTTGAAAAATAAAGTGCCAAGTGATAGCCATGCATTGACAACTGATATTTTTGATCTTCCTTTGTCATTTGTAGCTACTATGCTGCTTTTAACTAGTTCATTAACAAGTGTTTATGCAATGTATCACATGAAGAATTATAATTTTCAGCGGATGCAGGCATGGTTACTGATCACTGTATTATTGGGTGCAGGATTCTTAGGTTTGGAAATTTACGAATTCAATCATTACGTACATGAATACGGGCATACTTTTACTAGTAGTGCGTTTGGTTCTGCATTTTACGCGCTGGTCGGTTTCCACGGAGGACACGTGGCTTTCGGTCTTCTTTGGATCATCAGCTTGATGCTTCGAAATGCAAAACGGGGATTGAACCTTTACAACGCACCTAAGTTCTATTTAGCTTCACTTTACTGGCACTTTATCGACGTTGTGTGGGTATTTATCTTTACAGTAGTATACTTAATGGGAATGGTGGGATAAACTGATGGCGAATCAACAATCAAATTCAGGTAACCCAAGTGTAGATTACGAATATCGTCGTAAGAAAAATGCAGAAGACATGAGAATGCAGCTTACTTCCTTTATGCTGATGATATTCTTGACATTGGTTGCGTTCATAACTGTTGCAGGTGATTTTGATAAGTACTTCGTTGTACCATTCATCCTGCTTTTGGCTGTAGTGCAACTGATCTTTCAATTATATTATTTCATGCATATGAGTCATAAAGGTCATGAGGCTCCTTCATTGTTCCTGTACTCTGGTGCACTTGTTGCATTTATCACAGTGTTAACATTTTTAACGATCGTATGGATCTAATAAAAGAGCCAGCCAATTTATAAATTGGCTGGCTTTTATTTATACTCATCCAAAAAGGCAAAGAGCGCCTTTATGACTGCCCTGTCTTATGCTTGTCGCCTCTGAGCAAGCCGCCTCCGCTTTTCTATTGTCCAGCTCCGGCGGCTAGAGGCTCGAGACATAAGCCATGCCATCCAAAAAGGCAAAGAGCGCCTTTGTGGCTGCCCTGTCTTATGCTTGTCGCCTCTGAGCAAGCCGCCTCCGCTTTTCTATTGTCCAGCTCCGGTGGTCTGCTCCCGTCTGAAAATTAACCTTCGGCTTTTGAGGCAAAAGAGCGCCTCTAAAGCCAAAGAACATTTTTCAGAGGGAGCAAAACGCCCACCTCCGCTTTTCTAATTGTCAAGAACTTGTCATTACATGACGTTGAAGTGGGGGGAGGTTGTCAGTATAATAAAGGTATAGGTTTTAAAGTGAAGTGAGGTGAGGAAATGTCATTGGGTATTTTTGGATTTCAGGCTTTATGGAGCCCGTATTTCATTTTGGCATTAGTGTTTATTACAGCGGTCTATTTTTTAGTTACCGTAAAGTGGAGAGACAGCTTCAAGGAGAGTGTTCCGCTCACTCGAAAAGAAGCCGTTTATTTTATATTGGCTATGATTCTTTTGTATGCAATCAAGGGTTCACCTGTAGAGGTGATGAGTACGATATTATTCTCTGCTCATATGACCCAGATGGCTCTTCTTTATTTAGTCGTAACACCGCTTATCATTTTGGGAATTCCCAATTGGATTTGGAAAGCTGCAATTAATTTTCCGGCTGTGAAACCTGTATTCAAATTTATGACAAAGCCGTTAATTGCTTTGTTAACTTTCAATATCACTTTTTCCATATACCATATTCCCCTGGTATTTGATAACGTCAGAACCGATGTGACACTTCATGGTTTGGCAACGGTCATTCTGTTCTTATTTGCACTATTCATGTGGTGGCCGCTAATAAATCCTGCTGATGAGGACATTGATTTGAGCGGTTTAAAAAGAATCGGGTATATTTTGGGCAGCGCAGTACTATTGACCCCTGCATGTGGATTGATCATTTTTGCTGAAAATCCGCTTTATGCACCTTATTATGATCCGCAGGAATTCATGAAATCCTTAGCCCTTTGTGTTCCAGTCGATACACTCCAAGGTCTGACCTTGACAGGTCCGGAATTATTCACATCAATGTCGACTCTGAATGATCAGCAGCTTGGCGGGGTCATCATGAAAATCATTCAGGAGATCGTCTTTGGAGTCTTGCTTTTTAATCTTTTCTTTCAATGGTACAGAAAAGATTTGGAAAGACAAGAAAGCCAATCCTACGATCCGATTGTCGATCCGGCTCCGACAGAATAATTTGGAAGGCAGAGTTTGCTGAATGCTGCCTGTCTTACATAGAACAATAACAGAAAAGTGAGGACTATTAATGGGTGTTCCAATTTTACCAACCATAAGTACCAGCTTTATTGTCATTAGTGCAATCACGGTCGCAATCGGCTGGTGGCAAATCAAACAAAGAAAAATTGAACAGCATCAGGGAACGATGACCCTGGCTGGTATTTTTGCACTGATTTTCTTTATCATTTATGCCAGCAGGACGATTTTTATCGGAAATACATCTTTTGGCGGTCCTGACGATATTAAGATTTATTATACAATCTTCTTGATTTTCCATATTACCCTGGCAACAACGGGGGCTGTATTCGGTTTAATGAGTTTATGGACGGGTTATAAAGAGAAACTCGCTAGACATCGTAAACTTGGACCCGTCACAAGCTTTATTTGGTTTTTTACTGCCATAACAGGAGTGGCTGTCTACCTCCTTTTATATGTGATCTATGAAGGTGGAGAAACCACCTCGGTCATCAAAGCGATACTAGGCAACTGACTTCAAAAGTTCGCATAAGGATAATCTTATGCGAACTTTTTTGTGTTCCAAAAGGAATCATCCTCTTTCTGTCGAATCTACAATTGAGAGAGGGGAGATTGACAGGTGGAGAATAAAATCAGGAAACTAAGACAGTCTCATTATGAAGCGTCTTTGCAATTATCTGAATATGCATTTCAATATGAAGTCCCTGAGGAAAAAAGAAAAAACAGACTGGAACAGTTAAATAAGCAGGAAGTTTATGGTATTTTTAATGATGAAATATTGACTGCTAAACTCCATCTATTGCCGCTTGAAATTTGGTTAGGGGAAGAAAGTTTTTCAATGGGCGGCATAGCTGGGGTAGCAACGTACCCTGAATATAGGAGAAAGGGATATATCAGGTCTTTAATCTCTCATTCATTGGAGCACATGAAGAACCAAGGGATGTCGCTTTCCATGCTTCACCCTTTTAATATTGATTTTTACAGGAAGTTCGGCTGGGAGATCTTTGCCTATATTGATAAGCTGTACTTGAAGAAGAAAGATTTACAGCCAATGAAAGTAGTAAAGGGTGAGATCAAGAGATTTAATAAGGCCACTTACCCAAATGCCCTGCACGACATTTACGACCAATATTCAAGGAACCATAATGGGATGCTCGTCAGGACAGAAGATTGGTGGAAAGAAAGAAGCATCACGGACCTTTGGATTGCAATCTATTATGATGAAGGAATGGTTCCTCAAGGATATATTAGTTATGAAGTGAAAAATGAAAAAATGAAGGTTGAAGAATTCATTCCACTGACATCAGCTGCAAGACAAGGGTTATGGAATTACATATGTCAGCACGACTCGATGATCAATGAAGCAGAGCTGGTTCTGAACCCACAGGAACCGCTGCCTTATTTACTCAAAGATCCGCGGGTCATAATAGAGAAGCATCCTTATTTTATGAGTCGGATCGTTGTGGTCGAAAGATTTCTGAACAGCTATTTGTCAAAGGTGGGGTTTGATGAATGTCTCCAACTATCCATCAAAGATCATCATGCCGTCTGGAACAACCGTACTTATAAAATGGATAATCATGAAGTCAAGGAAGGGAACCCATCAGAAAGTAGTGTTGTGATGAACATCAATACGTTTACTGCACTCATCTTTGGAGTGCATACACCACAAGCATTGCATGCAATGGGGCAAATTGAAGGAAAGAGAGAGGATGTTTCCAAACTTACAAAACTTACACAGCCGTACAGTCCGTTTTTCTATGATTTCTTTTAAAGGCTATACAGAGGCCCAGCCAGATTAATCCGGCTGGGCCTAATCATTACACTTTGAAGTTTGTTTTAATGATGCCTGCTTCCTTCGCTGAGTTGAAGACGATTAAGATAAGCGGGCCAATTATAAAGCCAAGGATTCCAAACATCTTTAGGCCAAGATACATGGCAATCAATGTAGCCAGAGGAGAGAGGCCGATATGGGTACCCATTACTTTAGGTTCCACCGTTCTCCTGATGATGAGCAAGATAGCTGCGAGTACCGCCAGCTGGGTGCCTAAGGCGATATTCCCAGTGATGAGGTGGAAAAGTGCCCATGGACCGAGAATGACGATGGACCCTATAAGGGGGATGAAATCTATGATCCATATTACAAGTGACATCACAACCGCAACTTCAGGGGAGATAAAGAGTAATCCAATCAGTGACACAAGGAATATGATTACACTCACGAGAAACTGGGCTTTAAAGAATCCGAAAATGACAAAAGAGAGACGCGAAGTCATAAAATTCACTTTCTCGGCAGTCCGTTCGGTAAGATGACTGAAAATCGAATGTTTAATACCAGGCAGATCCAGCATAAATAAGAACAAGGCAATCAAATAGACCAGGAAGCTTACAAGATAACTTGGTATGTATGACAAAAATGCACTGATTTTTTCGATGTTCAACGAACTAAGTATCTTGGTTTTAGCTGAGTTTAAGAAATTTTGTACTTCTTCGCTGAATCCGGTAACAACTTCATTTGGCAGGTCTTCTGCAGCATCCAACAGTCTTTCCTCATAATCCAGCCAAATATCACTTAACTGATTGATATATTTTGGCGTGTCCTCAATTAGTTTGATTCCTTCTCCGACTACTTTGGTCGTAACAAAGAAAGCGGACAGACTTATCAATAACAAAAATATGATAAAAACAGATAAAACCGCTATTTTTCTGTTTGTGGAAAATCGCTTTTGAGTGAACTTAACTGCAGGCTCTAAAAATAGTGCGGTAATGAGAGCAGTAATTAAGGGGACTGATATTGGCAAAATAAAAAAACATAATAATGCCAGAATGATGATACTAATAATAATGATAAAAAATTTTTTGGTGAAGAACTTGGACAATTGAGAACCCCTTTCTGACGTTTCCTCTTACTATTTATTATATTAAAGTAGAGTTAGAATGAACAGTAGGGAAGCACTGAATCTTTAATATTTTTGTGAATGTGATTTATTTAAATAAAAACCCCTGAAAACCAATAAACGTTTTCAGGGGTTTTTCGATAGGCTTGTCGCCTCTGGGCGAGGTGCCTTCGATTTTAGTGTCGTCCAGCTCCGGCGGCTAGAGGCTCGAGACATAAGCTAAGCCAGCCAAAAAGGCAAAGAGCGCCTTTGTGGCTCACTCATCTTATGCTTGTCGCCTCTGGGCGAGCCGCCTCCGCTTTTGGTATCGTCCAGCTCCGGCGGCTAGAGGCTCGAGACATAAGCTAAGCCACCCAATAAGGCAAAAAGCGCCTTTTTGGGTGGCTCATCTTATGCTTGTCGCCTCTGGGCAAGCCGCCTCCGCTTTTGGTATTACCAAGCGAATTCTGTTGCTTCTTTTTTTACGTCAGCGATTAGTTTTTCGCATGATGTGAGGAGGTGTTTAGGGAAATCTTCGCCTTCACCGTATTCTACACCGTGCGGGTAGTAATGCTTGCCTAATAGCGGTGTCATCAGTTGGATGACGGCATCATGCTTGCCCACGTCGCCTTCCACGGCAAGACCTTGAATACGAAGGTAATATAGACCTTCTCTGATTTCAAATTTACGGTCATAGGTTACTCTCTCATAATCCCATTGTCCGGCACGTACTAATCCGTGGGACTCCATGATTTCATCAAGGCGATTCAAATCTACTTTTAAATTTTCCATTCCACTTGCTTCAAAACGCATAAAAATTCCCTCCTATATTGTCTGGCTCAAGGCTAATTATGGAATCCTTGTGATATCACTATTGTTCCCAATTGCCCATCTGCATTCATCAGGTTAGAAGCATTTATATCGGTAATATGTAAGATGATACAAAATGCGGTATTTCTCATTCTTAATAATAGTGTAAAATCCCATTTCATGCAATGTCTTGATGATCGGGAATATGTCAATTTCTTTAACGGTGTATAAGTCGATGAAGTTAGAGAAAAATATATCAAGATCATTTTATCGGATTCAGTGAAATGAACAAAAATGGAGGAGGAGCAAAATGCCCAAATTGGAAAGGATCATGACAAAAGAAGTTGAGTCATGCACGCTGCTAGATAATGTTTATGAGGTTGCTGTGAAAATGAAAGAAAACAATGTAGGTTCCATTCCCATTGTGGACGGCAGCAGAATTGTGGGTGTCATCACTGATCGGGATATTGTCACACGATGTGTAGCCGAAAAACATCCGGCTTCTTCAAAAGTTGAAGATATCATGAGTAGAGATCTCATAACGATCGGTCCGGAAGCAGATGTTTCAGAAGCAGCACACCTGATGGCGGAAAACCAAATCAGAAGGCTGCCGGTTGTGGAAGGCGATACACTGGTCGGTATGGTTTCCCTTGGGGACTTTGCCATCAGGGACTCCCTGGGGAAAATGGCTTCCATAGCCCTGGAAGACATATCAGAATCACACTTCAGCAACAAACCTTGTTAATGATGGAAACACTTGACTGAATATAATAATCGAACTGACGGCCCCAGGTGAACTTTGCATTTAAAGTTCACCTTGTTGCTGTGAATCGGATTTCCTTTACATATCATATAGTTTTAGAGAAAATTAAAATATGCTATGCTTTATACATACATAATATTTAGAATCCTTTTAAATGGTATAATAATACTAGTATCTCGAGCATATCCTGCTAGAGAAGGTAGAGAGGAGGGAAATCTCTGAAGACGGTATTTCGTATTGCTATTATCCTTTTATTTATTCTTTCCATAAGTATTTATCAAAGTCTAAATGATGAGAATGAACCTCTTAAAGGCCCGGAACCCCAGACACTTAAGAAAGATCATGATAATCAATTGAAACAGCCTGTTGAAAATTCCGGAGAACGGCCGGTAACCGGGCTTTCTACTTGGATAGGAAAAAGTTCTGAACAAGTGGTTGAATCCTTTGGAGAGCCTGAAAGAATAGAACAAAGCGCATACGGGTATGATTGGTGGGTCTATCCCATATCCACCAAGCAGTATATACAGATGGGAATTGAAGAAGAGAAAGTCGTTACTCTTTATGCGATCGGGAATGAAGTGGACGTGGCTCCGTACAAACTTGGGCAGAAGCTTGAGGACATATATCGTTTTACCATAATAGAGTCTGAACTTGTTGTGAATGATGAATCTGGTTCTTATCAATTCGAATTAAATGAACAGGATCTTAATACGCGCTTATTGGTATCTCTGGGGGATATTTATGCCCAGCTTTATCTTGATAAATTCACAGGGGAATTAATGAGCATCCGGTTTCTGGACAGCTCCACTCTCATTAGGATACACCCTTATGAAATGATGTATCGCGGGGAACTGGTTGAAGAAACTGAGCCTACCGAAGAAGAGTGGGAGGCAATAGACACTGCGAGTGAAAATCAAATATTTGATATCACGAACGTAATGCGTGATCAACTTGGTGTTGGGAAAGTCGATTGGAATGAAGAAATTGCAGAAGTAGCAAGAGGACACAGTAGAGAAATGTATGAAGAAGGATATTTTTCACATGATTCACCTGCTTTCGGCAGCCTTGCTGATCGATTGGAAAGAGAAGAAATCACCTTTAAATCTGCAGGGGAAAACATCGCCTCACAATATACAGATGCAGCCGAAGCGGTCCACGGGTGGCTTAATTCCGAAGGCCACAGGAAAATCCTGCTGGAAGAAGATTTTACCGATCTTGGAGTCGGGGTTCATAAAAAATACTATACGCAGAATTTCATAGAAAAATTTGCTATTGAACAATGAAAAAGGTTGGCTACTCAAGAACATTTTCCTCATTTAATGCAGGAGAAATGTCATCTGAATGGCCAACCTTTTCAATTTTAATACTTTTTAATGATAAAGAATGATCCAGTGGAAGTGGCAACCACCTTCCCTTTGGAGTCCATAACCTTACCATCTACCACCATTGTTTTGGACCCTTTATGGATGACTGTTGCGCTTGCCGTCAATTCTTCTCCTATTCCCGGTGCAAGGTAATGGACATTTAAGTTTGTTGTGACCGCACCGTAACCTTCCGGAAGCATCATATTAGCCAAAGTACCCATTGCAGTATCCACTAATGTCGCCGTCACACCGCCATGTACGATATTTAATGAATTGTGTGTAACGGGTGTGATTGGGATATTTATTGTAAAGTTCCCGTCCTCTGAACATTTATCCATTGCGAAAATCCCGCCGATGATAGACTCATTCGCATGTTTTTGTTTGCGCTTCACACCGTTGAGAAGTTGTTTGATACTGATGATTTCTTCTTCGTCTGCTCCAGCTAATACTTCGTCCAATAATTTGTGCATCTGTTCTTGCATGTCAAACATCCTTTTCATTTACACAGCCCATAACACATAATGTACATCTTGACTGTTTAGTTTCTAAATTGAATTTTACTACAAAAAGGAATGTATCACCATTTTTTCATTCAGTCATAAAATGTAATAGGTCAATGTCCTGAGCAGGAGGTGCTGGGAATGGGAAAATCTTTACATCCTAAAGTAAAAGAGTTTAAGGAGTTCGTCAGGAAGCATCCTAAGATTGTAAGAGACGTCCGTAATGGAAATGCAAATTGGCAGGAACTTTTTGAAGATTGGTATTTGCTTGGAGAGGATGATACCCGTTGGGACTCATACAGGGAAGCAGGAGCACAAAATGATGAAAAAGTAGAAGATAATAATAAAAGTGGCTGGTTTGATCACGTTGGAGAGTTAGTAAAGAAAATGGATGCAAATCAATTACAAAGTCATATTAATAATATCAGTGAAGTCTTGGGAACGGTCCAAGGTGTCATCAGCCAGTTCCAATCGACTCCAAAAGGTACTGCGGTGACAAATGAGGCACGTTCCAAGCCTTCTCATCCATTTTCTTTTCGGAAGGACTAGGGGGGTGAGGCTGTGAGAGCAGACATTATTGAGTATATTCATTCCAATGAAGAGTTGAAGATGTTTCTGAGGGAAAAGCCTGAATGGTATAGAAAACTTTCAAGAAATCCGAACGAACTGGAGAAGTTTGAAATTGCGTCAATCAATCATTTTCAAAAAACGATACCTCATCGTGTTCAGAAATTTTCAAATGGAGTCCAGATGGCTTCTATGATGATCAGCATGTTTCAAAGCATGAATGAATCTGAATAGAATGGAATCGGCTATACAAAGAAAGGAAAACACAATTGAAGAAGTTTTCCTTTCTTTGTTTTTTGTAGGACAAGCACTAAGAGACTCAGTTTTCATAATCAACGAGTAAATTGAATGAAAGATGGGGAAGGCTATAGGAAAAGGAGTGGTATCGACTATGAAAAAGATTATCCTCTTGTCCCTCTCGCTGTTAGTGTTGTTGAGCGGATGTAAAGATGATATCCCCGAACCGGAAAGTTTCTCGTTTAGTAATAAGGTTCAGGCAAAGGAAAAAACATCACTTTCAGTTAAGCATATTGTTCAAGGGAATCAGGTATTCATTGAATGTGTGGTGCCTGATGTAACGTTTTCGACCAAAAGAAAAGGTGCTAAAAAAGGTAAAATTATTGTTTCATCAAATACAGGCGGGTTATACAAGGAATTTTATACCGCTGCCTTCGTTGTGAAGAATCTCCCAAAGGGAAACCATATTTTGAATGTAGAAGTAGTTAGTCCAAGCAATAAACCTTTGGGAATCAAGAAACGATTATATGTGACTATTCCTTAAAAATTCGAAATGGCAAATCGGGATTTTTTTACAGAGCATATTCGCTTCCGTCAAGAAAACGTGGTAAAATAACGTTACGGAGGTGAGCACTATGCTTGCTACTATAGAAAGAATGGAAATTTTAGATAGTGCTGATGAACTATCTCAGTGGATCTTACATTCCGATGTGGCAGAAAATTATCGGAAGTCTTTATATAAACTTCGTAATAGTAATGATACGCAGAGAAAGATACAGGTGTTTACGCGTATGAAAGAAAGTTACGAAGAAGTGCAGCGTTTCGGCCGATATCATCCCGACTACAAAACTGTCATGAAAGATATCCGAGAACTTAAAAGGGATATGGATCTGGATGATAACGTAGCGGAATTCCGACGTGCAGAAAATGAACTTCAGGATTTATTGGACAAAGTGAGTCTGATCATTGGACATTCTGTTTCTAAAAATGTGAAAGTCCCCTCAGGCAATCCTTTTTTCAGTGGAAGTTCATGCGGAGGCGGTTGCGGAACAGGCGGCAGCTGCGGTTGTTCTGCATGATAGGATAATAAAGAACGGGCGATTCGCCCGTTCATTTTTTTTACCTTTTTACTGTTTTAACCGTACACAATCGACGCATAGGTTTCCACAGCAAAACATTTTTTCCTGGGGAACATAAAAACGGTGGCGGTATACAAATATGGAAGATTGTGCCCTGAAGAATATCGTATCCGAATGCAGTCTTTTTCCCCTCATCGCACGTGCCGACCATTTCTTTATTAAATATTCCACATCACTTTTATCAAGCACGGTGTCTACATATAAGAAAGGAATGCCAGCGATCCTTTTTGCGGATGCATCGTGAATATCCGGCTCAGCGCGAAGATATTCAATAAATTCATCCCATATGACGCTAAGATCCATTTAACCACTCCATCCGCTCATTATCGTTTTCATAAGTACTATACCCTAAATAGGAACATTATGTTCGGAAGTGGAAAAGATTTTTTGGTGATTTGCCATGCGTGTCTGTTTGAGCCGCCTCCGCATTTCGTATTGTCCAGCTCCGGCGGCTAGAGGCTCGAGACATAAGCCATGCCAGCCAAAAAGGCAAAAAAACGCCTTTGTGGCTGTCCTGTCTTATGCTTGTCGCCTCTGTGCGAGCCGCCTCCGCATTTCGTATTGTCCAGCTCCGGCGGCTAGAGGCTCGAGACATAAGCCATGCCAGCCAAAAAGGCAAAAAAACGCCTTTGTGGCTGTCTTGTCTTATGCTTGTCGCCTCTGGGCGAGCCGCCTCCGCATTTCGTATTGTCCAGCTCCGGCGGCTAGAGGCTCGAGACATAAGCCATGCCAGCCAAAAAGGCAAAAAAACGCCTTTGTGGCTGTCCTGTCTTATGCTTGTCGCCTCTGGGCGAGCCGCCTCCGCTTTTCGTATTGTCCAGCTCCGGGGCTTAGAGGCACATGTCATAAGCCAAATCGACCAAGAAGGCAAAGAACGCCTTCATGTCCGATTCGTCATATGCCACCCGCCTCTGAGCAAAGCCCCTCCGCATTTCGTATTGCTAATTCCCATATTTTTGTGCTAGACTGATAAAAAAGTGATTCCTAGAGGGGAAACGGTATGTTGACGCAAAGACAAGGTTTAGTTGTTTGGTTACATAGTTTGAAGCATGCAAAGTCTTTGAGACGATTTGGGAATGTACACTATGTATCGAGGAAAATGAAATATGTTGTATTGTATTGTAATCAGGATGAAATCGATTCTGTCATGGAACGAATTACTACGTATTCTTATGTGAAGCGAGTGGATCCTTCCTATAAACCGTTTATTAAATCAGTGTTTGAAAATTCCAGACCTGATAAAGCGAAGGAATATGATTACAAGATGGGATTTTGATTGATTGCTGCCAAACTGATGTTGTTGGCAGCTTTTTATTTTGGTTTTAAGTGATCATTGCAGTGGTGAGATATAGTGATTTAATCTCAAAATAGCAATCAGGTGTTGATAATAGAGTTCCTTTTCGGGAAAAAGAGTCGATGGCTTGACATCCATCTGAATAATCTTTTTCTCAAGTTCCTCAGCAGTTTGTTCAAACAGCGAATACCTCTTGTTCGCCATCATGTTTGGATTGGGTATACCTTCTCTGCAGAAATAGATTGCCTGAAACTTTCCTTCGGCAGTCGGTTTCATCACGATGCCAAGCGAAGTAACCGGTCGATCTTTAATGATGGTATGAAAAGCCATCAGATGCTCGACCCGATTTTTATTGTGTCTTGCAGCTTCCAGTAATTCATAGATATCAGACAATCCCTCACCTAATTCGATAAAACGCTGAATCATGTTTTAACCCCTTTTATCATGTATTTAATCAATTCCTTATTATTTCAAACATAGTGTGAGAAGTAAAGAAGTTATGAGGGAGTAGTGAATATAGGGTATCGATTAACAAAAATGTCGTAATTTTTGACTCCTGGCTATATATCCCATGAATGAATTCTGATATCTTAATAGTAAGATTATACGAAGGGGTATCCAGATGAAACGGTTCTTACTCTTATTTACTTTCGTCATGGTAATAGCAATCGCAGGTATTATTTTTTTCCAATGGAACGGATTCTTATCAGGTAATGCCGAAGCGTCCAATATCTCTGAAGTGAACCAGTCATTTACGATAGAACACACTGGTAAAGAGTTTTTCATCACCCAGGAGGTTGATTTCAAGTCAGGCAATCAGAAGAATATGACAATAGAATGGCCGGAAGATGCAAAGAACTTTAAGTGCATAGAGGATAGTGGGGAAAGCTGCCTCTCCAAAGAAAATGGAGAATTTATATTAAAAATTAATAGTGAAGGAGATTCAGACGTGACGATCAGTTACACTCTTGAAAGACAAACTTCAGAAGGAAACCTTCACTTAAAGGAGTGGTATCCCGCACTATTAACTGCAATCCCGTTAGAAACAACGATCAATATCGTTGAAAAGACGGTCAGAGAAGGCACATGGATATCAGGCTACAAAGAGTCGAAACATAAAGAAATGCATTTTATCGATTATTATTCTTTTACCGGAAGCGGACCACCATCGGATTTGCTTCTCTTCTCGGGAGAAATTAACCTGTTTGAAAATGGGAGTACAAGGATTTATTCAAAAGAAAATCTGGATTTAACAATAAACGAAAACCGTTTGAACAGTGAAGGGTTTGTAACGGTAGTCATTGATGACCGTTTTCCAGTCAGTGAAACGGAAAATTTCCTGATCGTCAATGGGGATGTTTCCCGAACATCATTACTTAAAAAAATGGATTGGGCACTGGAACAGCAGAAGGATTCGGCATCTTATCAGGAGAGCTGGTTAGAAGAACTGAAAGCAAACATCATCTTATCCTCCTCCTACGGGTCTGCCAAAACGATGAATGCTTATCATGACCTAAAAACAGGTCTGACAGAAACTCAGTTGGATTCTTTCAGACAACTGCTGCTTAATGAAAATGGTCACATGCTCCAGGGTGGGCAACTGGATGTGTTGTTGAAGCAGGCAACCAATTTAAACTCCAGCTACTTTAAAGAAACAAGTAATAGAACAGAAGATATCCCGTTAATCTTGAAAGCACATCAAACTGTATTTCTGAATGACAAGCCTTTAATGGATGTAGACCTTATACAATATAAACAACAAGAGCTGATTTCTTTACCCGAGCTTCTTCAGGCAATAGGGATAAAGTACGACTTCCTCCAAAACGATGTGATATATGCGTTGAAAGGGGGCAGTTCGTATCGCTTCTTTGTAGATGAAGATTACTTTATACTAAACGAAGAGAATTATGGACTCCTTACAAAGCCGGTTCAAAAAATAGGCGGCGCTGTATTTATGGAAGTGGAATGGCTGGAAAAATTGTTTGGATTAGACATTGAGAGAAGCAATTCCAATGAAGAAATACAAATATCTGAAACATAAAAAGCCCTGCAGGATCTCTGCAGGGTCCTTCTATATCCATCTCTGGAAAGAAGGCAAAGGGAGAGGAGAAACCGGAGGAAGAACTTATGGGGAAACGTAAGTCTTCTCCGCGGTTGGCAACAACATCAGTTAGGATGTTGTTACTTCCATTATCACCTATCAATTTGTTTTTATACATTTTAGGATCAATTTCCTGAAGTGGCGATTCATGTAGATTTATGTTAGGATAATGTAGAAAAAATACATATATGGTGGATGATTATGAGAGTTATAGCAGGAACATTAAAAGGGAGGCCATTAAAAGCGGTACCTGGAAGCGGTACCCGGCCAACCACAGATAAAGTGAAAGAATCGATATTTAACATTCTTGGTCCCTATTTCGAAGGCGGAATGGGCTTGGATCTTTTCGCTGGCAGCGGAGGGCTGGGAGTGGAAGCTTTAAGCCGGGGACTTGAAAAGGTAATCTTCGTCGATAAGGATTCGAAGGCCCTGCACACCATTAAGGCTAACTTAAAAGAATGTGATCTTGTCGATAGAAGTGAAGTGTATCGCAACGATGCGAATCGGGCACTGAAAGCGATAGTTAAGAGGGAGATCGCATTCGACTACATCTTCCTCGATCCTCCATACAAACAAAAAAAATTAGAAGAATTGGTTACATTCATAGATGGCCATAACCTTTTAAATGAAAACGGTTTCGTTATGTGTGAATACAGTTCTGATAGCATACCATCAAACGTGATAGGACGATTGCATAAAGTAAGGGAAGAAGCTTATGGGATTATCGGAATATCGATTTATACATATCAAAAATAGTGAAAAGGCAGACATGGGGGTAAATGATCATGACGAGTATTGCAGTTTGTCCGGGAAGCTTTGATCCAATTACATTCGGACATTTAGATATCATTACGAGAGGGGCAAAAGTATTTGATCAAATATATGTTGTTGTACTGAATAATTCCTCAAAAAAACCACTATTCTCTGTTGAAGAACGAATCCAATTGATTCGTGAATCCACCAAAGACATTCCAAATGTTGTTGTCGATTCATTTCAGGGACTTCTCGTTGATTATGCGAAGAGTGTGAAGGCCAGCGCCATTATCAGAGGACTGAGAGCGGTTTCGGATTTTGAATATGAAATGCAGATCACTTCCATGAACAGAGTATTGGAAGAAGATATAGAGACATTCTTTATTATGACGAATAATCAATATTCCTTCTTGAGTTCGAGTATCGTTAAAGAAGTAGCCAAATATGGTGGGAATATTTCTGAGTTGGTTCCACATCCTGTAAAGAATGCTCTAAAGGAGAAGTATACAAGTAAAGAGTAATCAAACAGGGTTGTTCAGTTTCACGATATGAACACCCTGTTCTCTATTTTAAAGGGATTTATTTTTCATTCTTTTACTGTAAATTAAAATGTAAACCAATAGGCTGAGAATCGTCATAAGCGGACCGAATGTCTTTAGCCAATAAATGATTTCAGCCCAAATATAAGCGCTATCATGTGAAAATACAGGGATTGCATTTGAAAGCTGTTCATCAGAAAACCTTTCATAAACAGGCTTCCAGATAATGATTGTCACAATTGAAGAGGCAGCACCGTGAAGAAAGCGGGCGTAAAAGAATGGTTTAAATCGGATATCGGTTTGGGCAAGGATACTGGCAACCTGGGCTTGAACACTGAATCCGCTGAACCCTAAAATGAAGCTGGTGATGATCGCCTGATGCAGCAGGGTTGCTTCTGTCACTCCGCTTGTCAGCTTTGAACCCAATGTGATTTCAAATAATCCCGAAATGAAAGGGATACTCAATTGTTCCGTTAATTGAAACAAGGTGAGTATACTGGAGAATCCTTCAGCAATGAATGTGGTAATATGCAGGTGATAAAGCATTTTATTCATGACAGAGAAAAGGATAATAAAACCGCCGATCATTAATAATGTCTGAATGGAAGAAGTTACTGCATCACCAAGCAATTTGCCGATTGGCCGATTATCCTTTATCCTCGTTTGATGAAGAGCTGAAAATGCTTCAGCGATAAAAAATCGTTTCTTTTCCTTAGGATGTCTCCTGTGAACCACTTCATCATTTCTCCCATAGAACCTCATCGCAAGGCCAACGCAAATATTTCCTATATAATGTGCACAAGCCAGGACAATCCCCAGCGTCGCATTTTGAAAGAATCCAACTGAAACAGCACCAAAAATAAATAAAGGATTGGATGAATTCGTGAATGAAACCAGTCTCTCTGCTTCGATTTTTGTCAGCTGCTTTTCCTGCCTCAAGCGGGCAGTCAATTTAGCTCCAGCTGGAAATCCGGAAGCCATTCCCATAGCCCACACAAATCCACCAGCTCCAGGCACCCGGAATAAAGGACGCATCAGCGGTTCGAGTAATACCCCTATAAATCTTACGACTCCAAATCCAATCAGCATTTCAGAAACGATAAAAAACGGCAGCAGCGATGGGAAAACAATTTCCCACCACATATCCAGCCCGCGGATGGAAGCCTCCAAGGATTCACCAGGCATGATGATTAATGCTGCAGCAAACATTGTTACACCCGCCGATAATACCAACGTTTTAAATTTCGACTTCAACAGCACGTCCTCCTCATAACCTTACTATCTCAATTTCTTGTGTAACACAGAAAGCATGATAAAATGAGAGTAACTTCTACTTGTCCTCATATTATTCAATATACTCATACATATTAGAAATAGACCATATGATGAATTGAACCGAAAACTAAGGGTAAAGGGGGAAGACTTTTGAGCAGACCAAAGATAGGGTTAGCCCTTGGTTCGGGTGGAGCAAGAGGATTTGCGCATCTCGGGGTCTTAAAGGCCTTTGATGAAGAAGGAATCCCTGTGGATATGATAGCAGGCAGCAGCATGGGAGCATTGGTTGGCTGCCTTTATGGAGTCGGTCATAGAATGGAAGACCTCTATAAATTGTCGACCACTTTCAGAAGGAAGTATTATTTGGATTTCACCGTCCCGAAAATGGGATTCATCTCAGGTAAGCGTATAAAAGAATTCATCCAATTATTTTCTCATAATAAAAACATTGAAGATTTAAATATACCTGTGAGCGTAGTGGCTACTGATATAACCAATGGAGAGAAAGTTATCTTTACTACAGGTCCGGTCGCAAGTGCAGTTCGTGCAAGCATCGCCATCCCCGGAATATTCGTTCCTGAAAAAATCAACGGGCGTCTTCTGGTAGACGGCGGGGTAATCGATCGTGTCCCTGTTTCTGTAGTAAAAGAAATGGGAGCCGATCTCGTGGTAGGAGTAGATGTTTCTCATGTCAAAAGGAATGCTGAAATCACCACGATCTATGATGTGATCATGCAAAGCATCGATATTCTCCAGCTTGAAATTGTGGCACATAGGGAATTTGCCTCGGACTTCATGATTAGACCACATGTTGAAATGTACAGTACCCGCGCTTTCAGGAACATAGAAGAAATCATTTATATGGGAGAAGAAGAAGCCAAGAAGGTCATTCCTTCTATTAAAAAAGCGTTGGAGGAGTGGAAGGAGTAAACTTATGAAGAATAAAACGCTGATTAGAATCCTGGTCGTAATGACTGTTTTTATTGTTGCAACATCTTTTTATTATCTTCCCTACTATGTAACCAAACCGGGAAGTGCCCATGAACTTGATCCCATCGTTAAAGTAAAAGATGGGTTTGATGATAAAGGCGAGTTTATGCTGACTACTGTCAGGATGGGTAAAGCGAACATCTATGCCTACCTGATAGCAAGTATTAAGAAATATGAGTATATTTACCCGGTTGAGGAAATTAGAAATCCTCATGAAAGTGACGAAGAATACAACCTGAGACAGCTTCAATTAATGGAAAATTCCCAAAATCATGCAATCGAAGTTGCTTTTAAGGAAGCAAATAAGCCTTATCACTATAATTATAAAGGAATCTATGTGCTGAATGTATATCCTTCCATGCCTGCAGCTGAAATATTGAATCCTGGTGATCGGATTACAGCCCTAGATGGGCAGAAATTTGAATCATCTAAGCAATTCATAGAGTATATAGAGAATAAGAAAAAAGGAGACTCAGTTGAAATAACCTATATCCGTAATGACCAGGAAATGATCGAAAAGATCCCTTTAAAAGAATTTCCCGATATGGCGGATAAAGTAGGTCTTGGTATATCATTGAGTGATGATAAAGAAATTGTGACTGACCCTGCAGTGTCACTTGATACAGAAGAAATAGGCGGCCCTTCAGCCGGCCTGATGTTCAGTCTTGAAATTTATAATCAATTAACAGAGGAAGATTTAACAAAAGGGTACTCTATTGCGGGGACCGGCACAATTTCAGAAAACGGTGAAGTGGGCAGGATAGGCGGGATCGAACAGAAAATCATAGCCGCCGACAATGTCGGTGCAGAATATTTTCTTGCCCCTGATGAAACGATATCTGATGAAATGAAGGAAAAAAATCCCGGTCTGGAATCCAATTACTCAGCAGCCAAAAAAACAGCTGAGGATATCGGAACAGAAATGAAAGTCATTCCGGTTAAGACTTTTGATGACGCTGTAACGTTTTTACATTCGCTGCCAAATAAGTGATCAAGGAGAGACTGCCAAAAGGCAGTCTCTCCTTGTGTTAAAATGCCAGCAGCCCTATCGCACCATAATGGGGGGCTGGGACCATTCCTGAGAGAGAAGCTTTTTGGATTGGGCAGAAGGAAGCCCCAGAGAATAAACTTCTGAAGCTTTTATATCTAAGGAAATATCGTCTTTATTTGCACTTGAAAGTTTGCTGACTAGTGGAAGATTCAGCGATTTTTTGCAAGTGTGAAGGTATTCACGTCCTTTTTGGTTCATTCCGAGCAATCTTATATATGCTGGTGAGGAATGTCTTCTATTCATGTCTTCTTTGGTTGTATTCGTTAATATGTGAAGACACATTCGTTGTAAACGGGTCCATGTATATCTTTTGGTTTTAAGTATGGTCATGAATTCTTTAAATGATAGTGCCGTTTTCGCACTTTCAATGATTCTATTCTCGATTCCTTCTTCAATCTCATATATTTCCTGTAGTTGGGAGGGGGAGGAAGCGATTATTTTATACTTCAATAACGGCCAATAGTTCTCCCATCTATGATATTCCCCAAACTCCTGCTTGTATTCTTCAAGGAGAGATCCGGTAGAAGAAGGAATATAATGATGGATAGCTACAGTTTCCCGGTCCGGATCGAAAAGGTTTTTACGTATACTGGTTGCACTTGCGATGGAAGGCGAAGAAAAATGTTCATCATGATAGCCTGCAGATTCCCTCGTTATGGTGTAGGCATTCAGGCCGGGAGCAAATTCATTCCTAGCCCATACATAGTGATAGCCTAAGATATTATTCGGCTTGCTCAAATCGATCAAGCCCTCGCTCCCTTTGATATCCTTAAAGGCTTTCGATAGAGCTGAAGGATAACTGTTACCTTTTCTTACAAAGTCCTTAATGGAAGTATTATATGTACGTTTATTGTCCTGAATTAAACTGACAGTCTTCTCGAAAGATGCCAAATCACCGTCTTCACTGCCGAAACAGAAGCTATCACAGCCTATTTCATGGAGAAGGCAAATGGCCCCTTTCGCAAAAATTTCTGCGTGTTGCGTGGCAAAAGCATACGGAAGCTCAATGACCATATCAACCCCTGCTGACAACGCCATTTTTGTACGTGACCATTTTGATGTAAGTGCGGGCTCCCCCCGCTGCAGAAAGTGCCCGCTCATGCAGGCGATGACAAGGTCTGCCCCAGAAGCTCTCCTTGTTTCATTCAAATGATGCAAATGTCCATTATGAAACGGATTATACTCCACCACAACCCCGGTTGCTTTCATTTTAAACCCCACTCCTTTTGCCAAAAATAAATGGATAAATTATAAATATATATAAGTATCATATCGGATATTATAAATAATTTGAAACAGATTATAATAAAGCGTTATAATTGCAACACTGGAACAGTAATAAGTGTAAAGAAAAAATATTGACAAACGGTAATATCAAGTCTATAATTACCTTTGTTGCCTTGAGGTGATGACATTGAAATGGTCAATTATACAATTACAGAAATTCAGGGATAAAGGACTTTCACTTGATGAAACGGTCACTTTCGATGATCCAAAAGAAATTGATCCGCAAGTCAGGGAAGTATCCCCTATTCATGTTACGGGAAAAGCAGACATCGGTTCCAACCGTGTCACCTTCCATCTTCATTTAGACGGGAAGCTTGTCTTGCCTTGTTCAAGGACCCTCGTGGACGTGAACCTGCCAATCAATCTGAAAACGATTGAGACCTTCCTGCTTACAGATACTGATTATGATCGGTATGAGGAAGAGGAAGTTCATCGAATCGATGGGGATGTAATTGATTTAAAACCAGTTATAAGAGAGTTGCTGTTACTTGAGATCCCATTGCAGGTAATCAGTGATGAAGCGAGAGAACAGGATAAGCTTCCTTCCGGAAAGAACTGGGAAGTGCTGACCGAAGAACAGGCTTATGAAGTCGAAGAGGAAAAAGAGAAAAAAGTTGATCCTCGACTCGCTGATCTAGCAAAGCTTCTTGATCAAAACAAGAACTCTTAAAAGCGAAGTACCAGTTCGTTCTGGCTTCATAATATTTTTATCTCTATAAGGAGGTGGGAAGAATGGCAGTACCTTTTAGAAGAACTTCTAAAACAGCAAAAAGACAACGTCGTACACACTTCAAACTACGTGTACCTGGTATGGTAGCATGCCCAAACTGTGGTGAAATGAAATTAGCACACCGTGTTTGTAAAGAGTGCGGAACGTATAAAGGAAAAGAAGTTGTAAACAAATAATTTACAACATAAAAAAAAGCGTGAAGAGACCATGGCTCTTCACGCTTTTTTTGTGCATTACTGGTCAATTTTAACAAATCAATTTACACTAGAGGTGGGAGGGGACGACAAATGAGTGAATATATCATACATAAAAATCAAGAAGGTATTCTGCAATTCATTATTAACCGTCCAGAGAAACGAAATGCTATTAACTATGAAGTAATGGATGGATTAGAAAAGGCTTTGAAAGAATGTGAGGTTAATCCATCAATAAAAGCGTTTCTTATTACAGGAAGCGGAGAAAGCGCATTCTGTTCAGGGGGAGACTTATCGAAATTCCATAGCCTTAAGACAGAAAAAGAAAGTTATGAAATGCTGAGCAAAATGGGAAGTATTTTAATCAGGCTGGCTTTTCTGCCGAAGCCCACTCTCGCATTCATAAATGGAATCGCCATTGGCGGGGGCTGTGAAATAGCTGCAGCGTGTGATTTGAGGATTGGGAAAAAAGGAAAGGAAATGGGGTTTGTTCAAGGAAATCTTGCCATTACAACTGGATGGGGCGGAGGGACCTTGCTGCATAAACGGATTCCTTCATCAAAAGCCTTATCTCTTCTAATGACTGCTGAACTGAATGATGTTGAAACCTTATTAGAAATGGGCTTCATAGATGAATTAGTGGAGAGTACGATAGAAATGAACGATATCCCTCTTTTAAAAGCGATATCAACGAAAACCGCTGGGGTATTGACAGCTTACAAAAAACAGATGCTCAATGGGTGGGATAGAAGGGAAGTGGAAGAGCGTATTAAAAATGAAATCCGGGAATGCTCGAAGCTTTGGGCAACTGACGACCATCATGATGCAGTTGATCAATTTTTAGGCAAGTAAGTACGCTGGTAAAATAATTATAATTAATTAATTCTAATGTCAAGCATTCTGTTGATTCTATCTTCTCTAGTAAGTGCATATGCATAAAATAAAGGGATCTAACAGGAGGGATGGAAATGTCTTCAAACAGACAGGATGCTTGGAGTCAGGATGAAGATGTAATACTTGCTGAAGTGGTGCTTCGCCATATACGTGAAGGCGGCACACAACTGAAGGCTTTTGAAGAAGTGGGCAGAAAACTATCAAGGACTTCAGCCGCTTGCGGCTTCCGTTGGAATTCATTTGTCCGAAAACAATATAAATCCGGGATTGAATTAGCGAAGAAGCAAAGAAAACAATCCAAGAAACATACACCGCTTCTCAAGAATCATCCTCAGGATGAAGATGCGTCATTGAACTTGATTCAAATGGAGCCGGGACAGAATGTTCACGACAGTTTCTCTATGGGCAGTATGATTCAATATTTACAAAGAGCGGAAGAAGCAGTAATTAATGAAGAAACGGTTAAAAAGGAAAATTCACAGCTTCGTGAACAAATCTCTCAATTAACAGCCAAGCATCAAGAAGCTGAAACTGAATTGAAAGAATTAAAAAGCAAATTCACTTTACTTGAAGAGGATCATAAATCGCTGCTGACTATATTTGAAAAGGCGAGGAAAATGGCCCTCTTACAAGGTAATGAAGAAAAAGTGAAATTCCAGATGGATAAAAACGGAAATCTCCAAAGAGTCAATAAATAAAGTTGAATCCTTCTGTAAAATTAATAAGAAAGGCTGGCTATTGTTACTATAGCCAGCCTTTCTCATTCCCTTCGATTAATTGATCTTTTGTTCTTTTACACCTTCAGGATACCAGACTAAAGGGTTTTCTCCGAGGTCCCTCTCCACATCATAAGTGACAGGTTCAAAGCCCATTTTCTCCCAGAACCCCTGAGATTTGATACGAGAATTAGTCTTGATAGGCAGCCCGTATTCTTTTGCAAATTCCACGAGCAAATTGCCATATCCTTTGTTTTGATATTTAGGAAGTACTTCGAGTTTCCATAACTCCAAGTAATTTTGCGGCGGATCGAAGTATTGATCGAATCTTGCCTCCCGCTGATACAAACTCATTCTTGCAATCAATGTATCCCCAAAGTAAATACCGTAAAAAGGAGACTCACTATCGTTTTCGATAATGTTCGCTTGCAGATCTTCAAGCATGGATAACTCCTGCACACCATATTCTTTAAACTTTTTAAACTCTTCAAGAGTCTTATAATTCACTTTTAATTTTTCAACTTTAACTGCCATACCATTACCTCCTACTATTGCATCCTCACACATTGCTGACACCGGAATCAAGTGAATCCAGTATCTATAATGAGAAAATTAATTAATTATTTATTATTATTATATAACAAATAAACAAAAAATTCTGCACTTATTTAAGAAAACGTTTACAATAGAGAGGAGGAATTCGACTATTTTTGTAGAATCCTTATCTATGAGATGCTGTTTTTTTTCAGAAAGGGGAGAGATTGTGCAAAAAGTCTTAATTGCCAACAGGGGAGAAATTGCTTCAAGGATCATTAAAACATGTAAACAATTAAACATTAAAACAGTTGCAGTCTATTCTGATGCCGATGAGGAAATGCCATTTGTCAAAGAAGCTGATATCGCTCATCGAATCGGTGAACCGCCGGTTAACAAGTCTTATTTAGTGATAGATGCCATTCTTGAAGTTGCCAGGAAAGAAAATGTTGATGCTATTCATCCGGGGTACGGGTTGTTATCGGAAAATGGCGGTTTTGCAAAGAGGGTTTCAGAAGAGGGCTTTACATTTATCGGGCCTCCTCACAGTATCATCCAGAAAATGGGAGATAAGGTAGAAGCGAGAAAAGTGATGCAAGAAGCCCAAGTACCTGTAGTACCCGGAAGTGAAGGCGGGGTAGACAGTATAGATGCGGCTAAGGGTCTTGCAAGGGAAATCGGTTATCCGGTCATGCTTAAAGCAAGCGGAGGAGGCGGAGGCATCGGGATGATTCGCTGTGAAAATGAGCAAGCGCTCGTTCAAAGTTTTGATTCTACTAAAAATCGGGCCAAAGCATATTTTGGAAAAGATGAAGTGTTCCTCGAGAAATGTGTGGAAAATGCGCGCCATGTAGAAGTCCAAATCTTTGGGGATGAGCACGGAAACATCGTTCACTTGTTTGAGCGGAATTGTTCGGTTCAAAGACGAAATCAAAAAGTCATAGAAGAATCTCCTTCTCCGGAATTATCCATGGGGACCAGGCAAGCGATGTATGATGCTGCAGTCAAAGCCGGAAGGGCCGTGAATTACATCAATGCAGGAACGGTTGAATTCATCGTTGATGAAGAAGAAAATTATTATTTCCTTGAAATGAATACACGATTACAGGTAGAGCACCCCGTTACAGAATTCGTGACCGGACTTGACCTCGTGAAATGGCAGCTGCTCGTAGCAGATGGACAACCTCTGCCGCTGTTGAACCAAGACGAAATCACATCAAAAGGGCATGCACTGGAGTTCAGGATTTATGCGGAGGATCCAAAAACTTTCTATCCCTCTCCAGGACAAATCTCTTTATTGGATTGGGGGAACAGTGAAGGCGTCCGTATTGATTCGGGATACGTACAAGGGAATAAAGTAACACCTTTTTATGATCCGATGATATCAAAGTGCATTATCTATGGAAAAGATCGTGCAGATGCAATAGAAAGAGCCGTGGAGTTCTTCGCTGAGGTTCAAATTGAGGGTGTCAAAACGAATGTAAGTCTCTTCCGTGAGATTATCGGAGAGAAAGAGTTTGTAGATGGAACATATACAACTAAGTGGCTGCAGGATTATTTAACTGCAAACCGCGCATAAAATGATAAATGGAGGAAAAGGACATGAAAGAAATTACAGCAGCAATGGCAGGAACAGTATTAAATGTTTTAGTGGAACAAGGAGGCAGTGTTTCTGCGGGCGATACGGTACTCATGCTTGAATCGATGAAAATGGAAATCCCGGTCGAAGCGGAAGTGGAAGGCAAGATTTCCGAAGTGAAAGTAAACGTCGGAGACTTTGTAAACGAAGGCGACGTGCTGCTCGTACTTGAAGGCTAAAGAAACTTTAGATGTTACCGCATGTTTTACTGGGGAGTCTTCCTGGGTAAGCGAACAGAGGTAAAATCGGCATCATTACATAACGAACCAAGGGGGATTTATATGACTGCATCTAAAACATTTATCGATACACTCAATGAAACAAAAGAAAGAATAAATGCCGGCGGCCTGCCGAAATACCATGAAAAATTAAAAGAGCAAAAGAAAATGTTTGTTCGGGATCGTCTACAGCAATTATTCGATAATGGTGATTATCAGGAAGATGGAATGTTTGCCAACAATAAAGCGGATGATTTACCAGCGGACGGGGTAGTGACAGCTATTGGGAAAGTAGCCGGGCAAACGGTCTGTGTCATGGCAAATGACTCCACTGTAAAAGCTGGATCATGGGGTGCCCGTACCGTCGAAAAAATAATACGCATACAGGAAAACGCTTTGCGTTTGCAAGTGCCTATCTTTTATCTGGTGGATTCCGCAGGAGCACGTATTACCGATCAGCTTGAAATGTTCCCTAACAGACGGGGAGCGGGAAAGATTTTTCACAATCAGGTGAAAATGTCAGGCATGGTGCCTCAGGTTTGCATACTCTTCGGACCTTCTGCCGCAGGCGGTGCCTATATTCCTGCGTTCTGTGATATCGTAATCATGGTAGATGGCAATGCTTCCATGTACCTCGGCTCTCCTCGTATGGCTGAAAAGGTTATCGGTGAAAAAGTTACACTTGAAGAAATGGGCGGGGCAAGAATGCACTGCACTGTCAGCGGATGCGGGGATCTATTGGCTGTATCGGAAGAAGAAGCAATTGAAGAAGCGAAAAGATATCTTGGTTACTTCCCGGCAAATTACAAAGAGAAGCCGTCTGTGGAAGAAGGACTTGCCCCAAAAACAGAAAAGTTGCTTGAGGATATCATTCCTCAGCATCAGAATGCTCCATTTGATATGTATGAGGGGATTAATACACTGATTGACGAAGGCAGCTTCTTTGAAATGAAGAAATTGTTTGCATCGGAATTAATCACGGGCTTTGCGCGCATGGACGGGAAAGTGGTTGGGATCATTGCCAATCAGCCAAAGGTGAAAGGCGGCGTCCTATTCCATGACTCTGCCGACAAAGGTGCTAAATTCATCCAGTTATGTGATGCTTTCCATATTCCTTTATTATTCCTGGCTGATGTTCCAGGCTTTATGATTGGAACAAAAGTAGAAAGAGCAGGAATTATCAGGCATGGAGCCAAGCTCATCGCAGCAATGAGTTCTGCTACTGTTCCTAAAATATCAGTTATCGTAAGGAAAGCATATGGAGCGGGATTATATGCAATGGCAGGTCCTGCCTTTGATCCCGATGTCTGCATTGCCCTCCCGACCGCCCAAATTGCCGTGATGGGCCCTGAAGCCGCGGTAAATGCGGTTTATTCGAATAAAATCCAAGCGATTGAAGACCCGAAAGAACGAATTAAATATGTTCAAGAGAAACAACAGGAATATAAAGAACATATCGATATCTATAAATTGGCCTCTGAGTTAATCGTTGATGAAATCACGGCTCCCAATGAACTGCGTTCTGTATTAATAGAACGTTATAAATTGTATGAAACGAAAGATGTCCAATTCAGTGAGAGAAAGCACCCTGTGTATCCGGTGTAAAGAACCTCCCCTGACTTCAGACTTGTCCCTGAGTATGATCGGGGACAAGTTTTTTATTTCAACAATCTTTACACCTATTGTTTTCTGCCTCTGAAAAATTTGCTAAACTAAGGTTAGTTATACAAATCGATTCTGGTGAAGGAGAAATTATGAACATTGGAATTATCGGGGGAGGGGCAGTCGGGCTTCTCTTTTCCTCTTATTTAAGCAAAAAATTTGATGTCACTCTTTTAGTCAGAAGAATTGAACAGGTGAATCTTGTTAACCGCCTTGGTGTCACGCTCAAGAGATCTGATCGTTCAATAACTTCATATTTGAAGGGTGAAATCCTTTCAGGGAAAATGTCTTCATATGATTTAATTATCATTGCTGTTAAAGAATATGACCTCGATTCTGTACTGAAGATTCTAAAGGAGACGGACCAACAGATCCCTCTGTTGTTTCTCCAAAATGGCATCGGTCATTTAGACAGGGTAAAATCGCTCCCTCATTTGACTCTTCTGGCCGGCTCAGTGGAACACGGGGCATTAAAAGAAAATGATCATTCAGTGATTCATCTCGGAATCGGCAAGACAAATCTTGCCTTAATTAAAGGAGAATTGAATCGTGCAGAAGAATTATTAATACAGCAAATAGAATATTTTCCTTTCCTTATTCATGACGATCATGAAGTAATGATGTTAAAGAAGTTGTTTGTGAATGTCCTGGTCAATCCCCTTACAGCAATTGCTGGAGTTGAGAATGGCAGATTACCTGATAATCCACACTTCCTCCATATTCAACATACCTTATTTGAAGAATTGCTTACACTCTTCCCACATATGAAGAACTACATACACTTCCAGGAGATAATCGATATATGTCTTGGCACTTCTGATAATCGATCCTCCATGTTGAAGGATATAGAAGAGAAAAGGAAAACAGAAATTGAGACCATTCTGGGATCTTTATTGATCAAAGCGGAAAAAGAAGACCATTTTGTACCCATCATGAATACACTTTACGAATTAGTAAAAGGAATTGAAAGAGAAGGTCAGGGGGGGTAGAAGTGGCTTCCATTTTTTCTACGGTGATTGCCATATTTGTCATTATTCCATTCTTGGGATATTTCATCAGCTTCATCATAGCGAAGGAAGTGATGAAAAATCACAAGAAAGCAGTACATCTCGCGATTGATGTGACCACGTTACTGTTGATGGTTTCTGTCCATTTTATCGTGCTTGCCATATGGGATACATCTTATTTATGGTTGATTTTTCTAAGTGTTTGCTCCGTGGGTTTGATTTTTGCCATATTGTATTGGAAGGCCAAAGGGGAAATTCACTATCCGAAGGTGCTTAGGGGTTTGTGGAGGATTAACTTTCTCCTGTCCTTTGCAGCTTATATTGCGTTGATGGTAACAGGATTGATACTCAGGATCATTGAATTGAATTAAGTAGATCCTATGAGAGGCAGTTTTTTTCCTTTTCATTAATTGAAATGTTATACTCTTCGTTAGGAAATAAAGAGCTAGAAAAGGAGTAGTAGTTCATATGGAATTGGAGAATCTGAATATTCCGGCTATCAACCAGTTTGCTTCACTTTATATAAAACAAAAAGAACCTGTGACTTCTTTCTTTCACTATAATATTAATCAGCCAGATGTCTATCGGGAACGATTGAACGATTTGACCATTCGTGATTTCGACCGTGAAGAACTCACAGATTGTATTGCCTCATATATGAGGGACTTGCCATCTTCACGTAAAGTGGAAGAATCATTAAAGAAACTGAGATCAGGTGCGGTTTCCGTAGTGGCGGGTCAGCAGGCCGGATTGTTGACTGGTCCATTATATACCATACATAAAATCATTTCGGTCATTAAGTTGGCACAGGAACAGGAAAGTGCTTTGGACCATCCAGTGGTACCCGTATTCTGGATTGCAGGGGAAGACCATGATTATCAGGAAGTAAACCACATATATCAGGAAAAAGGAATTCAAATGGAGAAGTTCGGGTATCCGGAAAGAGTGCTCGAAAAGAAAATGACATCGGATATCTCTTTCGATAAAAACGTAATGAAGAATTGGGTGAATGAGATCATCCAGGCACTTGGCGAATCTCGCCATACTAAAAAGCTTGTCTCTGAATTAAATCAAATGATAGAGAGAGAGGGCGATATAGTACGGTTCTTTGCACATTTTGTCATGCACTTGTTCAAGGATTTTGGATTATTGGTAATCGATTCGGCGTACCCTGCATTAAGAAAGATAGAAAAGAATCACTTTCATCATTTGATCGAGAGCAGTCAGAGTATCACAAATGCAGTTCTGGAGCAGCAGGAAGAAATAAGGAATAATGGTTTCTCTACACAATTGGACATCTCTCCTAATGCGGCCAACTTATTCATCTCCATAAATGATGAAAGGGCATTACTGGAAAGAGAAGGGTCTGCTTTTAAAGAAAAAAATGCCGGAGATACCATTACGATGGAAGGGATATTGAAGATGCTGGATGAGGCTCCTGAAAGATTCAGCAACAATGTCGTAACCAGACCATTGATGCAGGAATGGTTATTTCCCACCCTTGCTTTTATTGGCGGTCCAGGTGAAATCGCCTACTGGGGTGAATTGAAGAAAGTGTTTGAACATTCAGGCTTGAAAATCCCTCCGGTAGTCCCGAGATTAAGTATCACCATCGTTGAACGTGAGGTTGAGAAGAAACTGGCTTCCCTCGGCCTGTCATTGACACAGGTATTAATTGAAGGTGTATCCGAAAAACGCGAGGAATATTGGTGTTCTATTAAAGAACCCTCTTTAGAAAGAGAAATTGCAGAGCTCGAACAATTTCTCCAGCAAAAATACACTCATATCCGTGAAAAATCAGAGCGTATCCACCGGGGATTGAATCAAATAGTGGATAAAAATCTGTCCATCCACCTTCATCAATTTGATTACTTGAGAAAGAGAACGGATAAGGCTCTAAAGGATAAATATGAAAAAACATTTTCTGACTTCGCTAAAGTAGAAAATTGTCTCCGTCCAAATGAAGGTCCGCAGGAGAGAACCTGGAACACCCTTTATTTCCTGAATAAGTACGGGGAAAACTTCATTCAAGACGTAACCTCCCTCCAAATGGAATTTGATGGGACACATAAAGTAGTGTACGTGTAATAACAGATTTAATATCAAGGACTTCTTTCGCAATAAAGGCCGAAAGAAGTCCTTTTTGTGTGCTTTAAAGACAAATTTTTTTCTTTACTCTGTCAGGAAAAGGGAGAAAAAGGCTAAAAAAAGTTAAAGGAAATATTTTATAAAAAGAGAATTTAGAAAACAGTGGAGAAAAGTGGGGGGATGTGGTACATTTGTGTTAGAAAGTGGGGGCAGTGCATATGTTCATGGGCGAATATCATCATAACATTGATAATAAAGGCCGTTTAATTGTGCCTGCCAAGTTCCGCGATTCTCTTGGAGAGTCATTTGTCATCACCCGTGGATTAGATCAGTGCTTATTCGGCTATCCAATGGATGAATGGACGGCGCTCGAAGAAAAGTTGAAGGCTTTACCACTTACAAAGAAAGATGCCCGTGCCTTTACGCGTTTCTTCTTTTCTGGAGCTACAGAAAGTGAATTGGACAAGACGGGAAGAATTAACATCCCTTCTACTCTTGTCAATTATGCCAAGCTTGATAAGGAATGCGTTATTCTTGGAGTTTCCAATCGGATTGAGATTTGGAGTAAGGCTTTATGGGAAGACTACTTCACAGAGTCTGAAGATTCTTTTGCAGAACTTGCTGAGAATATGATAGGGTTTGATATTTAAAAGATCAAAAACGTTCGATTGGAAAGGTGACTTCAACATGTTTAAACATACAACTGTATTATTGAAGGAAACAGTAGATGGATTGAATATCAGAAAAGACGGGGTTTATGTGGATTGCACACTGGGAGGGGCTGGCCATAGCGAGTATCTGCTCAGCCAATTATCGGAGGAAGGGCATCTCTATTGCTTCGATCAGGATGAAACCGCCATTAACCACGCAAGAGAAAAGCTATTGCCCCACCTTGGGAAGGTAACTTTCGTGCAATCAAATTTCCGTCATTTAAAAGATGAGCTTGAGCAGCTTGGAGTACATAATGTAGATGGAATACTTTACGATCTGGGAGTATCATCTCCCCAGCTTGATACACCGGAAAGAGGGTTCAGTTATCATCATGATGCCCCGCTTGACATGAGGATGGACCTCGAAGGAGATGTATCAGCTTTTGATGTGGTGAATCACTGGTCATTTGAAGACCTTGTCCGAATCTTTTACCGTTATGGAGAAGAAAAATTCTCAAAGCAAATTGCAAGGAAAATAGAAGCTGCCAGGGAGTCTAAACCGATTGAAACGACTAGTGAGCTTGTGGAATTGATTAAGGAAGGAATCCCAGCCCCTGCCAGAAGAAAGGGAGGGCACCCTGCGAAAAGAGTGTTCCAGGCAATCCGGATTGCAGTGAATGATGAACTGGGTGCATTTGAGGACTCGTTGGAGCAGGCAATTGAAATGCTTTCTAAAGGCGGAAGAGTCAGCGTAATTACATTCCACTCACTCGAAGACCGGATGTGCAAGACGATGTTTAAAGAAAAAGCCGCCGGACCGGACTTACCGCCGGGATTGCCGATCATACCGAAAGAATATGAACCGGAAGTCAAGCTGGTAACAAGAAAACCAATCTTACCGAGCGAGGAAGAACTCGCAGAAAACAATAGAGCCAGATCGGCAAAGTTAAGAATTGCAGAAAAAAACAGATAAAAAAGGAAATGGGAGGGAGCAGTTATGAGTAACTTAGCCAGAAACTTTGAAAGGCAGCAGGCAGACCAGTCAAACCAATCAATACAAGTGAATCCTCAGCCCCTGAGAAAAGAGCAGCGATCTGTCATTACACCAGGAGAAAAAATTCTAGTCGCAATCTTTGCAGTGGTATTTTGCTTCTTAGCTGTACAGATCGTTCAAACACAAGCTGCTATCTACGATGTAAATAAAGAAGTACAAGTGATGGAAACCGCCGTTGAAAAACAAGAGAAGGCAAACAATGATCTTAAGCTTCAAATCAGTGAGTTAAGCACATACGAACGAATTTTGGAAAAGGCAAAAGAGCTCGGACTTAACTTAAAAGAAAAGAATGTGAAGGTTGTTGAACAATAATGAAAAAAAGACCAAGTATGAACATAGGGGCAGCCATCCTTTTCGGGATTTTCGGCTTGCTCTTTTTTGTATTAATGGTGCGTTTCATCACGATTCAAGTAACGGGAGAAGCTGAAGGTAAGGTGCTTGCATCCCAGGCTGCAGAAAAATATATTAAAAGCAGAATACTTGAAGCACACCGGGGGACCATCTTTGACCATAAAGGCGAGGTGATCGCAGAGGATACTTCCGCATATACACTGGTTGCTGTCCTCAGCCCCACCGTGACCAATGATCCAAAAAACCCCAAACATGTGACTGACCCGGAAAAGACTGCGAGGGAACTTTCCCAGTTCATCGACATGAAAGAAAGCGAGATATATGAAAAGCTAAATACCGAGGGTGCCTATCAGGTTGAATTCGGTTCAGCCGGACGCGCGCTTTCCCATCAATTAATGCTTGATATTAAAGAAGAGGAACTTCCTGGTATAACCTTCAGGAAAGAATCCAAGCGATTCTATCCCAATGGGACATTTGCTTCTCATTTGATCGGTTTTGCGCAAAAAACCGCGAATGATGACGGAGAATCTGTAACAACCGGGAAAATGGGAATCGAAAAAAGCTTCAATGACATCCTGAGTGGAAAGAACGGATCGGTTAAGTATAAAAGTGATGTCTGGGGTTATTTACTTCCCAACTCTGAAGAACATGTCACGCCTCCGCAGGATGGGAATGATATCTACTTAACTATTGATAAGAAGATACAGACCTTCCTCGAAGAAGCGATGAATCAGGTTCAGAAACAATATAAACCTAAGGAAATGTTTGCGATTGTTGCCGATCCCACGACTGGGGAAATCCTGGCCATGACCCAGAGGCCTACTTTCCATCCGGATACTCGAGACGGGCTGCTTGATAACTGGACGAATACAATAGTAGAAGAAACGATCGAGCCGGGGTCAACAATGAAGTCATTCTCACTAGCTGCAGCCGTGAATGAAGGGAAGTTCAACCCAAACGAAACATACCAATCGGGAACATATAAGGTGGATAATGTTCCGAACCCTATCCGTGACCATAATGGCGGGGAAGGGTGGGGGACTATTTCCTTCCTGGAAGGGGTTCAGCGTTCCTCCAATGTAGCATTTGCTTATTTGCTTGATAAAATCGGGTTTAAGAAATTCGAAGGGTACCTTCATGATTTCGGATTCGGGGAACCTACAAATGTAGGCTTGCCGCATGAAGCATCAGGATCCATCCTTTATCATTATCCGATTGAGAAATATACAACCATTTTCGGACAGGGTACGACTGTCACCCCATTACAAATGGTCCAGGCAGAATCTGCGATTGCCAACGATGGGAAGATGATGAAACCTTATGTCATTTCGAAAGTTGTGGACCCGAATACAAAGGAGATTGTAAAAGAAACAAAACCTGAAGTAGTAGGGAATCCCATTTCGAAAGAAACAGCCGAGAAAACAAGGGAATACTTAGAGTCGACGGTTACATCTGAACATGGGACAGGTACCAGATTTGCAATTGAAGGGTACAGTGTAGCAGGTAAATCAGGAACTGCTCAAATCCCCGACCCTGAAACCGGTGGATATAGATACGGCAAAGAGAACTATCTATTTTCGTTTATGGGAATGGCACCTGCTGATAATCCTCAGCTGATTGTGTACGTAGGTGTGCAGGAACCAGAATTGAAGCCGACCGAGATAGGGTCAGATCCAGTATCTGATGTGTTTAAACCGGTTATGCAGAACAGCTTGAAGTACTTAAACATCAAACCACAGGAAAAGGTGAACTTGAAACAAGAACAAATCCCCGACCTCACAGGCTTAAGTGTGGACGAAGCCAAGAAAGAAATAAAAAAAGCCGGTGCTGATCCGGTAGTCGTCGGTAACGGATCCGAGATAATCAAACAATTGCCTCAGCCGGGAAGTGAAATGCTGGAAGGTGGAAAAGTCATCATCAGGACAGATGAGGACATTACCATTCCGAGTATGAAAGGCTGGTCAATTAGAGACGTTTTCAAAATAGCGAATATTGCAGAACTCAGGATCAATATGGTTGGGAACGGTTTTGCGGTGAGTCAAAACATTCAGCCTGATACACCTGTAAATGAAAATGAACCTCTCGTGGTAAACTTTAAAACGCCGGAAGAACAACTGCAGAAACAAAAAGAAGCTGAAACCGAAGAAGATTCCGGGGAAGAGCCTCCCTTGAATTAATGGTGTAAAAGAAAGCGTGGACAATCATTGTGGTCAATCCCTATCCGAAATGCTGAGTCAATTCGGTCAGGGGTGATCACATGAAAATGTCCGCCTTTTTTATTGTAGAAAACCATCATATTATCAGAATTAGCTGATCCAAGACCCAATAAAGTCATACATACCCTTGTGTGTCCAAGCATATAATGGAACGAGCCATAGAAGGGGAGGTCCATTTGTGAAAAGAGTATCGAATGTAACGGTAAGAAAAAGATTAGCGATTGCTCTGATTGTGGGAGTATTGATATTTTCCATTATTGACTTGAGACTGGGTTATGTACAATTTTTCATGGGGGATATGCTGACAAGCCGTGCAAAAGATTCCTGGAGCCGGAATATTCCTTTTCAGCCTGAGAGGGGTAAAATAGTAGACCGTAATGGTGTGGAATTAGCGGCAAATCAGAGTGCACCGACCATTTTTGTCGTTCCAAGACAAATTACTGACCCTCAAGGGACCGCTGAAAAACTGGCTCCAGTTCTTAATATTTCAGTGGAGACTGCATATAAATATGTAACACAGCAGGCGAGTATGGTATTGATTAAAGAAGCGAGGAAACTATCTTATGATAAAGCAAAGGAAGTCAGAGACCTGAATTTGAAAGGAGTTTACCTTGGGGAAGACTCCAAGCGGTATTATCCTTATGGAAGTTACTTATCCCATGTGCTGGGGTTTGCCGGGATCGATAATCAAGGTCTGATGGGACTTGAACTTTCCTATGATGAGGAACTGACAGGTGATAAGGGATATGTTAAATTCTTCTCCGATGCAAAAGGGAAAAGGATGGGAGATATGGCTGATGACTTTGAGGATCCGGAGAATGGACTGAATCTGAAACTGACAATTGATACAAAGGTTCAAACCATTGTTGAAAGGGAATTGGATATTGCACAGGCTACCTACAATCCCGACGGTATGATCGCCATCGCAATGAATCCGAAAAATGGTGAAATTTTGGCTATGGCAAGCAGGCCGACATTTGACCCTGCTAACTTTCGCAATGTCCCTCAGGAAATTTACAACCGAAACCTGCCGATATGGAGCACGTATGAACCAGGTTCGACCTTTAAGATCATTACTCTTGCAGCTGCACTGGAAGAGAAAAAAGTAGATTTATATAATGACAAGTTCCACGATTCCGGTCATGTGGAAGTGGCGGGTTCTACACTGCATTGCTGGAAAAGAGGGGGGCATGGGACTCAAACCTTCCTTGAAGTGGTACAGAACTCATGCAACCCCGGTTTTGTAGAGCTTGGAGAACGTCTTGGCAAGGAAACATTGTTTAAATATATCAAAGACTTTG
Source organism: Mangrovibacillus sp. Mu-81 (assembly GCF_036867415.1). Lineage (NCBI taxonomy): Bacteria > Bacillati > Bacillota > Bacilli > Caryophanales > Bacillaceae > Mangrovibacillus > Mangrovibacillus sp. Mu-81. The sequence goes on from NZ_JBAJHU010000003.1 coordinate 337,693, forward strand.
GATTCGGCCAAAAAACCGGGATTGACCTTCAAGGGGAAGGGAAGGGGATACTATTTAATATTGATCGTGTGGGACCGGTTGAACAAGCAACGACTGCGTTTGGGCAGGGTGTTGCCGTAACCCCCATCCAACAGGTGGCTGCTGTCTCTGCTGCTGTTAATGGAGGGGTTTTATACCAGCCGTATATTGCAAAAGAACTGGTAGACCCGAAAACGAACGAAGTCGTTATGAGGAAATCCCCCCAGATGAAGAAACGGGTGATTTCTGAAGAAACATCCAAACAAATAAGGGAAGCACTGGAAAGCGTAGTCGCACAAGGTACAGGTGGAAACGCTTTTGTAGATGGCTACAGGGTAGGAGGGAAAACAGGTACTGCCCAAAAAGCCAAGGATGGAAAGTACTTGGAGAATAATCATATTGTTTCATTCATGGGTGTTGCACCGGCAGATGATCCAGAGATTGTAGTGTATGTTGCGGTTGACAATCCTAAAGGAACCATCCAATTTGGCGGGGTCGTAGCTGCCCCTATTGCCGGCAGCATCATCGGAGATAGTCTGGTAGCTATGGGGGTGCCGAAAAGAAAGGGTCAAATCGAAAAGAAAATGAAATGGGATGACATTCCCTTGATTGAAACACCTGACTTGATTGGCTTAACTAAAAAAGAGCTGCAGGAACAGCTTGTCAACTTAAACCTTGATATTAGCGGAAGCGGGGATAAAGTGGTTAATCAGTCACCGGACCCGGGTGTGAAAATCAATCAGGGATCCACAGTACGGATTTACCTTTCTGAATAGACTTTGGTTTAATAGCTAATCTGATTTTGTAGTCGTTCCCAACTTTTGATCGGCGTGCAAGACGAAGACTCCTGCGTCAGAAGCGAGACATGCATATCGGCCGCTCTTCGAAAACGAAGTCTTGCACGGAAATCAAAAGCGCGGTTTTCAGTACCAAAAAAAAAGAACTAAGTTAAAAGGTTGATAGCTTTCAAGCCTGTTTTTATGTAAAATATAAAAAGGTTGCTTTCTACCTGTGAGGAGTTGAAATGATGAGATTGCACACTTTGCTGGAGGTACTGCCGTTCTATAAAGTACATGGTGAAGGAAATCCAGCTATTTCAAACATCGCGAATCACCATAAGAAAGTTATGAATGGTGACTTATTTATCTGCATACAAGGCTTGGAGGTCGATAGCCATACTCTCGCCCACGTTGCAGAGATGAATGGTGCAGCTGCTATTCTTGCAGAAAGGAAAGTAGATGTTAACATACCACTGATACTTGTACCTGATACAAAAAAAGCCATGGCAGTCCTTGCCGATTATTTCTATAAACAACCTTCACACCAATTAATGTTAGTCGGTGTGACAGGGACGAATGGCAAGACGACTACTACTCATCTGATCGAACAAGTTTTTTCCGGGAACGGAATAAAGACCGGCCTTATAGGAACCATGCATATTAAAGCAGGTGATGAGCTTGAAGTCAGTCATAATACGACGCCCGACAGTTTGACCCTGCAGCAGACATTCAGCCGTTTTTGTCAGAAAGGGATCACTTCTGCCATAATGGAAGTCTCCTCGCATGCCCTTGATCAAGGCAGGGTGCATGGTTGTGACTATGATATTGCCGTGTTCACCAACTTGTCCCAGGACCATCTCGATTATCATCGTTCAATGGATGATTATCGGAATGCCAAAGGCTTATTGTTCTCTCAATTAGGAAATACTTATTTTAAAAAAACTCCTAAATATGCCATTATCAATAAAGATGATGCGGCGGCAGAGTACTTCATCAAGTCGACAGCTGCCCATGTTTTTACCTATGGTTTATCGCATGAAGCAGATTTTTATGCAAAGGACTTACAGTTGAATGCTGTGGAGTCTTCGTTTAGAATGGTCAGCCCGTTCGGGGAAAAAGATATGGTTCTGGGCCTGGCGGGTAGGTTCAATGTTTACAATGCATTAGCTGCCTTGGCTGCAGCTTCTGCTGCAGGCATCCCCATTGAACAATCTGTTCAATGCCTTGAAAAAGCCCAGGGGGTCAGAGGGAGATTTGAATCAGTTGTCGAAGGGCAGTCCTTCTCTGTTATTATTGACTACGCTCATACGCCCGATGGTTTAAAAAACGTTTTGGAAACCATTCAAACCATTACTGAGGGAAAGATTATCGTTGTAGTCGGTTGCGGCGGGGACCGTGACAAAATCAAACGTCCAATCATGGCAGAAATTGCTTGTGATTATGGAGACTTTGCCATCTTCACTTCTGATAATCCCCGTACTGAAAACCCGATGGAGATCCTTAAGGATATGGAAGCGGGAGTAGTCGGCAAACAATATAAATTGATACCCGATCGAAAAGACGCGATAAAAGAAGCGATTTCCCTTGCTGAAGCGGATGACGTTGTTCTTATTGCAGGCAAAGGTCATGAAACCTATCAGATCATCGGGCTTGAAGTATTTGATTTCGATGACCGTGACGTTGCAAAGCAAATCATAAGGGAGATGTAATCATGCTCTTTTATGAAGATGTAAAGTCGATTTTTCCACATACCCGGGGCATCCAGCTTAATGGTGTAGGATTTCATGCCGTGTCACCCCTGTACGATATACGTCTTGAAAAAGGCTTATATGTCCCATTGGTATCGCATGATCACCTTTTCGAGAGTATAAACAATGGGGCCATCGCATCATTATGGGACGGCAAAGAAGAGGTACCTCGATTCGTACCCAATCATTTTCCTTTGTTCATCGTGAAAGATGTTCAATCGGCTTTTAACGAACTTATCCATTTTTACAAACAAAAAAACAATCAAGAAAAGTGGGAAATTATGACGAAGTTTATATGTAATAGTGAATCCAATTTAATTAAATCAATTGATGCAGGAAGTTTGAAAGATCAGAAGAAACAGAAAGGAGGGGAATGAAGTGCTTGAACAAGTTATCTTTTTTACTATCATCATGGCATTTCTCATCACAGTGCTGCTGGCACCGATATTCATTCCCTTCTTGAGAAGATTAAAATTTGGTCAGAGCATTAGGGATGAGGGACCTCAGTCCCACCAAAAGAAAACAGGTACCCCAACCATGGGCGGGATTGTATTTTTACTGTCGATCGTCATCACAACGTTTGTTATGACCGGGAAATATTCAGAACCTGGACCGGAAACATATTTGATGCTTCTTGTTACCGTTGGTTTCGGACTTCTTGGATTTTTGGATGATTTCATCAAGGTTGTCATGAAACGGAATCTTGGACTGACATCCAAACAGAAGCTGCTTGGCCAAATCATCATTTCGGTCATTTTCTATCTTGTCTTTAAGCAGAATGACTTCCCTACTACAGTATCGATCCCATTGACTGACGTCTCATTCGACCTTGGCTGGATGTATATATTGTTCATCATATTCTGGCTTGTCGGATTTTCAAATGCGGTTAACTTGACTGATGGATTGGATGGATTGGTATCAGGAACATCGGCCATTGCTTTCGGAGCACTCGCAGTTCTTGCATGGAATCAGGGTCAATATGATGTATCGATCTTCAGTGTGGCAGTTGTCGGAGCCGTTCTTGGATTTTTAGTATTTAACGCCCATCCAGCCAAAGTATTCATGGGCGATACCGGTTCTCTTGCCCTTGGAGGTGCGATAGCAGCGATTGCGATTTTAACAAAATTAGAAATTATCCTGATTTTGATCGGCGGAGTTTTCGTCATTGAAACATTATCGGTTATTTTACAAGTTGCTTCTTTTAAAACGACTGGAAAACGAATCTTCAAAATGAGTCCTCTCCATCACCACTATGAGCTTGTCGGCTGGTCAGAATGGAGAGTAGTCGTTACATTTTGGACGGTTGGTTTGCTTTTTGCTGTATTAGGAATCTATATCGAGGTGTGGTTATAATTGAAGAAAATAACGAAGTTCAAACATAAAAAAGTTCTTGTATTAGGATTGGCGAAGAGCGGAGTCAGTGCCGCCTCATTACTACATAAGCTTGAAGCTTTTGTGACAGTGAACGATCAGAAGCCCTTGGCGGAGAATCCCGAGGCACAAGGGCTGCTGCAGGAAGGAATTAAAGTGATCTGTGGAAGCCATCCGATAGAGCTGTTGGACGAGGGCTTTGAATACGTCGTAAAAAACCCGGGGATCCCATATGATAATCCTTTAATAAAAAGGGCGGTCGAAAAAGGGATACCTGTATTTACTGAAGTAGAGCTTGCTTATTTAGTGTCTGAAGCTGAAATGATTGGGATTACGGGTACGAATGGTAAAACGACTACAACCACATTACTATATGAAATCCTGAGCGAAGACAAGAAGAAGCCGTTAATTGCAGGTAATATCGGAACAGTTGCATCAGAAGTTGCTCAATCTGCTAAAAGTGATGAGAAAATGGTAGTGGAATTATCTTCTTTCCAACTGATGGGGATCGACGAGTTCTCTCCACATATCGCCATCATCACCAATTTATATGATGCACATCTTGATTACCACGGAAACATCGATGAGTATTGGAAAGCAAAAGCCAATATTACGAGGAATCAAACAAATGAAGATTATCTGATTATCAATCAAGACCAGGCGCATCTTCGTGATGTTGTCGATTTCACACAGGCACAACTCATTCCATTTTCGACGAAACAGGAAGTGGATCAAGGTGCTTATATTAAGGACGGGGCAATCTATTTTCAACAGGAATACATCGGACCGTTATCTTCCGTAGTACTGCCGGGGGCCCATAATCTTGAGAATATACTGTGTGCAATCGCTGCATCGAAACTGTATGGAGTCTCAAATGATAGTATTATGCATGTTCTGGGGACTTTTACAGGAGTCAAACACCGGACGCAATTCGTAAAAGAAGTAAAAAATAGAAAATTCTACAACGATTCAAAAGCAACAAACAGTCTCGCTACTAAAAGTGCATTGAATGCCTTTGATGGGCCAACTATATTATTGGCTGGCGGACTGGACAGAGGGAACTCTTTCGATGAATTGATCCCTCATCTGAAAAATGTGAAGGTATTGATCACATTTGGCGAGACAGCTGACAAATTACAACAGACCGGTCAAAAGGCAGGGATACAAACGATCCTGCGTGTCGATAATGTTGAGAAGGCAGTGCCTGCCGCTTATGAACATTCTGATGAGGGAGATGTGATCCTGCTTTCACCTGCATGTGCAAGCTGGGATCAATATCGAACTTTTGAAGAACGCGGTGACATTTTTATTGAAGCGGTGCATAACCTTTATTAAGGGCTTGTCAAACAAAAGCATCATCACTTAGACATCTGGTAAGGCAATCTAAGAAGCGGAACGGTATGTATTGCTTGAAGCGGCTCAAATACGTCTATTCGAGGTGTTAAGATTGCCTTTAAAAAAATCGACTCCAGATTTTATCCTTATTATGGTCACCCTGACGCTTTTGGCTGTAGGGTTAATTATGGTGTACAGTGCAAGTGCTGTATGGGCGGATTACAAGTTCGATGATTCATTTTTCTTTGCGAAAAGACAATTGCTCTTTGCAGCTGTAGGAGTCTTCGCCATGTTTTTCATTATGAACGTGGAATATTGGACGTGGAAAAACTGGGCGAAAGTTCTTATCATCATATGCTTTGTTCTACTCGTGCTTGTGCTGATCCCCGGAATCGGCGTCCTGAGAAATGGTTCCCGAAGCTGGATCGGGGTGGGGGCATTTTCCATTCAGCCCTCAGAGTTCATGAAGCTTGCTATGATTGCTTTCCTCGCAAAATACCTATCAGAAAATCAGAGATACATCACTTCATTCAGAAAAGGGGTGCTGCCATCTTTACTGTTGGTCTTTTCTGCATTTGGCATGATCATGCTTCAGCCCGATTTAGGGACAGGCACAGTAATGGTCGGTACATGTGTGGTGATGATATTTATTTCCGGTGCAAGAGTCATGCATTTTGCCTGGCTGGGAATAGCGGGACTGGCAGGGTTTGCGGCTTTAGTACTATCAGCACCCTATAGGATAAAACGAATCACCTCTTTCCTCGATCCCTGGGAGGACCCGTTGAATAGCGGATTTCAAATCATTCAATCGCTGTATGCAATTGGCCCGGGGGGGCTGTTTGGATTGGGGTTGGGTGAGAGCAGACAAAAGTTCTTTTATTTACCTGAACCTCAAAATGATTTTATATTTGCCATTTTGGCAGAAGAGTTGGGCTTTATCGGCGGAACTTTTGTTCTTCTCCTTTTTTCGTTAATTTTGTGGAGAGGAATCAGGATTGCACTCGGTGCACCTGATTTATTCGGGAGTTTCCTCGCAGTGGGGATTGTCTCGATGATCGCGATTCAAGTCATGATCAATGTCGGTGTGGTGACGGGGTTGATGCCCGTCACGGGCATCACGCTGCCGTTCCTCAGCTACGGGGGATCTTCACTGACCCTCATGCTCATGGCCGTGGGAGTACTATTGAACATAAGCCGTTATTCAAGAAATTAAACAATAAAGATTGGCTTCTCATCCATTTAATTCAATGCCTTCCTTCCTGATTTCAGGAAGAAAAGGGAGGGAATTGTTAAATTGGCGGGAAGTTGCTCTTTTTTTTTTGAGAAAAAAGAACAGTTCGTTAATATTTACTCAAATAACAATAGGATATTTGAAGGTTAGATGTTACAATTAATTACATAAATGAAGCTTGTGAAAGTGTATTGGTTTTCAATATTATAGGAGGTTATATTACTTTTATTAAGCAAAACTTTTACAATTCAATGACATCCTTTCATAACATGGATTTGGTGTTTAGAATAGAGGGGAAGAGTGTAATATACAAGGTGTTATTCTCTTTTCGAGTCCATTCCGTGGAGTGTACATAACGATAAAATAAGATGCTCATTATGTTTTATACAGTTAAGGGAGCGTAGAGAGACCTTTCTGATTGAAAACCGTCCATTCTCTTTCACAACGATTGCCTTCATGATAACGAAGAAGGAAACTCATATTTAAGAGTACTTTCATTTTCAGGCGTGACGAAACATGCCCATAAATACGAAATGAAATTGAGGAAAACGTAATGAGAAAAGAAAATGTTGTTTCCATTGAAGAAAGAATTCCCAAGCTGAAACAGCACAGAAAAAAGAAAGCAAACAGAAGGCTGCTGTTCTTGCTGACGCTATTTCTTATCATGATCTTGTCGGTTATTTATTTCCAGTCGCCTCTCAGCCATGTGAAGACCATCAAGGTAAAGGGGAATGAGCTTGTTTCAAGTGAAACTATTCTTTCGGAAAGTAAACTTGAACCGGGAATGAATGTCTGGGGCGTTAATAAAAATGAAACCGCAGAACGATTAAAGAAACTCCCCGAGATAAAGAATGCAAAGGTAAGATTGTCATTTCCAAATTCCTTTGTGATCGAAGTGGATGAATTGGGAAAGAAAGCTTACCTTCTTAAAGATAATAAGTTTCTAATCATATTGGAAAACGGTAAGGTGCTTGATAAGGGAACCGAATCCATTCCTGTTGATGCTCCTTTATTAAGAGGATTTAAAGAGGATAAGACACTGAAGAAAATGATTTCTGAATTAGGGGAACTTCCAAAGGAGGTTCAGCACCTGATTTCCGAAATTAATCTGGTTCCGAAGAAAACGGATCAATATCATTTGACTTTATTCATGAATGACGGGTACGAGGTTAGTGCCACCATCAGGACTTTTTCAGAGAAAATGGAGCATTACCCATCCATCGTCAGTCAATTGGACCCATCGAAAAAAGGCATCATTGATCTGGAGGTAGGCTCTTATTTCAGGGCATACGAAGCAGAAAGGCAAGACGAAGGAGATGATGGGGATGAAAGTGAAGGGTAAACAAGTTATCCTCTCACTCGTAAGCTTAGTGCTTGGTTTCATCCTTGCTTTTTCTTACAGTCTTGCCAATTCAGAAGAAGCAGGACCGGGAAATCGAAGTAATGGCCAGTGGAAACAGGAAGAAGAGTTGAGAGATCAAATACTGGAACAGCAGCAAAAGAATAATAATCTGCAGGAACATCTCTATGAGAAACAAGAAAAGGTAGTCGACCTGGAGAAAGAATTCTCAAAAGAGAAGCAAATTTATTTTAATTTAGCCGAGGAAGCGGAGAAATACCGCATGTATTTAGGGAAGACCAAGGTCAAAGGTCCGGGGGTGAAAGTCACACTTTCGGATGCTGACTATAAACCCAATGAAGATAACGCAAACAATTATATTGTTCATGAACACCATATATTCAAGGTAATCAATGAATTGTATATAGCCGGAGCTTCTGCAGTTTCCATAAATGGGCAGAGGCTGAAACATGATTCATATGTGCTGTGTCACGGGCCGGTCATACAAATCGACGGGGTTGAATATCCGGCTCCATTTGAGATTTCAGCTATCGGAGATCCGGAAGTACTCTCTTCTGCCATGAATATTACAGGCGGGGTTAAAGATCAATTGGTGAATGAGAATATCGAATTCTCCTTGGAAAAGAAAGTTGATATTGTTTTAGAACCACTGATCGGTGAATCATAACGTTTGCACTCCAATAAAAGGAAAGTGATTGGAAAGCAAGGTGAAGGGGAATGGACAACAAGCTTAAAGCAAGTTTTACGGTTATCACCATTATCATCGGTTTCATGATTGCGATTCAATTCCAGACAGTCAAGGAACCTGTTGTCCGTGATACGAGGGATATTTGGGAATTAAGGGATGCCCTGCTTAAAGAGAAAGAATTGAATTCAAGTCTTCTTGACGAAATGAGAGCAGTGGAAGAAAAACTTGAAACATATGAATCAGAGAGAAAGGCAAGCCCCGAGCAGGCATTGAAACAAACATTAGAAGAACTGAAGACGGAAGCGGGCCTGACCGAGAAAAAAGGAACCGGTCTGATTCTTACGATCGAACCTGCGATGGAAGAGATATTGCTCGGTGAAAAGGTCCATAGTGTATCTCCTCAGCTCCTCGAAAGGCTGGTCAATGAATTAAACCAATATGATGCAATGGACATCGCCATTGATGGGCATCGATTGATCAATACATCGGTTATCCGGGATATTAACGGAGAGACCAATGTGGATGGATATTCCATCAACAAGATTCCATTTGAGGTAAGAGTGTTGACAAAGGATCTTGAAACGGCCAAAAAATTGTATAATCGGATGCAGGTGTCACAATCCGTAGAGGATTTCTTCATCGACAATCTCAGAGTATCCATATCAAAACCGATGGAAGAGATTGTATTGCCTTCATATGAAGATACAATCCGTGTCCGTTATATGGAGCCTGTCAGTGAAAGAGGAGGTAACGGTTAATATGTGGCTTCCCGTTTTAGGGTTGCTAGTGGGGGTCTTCCTTGGCCTTCTTACTGATATTAGAATTCCGGATGAATACTCAAATTATTTATCGATTGCGGTTCTAGCAGCCCTGGATACGCTGTTTGGCGGGATCCGTGCTCACCTCCAAAATATTTACGATGATAAAGTCTTTGTTTCGGGATTCTTTTTTAATATTTTACTAGCAGCAAGTTTAGCTTTTCTAGGTGTCCATCTTGGTGTAGACTTATATTTGGCAGCTGTATTTGCTTTTGGAGTCAGATTATTCCAAAACATAGCAGTGATAAGACGGATACTTATAAGCAATTGGACAAGTAAACAAGAAAAAAGAGAAAAAAATTAGAATTTTAAAAGGGAATCGTTTTTGTTACGACGAATATCTTAATAAGATATACTTAGAATTGAGACTATCTAGGACTGTTGTTCTCATTAACATTCTTTAAGGAGGTGCCATAGAGTGAACAGCAATGAAATTTACGTTAGCCTAGACATCGGTACATCCACAGTGAAAGTGATCATTGGAGAAATGTCAAATGATTCCTTGAACATTATCGGTGTAGGGAATGTAGAATCAGAAGGGATCAGAAAAGGTTCCATCGTAGATATAGACGAAACTGTTCAAACGATAAAGAAGGCAGTGGAACAAGCGGAAAGAATGGTCGGTTTATCCATAAACCAGGTCATCGTAGGAATAACAGGAAATCATGTTTCACTTCAAAATTGTCACGGTGTTGTGGCCGTTTCAAGTGAAAATCGCGAAATTGGGGATGAGGACGTCCTGAGGGTGATGGATGCTGCACAAGTGGTCTCAATCCCGCCTGAAAGAGAAATCATCAATGTGATACCGAGACAGTTCATTGTTGACGGTCTGGATGAAATCACAGACCCGAGGGGCATGATAGGTGTCCGACTTGAAATGGAAGGCACCATTATTACAGGATCTAAGACGATATTACATAATACTTTGCGTTGTGTTGAAAAAGCAGGGCTTGAAATTGTGGATATTGTACTGCAGCCGCTGGCAGCCGGATCAGTCGCTCTATCAAAAGATGAGAAAAATCTTGGTGCGGCATTAATCGACATCGGCGGCGGTTCAACGACCATCGCTGTGTTTGAACAAGGCCATTTAAAAGCGACTACAGTCTTGCCTGTCGGTGGAGAACATATCACGAAGGATTTATCCATCGGCCTTAGGACTTCTACAGAGGACGCCGAAAAAATAAAGACCAAATACGGTCACGCTTTTTATGATCACGCTTCAGAAGATGAAGTGTTCAGTGTTCCGATCATCGGGAGTGATCAGCATCAACAATTTAATCAATTAGAAATTTCTGATATCATAGAAGCAAGGCTGGAGGAAATCCTGGATCTCATAAGCCATGAGCTCAAGAGAATGGGGATTAGAGACCTGCCGGGCGGATATGTATTGACTGGTGGTGTAGTAAACCTCCCAGGTGTGTTGGAATTATCACAAATTGTTTTTCAGAATAGGGTCCGTGTAGCCATACCGGATTATATTGGGGTCAGGGAACCCCAGTATACTACAGCAGTCGGCTTGATAAAGTATTCTCAGAAGAATGCCAGATTACAAGGGAAAAGCGTTAGTGCTGAACCTGTTCCGGTTGATACAGCTGAAAAGAGGCAGTCAAAACAAACGAATAAGAAACAAAAACCAGCAAAAGTAACAGAAGAAACACATGAAGATGATAAGGCGATGACAAAAGTGAAAAAGTTCTTTGGATACTTCTTTGAATAAATAAGGAATCCATTGATTCGACGAGTTAGGAGGATTTGTCATGTTGGAGTTTGATACAAATTTAGATTCATTAGCGACAATAAAAGTTATCGGTGTCGGTGGTGGAGGAAACAACGCTGTCAATCGTATGATCGAGCACGGTGTCCAGGGTGTTGAGTTCATCGCCGTTAATACAGACGCACAAGCTCTTAATCTATCAAAGGCAGAGATTAAGATGCAAATCGGCGGCAAACTGACAAGGGGACTCGGTGCAGGTGCCAATCCTGAAGTTGGTAAAAAAGCTGCAGAAGAAAGCAAAGAACAGATCGAAGAAGCCTTAAGAGGAGCGGATATGGTCTTCGTAACAGCTGGAATGGGAGGAGGAACAGGTACCGGAGCTGCACCTGTCATCGCCCAGATTGCACGCGAAATCGGAGCATTGACTGTTGGTGTAGTGACCCGCCCATTTACATTTGAAGGACGGAAACGTTCGAATCAGGCTAGCGGCGGTATTGCTGCCATGAAAGAAGGGGTAGATACACTTATCGTCATCCCTAACGATAGACTGCTTGAAATCGTGGACAAGAGCACACCGATGCTTGAAGCCTTCAGGGAAGCGGATAACGTACTCAGACAAGGTGTACAAGGCATCTCTGATCTAATCGCAACTCCAGGGTTAATCAACCTTGACTTTGCAGATGTGAAAACCATCATGTCCAACAAAGGTTCCGCTCTAATGGGAATCGGTGCAGCATCAGGTGAAAATCGTGCTGCAGAAGCTGCTAAAAAAGCTGTTTCAAGCCCATTGCTTGAGACATCAATCGATGGGGCACAGGGTGTATTGATGAACATCACAGGTGGAACAAGCCTAAGTCTGTATGAAGTCCAGGAAGCTGCAGATATTGTTGCTTCAGCTTCAGATCAAGATGTAAACATGATTTTCGGATCAGTCATCAATGAGGATTTAAAAGACGACATTATTGTTACTGTTATTGCCACAGGATTTAACGAAGAGGTCATTCAGCCTCCAAAGCAGACGCGTCCTACATTTGGCGGTGTCAAGCCCAACCCTGCAGCGAGCCAGCAGCAGGTTAAGCGGGAACAGCCGAAGCGGGAAGAACCTCAGCAGCAGGAACCTGTACGCTCTTCTTCCAACAATCAAGGTGCAGAAGATACGCTGGATATCCCGACCTTCCTGCGTAACCGTAACCGCAGAAGATAATATACGTTTCATGGGCGATGGACTAAACTCGTTCGCCTTGGATCAGTGTTAGATCTCTATAACAAAAAAGACCCCGGTATGGGGTCTTTTTTGTTTGGGGTTTAATGATGAAAATATATCTTGCATTAATGATTAACATATAAGGAATTATGATGCTCAAAATGAATGATGTTTGATTAATTTCTCCAGAGTAAAAAATTCCCAATCCGTTTGGAAAATATTTATGACATATTTCGTTCGTATCTTCTAAAAGTTTTCCTCGATGGCATACATAAAGTGACAAACTTTTAGAGGGTATGTACGATATACTTCGTATAAGTCATACAGTTTTTCAACTATAATAGTGCGCAAACTAGATGAAGTTTAAAAAGGAGGGGAGCGATTGACCTTATATTTAGATGTCATCTGGTTGTTAAATGTATGTGTGGATTTTATATTACTATGGCTGACTGGATTGATCCTTAAAAGACAATTTGTTCTTTGGAGAATAGCAATCGGGAGTTTGATTGGTTCTGCCATTATAATTCTTTCCTTTTCTCCCTATGCCAATATTGTTGGAAATCCGTTAATTAAACTGCTGTTTTCACTGGCGATGGTTTATTCGGCATTTGGTTATAAAAGGTTTCGTTTCTATTTTACGAACCTTCTCATGTTTTATTTCGTTACCTTTTTGACCGGAGGCATCCTCATAGGTGCTCATTACTTCCTTACTTTTGATCCAGGGGCGGAAACAACTGTGCTTTTGGCAAGTATCAAGGGATTCGGAGATCCCATCAGCTGGGTATTTGTCATGCTGGCATTACCGATTGCATGGTATTTTTCCAAAGGCAGGATGGATAGTGTGGAGCACGTGAAGATTCAATATGATCAGCTTGTGGATGCAATCATAAAAATAGGGGAATATGAATTTCATGTAAAGGGACTCGTAGACAGTGGCAATCAGCTGCAGGATCCCATATCAAAGGCTCCTGTAATGATTGTCTCCATTTCATCATTGAAGGAGACATTACCGGAGGCAGTCAAGATTCTATGTGAAGAAGTTGACGAAATCTTCTCAGGGCATATAAACCTCAAGGCAGAATGGTCAGACAGATTAAGAATCGTACCAGCACAGTCAGTTGGAAGGAAAAGTCAACTATTGGCTGCGATCAAGCCTGATTCCATTACATTGAAAGATCAAGAATCCTCCTGGTCAACCGGCGGATTGATTGTTTTCAGACAGGAACCGCTTTCGGCTGATGACAGCTTTGGAGCGATCGTTCATCCCAGAATGGCTTCCGGGAAGCCCGCACAGAATGTTTCATAGTTCAATTACTACTACTATACTCACATTCTAAAGAAATAGAAGGGGGAGCAACGATGAAAAAATTAAAAATGAAGTTTATATATTTATGGTACAAATTATTAATCAAGCTTGGAATCAAGACAGATGAAATCTATTACATAGGAGGCAGTGAAGCACTTCCACCTCCCCTGACGAAAGAAGAGGAAGAAGTCCTTCTTAATAAACTGCCAAAAGGAGATAAGGCAGCACGTTCACTGCTCATTGAACGAAATCTTAGATTGGTCGTTTATATCGCCAGAAAATTCGAAAATACAGGGATTAACATTGAGGACCTGATTAGTATCGGTACCATAGGATTAATCAAAGCTGTAAACACTTTCAATCCAGAGAAAAAGATTAAATTGGCCACATATGCTTCAAGGTGTATCGAAAATGAAATCCTCATGTATCTAAGAAGAAACAACAAAATCCGCTCTGAAGTTTCATTTGATGAACCATTGAATATCGATTGGGATGGAAATGAATTGCTGCTTTCAGATGTTCTTGGAACGGATGAAGACATCATTACGAAAGATTTGGAGGCAACAGTCGATAAAAAGTTGCTGTTCAATGCACTTCATCAACTTTCAGAGCGTGAAAAACAAATCATGGAGTTGAGATTCGGCCTGATGGGAGAAGAGGAGAAGACACAAAAAGATGTCGCGGATATGCTGGGGATTTCCCAATCATATATATCAAGACTTGAAAAAAGAATCATCAAAAGACTCAAGAAGGAATTTAATAAAATGGTATAAATGACAGGCTGATCTTTTAAAAGGTCAGCCTGTCATTTTTATTTGAGAAAAATTTTGCGAGAGTTTTTCTAGATTTTGTAAGGGGTTTGACAGGATTCAACCACAAATCGATAGAATGAAATGCATATTTTTCCTCCTCAAGGAAATAATGAATTTTGTACAACAGCTCCTGCAAGGAGGGGAAAGAATGACACGTAATAAAGTTGAGATTTGTGGTGTAGATACTTCTAAATTACCTGTATTGAAGAATGATGAAATGAGAGTATTGTTCAAACAAATGCAAGCAGGTGATATATCTGCTAGAGAGAAGCTTGTTAATGGGAATTTGCGCCTCGTCTTAAGTGTAATTCAACGCTTTAACAACCGTGGTGAGTATGTTGATGACTTGTTTCAAGTCGGGTGTATCGGATTAATGAAATCGATCGACAACTTTGACTTGGGTCAAAATGTGCGATTCTCCACTTATGCAGTACCGATGATCATTGGAGAGATTCGCCGCTACCTGCGTGACAACAACCCCATCCGCGTATCGCGCTCTTTGCGTGACATTGCTTATAAAGCTTTACAGGTAAGGGAGAAGCTGATGGGTGAAACCTCCAGGGAACCGACAGCTGAAGAAATTGCAAAGGTATTGGATGTACCGCATGAAGAAATTGTCTTTGCCTTGGATGCAATCCAGGATCCTGTTTCATTGTTCGAGCCCATTTATAATGATGGCGGAGATCCGATCTTCGTTATGGATCAGCTTAGTGATGAACGAAATCGGGATTTCCACTGGATTGAAGAGATTGCGTTACAAGAAGGAATGAGAAGATTAAATGACCGGGAAAAGCTGATCATCAGCAAACGCTTTTTCCAAGGGAAGACACAAATGGAGGTAGCTGACGAAATAGGAATTTCGCAAGCTCAAGTCTCCCGATTAGAAAAAGCAGCGATCAAACAAATGAACAAAAACATTCAATAATTGAAGTAAGCGAAAGAGGTAATCATTCTTTCACTGTAACTCAAAAGCAGATCCTTAAATCCGGGGTCTGCCTTTCTTATTTCTGCATATAATAAAGTATTATGCAAAATTGCTGCCGTATAAAAAGTTCCGGAAGGCAAGCATGCAGGAGGGATTCTTGTGGTTCGTATTTCTGAATTTCAAATAAAGGATGTCGTCAACATTTCGGATGGAAAAAAGTTAGGGAATATCGGGGATATTGAAATCAACCTGGATACGGGCAGGATTGAAGCAATCGTCATCGGTGGAGGCGGTAAGTTATTGGGTTTCTTTGGAAAAGATGAAGATGTTGTCATACCATGGAAAAGTATCGTGAAAATCGGGGAAGACGTCATTCTGGTTCGACATAAAGAGAGCCATTATATACAAGGACAGCTCGAAGAACCTAAAGAATCTTCTTGATAAATGACGAATATTCAGTTTCTGTGGTACACTTAAATAAAACGAAGGAGATTCAATCGTGTCTATTGAGCCTTTTCAAAAAGAATCGGAATCATATTATTCAATAACGAAATGGACTGAAGAATTTCCTGGTCTGAAAGCAGGTATTACCACAAGGTCTGGTGGAGAAAGTAAAGGCTGCTTTGATTCTTTGAATATGGGGCTGCATGTTTGTGATAAGCAGGCAGATGTGGTCAAGAACCGTGTGAAAATCGCCGAATCGCTTCAGTTTCCGCTTGATCATTGGGTAGCAGGCGAACAGACTCATGGCAACAGGATCATTAAAATTACAACTTCAGATAAAGGGAAGGGCAGCAGGTCTTATTCTACAAGCATCAAAGATACTGATGGGTTCCTTACCGCTCATAAACACCTATTGCTGACAATGTGCTATGCAGACTGTGTCCCCCTTTATTTTCTTGATAAAAAGAATGGTCATATAGGAGTCGCTCATGCAGGCTGGAAAGGAACAGTAGGGGAAATAGGCCCTGCAATGCTGACAAAATTCCAGGACGAAGGTTCAAGTATTGCGGATATTGACGTGGTGATCGGTCCTTCGATTTGTAAAGAATGTTATGTAGTGGATGACAGAGTGATCAATCAAGTAAAAAAAGTACTAGAAGATGGGAACCACTTGCCCTATAATTTAAAAGAAGAAGGCCAATATCATTTGGATCTAAAGAGAGTGAATAAACTTCTTTTGCTTCAATGGGGATTAAATGATAGACAAATCCATACTTCTGGTTATTGTTCTTCCTGCAGTACAGAATTTTTCTCATATCGCAGAGATGATGGGAATACAGGGAGAATGATGAGTTTCATTGGCTGGAAGGAGAAATGAAATGAACGTTATAGAGAATTTGAAACAAATTCAGGAAAATATTCAGGATGCATGCAGCAAAAGTGGAAGAAATCCCGAGGATATCAACATTGTAGCCGTAACCAAATATGTTGGGGTAAACAAAGCCGAGGAAGCCCTCGAGGCAGGGCTAACTCATTTGGGTGAAAACAGGGACTCAGGACTTCTGTCGAAATGGGAAGCACTGGGGGAGGAACCACAGTGGCATTTCATAGGCACGCTTCAATCCAAGAAGGTCAAGAATATTATTGACAAAGTATCATACATACACTCCTTGGACAGGTTGTCACTGGCCAGGGAAATTCATAAAAGAGCGGACAGGCCTGTATCTTGTTTCGTCCAGGTGAATGTGTCAGGCGAGGAATCAAAACACGGCTTGGATCCTCAGAAAGTTGAAGGATTCATACGTAGCCTTGAGAACTACTCTTCCATCAAGGTTGCAGGTTTGATGACGATGGCACCTCATACAAATGATGGAGATTTCTTAAGGGAGTGCTTTCGCACATTAAAAGGACTTCAGGAAACTATCCATTCCTTGGGATTACCACATGCACCATGTACAGAACTATCAATGGGGATGAGTAATGATTATACAATCGCAATTGAAGAGGGAGCTACTTTTATCCGTATTGGATCAGCGTTAGTTGGAAATGACTGAGAGGGGATGTACGTAAATGGGCATTAAATCCAAGTTGAAAACTTTCTTTTTGTTGGATGAAGAAGAATATGACTATGAAGAAGATGAGAAGTATGAAGAAGATTTCGAGGAGAAGAAGAACATGAAAACACAATCAGTGTCTCAAGCGAAGCAGAACGTGGTCAGTCTTCAAAGCGTACAGAAATCTTCCAAGGTGATTTTGGTGGAACCGAGAGTTTATGCTGAAGCACAGGAAATTGCTGACCATTTGAAGAATAGACGGTCTGTTCTTGTGAATCTCCAGCGAATTCAGCATGATCAGGCAAAACGGATTGTCGATTTTCTCAGTGGTACGGTTTACGCCATTGGCGGTGACATTCAGCGTGTCGGAATGAATATTTTTCTCTGTACTCCAGACAATGTTGAAGTGAGTGGAAACATTTCTGAATTTCTAAAAGATGAAGATATATCTGATTCAAGGTGGTAATGTAAATTATGGGATTTGTTTTTGAAGTATTATCTACACTTATTCAGCTTTACTCGTGGGCATTAATCATTTATATATTAATGTCATGGTTCCCTAATGCAAGGGAATCATCCATCGGGCAATTTTTGTCCAAAATCTGTGAGCCTTATCTGGAGCCGTTCAGAAAATTCGTACCGCCGCTTGGAATGATCGATATTTCTCCAATCGTGGCTTTCATCGTCTTGAACCTTGCACAGATGGGACTGCGTCAATTATTCTTGTGGTTCATGTAAGTGAACTGAAAGACGTCTAGGTAAAGAGCTGAAACATCTCAAACAGTTTCAGTTCTTTTATTTTGACTGTAATAATGCCAGGAGGTGAATCTTGTGACCATATACCAACATTTCAGAC
The DNA here is from genome assembly GCF_036867415.1 of Mangrovibacillus sp. Mu-81. Lineage (NCBI taxonomy): Bacteria > Bacillati > Bacillota > Bacilli > Caryophanales > Bacillaceae > Mangrovibacillus > Mangrovibacillus sp. Mu-81. The sequence continues at coordinate 355,855 of NZ_JBAJHU010000003.1, forward strand.
ATGATGAAAAGGAATTTGTAGATAGTGTGCTGCAGTGGAGAAATCAAGTTGAGAATCAATACGCACCAAAGCGTACTGATTTTTTAGATCCGAGGCAGCAGTATATCGTACAATCAATCATCGGTCAAAGCCAGGATATTCTCCTATCTTTTTCTCCTGAACATACCGAAAGGAAGAGGGCGCTGCTTTACCCCTCCTATTTTGAACCTGCAGAAGAAGATTATGGTATTCGTTTATTCGAGATTGAGTACCCTGTTAAGTTTGTTACAATAGAACATAGACAAGTACTGGGCAGTATCATGTCACTTGGTCTGAAGCGTGATAAGTTCGGCGACATTTTAGCAGATGAAAACAAGGTTCAATTAATTCTTGCAGAAGAGATTTCTGAATTCGTACGAATGGAATTAGTCGAGATAGGAAAAGCGAAAGTCACTTTACATGCCGTTCCATTCACAGAAATGATGCATTCACGGGAAGAGTGGCTTGAAAAAGTGACAACCGTGAGCTCCCTCAGAATAGATGTCGTCCTTGCCGCAATCTATAATATTTCTCGTCAGAAGGCTCAGACATTCATTAAAGCCAAGCTTGTGAAACTGAATTGGAAAATTACAGAAAATCCATCCATTGAAGTGGATACTGGAGATGTGATTTCAGCAAGGGGCTTCGGCAGAAGCAAGCTTATCTCAATTGAAGGAAAAACCAAACGGGAAAAATGGCGGATTTCTTTAGGAGTTCTGAAATAATTTAAAGAAAAAAGAAGGAATTTTCCCACATACTGTCGAATTTTTAGTTATAATAAAATTGTAATTCACCAAGTACTGGAGGTGGCTTCCATGCCTTTAACGCCATTAGATATACATAACAAGGAGTTTAGTCGTGGTTTTCGCGGTTATGACGAAGATGAGGTTAATGAATTTTTAGATCAAATCATTAAAGATTATGAAATTCTTATCCGTGAGAAGAAAGAAACCGAAGAACGTTTGAATTCATTGAATGAACGTTTAGGTCATTTTACAACGATTGAAGAAACCTTGAATAAGTCAATCGTCATTGCACAAGAAGCAGGGGAAGAAGTCAAAAGAAATGCGACAAAAGAAGCTAAGCTGATTATTAAAGAAGCTGAAAAAAATGCCGACAGGATTGTAAATGAATCACTTTCCAAAGCCAGGAAGATCGCGATTGAAATTGAAGAGCTCAAGAAACAGTCGAAAGTATTCCGTACTCGCTTCAAAATGCTGATCGAAGCCCAGCTTGATCTCCTGGATACGGGCGATTGGGATCAGTTGATGGAATTTGATTTAGATGCCACTGAATTAAAAACTCTTAAAGAAGAAGAGACACTGTCTTGACGAAAGCTGCATTCTTTTCATATAATTGTAAAACAATCTGAATTGCCATAATGAAGGCTAAGACAGGGACAGTACGTTTCTTCTTTAATTCCTGAAAAAGCGAACCGGGGATGGTGAAAGCCCGGTGAGGAAATAGAAGCGGAAGATCACCCTTGAGCTCCGGGCATGAAATTCCTGTATAAGGAAAACTAGTGTGAGGCGTTTTATTCACGTTACGAATGAAGCGAGTGAAAGTGTCCTTTGGATACTTTTATGAGGGTGGTACCGCGGGAAAGCTTTCTCGTCCCTTTTTTGGGATGAGAAAGCTTTTTTTGTTACCCGGATTGATTAATATTCGTAGAAAGTAGAAAAGATGGCAATTAAGATACATGCTGAAGGAGGATATTTTAAAATGGAGTATAAAGATACTTTATTGATGCCGAAAACTGAATTTCCAATGAGAGGGAATTTGCCAAAAAGAGAACCTGAAACTCAAAAGAACTGGGAAGAGATGGACATTTACAAAAAGGTCCAGGATCGTACAAACGGTCGCCCCCTGTTTGTCCTGCATGACGGTCCTCCGTACGCAAATGGCAATCTCCATATGGGGCATGCGCTGAATAAAATTCTTAAGGATTTCATCGTCAGATACAAATCGATGAATGGTTTTCACGCACCTTATGTTCCCGGCTGGGATACACACGGTCTCCCGATTGAACAGGCACTTACGAATAAAGGTGTGAAACGGAAAGAAATGACCGTGGCTGAATTCCGTAAATTATGCGAAGAATACGCTTATGAACAAGTGGACATCCAGCGTACTCAATTCAAGCAATTAGGGGTTCGCGGTGATTGGGAAAATCCATATATCACGTTAAAACCAGAGTATGAAGCACAACAAATCAAAGTCTTTGGTGATATGGCCAAGAAGGGCTATATCTACAAAGGGAAAAAGCCTGTATACTGGTCCCCTTCAAGTGAATCTGCTCTGGCAGAAGCTGAAATCGAGTACCAGGACAAACGTTCACCCTCGATCTATGTAGGTTTCAGTGTGACCGAAGGGAAAGGAATCCTTGAAGAAGGTACTCAGTTCATCATCTGGACGACAACCCCATGGACGATCCCTGCAAACCTGGGGATCGCGGTTCACCAGGATTTGACATATGTAGTTGTATCCGTCAACGGCAGCGCTTATGTAGTGGCCGAAGACCTTCTTGAAGATGTTGCTGAAAACCTTGAATGGCAAGAGTACGCAGTAACGAAAAAAGTCAAAGGTGCCGAGCTGGAACGGCTTAAAGCCAAACATCCGATTTATGACCGCGAATCTCTTATCATCCTGGGAGAGCACGTAACAACTGATTCAGGTACCGGGTGTGTACACACTGCACCGGGACATGGGGAAGATGACTTTCTTGTAGGCAGAAAGTACGGATTAGACGTATTGTGTCCTGTTGATGACAAAGGTGTCATGACTTCCGAAGCTCCAGGATTTGAAGGATTATTCTATGATAAGGCAAACAAACCGATCACAGAGAAGCTTGAGGAAGCCGGAGCATTATTGAAGCTTAACTTTATCACACACTCTTACCCTCATGATTGGCGTACAAAGAAACCGGTCATCTTCCGGGCGACGGCTCAATGGTTCGCATCAATCGATAAATTCCGCAATGACCTGCTTCAAGCAGTCAAGGATACGAAATGGGTGCCAAGATGGGGTGAAACGCGACTATTCAATATGGTTAGAGACCGGGGAGACTGGTGTATCTCAAGACAGCGCGCATGGGGTGTGCCGATTCCGGTATTCTACGCTGAAAACGGTGAAGAAATCATCACAGATGCGACAATCGATCATGTGTCTGATTTATTCAGTAAGCATGGTTCGAATATTTGGTTCGAAAAAGAAGCGAAAGACCTTCTGCCAGAAGGATTCACCCATGATGGAAGCCCGAATGGCCAGTTCACGAAAGAACAGGACATCATGGATGTGTGGTTCGACTCCGGTTCTTCTCATCAGGCTGTATTGGAAGCGCGTGACGATTTACAGCGCCCGGCCGATCTTTACCTTGAAGGATCTGATCAGTATCGCGGCTGGTTCAACTCCTCCTTGACTACCGGGGTTGCGGTAACAGGGGAAGCACCATACAAAGGTGTACTCAGTCATGGATTTGCACTTGATGGTGACGGCAGAAAGATGAGTAAGTCACTTGGAAACGTGGTTGTTCCAGAAAAAGTCATGAAGCAGTTGGGTGCCGATATCCTGCGCCTTTGGGTAGCATCGGTTGACTATCAATCAGATGTCCGTGTATCTGATCCGATCTTGAAGCAAGTAGCTGAAGTATATAGGAAAATCCGTAACACTTTCCGCTTCCTCCTTGGTAATTTAGCTGATTTCGATCCAAAGTCTGATGCGGTTTCATATGAAAAACTTCGTGAAGTTGATCAATTCATGATGGTCAAGCTGAATGACTTAGTCAGAAATGTTAAAAACTCTTACGATAACTATGAATTTGCGAGCATCTATCATGCCGTAAATAACTTCTGTACACTTGACTTGAGTTCATTCTATCTTGATTTTGCGAAAGATGTCCTTTACATCGAAGCAAAGGATGATTATGAGCGCAGAGCAATGCAAACCGTCTTGTATGAAGCATTAGTGGTTCTTACTAAAGTAATGTCCCCGATCCTGTCTCATACTGCTGATGAGGTTTGGGCTCATGTTCCAGGAGCGGTTGAAGAAAGTGTTCAATTAACCGACATGCCTGATTCGAAGGAACTTCCTAATGCGGAAGCGTTAAAGAAAAAATGGAACGCCTTCCTTGAATTAAGGGATGACGTATTGAAAGCATTGGAAGAAGCACGTAACCAGAAGCTGATTGGTAAATCGTTAACCGCAAAAGTGACACTTTACATTAATGAAGAAACAAAATCTTTATTGAATTCCATTTCTGAAGATCTTAAGCAACTGTTCATCGTCTCAGAAATTGAAATTGGCGGGGAAGTAAGCGAAGCTCCGGAGAGAGCATTAACTGTCGGTCATAACAGCATTGTCGTTGAAAAAGCAGAAGGAGAAACTTGTGACCGCTGCTGGGTAGTAACCACCACAGTCGGAGAAGACAAAGACCATCCTTCCCTATGTACAAGATGTGCGTCCGTCGTCAAAGAAAATTATTCTCATTTAGCATAAAACACAAAGAGACTGGTCTGCCTTGCAAGACCAGTCTCTTTCTATATAAAGATGAAAAAAAGAAAACTTTAACATTTTACTTCAAATGGCTCTGTGACCTCATTGGTGAGCCGGATTCCAGAATTACTATATCTTGCAAGACAAATTTTTTGACACTTACCTCCATACTAATAGTGGAGGGATCAAGATGACATATGACCGATACACATCCATCATTCAAGAATTAACTGCATCCTTGAAAGAGCTAGAGGCAAGTCAATCTCAACATCCTTTAATACAGCATTATATAAATCAGGAAATTTCAGATGTAAGACATGCACTCCATCTGGCGGACCAGAACCGGTACGGACTTTGTGAAATGAGCGGTGAAGAAATACCTTTTGACCTGATTAAAATGAACCCCACGCTCACCTCAATAACTGAAGCAAATGAATGGAAACGTTACGGTAAAATTCCAATGGGTTCAAAACAGTCATAAGACAATCTTCATAAAAGGGTTTTAGTTTAAGTGTCATTATTCAACCGTTTATGCTAAAATGCAAAGGTAATCATTTCTTACGATGCGGAGGTTGCCTTTGTGTTTTATTATTTATTGGCTTTGGTTGTAATTGGACTGGATCAACTTACTAAATGGTTGGTTGTGAAGAAGATGACAGAAGGGGAAAGCATAGAAATCATTGAAAACCTTTTCTATTTGACTTCTCATCGAAATCAAGGTGCAGCATGGGGAATACTCCAGGGGCAAATGTGGTTTTTTTATATTATTACGATGGTTGTGATTGCAGGCATTGTGTATTATATGCAAGTCCATGCTAAAGGTCAGTCTCTATTCAGTATAAGCTTGGCTTTTATGCTTGGTGGTGCGATTGGAAACTTTATTGACCGCGTCTTTCGACAAGAAGTAGTTGATTTTTTAAATACATATATCTTTTCCTATGATTTCCCGATTTTCAATATTGCCGACGCATCATTGACCATTGGGGTAGTGCTATTGATGATTTATATGTATCTGGACGAACGAAAAGCAAAGAAGGAGAAACAGAATGGAAGTAATTCAGCACATCATACAACAGAATGAACAGGGCGAACGAATTGATAAGATTGTAAGCGGATTGAATAAAGACTGGTCACGTTCACAAGTCCAGCAATGGATTAAAGACGGACATATCAAAGTGAATGATGAGGAAGTAAAACCAAACTTTAAATGTCCGGTGGAATCGACAATCACTGTCACAATCCCGGATCCGGAAGAATTGGATGTTGAACCTGAGAATCTTCATCTTGATATTCCTTATGAGGATTCGGATGTGATTATTGTGAATAAGCCGAAAGGGATGGTTGTACATCCGGCGCCCGGCCATTATTCAGGGACGATGGTAAATGGACTTATGTATCATTGTAAAGACCTATCGGGCATCAATGGTGTACTGAGACCTGGAATCGTTCACCGGATCGATAAAGATACTTCAGGCTTATTGATGGTAGCAAAAAACGATATGGCTCATGAACATCTGGTCAATCAGCTTGTTGAAAAGACGGTTACCAGGAAATACACGGCTGTCGTTCACGGATTGATCCCCCATGAATATGGCACAATTGATGCACCGATCGGTCGTGATCCCAAAGACCGCCAAAGTATGACCGTTGTAGATAATGGGAAAAATGCAGTTACTCATTTTAAAGTGCTTGAACGATTCAAGGATTTTACTTTAGTACAGTGCGAATTGGAAACAGGACGTACCCATCAAATACGTGTTCATATGAAATATATCGGATATCCGCTTGCAGGTGACCCTAAATACGGTCCACGCAAAACATTGAGCATCAATGGACAGGCTCTTCATGCAGGTGTTTTAGGCTTCAATCACCCTCGAACGAATGAATATATGGAATTCCAGGCCGAGATGCCAAGGGAATTCAAAGAGCTGCTTACACAGTTGGAAAATAAACATTGACAAACCAAAGCACAACCTGTACGATTTAGTTAATTGAATAATACCTTTAATACGGTCCCGTGAGGCTGAGAAGGAGCAATGTACGACCATTCGATTGGCGTGCAACGATTATTAACGATAAGTGTGCCCTCTCATCCCAACGGTGAGAGGGATTTTTTATTGGATATAAGATGCGAAGAGAGGTGCAGAAATGACAAAGAAAGCTACAGTGTTAGATCAGCCAGCCATACGGAGAGCACTTACACGTATCGCACACGAAATCATCGAGCGTAACAAAGGAATCCAGGACTGTGTCCTCGTCGGTATTAAAACAAGGGGAATCCATATTGCCAATCGACTGGCGGAACGCATTCACGATATTGAAGGAGAAAGAATTCCTGTAGGTGAAATTGACATTACGCTGTACAGGGATGATCTCAGCAAAAAGACCGCTGATAATGAGCCGGAGGTCAAAGGTTCTGATTTGCCGGTTGACATTACAAATAAAAAAGTCATCCTGATTGATGACGTATTATTTACTGGAAGAACGGTACGTGCAGGATTGGATGCACTAATGGATATTGGGCGCCCCAGTCAAATACAGCTCGCTGTCCTGGTAGACAGGGGCCATCGTGAACTTCCTGTGCGGGCTGATTATGTCGGAAAGAACATCCCGACATCAAGCTCAGAGAAGATCATGGTCTCACTTACAGAAGTAGATGGGGAAGAACAAGTAACGATACACGAAAAAGATTAATATAGAAATTCCTTTTAAGATTAGTCCCGTGAGACTGACAAAGGATGGGTGGCATGAATGTATGCTTTCGTATACCCTCTTTGTATCCTCATGGGCAAAGAGGGTATTTTTTTGTGAAAATCAAGTGGTTTGAGGGAGGAACAAGAGATGAATGAAAATCAAAACATCGTGTTGGATGTAGAAGAAAGACCGAATCTTGGAAAATGGATCACATTGAGTATACAGCATCTTTTTGCGATGTTTGGAGCGACGGTACTGGTGCCGTTCCTTGTTGGATTGAGCCCAGGTGTTGCACTGATCTCAAGTGGTTTGGGAACATTGGCGTACCTTCTCATAACGAGGGGCAGAATCCCTGCCTACTTAGGTTCATCTTTCGCTTTTATCGCTCCGATTTTGGCGGCAAAAAGCTTAGGAGGACCTGAGGCAGCTATGATGGGAAGCTTCCTGGCTGGTCTTGTATACGGAATTGTCGCCCTGCTAATTTCGAAACTGGGATTAAAGTGGTTAGTGCGTATCCTGCCGCCAATAGTTGTTGGCCCGGTGATCATGGTAATCGGTCTTGGCCTTGCAGGAACGGCAGTAAACATGGCGATGTATGAAAATCCGGGAGCAGAAAATCTCGTTTACAGTAACACTCACTTCATGGTTGCACTTGCTACACTTGCGATCACCGTCATCTGCTCGATCTATTTCAAGGGTTTTCTTGGAATGGTGCCGATTCTTGCAGGAATCCTTGGAGGCTACATCATTGCCGCTTTTGCTGGCCTGGTGGATTTTCAAAAAGTGATTGATGCACCTGTCTTTCAAATGCCGGACTTCTTCATACCTTTTGTAAACTATACTCCGGTCTTCTCATGGGAGATTGTTTCGATCATGGTGCCTGTCGCACTCGTAACTCTGGCAGAGCATACTGGAGATCAGATGGTATTAAGCAAAGTGGTCGGTCGGAACTTCATCGAAAAACCGGGGCTGCATCGCTCGATTCTTGGAGACGGGGTTGCGACCGTGATTGCTTCCTTGATAGGTGGTCCACCGAATACCACATATGGTGAAAACATTGGAGTATTGGCGATAACGCGGGTCTTCAGCGTATTCGTCATAGCTGGAGCAGCAGTTCTGGCCATCACATTCGGTTTCATCGGGAAAATAACAGCTTTGATCAGTTCAATTCCTTCGGCAGTGATGGGCGGTGTCTCCATCCTCCTGTTTGGAATCATTGCTTCAAGCGGACTTCGCATGCTGATTGATAATAAAGTTGATCTTGGGAACAAGCGAAATCTCATCATCTCTTCAGTCATCCTTGTAATCGGGGTTGGCGGCGCTTTTGTGAAGGTGAGTGATGAGGTTTCATTATCCGGAATGGCACTTGCTGCAATCGTTGGAGTAGTGCTGAATCTGGTACTGCCTGGAAGATCGGAAAGTGAAGGAAGTAATAATCTTTTTGAAGAAGATCATCCTCAAAAAAATGAAGTTGCATAGAAACACCTTTTAAGTGAGTCCAGAGTGTCTACAAGGGTGAAAGTGAACAGGACAGTGTGAAATATTTTCTCACATGTCTTCTGAAGTATGTTCAAACCACCCTGCAAATTTGCCGCAGGGTGGTTTTTTAGAGGGGGTCTGTGTGATGAAAGATTTGTTTACAATGAATGAATTATCCAATGAAGAAATAAATGAAATCCTAGACCAGGCTGAACGTTTTAAGCAGGGAGAAGCTTGGGATCAAGGGTCTCCGCGATACGTTGCAAACCTTTTCTTTGAAGCAAGCACTCGTACGAAATGCAGTTTTGAAATGGCAGAAAGGAAGTTAGGACTGCAGGTCATTCCATTCGAAGCCCATTCTTCGAGTGTCCAAAAAGGGGAATCTCTTTATGACACTGTAAGGACCCTGGAAGCGATCGGCGTTGAAACAGTCGTCATCCGTCATGAGCTGGAGAGGTATTTTGATGAACTTTCAGGTTTAAATACAAAAGTAATCAACGGCGGTGATGGGTGCGGCAATCACCCCACTCAATGTTTACTGGACCTGTTGACCATTCGACAGGAATTTGGTGGATTTGAAAATAGTCGAGTTGCGATCATTGGTGACATTGCTCACAGCAGAGTAGCCCGTTCGAATGCAGAAGCATTGACAAAGCTGGGGGCAGAAGTGGTGTTCTCCGGACCAAGAGAGTGGTTCCCGCCGGAATATCAAAGTCGGTATATGACAGTTGATGAGAGTATAGCCACATCAGACGCTGTAATGCTTTTAAGAATCCAGCATGAACGTCATCGAAGCACCTCGAACCTCACAAATGAGGAATATCATGAAAGCTTCGGGCTGACCGTCGGCAGAAAAGAAAGAATGAAGGATGGGAGCATCATCCTGCACCCGGCACCTGTCAACCGCGGCGTGGAAATCGCCGATTCATTGGTGGAATGTGATAAGTCGAGGATCTTCAAGCAGATGGAAAATGGAGTATATGTAAGAATGGCCGTTTTGAAAAGGGCTCTTGATAACAACTACTAGGGGGAATTTCAGATGAACTGGTTAATCAGAAATGCAAGTATCTTTAATGAAAATGGTGAACTGGAGACAATTGACTTGAAGATTCAAGGAAATAAAATCACCGCAATGGGCTCAAATCTGGAAAACGCCGATCATCAGGAATTCCAGGCTGAAGGACGGTTGGTCTCACCGGGATTTGTCGATTTGCATGTGCATTTGAGAGAACCAGGAGGAGAACATAAAGAAACGATAGAAACAGGAACGAAAGCGGCTGCGAAAGGCGGTTTCACGACCATAGCAGCGATGCCCAATACAAGGCCGGTACCGGATTCGGCAGAAACACTGCAGTGCTTAAATGCGAGGATTACTGAAACTGGAAGCATTCGTGTATTACCTTATGCAGCGATAACAGAAAGGCAGACAGGTAAGAAGCTGAATGATCTTTCTGCTTTAAAGAAAAACGGGGCATTTGCATTCACCGATGACGGTGTAGGTGTTCAGTCCGCCGGCATGATGCTTGAAGCGATGAAGGAGGCAGCTGCGATCGATGCATCGATAGTGGCTCACTGTGAAGAAAACACATTGATTAATAAGGGCTCGGTACATGAAGGAACATTCTCGGAAAAACACGATATCGCCGGAATTCCATCTGTGTGTGAAGCCGTACATATAGCACGGGATGTGTTATTGGCTGAAGCGGCAGGCGTTCATTACCATGTATGCCATATATCGACGAAGGAATCTGTAAGAGTGGTACGGGACGCTAAAAAGGCGGGAATCAATGTTACCGCAGAAGTCACACCTCACCATCTTCTGCTGTGTGAGGATGACATTCCCGGACTTGATCCGAATTTCAAGATGAATCCGCCGCTCCGGGGGAAACAGGACAGAGAGGCATTGGTAGAAGGATTGCTGGACGGCACGATTGATTTCATCGCAACCGACCATGCACCTCACACAGAAGCTGAAAAGTCAGAAGGAATGCAGTTGGCACCATTTGGAATCGTCGGTCTCGAAACGGCATTCCCGCTGCTCTATACACACTTTGTTGAAAAAGGGACATTTACACTGAAGCAGTTGATCGATTGGATGACGAGTAAACCAAGCACTGCGTTCAATCTTCCATTTGGACGGCTGGAAGTAGGGGGAGACGCAGATTTAACTCTGATCGATTTGAAAAGGCGGCAAGCAATTGAACCCCGGGGATTCTTATCAAAAGGGAAGAATACCCCATTCAGCGGCTGGGAATGCACGGGCTGGCCGGCAGCTACATTTTATCAAGGATCTCTTGTGTGGAATGAAGGAGGACATGAAGGATGAAAAGACAACTAATTTTGGATGACGGGACAGTTTTCACAGGTGAAGGTTTTGGTGCAAATGAGGAAACTGTCGGGGAAGTTGTATTTAACACAAGTATGACAGGATACCAGGAAATTCTTTCGGATCCATCCTATTGTGGACAGCTGGTAACACTAACGTATCCTTTGGTAGGTAATTATGGCATAAACCGCGATGACTTCGAATCGATCACGCCTGCCATTAAAGCATTCATCGTAAGGGAAGTCGCTGACTTCGCTTCGAACTGGAGAAATGAATCGACATTGGATGAGTTATTGAAAGTAAAAGGGATTCCGGGAATATCGGGGATCGATACAAGGAAGTTGACTCGGATCATCCGGCAGCATGGAGCGATGAAGGGAATTATTTGCTCAGCCGAATCGGACTCGGAGGCTGTCCTTGAAAGACTGCACGACTGTTCATTAAGAACAGATCAAGTCGATCAGGTATCAACGAAAACGGCTTATGCAAGTCCCGGGAGAGGATTTCGAGTAGTCCTGATGGATTTTGGAATGAAACATGGCATATTAAGGGAACTGAATAAACGGAATTGTGATGTGATAGTCGTTCCTTATGATACCTCAGCAGAAGAAATCCGAAGACTGCAGCCCGATGGCATTATGTTGTCAAATGGGCCCGGAGATCCAAAAGACGTGCCTCAGGCAATCGATACCATCAAGACATTGATCGGGGAAATCCCGCTATTCGGAATCTGCCTTGGACATCAATTATTCGCACTTGCATGCGGAGGGGATTCTTTCAAGATGAAATTCGGTCACCGTGGAGCGAACCATCCGGTGAAAGATGTGCAAACAGGGAAAGTAGCATTGACATCTCAAAACCACGGTTATGCAGTAGACGAAAATTCCCTGGCAGGAACAAGGCTAAAAGTCACCCATATAGCCATCAATGATGGAACTGTGGAAGGATTGAAACATCTTGATTATCCCGCATTTACAGTCCAATATCATCCTGAGGCATCACCAGGACCGGAAGATTCAAATTATCTATTCGATGATTTCCTTAAATTAATGGAAGATGAAAAAAGAAAGGAGCTTCAACATGCCTAAACGAACAGACATAAAAAGCATCTTAGTAATTGGAAGCGGACCGATCATCATAGGACAGGCAGCAGAATTCGACTATGCAGGAACCCAGGCCTGTATCGCTCTCAAAGAAGAAGGCTACAGAGTAATTCTGGTCAATTCCAATCCGGCAACGATCATGACAGACGCTGAAATGGCTGACAAAGTATACATTGAGCCGCTGACACTCGAATTTGTGAGCAGGATCATCCGTAAAGAGCGTCCGGATGCAGTTCTCCCGACATTGGGCGGACAAACCGGCTTGAATCTGGCTGTTGAGCTTTCCAAATCCGGGGTTTTAGAAGAGTGTGGAGTTGAAATACTCGGAACAAAACTATCTGCCATTGAAAAAGCGGAAGACCGCGACTTGTTTAGAAGCCTGATGAATGAACTGAATGAACCAGTGCCCCAAAGCGAGATCATCCACAGTGTGGAAGAAGCCTTTCATTTTGTTGACGGAGTAGGCTTCCCGGTCATTGTAAGACCCGCCTATACACTTGGGGGTACAGGCGGAGGAATCTGTCACAATGAAGAAGAACTTATTGAAATCGTGACCTCAGGATTGAAATACAGCCCGGTTACGCAATGTCTACTTGAAAAGAGTATTGCAGGATTCAAGGAAATCGAGTACGAGGTAATGAGAGATGCAGCGGATAATGCGATCGTGGTTTGTAACATGGAAAACATCGATCCCGTTGGAATTCATACAGGTGATTCGATCGTAGTTGCTCCGAGCCAGACATTAAGCGACAGAGAATATCAAATGCTCCGGAACACAAGTTTAAAGATCATCCGAGCGCTGGGAATAGAAGGAGGGTGCAACGTTCAGCTTGCGTTGGATCCCGATAGCTTTCAGTATTACATTATCGAAGTGAACCCAAGGGTGAGCCGCTCATCTGCTCTTGCTTCTAAAGCAACTGGCTATCCGATTGCCAAGCTTGCCGCGAAGATTGCTGTCGGCTTGACATTAGATGAAATGATGAACCCTGTGACCGGGAAAACATACGCAGCGTTTGAACCTGCTCTTGATTATGTTGTAACGAAGATCCCGCGCTGGCCATTTGACAAATTTGAAGCCGCCAAACGCAACCTTGGAACTCAAATGAAAGCAACAGGTGAAGTAATGGCGATCGGCAGGACATTCGAGGAATCCCTGTTGAAGGCAATTCGTTCCCTGGAGAGCAATACGTATCACCTGGAGTTGAGCGATGCTGAGCAGATGACTGATCAATGGATCGAGAAGAGAATTCGTAAAGCGGGGGACGAGCGGCTTTTCTATGTCGGTGAAGCTCTGAGAAGGGGTGTCACGATCGAAACGATACATGACTGGAGTAAGATCGACCTTTTCTTCCTTTATAAAATGAATAGAATTATAGAGTTTGAAAAAGAATTAAGGGATCATCCTTTCAACGGCGACCTGGGATTGAAAGCCAAGCGGCTAGGCTTCTCTGATATCACAGTTGCCAGGCTTTGGGGGAGTTCAGAATATGAAGTCTATCAGTGGAGAACAGAAAATAGTCTGATCCCGGTTTATAAAATGGTCGATACATGTGCTGCCGAGTTTGAATCTGAAACACCTTATTTCTACGGGACATACGAAGATGAAAATGAATCCAGGGTCACGGACAGGGAAAGTGTCATCGTTCTGGGCTCCGGCCCTATACGGATTGGCCAGGGAGTGGAATTTGATTACGCTACCGTTCATTCAGTCTGGGCAATCAAAGAGGCAGGATATGAAGCGATCATTGTGAATAACAATCCTGAAACAGTCTCAACGGACTTCAGTATATCAGACAAGTTATACTTCGAACCGCTTACAGTGGAAGATGTTATGCATATCATCGATTTGGAAAAACCAAAGGGAGTTGTTGTTCAGTTCGGTGGACAAACTGCCATCAACCTGGCTGATGAACTGGTGAGAAGGGGTGTCACGATTCTCGGTACTTCGCTCGAAGATCTGGACCGGGCAGAAAATCGTGACAAATTTGAGCATACTCTCAACCAATTGGGGATCCCTCAGCCAAAGGGGAAAACTGCTGTGTCAGTTGAAGGTGCGCTTGAAATAGCGGAATCAATCGGTTATCCGGTCCTTGTAAGGCCGTCTTATGTGCTCGGCGGCAGAGCGATGGAAATTGTTTATAGAAAAGAAGAACTCCTTCAATACATGGAGAACGCAGTAAAAGTAAACCCGCAGCATCCAGTGCTGATCGATCGTTATTTAATAGGGAAAGAAATTGAAGTGGATGCAATTTCAGATGGAGTTGACGTCGTTGTGCCGGGAATCATGGAGCATATCGAACGGGCCGGCGTCCATTCCGGGGATTCCATCGCTGTGTATCCTCCCCAGCAGCTTACCGGGGAACAGAAAGAAGTATTAGTTGATTACACTACTCGCCTGGCAAAAGGGTTGAATATTATCGGACTGCTTAATATACAATATGTCATCTCAAAAGGTGAGATCTATGTCCTGGAAGTGAATCCGCGCTCAAGCCGGACGGTGCCATTCATCAGTAAAATCACCAATGTCCCGATGGCGAATATGGCAACGAAATCAATCCTTGGAATCTCGCTTAAGGAGCAAGGGTACGAATCAGGATTAGTACCTGAAAAACAGGGAGTATATGTAAAGGTTCCTGTATTCTCCTTCGCGAAACTGAGAAGAGTCGACATCACTTTGGGACCTGAAATGAAATCCACCGGTGAAGTCATGGGGAAAGACCTTACGTTGGAGAAAGCCCTTTACAAAGGTATGGTGGCTGCGGGCATGGAGATGAAAGAGCACGGGTCAGTCCTTATGACGGTTGCGGATAAGGATAAAGATGAAGCGGTACTGCTGGCCAAACGGTTCGTGAACATCGGGTATCAAATTCTTGCAACAAAAGGAACTGCAGAGCAATTGATGAAAGAAGGCATTGCTGTCCGGGAGGTGGATAAGATCGGCTCGGAAGGACCGACACTCCTTGATATTATCCAAAGTGGAGAAACTCAGCTTGTCATCAACACATTGACGAAAGGAAAACAGCCTGCACGCGACGGTTTCAGGATCCGAAGAGAATCAGTGGAAAACGGCGTGCCTTGTCTCACATCGCTGGATACAGCCGAGGCGCTGTTACGGGTGATTGAATCAATGACATTCTCTGCAGAGGCACTTCCGGCTCAGCCTGTGAATAGAAAGGTGGTTCATCAATGATCGTAAATGAACAGATGAAAGTCGTTTCCCATGAAAGAATTGCAGCGAATATCTTTGAGTTAGTCCTGCAAGGTACGTTAGTGAATGAAATCAAAGCGCCTGGACAATTTGTCCACGTGAAAACCGGTACAGGGATTGACCCTTTACTGAGGAGACCGATTTCCATTGCTGCACACAATCATGACAGTCAGACGATGACCTTGATTTATCGTGCAGAAGGAAAGGGAACGAAACTTCTTTCATCAGTCAATATAGGGGAAAGTGTTGATATACTTGGACCTCTGGGGAACGGATTTACGGTTGAAGATGGAGCTGGAAGGACTGCTTTACTTGTAGGCGGGGGGATTGGTGTCCCTCCCCTATACGGTCTTTCCGAAAGGTTGATCGAACACGGCTGGACGGTGAAACACATCCTGGGGTTCCAGGATGTCACTGCCAGTTTTTATGCAGATCATTTCAAAGAGCTGGGTGAAACGTTTGTTGCCACAGTGGATGGTTCTATGGGCACGCGCGGATTTGTCACGGATGTCATCCAATATGAAGAGCTGCAGTTTGATGAATATTATTCATGCGGACCGACACCTATGCTGAAAGCATTACAGAACAAATTAGAAGCGAAAAAAGGCCACATTTCTTTAGAGGAGCGTATGGGCTGCGGGATTGGTGCCTGCTTTGCTTGTGTATGTCACAAGCAGGATGATCCTTTAGGGACAAGCTATGTGAAAATATGCAGTGACGGACCGGTATTTCCAGCAGGGGTGGTGCAATTATGACGAGATTACATGTTGAATTACCAGGGCTGTCGCTGAAAAATCCTATCATGCCGGCTTCAGGCTGTTTTGGGTTTGGGCGTGAATACAGCCAATTCTATGATTTAAGTGAACTTGGAGCTATTATGATAAAAGCAACGACCGATAAGGCGCGCTTTGGAAATCCCACGCCCCGAGTTGCGGAGACAAATGGCGGAATGCTGAACGCAATCGGTCTGCAAAACCCAGGACTTAAAGGGGTTTTGGAAAATGAACTTCCTTGGCTTTCTCAATTCGATGTTCCGATTATTGCTAATGTCGCAGGGGCACAGATGGAAGATTACGTTGAAGTGGCTAAAGAGATCTCTAAAGCCTCCAATGTTAAAGCACTTGAACTGAATATCTCCTGTCCGAATGTTAAAACAGGAGGTATCGCTTTCGGAACTATACCGGAAGTAGCACAGGAGTTGACGAAAAGGGTTAAACATGTGTCAGATGTTCCGCTTTATGTAAAGCTGTCACCTAATGTATCTGACATAGTGGAAATGGCCAAAGCGGTTGAGGCTGGCGGTGCGGACGGACTGACGATGATCAACACTCTCCTAGGAATGAGACTGGATATGAAGACCGGAAAGCCTGTCCTCGCCAATAAAACCGGAGGCTTGTCAGGACCAGCCATCAAACCGGTAGCGATCCGTATGATTTATGAAGTAAGTCAGGCGGTGGAGCTTCCTATTATCGGAATGGGCGGCATTCAGAGCGCTGAAGACGTCATTGAATATTTTTACGCAGGTGCCAGTGCCGTTGCTGTCGGCACTGCAAACTTCACAGACCCATTTGTGTGTCAAAGAATCATAAATAAGTTACCGGAATTACTTGATGAATTGGGTGCAGATCATATATCTGAACTCACAGGAAGGAGCTGGGGGAAGAATGAATCGAAAACCATTTATAGCTCTTGATTTTGCGACATGGGAAGAAACTTCTTTATTTCTGGACTTGTTCACTGAAAGTTTAAATGTAAAAGTGGGCATGGAATTATATCTTCAAAACGGACCTGCGATCATCGAAAAGCTTCTGGATAAAGATCACCGCATATTTTTAGATTTGAAACTTCACGACATTCCGAATACTGTGTTTGGGGCTGTTAAGGGACTTGCTCAATACGACCTTGATCTTCTGAACGTGCATGCTGCTGGAGGCAGAATGATGATGGAAAGAGCTATGGAAGCGCTGCATGCCGCCGGTTCTTCAACCAAACAGTCCCGCACAAAATGTATTGCAGTGACTCAATTAACGTCAACGACAGAATCTCAGATGCAAAATGAACAACTGATTCAGCATTCCATCAATGAGTCTGTCATACACTATGCTTCACTTGCCAGGGAAGCAGGACTTGATGGAGTCGTTTGCTCACCGCATGAAGCAGCCTTGGTACGTGAGGAGTGCGGCGAAGATTTTCTGAGAGTGACACCGGGAATCAGACTAAAGAATGATGATAAAGGGGATCAACAAAGAATTACCACCCCGAAAAAAGCGAAAGAGTCTGGTTCTTCCTTGATCGTTGTGGGAAGAAGCATAACAAAAGCGGCAGATCCGGTACGAGCATATGAAAAAGTGGTAAACGAATGGGAGGGTCTTTAATGAAAAGGGTAATTGCCAAAGAATTATTAGATATAGGAGCAGTATTTCTAAATCCCGGGAAACCATTTACCTGGTCGTCGGGGATCAAGTCGCCGATTTATTGTGACAACCGATTGACCATGTCGTATCCTGCAGTGCGAAATAACATTTCAAGTGGTCTGGCTGAGATCATCATGAAGCACTTTCCTGACGCTGAAGTGATAGCCGGGACAGCGACAGCGGGGATCCCCCATGCAGCATGGGTAAGTGAAAAATTGAACCTGCCCATGTGCTATGTCCGTTCCAAAGCGAAAGCACATGGAAAAGGAAATCAAATAGAAGGAAAGGTTACTGCCGGTCAAAAAGTGGTCGTGATAGAAGACCTGATTTCTACAGGGGGAAGTTGTATAACTGCTGTAGAAGCATTGAAAGAAGCAGGATGTGACGTACTCGGAGTCGCAGCGATCTTCACATATGAACTCGAACAAGGTAAGAGGATGCTGGAAAAACATAATATATCGGCCTATACGCTATCTGATTACTCGAGTTTATTGGATGCAGCAGTAGAGAACGGGATTGTTCAAGAGGAAGAAATAGAACAATTGAAAAAGTGGAGGGAAAATCCGGAAGATTGGAACGTATAGAACGAAGCAACTCGCAATTGCAATTGGGCTGTTCCTGTTTGAGGGTAAATGTTACCGGACGGTCGTTTAAAAGCACATTCGCAGAATGAATCTGGAATGTGCTTCAATTTTTGTTTAATTCAATTTTTAAGTGAACGCACCAAGTCAAGGTCAGGTGTTACATACACCGTCTGCTGTCCATCATAAATAACAAAACCAGGTTTGGCACCTTTAGGTTTTTTTACCTGTCTGACAATCGTGAAATCAACCGGAACTGAACCTGATTCCCTTGCCTTGCTGAAGTATGCTGCGATGTTGGCAGCTTCTTTAATGGTCCGGTCTGTTGGGTCGCTGCTTTTGATGACCACATGAGAGCCTGGTATATCTTTCGTGTGAAGCCAAATGTCGTCTTTAGAGGCAGCTTTATTTGTTAAATAATCATTCTGTTTATTATTTTTTCCTACTAAGATCTGTGTACCGTCGCTTGAAGTGTAGCTTTCAAGAACGGGCTTGACATTCATTTTTTTCTTTTTTGACTGTTTCCGGGCTCTAAGATAACCCTCTTCTTCCAATTCTTCGCGTATTTCCTCTACATCCTTTGTGGAGGCAGTGTCCAGCTGCTGCATTAATTGCTCCAGGTAGACAATTTCTTCTTCTGCCTTTTCAATCTGTTCGCGTACAACCTCAAACGCATTTTTTGCTTTTTGGTAACGCGAGAAATAGTGTTGTGCATTCTCAGAAGGCGATTTCTGAGGATTCAGAGGAATGGTTATGCTCCCCCCATCCTCATCATAGTAGTTCATGACACTTATCTCATTCATACCTCTATCCACTGCATATAAATTTGATGTAAGGAGTTCTCCCAATAGCTGAAAACGATCAGCCTGCCGGGCATCTTCCAGTGTTTGTTTTAGTTTCTCGATTTTATTTACGTTTTTATCCCTTTCGTTCCGAATAAACCGCTCCAGATCATTGCCCTGTTGCTTCACCCGGTCTCTTGCGGCTTTTTGGTAAAAGAAGCGGTCCAGTAATTCACTCAGGGAGGGAAATGAAAGTTTTTCTCCCTCTTCATGCTCAATGTCGAACCAGTAGAAGCTCTCCTTTTCACCTAACGTGAGAGTGGGTGATATCCGATTTTCCCTCGCAAGCGAAATCAGTCCAAGGAATGAATGTGCAACGGCTGTTTGTTTTCCAAGACCTGCACGATGGAGGACTTCTTTAGCAAATAAGGGAGAGATACCTGAGAATGCCTGGACAATCTGTTTATCCAATTTGCCAGAATTGAAATCCAATGCCCTGAGCACATCTTCTTCCGATGCTTCAATGGGATTCCGCTTATCCTGCTGCGGAGGAAGAATATACTCATGTCCCGGCAATACGGTACGGTGAGTATTCATGCTAGGGGAAATATGTTTGATGCTGTCCAGGATCATATTTCTTTCTTTATCGATTAATATGATATTGCTGTGTCTGCCCATCACTTCGATGATGAGCTGCTTATAAGAAATATCGCCTATTTCATTCCTGCCTTTTACCTCGAATATAATCATGCGGTCGAGTCCCGATTGTTTGATATCTTCAATTATATATCCTTCCAGATGCTTGCGAAGAAGCATGCAGAACATCGGCGGGACTGAAGGATTCTCGTAATCTTCCTTCGTTAACTGCACTCTTGAATAACTCGGGTGGGCAGATAAGAGCAGTTTATGGTTTTTTCCATTCGCCCGGATGATCAGCATAATTTCATTTTTGTATGGCTGATGAATCTTATTGATCCTGCCGTTCATTACCTTATCCTTCAACTCTAAAGTCATAGCTTTAGTAAACAATCCATCAAATGACATAACCAACATCCTCTTCAAAACGTATTTTATTGAAATTTATTTGTATTTTTATAAAAAAAAATCGTTGACCGTTTCTTCCCGCTCCAGGCACTTGCTACCGAGGGAGGAAAACAACAGCGGTGTATTAAATAGAAACATTGATTGAACCATCAGCAAAGCTTAATTACCCAAAACATATTTAAATCATATCATTTTTTGGGACGAGTCTGAATAAGAATGCTAAGAGAAGAACAACTTTTCGTTATCGTAGGAGGAGAGTGAAATGGTTCCATGAAATTTCATGAGATGAGACAGGAAGATATAGAAAAGTCATTAAATACCGATTATCACAACGGACTGACAGCAAAAGACATATCCGAAAGAAGAAAACAATTCGGATATAATCAGCTGGAGGAAGCAGAAAAGCAATCAATTCTGTTATTATTCTTCAGCCAATTTAAAGATTTCATGGTCCTTGTTTTGCTCGCTGCTACACTTATTTCCGGATTATTGGGAGAGTATATCGATGCAATAGCGATAATTGCCATCGTCCTCATAAACGGATTTCTTGGATTCTTCCAGGAAAGAAAAGCCGAAAAGTCACTTCAGGCACTCAAGGAGCTGTCAGCACCGCAAGTCTCGGTACTGAGAGATGGAAGCTGGATGAAAATCCCTTCCAGGGAAGTCATTGTTGGAGATATCATCCGGTTTGTTAGCGGAGATCGTATCGGAGCGGATGTCCGGTTGATCGAATGCAACAACTTAGAAATAGAAGAATCTGCATTGACAGGTGAATCAGTCCCGGTCACGAAATCGACTGCTCCTGTCATCGGAGATCATAACAGTCTCGGAGATTTGGAAAACATGGCATTCATGGGAACGATGATCACGAGGGGGAATGGGGTCGGCGTCGTAACAGCCATCGGGATGAAGACAGCGATGGGACAAATTGCGGATATGCTGCAAAAAGCGGAAACAATGATTACGCCGCTCCAAAGAAGGCTCGAGGAGTTGGGTAAAATCCTCATAACAGTTGCCCTGATCCTAACAGCTCTTGTAGTGGGTGTCGGTGTTATCCAGGGCCATGACATCTATACTATGTTCTTAGCTGGAGTGTCACTAGCTGTTGCTGCTATTCCTGAAGGGCTTCCTGCCATCGTTACGGTTGCGCTTTCACTTGGCGTACAGAGAATGATCAAAAAGAAGGCAATTGTCAGGAAACTGCCAGCTGTGGAGACACTGGGTTGTGCATCGGTCATATGCTCCGATAAAACCGGTACACTGACCCAGAATAAGATGACCGTCACTCAATTATGGAGCGGTGGAAGAAACTGGTCCGTGACGGGAACCGGATATGAGCCGGATGGCCAATTTTACAGCGGCGAAGAAAGGGTTTCTCCGCACAGCCAAAAAGCACTTAATCAATTACTGACATTCGGAATGCTGTGTAATCACGCTGAGCTTGTCACCCGGGGAAATACCTTCGCGGTGGACGGAGATCCAACTGAAGGAGCTCTATTGGTAGCTGGTATAAAAGCAGGATTGCAAAGGGATTCTTTATTGCAAAAATTTCAAATTGTGAAGGAATTTCCTTTCGACTCTACGAGAAAAATGATGAGCGTCGTCGTCGTTGATCAACACGGAAAGCAATTTTCAGTGACAAAAGGTGCGCCTGATGTATTGGCAGCCAAGAGTGAATCTATTCTATGGGAAGATAAGCTGCAAATGAAGACCAGGGAATTATCTCAGAAGGTAGAGGGTGCGATCAGCGAAATGGCTTCCAACGCCCTCAGGAATATTGCCATAGCATTCAAGCCGCTACAAGGGGCAAAAGTCGAATCATTGAATGAAAAAGATGTGGAGGAAGGGGTCACATTCATCGGGCTGCAAGGAATGATCGATCCTCCTCGGCCGGAAGTCAAACAAGCAGTAAGGGAGTGTAAGGCTGCAGGCATCAAAACCGTCATGATTACTGGCGATCATGTCCTGACCGCTAAAGCAATCGCCGGGCAATTAGGCATATTGAAAAGGAATGACAAAGTACTCGATGGAAAAGCGTTAAATGAAATGGAAGTCGAAGAACTCCAGGACGTGGTAGAAGAAGTCACTGTCTTTGCGAGAGTGTCCCCCGAACATAAATTAAAAATCGTAAAAGCATTGCAGAACAGGGGGCATGTTGTAGCGATGACGGGTGATGGCGTGAATGATGCGCCAGCCATCAAGACGGCTGATATCGGAGTGGCAATGGGGATAACAGGCACAGATGTTGCCAAGGAGTCTTCTTCCCTGGTCCTGCTGGATGATAACTTTGCATCCATTAAATCCGCCATTCAGGAAGGGCGCAATATTTACGAAAATATCCGGAAATTCATCAGATACCTGCTTGCATCCAATGTAGGGGAGATCCTTGTCATGTTATTTGCGATGCTGCTTGCACTGCCGCTTCCACTTGTTCCGATCCAGATCCTTTGGGTCAACCTCGTCACCGATGGCCTTCCCGCTATGGCGTTGGGACTTGATAAGCCTGAAGATGATGTGATGAAGAGAAAGCCGAGAAATATGAGTGAGGGTGTTTTTGCAAGAGGACTGGGCTGGAAAGTCGTTTCCCGGGGGTTCCTGATTGGAATCGCCACCCTGCTCGCTTTCATGCTGGCATACAAAGCACACCCTGATCATCTTGCTTACGCTCAGACAGTTGCCTTCGCCACTCTTGTCATGGCTCAATTGATACATGTGTTTGACTGCCGCAGTGAAGTGTCAGTATTCTCGAGAAATCCGTTTGGAAATATGTATCTTGTTTGGTCAGTCATTTCATCCCTGATTTTGATGCTCTTGGTCATTTACATTCCTGCCCTGCAGCCGATCTTCCATACGGTGCCGATCGCACTGAAGGACTGGATATTGATCATCGGTTTAAGCTCTGTTCCGACCTTTTTACTGGCAGGCTCATTTTTTGCAAGAAAAAAATAGTTAAATGTGGTATAATCCAAAAGGTAATAGAGTTTTGTCCTCTATTACCTTTTTCATATATTCCGACCATTCATCTTCTATGATAACTGGCTTGTACCGTCTTAAATGAATGCCGGGAGTCTCTATACATAATCGAACAACATTACATACACTAATATACATATAGATTGGAAGTGATCGTAATGGTTGTCAGCATGACAGGCTTTGGAAGAAGTAAGATAGATTCAGGACTACATACCATAACAGTCGAAATGAAATCGGTGAATCATAGATTCCATGAATGCACCATAAGGCTTCCCCGGCAGCTGATGAAGCTGGAAGATAAAATCAAGAAGCAGGTTTCTGGATTTATCAAAAGAGGGAAAGTGGATATTTTCATCACCATTACCGGAGAAGGACTGGTTCATCGAAACCTGCATATTGACTGGAAGCTCATTCGAGATTATTATCAGTTAGTACATGAAATTAACGACCGCTTTTCCTTGAAGGGTGAAATTGAGTTAAATCAATTATTATCCAGGGAAGAGTTCATCACGATTGATGAACTGGAAGAAGAAAACGAAGAACTTGACCGTTTGGTCTTACAAGCAGTTGCACAAGCTGCCAATGAGTTAAAGGATATGAGGATGAAGGAAGGAGAAGCCTTGAAAGAGGATTTCCTGACCCACTTGAATCATTTCAAACAAAAAGTTTCTGAGTTGATCAGTTTTGCACCGCACGTTGTCACTCAATATAGGGAAAAGCTTAGAAAGAAGATGATGGAGTACAGTGATGGTGCAATTGATGATAACCGTTTATTGAATGAAGTGGCCATCATGGCTGATAAATCAGATATTACGGAAGAGTTAACCCGTCTGAACAGCCACATCCTTTACTTTAACTCCACATTGAACAGCGGTGAACCCGTTGGACGAAAGCTGGATTTTATGATTCAGGAAATGAATCGCGAAGTAAATACCATCGGCTCGAAAGCGAATGATTCAAGGATCACCACTTTGGTGGTTGAGTTGAAGTCCACGCTTGAAAAGCTTAGGGAACAAGTACAAAATGTCGAATAAGAAGTTTAGTTTATTCCCAATACGGAGAAACTAAGCTATTGATTAGGAGGAGCGTCATGTCTATTAAGCTCATCAATATAGGATTTGGAAATATTGTATCAGCGAACCGGATCATCTCGATAGTAAGTCCTGAATCGGCACCCATCAAACGATTGATTCAAGATGCAAGGGACCGGGGTACTTTAGTGGATGCTACATATGGAAGAAGAACACGCGCAGTCATCATAACGGATAGTGATCATGTGATATTGTCAGCTGTTCAACCAGAGACCGTTGCTCATCGGTTAACGGATAAAGAGGATTTGCAAGAGGAAGGGCAGGGTAAATAAATGAATGAAAAAGGGTTGCTCATCGTACTTTCCGGTCCTTCTGGAGTAGGGAAAGGAACAGTGCGTAAAGCGATTTTTTCCCAAGAAGATACGAAATTTGAGTATTCCATTTCGATGACCACGCGCATGCCGCGGGAGGGTGAAGTGGATGGAGTTGATTATTTCTTTAAATCAAGAGAGGAATTTGAAGAACTCATCGGTAAGGGCAAGCTGCTTGAATATGCGGAATTTGTAGGGAACTATTACGGTACTCCTGTCGACTATGTCCGTGAAACAATCAACAATGGTAAAGATGTCTTCCTTGAAATTGAAGTTCAGGGCGCTCAGCAGGTTCGAGATAAGTTCCCTGAAGGATTATTCATCTTCCTGGCGCCGCCAAGCCTGTCGGAACTGCAGAACCGCCTGGTAACCAGGGGCACTGAAACAAATGAAGTCATACAGGGAAGATTGAACACGGCAAGAAAAGAAATTGAAATGATGAATCTGTATGATTATATCGTAGAGAATGACAAAATCGAAAATGCTGTTGAAAAAATCAACTCGATCGTGCAGGCTGAACATTGCAAAAGAGAAAAAGTTCAACAACGATATATTAAAATGCTGGAGGTTGAATAGATGTTATACCCATCCATTGACTCATTAATGAAAAAGATAGATTCTAAATATTCTTTAGTAAGCATCGCTGCAAAGCGAGCAAGAAATCTTCAGGATACCGGGGATTTCCGTTTGAACAAATATGCTTCACAAAAGTTTGTCGGCAAAGCGCTTGAAGAAATTCACTCAGGTCAATTATCCATGAAAGAAAGAGATGAAAAAGCTGTTTATTCCGATGAGTAATATCGGCATTTCTTAACGAATGATACGATCTAAGGGTTGACTCGGAAGATTTTTTGAATCTTCGTGAGACAGCCCTATTTTCTTTTTAGCTGAAAATCCTTCATAATAAAAGGAAGTATAAAGGTACTGGGGGAAAGTCCGATGAATCTGGGGAAGAAAATACTATTATGTGTTACAGGCGGAATCGCTGTATATAAAGCTGCCGCTCTCACGAGTAAGCTTGTGCAAAGCGGTGCGGAAGTAAAAGTCATAATGTCAGAATCAGCAAAGGAATTTGTAGCACCGCTAACATTTCAAGCCCTGTCGAGACAGGATGTATATTGGGACACGTTTGACGAGAAGGAATCTTCTAAAATAGCTCATATCGACTTGGCTGACTGGGCAGATCTAATCCTGGTTGCCCCGGCGACAGCAAATATAATCGGAAAACTTGCGAATGGGATTGCGGATGATATGATATCAACCACCCTGCTCGCGACCAAGGCACCTGTGTGGTTAGCCCCTGCGATGAACGTGCATATGTATGACCATCCTGCTGTTCAAAGAAATATTCTGACACTATTCGAAGATGGCTGCCGATTTATCGAACCGGGTGAAGGATACTTAGCTTGTGGTTATGTCGGGAAAGGGAGACTGGAGGAGCCAGAGAAAATCGTGGAAATTATACATGATCACTTTGCCCAGTCCATTAACGAAAGTTCACTGCTTAAGGGAAAACGGATTGTGATTACTGCAGGACCCACGCGGGAAATGGTCGATCCGGTACGCTTCTTCTCAAACCGTTCCACCGGTAAGATGGGGTATGCACTGGCGGAGGCTGCTTTGCAGTTGGGAGCCGATGTGACATTAATCTCCGGACCCGTAACGATTCAACCCCCGGCAGGTGCTCATTATATAGAGGTGTTGTCTGCAGAAGAAATGTATGCTGCGGTTCACTCGGTGTTCAATCAAGCTGATATCGTAGTGAAAAGTGCTGCGGTCGCAGATTATCGTCCGATTGAAGTCATGGATCATAAATTAAAGAAGAAAGACGGTAATCTGGTATTAGAATTCGAACGGACGAAAGATATCCTGAAAAGCCTCGGGGAGAAGAAAGATCATCAATTTCTAATCGGATTTGCAGCAGAAACGACGAAAGTAGAGGAATATGCCAAAGCCAAGCTGCATAAAAAAAACGCGGATATGATTGTGGCCAATAATGTTACCGAAACTGGTTCGGGATTTGGAACAGATACAAATAAAGTATCTATTTTTACAGAGAGTGGAATACGGCAATTGCCGCTGCTTTCCAAACATGAAGCCGCGAAGGAAATTTTCAAAGAAGCAATAACACAAATGAGGAATAAACATGAAGAACGTAGCTAGTGTCATTGTTGATGTTCCCGCAATGCAGACTGATCGCACCTATGATTATCTGGTACCCCATAAATGGATTGGCAGTATCTCTCCCGGTATGAGGGTGGCAGTTCCTTTTGGGCCCAGAACCATACAGGGATTCGTTATCGATCTTAAAGAAAAAGGTGAAGTTTCCAAGCTGAAGGCGATTTCTGAACCAATGGATCTTGTCCCGGTGCTGAATGAAGAACTATTATCATTGGGGAACTGGCTTACAGATAAAACCTTATGTTTTAAAATTTCTGCATTTCAAGCTATGCTTCCAGCAGCTATGAAAGCGAAGTATGAAAAGTTTTTTCGTATGGAAGAACGTGCAGAGTTGGAAGATTTGCCACTTTCTTTAAAACCTTTCTTCCAAAAAGGGAGTGAAGTTTCCTGGAAGGCGGTTGAAGAAGCCGGATTCCTTCCGCTCATCCAGAGGCAGGTGAAACTGGGGAACGTGGATGTCGTTTATAAAGTGAAAGCAAAAGGGAAAAAGAAGACAATAAAAAAGATACTTCCTACTTTCCTTGGTGAGCAGCTTGAGGATGTACTTAATAGACTTTCTCCCCAGGCAACCAAACAAAAAGAAGTCATTGAATTTATTTCCCGGAACGGAAAGGCAGAACACGGATTTATTGTCAATGAGATCATTGAAGGAGCAGGGACGACAGCTTCCACAATTAAATCATTAGTAAATAAAGGCTTACTGCTCGAAACATTTGTAGAGGTATACCGTGACCCTTATGAAAACAGGGTCTTTGAAAAGACTTTACCATTGTCATTGACACATCAGCAGGATGAAGCCATCAAGCCCATCCTTGAAAAAATAGACCATTCACTTCATCAGACATTCCTTCTTTATGGCGTAACAGGAAGCGGGAAAACAGAAATCTACCTCCAATCCATCCAGCGTGTATTGGAAAAAGGGAAAGAAGCGATCGTTCTGGTCCCTGAAATCTCTCTTACACCTCAAATGGTCCACCGATTTAAAGGACGGTTCGGGAATGACGTCGCAGTACTGCACAGCGGATTATCGGTCGGAGAGAAGTATGATGAATGGAGAAAAATTCAGCGAAAAGAAGTAAAAGTGGTTGTGGGGGCCAGGTCGGCTATTTTTGCACCATTTGAAAATATTGGGATCATCATCATCGATGAAGAACACGAGACGAGCTATAAGCAAGAAGAAAATCCGCGCTATCATGCGAGGGATGTGGCGGTTCACAGGGCAGAGAATCATCAATGCCCCGTCATCCTGGGAAGCGCCACACCTTCCTTGGAATCTTTCGCCCGTGCTTCCAAAGGGGTTTATGAGCTCTTGACTCTAAGTAAAAGGATGAATGATGGCGAGCTGCCGAAAGTATCTATTGTTGACATGAGAGAAGAATTAAGAAACGGAAATCGTTCAATGTTCTCTAAAGAACTTTTTGACAAGCTCCAGGAAAAATTGGAAAAAGGGGAACAGACGGTTTTATTCTTAAACAGGAGGGGTCATTCCTCTTTTATCATGTGCAGAGACTGCGGCTTTGTCGTGCAATGTCCGCATTGTGATATTTCCCTTACATACCATCGCTTCTCGAATGGGATGAAATGTCATTATTGCGGTTATGAAGAAAGTGTTCCAAATGCATGTCCGGAATGTACAAGTGAACATATCAGGTATTTCGGAACGGGCACTCAGAAGGTGGAAGAGGAGTTGAATAAGCTCTTGCCCGGTGCAAGGATCATCCGGATGGATGTGGATACAACCAGCCGGAAGGGATCACATGAAAAATTATTGACCGCTTTCGGAGAAGGAAAAGCGGACATCCTTCTCGGTACCCAAATGATTGCCAAGGGGCTCGATTTCCCCAACATCACACTGGTTGGTGTATTAAGTGCCGATACCATGCTGCACTTACCTGACTTCCGGGCAGCGGAAAAAACATTTCAGCTCTTGACCCAGGTAAGCGGAAGAGCTGGAAGGCACTCTCTTCCGGGTGAAGTGGTCATTCAGACTTATACGCCTGAGCATTATTCAATCGGTCTTGCCTCCAAGCATGATTATGATCGATTTTATTCACAAGAAATGATGATGAGAAAAATGGGGGCTTATCCGCCATTTTATTTCATTACCCTGATCACACTGAGTCATGAGGAGTTGATGAAAGTCGTGGACATCGCCGAAAAGTTATCGGGCTTTATACGTTCACGCTTGTCGGAATCCACAATTATTCTCGGACCGGCGGCTTCTCCGATTCCACGGATAAAAAATAGATATCGTTACCAATGTTTGATAAAATACAAGCGGGAACCGAATCTTACTGACACACTCAAAACAGTATTAGATCAATTCCAACAACAATATGCATCTTCGGGTTTAACAATCTCGATTGATGTGAATCCATATATGATGATGTAAAGTTATATAGAAAGATGAGGGTATAAATGGCTATTCTTCCAATTGTGATGCATCCTGATCCGATCCTGGAAAAGGAATGCGAAAAAGTAACTGAATTTGATAAAAAACTAAAAAAACTGCTGAACAATATGTATGACACGATGATTGAAGCGGATGGTGTGGGGTTGGCTGCACCTCAAATAGGAGTGGATCTTCAGGTGGCGATTGTCGATATCGGTGATGAAACAGGAACAATCGAATTGATCAATCCTGTAATCATCGAAAACGATGGGACTGATACAGATCTCGAAGGCTGTCTTAGCTTTCCGGGACTGTACGGGGAGGTAACAAGATCATCTTCTATAAAAGTCCGCACTTTTAACAGGAAAGGGAAGCTGGTGGAGTTTCAGGCAAAAGGTTTTTTGGCACGTGCCATCCAGCATGAAATAGATCATTTACATGGGGTTCTGTTTACAACGAAAATAGAAAAATATATAACCGAAGAAGATTTAGAAGGGTATGAAGTTAAATGACAAAGATCGTTTTTATGGGAACACCAGATTTTTCAGTGCCGGTTTTACAATCTCTCCTGCAAGCAGGCTATGACGTGATCGCGGTTGTCACACAGCCGGACCGGCCGGTGGGGAGAAAACGGGTTCTGACACCGCCACCTGTCAAAGCAGAGGCGATGAAGCATGGAATCCCTGTTTATCAGCCTGAGAAAATCAGGGTCCAAGAGGAGTTGGATGAAATACTTGCCCTGCACCCTGACCTTATCGTCACGGCAGCTTTCGGGCAGATCCTGCCGAAAGAATTACTGGAGGCTCCGCCTTACGGTTGTATAAACGTTCATGCATCATTACTTCCAGAATTAAGAGGCGGAGCGCCCATTCACTACTCTATTATCCAAGGAAAGAAAAAAACAGGGGTAACCATCATGTACATGGTAGAGCGGCTTGATGCAGGTGATATGATCAGCCAGGTAGAAGTGGAGATCGAAGAAACAGACCATGTCGGCACACTTCATGACAAACTGAGTGAAGCGGGTTCTAAACTGTTGATTGAGACTTTACCCGACTTGCTGGAGGGCAAAGTCGATCCTGCAAAACAAGACGACAATAAAGCTACTTTTGCCAGGAATATCAAGAGGGAACAAGAAAAGATCGACTGGACGAAATCAGGCGAAGAAATTTATAACCATATTAGAGGCATGCACCCTTGGCCGGTAGCCTATACGACATTTGACGGTGCGGTCATCAAGGTATGGTGGGGAGAAAAGATCATCAGTAATTCTTCCAGTCCGGGTGAGATCATTGATGTGCAAAAGGACGGATTCGTCGTATCAACCGGAAATGAAACTGCAATTAAAATAACAGACTTGCAGCCTTCCGGAAAGAAACGTATGAGCGCTGTGGACTACCTCCGCGGTGCAGGTGCGCATTTAGAAGAAGGAATGAAGTTAGGAGAAAAAGATGAGTAAAAAAAAGAAAAGCGTGAGGGAAGCTGCATTGGATGTCATTGAAGCAGTCGATAAGAATCAATCGTACAGCAATCTACTGTTGAATTCTGTCATTGAGAAGAACGAACTCCCCTCAAAAGATATTGGTCTCTTGACTGAACTTACCTATGGAACTATACAGAGGAAATTGACCCTCGACTATTTTCTTGCTCCCTTCATAAAGGGAAAGCTTGATGACTGGGTGCGCCACTTATTGAGATTGTCCCTTTACCAGATTGTTTATCTGGACCGTATTCCTGATAGAGCGGTACTACATGAAGCGGTGGAAATTGCAAAGAAAAGAGGGCATAAAGGGATCTCGGGTTTGGTTAATGGAGTGCTTCGCTCAATCCAGAGAAAAGGCATCCCTTCCTTGGAAGAGATAAAAGATCCGATTGAAAGAGTCTCAATAGAAACTAGTCATCCTTTCTGGCTGGTGAAACGCTGGGAAGAGCAGTTCGGTTTGGAAAAAACACAGGAGATGTGCGAGATGAACCTTGTCGCTCCGAAACAAACAGCACGGGTAAATACTACCAAGCTGACTAGAGAGCAGCTTATACATAACTTAAGCGAAACAGGTATAGAGGTGAAGGCAAGCCCGGTGACGGATGAAGCCGTACAAACGCTGAGAGGTAATCTTGTAAAAACGGACGCCTACCGCAACGGCGAATTAACCATACAGGACGAAAGCTCCATGCTGGTTGCACATGCTCTTGAATTGAAAAAGAATATGAAAGTTTTGGATGCATGCGCTGCCCCGGGAGGCAAAACAACTCATATCGCTGAACTGCTTGGAGGAACGGGCGAGGTATATGCATTGGATTTGCATAAGCATAAAGTCAAGCTGATTGACGAAAACGCCGCCCGTTTAGGTCTTTCGAATATATTCACCTCCCCTTTGGACAGTAGAAAAGCCAGTGAGAAATTCCAGAGGGAAAGCTTCGATCGCATACTCGTCGATGCACCATGTTCCGGGTTGGGTGTACTAAGAAGAAAACCGGATATTAAATACGCGAAAAAAGAATCCGATTTGCAATCTCTTCAAAAAATACAGCTCGACATCTTATCAGCAGTAGCGCCACTGCTTCAAATTGGTGGAATTTTAGTATACAGTACCTGTACAGTTGATAAGAATGAAAATGAAGGAACGGTCCATTCTTTCTTAAGTGATCATCCTGAATTTGAACCGTATCATTTAAAAAACCTTCCCGGAACGGTACAACCTTTTATTGAAGGAAATGAATTGCAAGTGTTTCCACAGGATTTTGGCGGAGATGGTTTTTACATTTCCTGTTTTATCAAAAAGGGGTCATAAACCAAATCCGCATGGAAATATCGTAATTTGAATGATTTTGTATATTGCAAGCAGGAAAATACTCGATTTAAGTCGTACATGTACTAGAAGCACATTATCTCTGTTATAGGAAGAATGTTTTTTGTTCCACAGGCCATTTGTCACTCAAGATTACGTTGATGCTTTTGAACCATGAAATTGTGAACGGGTGGCATGAGGGCAGGTGGGGCGCTGCATTGGGGAGCGGAAAGAAGAGAAGAGGTGACCTAAGTGAAAACTGTGTATAATACGGATAAAGGGAAAGTGCGTCAACTTAACGAAGATAGTGTCGGTGTATTCAAGAATTCTCATGGAGACTATCTTGCAGTAGTAGCTGATGGGATGGGTGGACATCGTGCAGGAGATGTAGCGAGTACGCTGGCGATATCCATTTTGAAGGACATGTGGGAAAAAACGGACAAATTCCAGACTGCAGACCAGGCTGAAAATTGGTTAAAAACGACTATTAACGAAGTGAACCAAGAAGTTTATAGTTATTCTCAATCCCATACAGAATGTGAAGGAATGGGAACCACCCTCGTTGGAGCAATCTGTACTTCACTGTTTGCTACCATAGTGAATATAGGGGACAGCAGGGGCTATATATTAAATGAGAACGGGTTTCATCAGCTTACAGAAGACCATACATTAGTGAACGAACTTGTAAGGAGCGGCGAAATCTCCAAAGAAGATGCAGAACATCATCCAAGGAAGAATGTGATCTTGAGGGCTCTTGGAACAGAAGCAACGATCTCGATGGACATAAAGACGATTATGTTCGAAGATGAAGATGTACTGCTTCTATGCTCGGATGGATTATCGAATAAAGTTTCAGAACAAGAAATGAAAGAGGTCTTATCAAATGATGACTCTCTCGGTAAAAAAGGCGAGAAGCTCGTTCATTTGGCTAACGATTATGGCGGGGAAGATAATATTACCGTCCTTATCGTCGAGTATGCCGCTGAAACGGAAAGCGGGTGATAGTACATGATGAATGGAAAGCGCATCAGTGGCCGATACAGAATCATTAAACTGATCGGCGGCGGAGGCATGGCCAACGTTTATCTGGCACACGATATGATTCTTGATCGTGAAGTGGCCATTAAAATGCTCCGGATGGATTTTGCGAATGAAGAAGAATTTATAAAACGATTTCAACGGGAAGCACAATCTGCCACCAGTCTTGTACACCCGAATATCGTCAGTATCTATGATGTAGGGGAAGAGGACGATCTCTATTATATCGTAATGGAATATGTGCAAGGCATGACCTTGAAACAATACATACAGCAGCACTCGCCGGTCGGTGTCAATGAAGCACTGGATATTATGAAACAATTGACCCTGGCGATATCACATGCTCATCAAAATCATATCGTTCACCGGGATATCAAACCCCATAATATCCTTGTCGATGAAGAAGGCAATGTGAAAATCACTGATTTCGGAATTGCCATGGCTCTCAGCGCTACCTCGATCACCCAGACAAATTCCGTTCTTGGCTCTGTGCATTATCTGTCACCAGAACAGGCGAGGGGCGGCATGGCGACAAAGAAATCGGATATTTATTCACTTGGAATCGTCATGTTTGAATTATTGACGGGGCGGCTTCCGTTTTCTGGGGAATCAGCTGTTTCAATCGCTTTGAAACACTTGCAGTCAGAAACGCCATCTTTGAGAAGGTGGAATCCCGACATCCCGCAAAGTGTAGAGAATATTGTTTTGAAATCTACAGCCAAAGATCCTTTCAGGAGATATGAAAGTCTGGAAGATATGGACGATGATTTAACAACCGCACTCAATCCCGACCGGTTGAATGAACCGAAGTTCTCTGTTCCGATGGATGACGAAGCCACTAAGGCCATCCCGGTCATAACGGATGATAAAGGTTCCTCAAATCTCGATGATACCATTATTCATACCCAATCAAATCCGGACACGAAGCCTGCTAAATCAGTCAAAGCTGCAAAGAAAGCTGAACCGGCAAAAGGAAAAAAGGATAAATCCAAGAAGAAAAACAAAAAGAGGAAATGGCCGGTCCTGATCATCAGTCTGTTCTTTCTGCTGATATTATTGGGGGTTGCAGCTGTAACGGTTCTCCCTGAACTGTTGGGTCCTAAAGAGATAAAGGTCCCGGATGTTGCAGGAAAGGAACCTACAGAGGCTGTTTCGATCATCGTATCTGAAGGGTTTATAGTCGGTGAAACAAAAGAGCAGTCCAGCGACACCGTACCTGAGGGTGAAGTGATCAAAACAAACCCTAAGGCAGGGCGCATGGCAAATGAAGGATCTTCAATCGACCTTTACGTCAGTACGGGTAAGGAAAAGGTGGAAGTGGGGGACTTCAAAGGGAAGAACTTTGAAGAAGTTGCTTCCAGTCTCGAGGAACAAGGCTTTACAGTCAAGAAAGAAGAAGAACCATCCAACGAAGAAGAAGAAGGAACAATCATTGAGCAGGACCCTTCACCCGGGGATGAAGTCGTTGCCAGTGAAACAACCGTTACCTTTACTGTAAGTACCGGTCCATCGTCTTTTGAATTACTTGATCTAAGGGACATGAGTCAAAAAGTCCTCGATGATTATGCTAATTCCAGGGGCATATCCATTGTGACTTCGGAAGAACAGTATTCAGAAGATGTAGCCGAAGGTCATGTAATATCACAAGGGACAAAACCCGGCACTCCAACATACGAAGGTGATACTGTATACGTGGTGATGTCAAAAGGCCCTGAACCTGTTAAAGAAAAGGAAGTCCCTTTAGAAGTTACCGTCCCGTATGAAGGGGATGGTACCACTCCTCAAATTGTCGAAATTTTCATCGAAGATAAGGATAGTACGTTTGAAGACAGTGAAGAGAAGACCGGCATAACCGAAGAGACGAAATTCACATTGAATTTCCTGCTGGAACAGGGCAGCCAGGGTAAGTACAAGGTCATGGTCGATGGAAACGAGTATAAATCAGGTACCGTTGAGTATCCTAAAGACGAAGAATGATAAGTGAGAGGGACTGTACCTCAGGTTTCTGATAACCTGGGGGGACAGCCCTCTTATTTTCCTTTATACTACTAAATGCTATATAATGAATGTATACATACTTGAATGTTTATTGATCGATAAGGAGGTCCCGAATGGCAGAAGGGAAAATTATCAAAGCATTAAGTGGATTTTATTATGTTCTTTCCGATGGAAAGGTCACTCAATGCCGAGGCAGAGGCGTGTTCCGGAAGAATAAAGTGACCCCGCTCGTAGGTGACTATGTAGAATTCCAGGCAGAAAACGAAACAGAAGGCTATATCCTTAAAGTGTTCCAACGAAGGAATGAACTGGTGCGCCCTCCCATCGCAAATGTTGATCAGGCTATTTTGGTTTTTTCCGCACGTGAACCGGATTTCAGCACCACGTTACTGGACCGTTTTCTTGTATTGGTGGAAAGCAAGCAAATCGAACCGCTGATCTGCATTACTAAAATGGATTTACTTCAATCCCATGAAGTTGATGAGATTGAAAAATATGTGGGACATTACCGGTCATTCGGGTATGAAGTGGTAGCCACTTCATCCAAAACAGAGCAAGGAATTGAAGAATTGTCTCCTTATATGAGGGGCAAGACGTCCGTGTTTGCCGGCCAGTCCGGAGTGGGCAAGTCAACTTTATTGAACGTAATCAAACCCGAACTGGATTTAAAGACAGCCATGATTTCCACTCATTTAGGGAGAGGGAAACACACAACCCGACATGTCGAATTGATTCACATCGACAATGGATTAGTTGCGGATACGCCAGGATTCAGTTCACTTGAGTTTACTGATATCGAAATGGACGAACTGCCGCAATGTTTCCCTGAAATGGCAGAAGCGGCAGAGCATTGTAAATTCAGGGGCTGCCTGCACATTAATGAACCAAAATGTGCAGTGAAGGATGCGGTACAAACAGGTGCCATACCGGATTACCGCTACGATCATTACCTGACATTCCATCAAGAAATAAAAGATAGAAAGCCGAGGTATTAAGAAATGAAAATAGCACCATCCATATTGTCTGCAAACTTTGCGGATCTGGGAAAAGAAATCAAGGACGTCGAAAATGGAGGCGCTGATTACATCCATATCGATGTAATGGACGGCCATTTCGTACCGAATATCACGATGGGACCGATAGTGGTGAAGGCCGTTCGCCCGCTCACTGATCTGCCGCTCGACGTTCATCTGATGATCGAGAAGCCGGACAACTATATCGAGGCTTTCGCCGACGCGGGGGCGGACTATATCACAGTCCATGTCGAAGCGGCACCACATGTCCACAGGACGATTCAATTAATTAAAAGCAAAGGTGTCAAAGCTGGCGTCGTACTGAATCCGGCAACACCTGCAGAATGGGTTAAACCCATTCTATCCGATATTGATATGGTCTTATTGATGACGGTCAATCCGGGATTCGGGGGTCAGTCCTTCATTTCATCCGTCGTTCCTAAAATCAGGCAGATCCGAAACTGGGCAGAAGAAACGAATCCATCTCTTGAAATTGAAGTAGATGGCGGTATCAATCCGGAAACAGCAGCCATTTGTGCCGAAGCTGGAGCGGATGTGTTTGTAGCAGGTTCAGCGATTTATAATCAGGCAAATAGAGCAGCAGCGATTGAAGACTTAAGAAAATCACTGTCGAAATAGTGACGGAGACTGATCCAGTAAGAGATGGATCAGTCTATTTTATATAAATGGGGTGAAATCAATGGAATACTGTATAGTCGCAGGGGGACCTGAGAGATATTTACCTGATTTAAAAGCTTTCCACTCAAAATATGTGAAATGGGTTGGAGTGGATCGGGGGGTGTTCACCCTCCTGCAAAACAACCTCGAACCAGAAGGGGCATTCGGGGATTTTGATTCTGTAAGCGAACATGAATGGACTATGATCAAGGATAGGGTGAAATCTGTAAACACCTATCAGCCCGAAAAAGATGAAACGGATTTAGAACTTGCCTTGAATTGGGTCCTAACGCAGAACCCTCATTCAATCAAGATATTCGGGGCAACGGGCGGACGGCTGGATCACTTTATGGGCAATGTCCAATTATTGATGCAGCAGGACTTGCTCGCGTCAGGTATAAAGTGTGAACTGATCGATATTCAAAATCATCTCTGGATCGCAAAACCGGGTGAGCATATAGTAGTTGAAGAGGCTTCCCGCGAGTATGTTTCTTTCGTTCCCATAACCGATTCTGTTGAAAAATTGACACTCACCGGATTTAAGTACCCGCTAAAAAACCGGAATATTTTCCGTGGTTCAACACTATGTATTAGTAATGAACTTATACAATCATCTGGTACTTTTTCTTTTACAAATGGCATATTAATGGTGATAAGAAGCAGCGATTCAGCTTCTTGACCCATTTAAGAAAGAAGACGTACTTAATTGAAACTGCTTGAATAGACTGAAACGATGTCAAACGAAACATTACGTTCTTTAGATTGCGGGGAGGGACTGGAATGCGATTTTATACAATTAAATTACCTAAGTTCTTGGGTGGGCTGGTTCGAGCGATGTTGGGGACTTTCAAGAAAGAATAATGAAGAGATTGGGGGCAGCGCGGTGCTGCCTTCTTTTTATGTGTTGAAGGTCTTAGGCTTTTTACTTGTCCAGCTCCGGCGGCTAGAGGCTCGAGACTTAAGCCATGCCATCCAAAAAGGCAAAGTGCGCCTTTGTGGCTGCCCTGTCTTATGCTTGTCGCCTCTGAACGAGCTGCTTCCGCTTTTCTTTTGTCCAGCTCCAGGGCTTAGAGGCACATGTCATAAGCCCAAACCGGCCAAGAAGGCAAAGAACGCCTCCCCGTCCTGTTTCGTCTTATGCCACCAGCCTCTGAGCAAAGCCCTTCCGCTTTTCTACATGTCCAGCTCCGGTGGTCTGCTCCCGTCTGAAAATTAACCTTCGGCTTTTGAGGCAAAGAGCGCCTCTAAAGCCAAAGAACATTTTTCAGAGGGAGCAAAACGCCCACCTACGCTTTTCTTGGTGTAAAGTATTTTTTCTTGAAAGGTTTAATTTGTAGTATTGCATTCTGGAAGCTTGTGTGATAAATTATTAAAGTATCTTTATGAAAAAAGCGAAATGTAGAACTGAAATAGTACTTCAGCTTCTTGTTAGTGAGGAGGGAATAGATTATGGCAAAACAATGCGTAGTAACTGGCCGTAAAGCTAGCGCTGGTAACGCTCGCTCTCACGCTATGAATGCGAATAAGCGTACGTGGGGTGCTAACCTGCAAAAAGTTCGTATTCTTGTGGACGGTAAACCTAAGAAAGTATGGGTTTCTGCGAGAGCGTTGAAATCAGGTAAAGTTGAGCGTGTATAATACTTAAAAATGGGGAGACGTCTTTGTACAAGGGCGTCTTTTTTCTATTTCTAAGTGTAAAGGACTGTAATTTGGAAAAAATGAGAGATGTTGAGCATAAATAGTGCCCAGACTATACTTTAGCTTTCAAAAAGCGCATAGTTATAGTAAAATGTTTTTAGCCAAGCATGTATTTAAAGGGGGAGAACATTCCATGTCCATCGAATTGAAAACGCAGTACGGACAAATTGATATTACAAATGATGTCATTGCAATGATTGCTGGAGGTGCAGCGGTGGATTGCTACGGAATTGTTGGAATGGCTTCAAAGAATCAAATTAAAGACGGTTTTACAGATATCTTACGTAAAGAGAATTTCACTCGCGGAGTGATCGTCCGTCAAGATGAAGAGGAAGTACATATTGATATGTATATTATTGTGAGCTATGGTACAAAAATTTCTGAGATTGCTCATAACGTACAATCCAAGGTTAAATATACCCTTGATAAGACCGTCGGCTTGGCGGTAGATTCAGTAAATATTTTTGTGCAGGGGGTTCGAGTAACGAACCCGTAGTGAGGAGGAAGATTTGTGTCGATTACATCTTTGGAAGGGAAACGTTTTGCCGGCATGGTGATTCAAGGTGCTGCCAAGTTGTCTGCTAATGCACAGCTGGTTGATGCACTGAACGTTTTTCCTGTTCCTGATGGTGATACTGGAACAAATATGAATTTATCAATGACTTCAGGTGCAAAGGAAGTTCAGCAAAAGACTCAAGATCATATTGGGAATGTTGCTACTGCTCTTTCTAAAGGGTTGTTGATGGGGGCAAGAGGTAACTCTGGTGTTATCCTTTCCCAGTTGTTTAGAGGATTTGGAAAAGCAATCGAAGGAAAAAGCTCGTTAACCAGTAAAGAATTTGCGGATGCTTTACAGACTGGAGTGGAAACGGCTTATAAGGCTGTAATGAAACCAGTGGAAGGGACAATCCTGACGGTTGCAAAAGATGCTGCAAAAAAAGGTGTGGCAGTTTCACAAAATGAGACTGATTTCATAAAAGTAATGGAAGCGATCGTGAAAGAAGGACAAGCTTCACTGGATCGTACACCCGACCTTCTTCCTGTATTAAAGGAAGTGGGAGTGGTAGACAGCGGAGGTCAAGGTCTATTATTTGTATATGAAGGCTTCCTGGCTGAATTAAAAGGAGAAAAGGTCTCAGAACAAGCCTCATTACCTTCCATGAATGATCTTGTAAGTGCAGAACATCATAAGACAGCTCAGGATTTCATGAGTACTGAAGACATTGAATTTGGTTACTGTACAGAATTCATGGTCAAATTCGAGGATGATAAGCAGGCATTTAGTGAAGAAGACTTCCGTAATGATTTAAGCGAATTTGGTGATTCGCTGCTGGTGATCAGTGACGATGAGCTTGCAAAAGTACATATTCACTCGGAGGAACCCGGTAATGTATTGTCTTATGGACATAAATACGGAAGCCTCATCAATATAAAGATTGAAAATATGAGACAGCAGCACAGCAGTATCGTAGGTCAATCACGGCCGGCCAAGACAGAAGCCCCTTCTGTTAAAAAGGAAGTGGACTTCGCGATTGTTACTGTTGCAATGGGGGAAGGGATTTCGGAACTCTTTAAGAGCATTGGTGCAACGACCGTGATCGAAGGCGGGCAGACGATGAATCCGAGTACCGAAGATATTGTGAAGGCTGTAGAAGAAGTGAATGCAAAGAAAGTCATCATCATGCCCAATAATAAAAATATTATCATGGCCGCGGAACAGGCTGCGGAGGTACTGAGTGCAGAGGTTGCTGTAGTGCCGACGAAGACTGTCCCCCAGGGAATGGCAGCATTACTTGCATTCAATCCAACGTCTTCAGTGGAAGATAACAAAAAGACGATGAGCGGTGCATCTCAGCATGTGAAAACAGGTCAGATCACGTATGCTGTCAGAGATACAAATATCGACGGTATGGCGATTTCGAAGGATGATTTCATGGGGATCGCAGAAGGTAAGATTGTGATAGCTGAAAAGGACCGTGGTCAATCTGCAGAGAAACTTCTGGATATCATGCTGGATGAAGACTCCGAAATACTTACCATCCTGTATGGTGAAGATGTGACCGAAGAGGATGCACAATCCTTACAGGAATTCGTAGAAGAACATTATGAAAATGTGGAAGTGGAAGTTCATAACGGTAAACAGCCACTCTACTCCTATATATTCTCAATCGAATAAAGGGACTAATGGGGACGGCACTAATAAAGCGCTTGTCCCCTTATATTATGTTAAACTAAATGTAGTTTGCTTGTAAGAACAGGGGGAATCTGCGGTGAAGTATAAAAGTGTTTTTGATATTATTGGTCCTGTGATGATAGGGCCGTCAAGTTCTCATACTGCCGGAGCGGCACGTATCGGCAGGATTGCGAGGAATCTATTCAGGCGCGAGCCTAAGTGGGTAACGATATCATTCTATGGTTCTTTTGCAAAAACGTATAAGGGTCATGGAACAGATGTTGCAATCGTTGGAGGGATTCTTGATTACGATACGTTTGATGAACGGATTATCCATTCAATCGATCAAGCAAGAAAAAAAGGTATAAGAGTGAAATTCCATGAAGAAGATGCGATTACCGATCATCCGAATACTGCCAGGATCCAGATGGGGGACGACGAAGGTGAATTGGAACTTGTCGGCATCTCCATTGGGGGAGGAAAAGTTGAAATCATCGAGCTGAACGGTTTTGAACTGAAACTCTCTGGCCATCATCCTGCCATTCTGGTTGTACACGATGATCGATTCGGTGCGATTGCTTCTGTGTCAAATATATTAGCTAAACATCAGTTGAACATCGGTCATATGGATGTTTCCAGAAAAGAAAAAGGAAAAATGGCGTTGATGACGATTGAAGTGGATCAGCCAATCGATGATGCAGTAATCGACGAAATCTCATCATTGTCTAGTATCACGCAAGTAACGAGAATATCAGATTGAATCATTCATATTATGAGAACGTTTACATCAGCATTGTAAGGGGGTTTCTACATGTTTAGAAATGTTGCCGAGTTAATTGAACTGGCTGAGAGTCAAAACAAAAAAATATCCGATATCATGATTGAGCAGGAGATAGAGTTTACAGGTAAAACGTACGAAGTAATATATGCTCAGATGGAAAAGAATCTGGAAGTGATGGAACAAGCTGTAGCAAAGGGTCTGGAAGGGGTTAAATCCCACTCCGGGTTGACCGGCGGGGACGCTGTTCTCTTGCAGAAGTATATCGAAAAAGGAAAATCATTAACAGGTGATACCATTTTGGACGCCGTCAGTAAAGCCGTAGCAACGAATGAAGTTAATGCAGCCATGGGTACGATCTGTGCAACTCCGACAGCCGGATCGGCAGGGGTTGTGCCTGGAACATTATTTGCAGTAAAAAATAAATTGAATCCATCAAAAGATGAAATGATCAGATTCTTGTTTACATCGGGTGCATTTGGATTTGTGGTTGCGAATAATGCATCGATTTCAGGGGCAGCGGGCGGCTGTCAGGCTGAAGTGGGATCTGCAAGCGGGATGGCTGCGGCTGCGATTGTTGAAATAGCTGGAGGCACTCCGTCTCAATCAGCAGAAGCAATGGCCATTACATTGAAGAATATGCTCGGCCTTGTATGTGATCCTGTAGCAGGATTAGTGGAAGTCCCATGTGTCAAACGGAACGCGATGGGTGCGGCCAATGCGATGGTCGCAGCCGATATGGCCCTTGCCGGAATCACCAGCCGTATTCCTTGCGATGAAGTAATTGACGCTATGTATAAAATCGGTCAAACTATGCCCGTCGCCCTGAGGGAGACGGCTCAAGGCGGTTTAGCCGCTACTCCTACAGGCAGGGAATTAGAAGCGAAAATTTTCGGGGTTTCTCTGAATAAACGTGAAGATTCATAATGATGAGCTGACGATCCAGAGCATTAAGGGGATTGGTGAGGAAACTGCGCAGCAGTTTAATCAAATGGGGATAAACAGCGTTCTGGATCTATTGGAGTATTTGCCATACCGCTATGAGGATTACAGGCTGAGAGATTTAGAAGAAGTAGCCCATGATGAAAGAGTCACAGTTGAAGGGAAAGTCCATTCAGAACCTTCACTGATGTACTATGGCAAAAAAAAATCCAGACTCACGGTCAGGGTACTGGTTGGAAGATATTTAATTCAAGCGGTTTTCTTCAATCAACCTTATCTGAAGAAAAAGATGGCACTTCATGATATTGTCACAGTCACAGGTAGATGGGATAAGAATAGACAAGTCATAACGGTACAGCATTTTCAAGCCGGGCCTCATAACAAAGAGGGGGATTTCGAGCCTGTCTATTCGCTGAAAGGGAATGTGAAGAATAATACACTAAGCAAATTCATAAAAAAAGCTTTCGACGAGTATTCCTATTTAGTGTCTGAGAATCTGCCTGCGGTTTTATTGGGAAAATACAAATTGATGAGCCGTGAAGAAGCGCTGTATCAATTGCACTTCCCGGATTCTCCTTCCGGCATGAAGCAGGCGAGGAGAAGATTTGTATATGAAGAATTTTTATTGTTTCAGCTGAAAATGCAGGCACTAAGAAAGTTTGAAAGAGAACACTCATCTGGGATTCAGCAGCATTATGATGTGGGGAAAATAAAATCATTCACGGATTCGCTGCCATTTCCGTTAACAGGTGCACAAAAAAGAGTAGTGAACGAAATCTCTGCGGACATGAAGTCACCTTACCGGATGAATCGTCTGTTACAAGGGGATGTTGGATCTGGGAAGACCGTTGTTGCTGCGATTGCGTTGTTTTCGTCCGTGACAGCGGGCTACCAGGGTGCCCTCATGGTTCCCACTGAGATATTGGCTGAGCAGCATGCAGAATCGATGAGTGAGCTATTATCCCCTGCGGGCTTATCAGTCGCACTGCTGACAAGTTCTGTTAAAGGGAAAAGACGAAAACTTCTTTTAGAAAAATTAAAAGAAGGAGAAGTTGATATTTTGATCGGAACCCATGCTTTGATCCAAGATGATGTGGAGTTTAAATCACTGGGACTGGTGGTCACCGATGAACAGCATCGTTTTGGGGTTAATCAAAGAAGGGTATTAAGAGAAAAAGGGAAAAGTCCTGATGTATTATTCATGACTGCAACCCCAATCCCGAGAACTCTTGCCATTACGGTTTTTGGTGAAATGGATGTGAGCATCATTGACGAAATGCCGGCAGGAAGAAAAGCGATCGAAACGTATTGGGCAAAAGCTGATATGCTCCCCCGAGTCCTGACGTTTATGGATAAAGAGCTTGATCAGGGAAGACAGGCTTATGTCATTTGTCCTCTGATAGAGGAATCCGATAAACTGGATGTCCAGAATGCGATCGATGTATACAATCAGCTTCTTGTCTATTTTGAAGGACGGTATAATGTAGGACTCATGCACGGACGGCTGCATCCAGATGAAAAAGATGATGTGATGAGACAGTTCAGTTCAAATAATCTTCAGGTTCTTGTATCGACAACGGTTGTAGAAGTCGGGGTCAATGTACCGAACGCCACATTTATGCTGATCTATGATGCAGAAAGATTCGGTTTATCGCAGCTGCATCAATTGCGTGGGCGTGTCGGCCGGGGGGAAGACCAATCTTATTGTATATTATTGGCCGAACCGAAAACAGAGGTCGGTAAAGAACGGATGAAAATTATGACAGAAA
Organism: Mangrovibacillus sp. Mu-81; assembly: GCF_036867415.1. Classification (NCBI taxonomy): domain Bacteria; kingdom Bacillati; phylum Bacillota; class Bacilli; order Caryophanales; family Bacillaceae; genus Mangrovibacillus; species Mangrovibacillus sp. Mu-81. The sequence goes on from NZ_JBAJHU010000003.1 coordinate 399,819, forward strand.
CCAATGACGGATTCGTGCTGAGTGAGAAAGACCTGGAACTGCGCGGACCCGGGGATTTTTTTGGCAAGAAACAAAGCGGGCTTCCTGAATTCCAAGTAGCCGATATGGTGCATGATTACAGGGCATTGGAAGTGGCAAGGGACGATGCCGCATCGCTGATTAACTCTGAAAGTTTCTGGAAAGACCCGGAATGGGAAAGATTGCGCTCATTTTTAGCAGAATCGGGAATAATGGAAGGTGAAAAGCTCGACTAGAAAGGCAGATTGTAAGATTATTTCTTGCAATCTGCTTTTTTAGATTATATACTACTATTAGTACCTAGTACTAATAGTGGACGGTGTTGAATAATGAGACTTTCGAAAAAAGAAAGACAAGCGAACCTATTAGAGACAATAAAAGAGAACCCCTTTATAACAGATGAGGAATTGGCAGAGCGGTTTGGTGTAAGTGTTCAAACGATACGCTTGGATCGAATGGAACGATCAATTCCGGAACTTCGGGAGAGAATCAAAAACGTAGCGGAAAAATCATTTGAAGATGAAGTGAAATCATTGCCGATCGAAGAGGTCATAGGGGAAATAATTGATATAGAATTAGATGAAAGTGCGATTTCTATTTTTGATGTCAGAGCTGAACATGTCTTTGTGAGAAATAGAATCGCAAGAGGACACCATCTTTTCGCACAGGCGAATTCATTGGCTGTTGCGGTAATAAATGATGAATTGGCGTTGACTGCCAAATCCACGATTCGCTTTACACGTCCTGTAAAAGAGGGTGAAAGAGTAGTGGCAAAGGCAAAGGTCATACATATAGTAGACGAAAAAGATCGAACAATGGTTGAGGTACAGAGTTTTGTCGGAGGAGAACTTGCTTTCACAGGGGACTTCGAGATGTACCGCTCCAAAAAAACGGAAAAGGATGAAGCATAGATGAAGTTAGCCGTTGATGCAATGGGCGGAGATCATGCTCCTAAAGAGATTGTCCTTGGTGTGAAGAAAGCACTTGAAGAGTTCCATGATATTGAAGTTTTATTATATGGCGATGAAACCAAAATCAAAGAATGGCTTCCTTCACATGAACGATTAACCATCGTCCATTCGGATGAGGTGATTGAAGGGTCCGATGAACCGGTGCGAGCTGTAAAGAGAAAGAAGAATGCTTCCATGGTGATGATGGCGCAGGCTGTGAAAAATGGAGAAGCTCACGCTTGTATTTCTGCAGGAAATACCGGAGCGTTAATGACAGCTGGATTATTTCTAGTGGGAAGAATTGAGGGAATCGAGCGCCCGGCACTTGCACCGACTCTTCCTACATTGGACGGAAAAGGCTTCCTGATGCTTGACTTGGGTGCAAATGTGGATGCAAAGCCGGAACACCTGGCTCAATATGCAATCATGGGCAGTATTTACGCCGAGAAGGTAAGGGGTATCGAAGAACCACGGGTAGGACTGTTAAATATCGGGACAGAGGACAAAAAAGGAAATGAACTGACGAAGAAAACCTTCAGCTTATTGAAAGAAACCCCGGTTCATTTTGTAGGGAATGTGGAGTCCCGCGATTTATTGAATGGTGTGGCGGATGTCGTCATCACCGATGGATTTACAGGCAATATGGTCTTGAAAACGATTGAGGGCACTGCTTTATCCATCTTTTCTCTACTGAAAAAGACGTTTACAACGTCATTGAAAAACAAAATCGCAGCAGGACTAGTGAAAAGTGACTTGAAAGATATGAAAAACATGCTGGACTATTCCGAATATGGGGGAGCGGGGTTATTCGGCTTGAAGGCCCCGGTTATCAAAGCACACGGTTCATCAAACGAAGTCGCTTTTTATAACGCGATGAGACAGGCAAGGGAAATGGTGAAGAATGACGTATCAAATACCATCAAAGAAGCCGTAAAAGGAGGAGATGCACATGAGTAAACTAGCTTTTGTATTCCCGGGTCAGGGTTCTCAGACTGTTGGAATGGGGAAAGAACTGGCAGACAAGTATGATGATGTTGCAAGCTTTTTCAAAAAAGCAGACGAAAAACTCGGTACTGATTTATCCTCTGTCATATTTGAAGGCCCACAGGAAAAGTTGACTCTTACAACAAATGCGCAGCCGGCATTATTAACCACGAGTGTGGCTATCCTGCAGCGTTTAAAAGCTGAAGGAATTCAAGCTGATTACACTGCTGGTCACAGTTTAGGTGAGTATTCTGCATTGGTGGCGGCAGGTTCCTTATCTTTCGAGGATGCTGTTTATGCAGTGAGAAAAAGAGGGGAATTCATGGAAGAAGCCGTCCCGAGCGGCGAAGGGACCATGGCTGCTGTCCTTGGTATGGATAGAGAATCACTTAAAGTGATAACAGATCGAGTATCTGAAGAAGGACAGCAGGTTGGTCTTGCCAATCTGAATTGCCCTGGTCAAATCGTGATCTCAGGTACTGTAAAGGGCGTAGAAGCTGCTTCAGAATGCGCCAAAGAAGAAGGGGCAAAAAGAGTAATCCCACTGCAGGTAAGCGGTCCTTTCCATTCGCAGTTAATGAAACCTGCTGCTGAGAAATTCGTCTCGATTCTTGATTCGATGAACATTGACGATGCTGATGTTCCTGTCATTGCAAATGTAACTGCCTCACCTGTTACTGATGCAGAGGAAATCAAACGACTGTTGATTGAGCAGCTTTATTCACCTGTGTTGTGGGAAGATACCGTGGAAAAACTGTTGGCTCTCGGAGTAGATACATTTGTTGAAATTGGATCGGGTAAAGTACTATCAGGTCTCATCAAAAAAGTGAACCGTCGAGTGAAAATTTTTGCAGTCCAAGATGAGGCTTCCTTGACTGAAATGATTGAAACGTTAAAGGAGGAAGCGTAAATGAACGTAAATGGAAAAGTAGCAATTGTAACTGGTGCTTCGAGGGGGATTGGCAGAGAGATTGCCCTGGAACTTGCCCGTGAAGGTGCAAATGTGGTCGTTAATTATTCAGGCAGCGAATCGAAAGCAAATGAAGTGGTTGATGAAATCAAAAGCATTGGAAGAGAAGCACTTGCGATTCAATGTAATGTTGCGGATAGTGAATCTGTACAGTCGATGGTAAAAGAAACAATCAGTCATTTTGGAGCATTGGATATACTAGTGAATAACGCAGGGATCACCAAAGATAATTTATTGATGCGTATGAAGGAAAATGAATGGGATGATGTCATCAATATCAATCTTAAAGGGGTGTTCCTATGCACCAAAGCCGTTACCCGTCAGATGATGAAACAAAGAAGCGGACGTATCATTAATATCTCATCCATTGTAGGGGTAAGCGGAAATCCAGGACAGGCAAATTATGTGGCTGCAAAATCCGGGGTCATCGGTTTAACGAAGACAGCGGCGAAAGAGCTTGCTCCCCGCGGAATAACGGTAAATGCGATTGCGCCAGGTTTCATTTCTACTGATATGACAGATCAGCTGCCCGAAGATGTACGAAATGAAATGTTAAAGTTAATCCCTTTGAATCGATTCGGTGATCCGAAGGATATTGCGAAAGTGGTAAGCTTCATGGCTTCAGAATCGTCTTCTTATATTACAGGACAGACTCTTCATATTGATGGCGGCATGGTGATGTAATTAGCGCTCCAGAATAAGTGCGGACCGGAAATTTCTAAAAATCGCCGGATATGCTTTTCATTCCTGGTGGAAATACACTATAATACTTGAGGGGAGGTGACAAAAATGGCAGAAGTTTTAGATCGTGTAACTAAAATCATTGTAGATCGTCTTGGTGTAGATGAATCTCAAGTAACTCTTGAAGCTTCTTTCAAAGAAGATTTAGGAGCTGACTCCCTTGATGTAGTTGAGCTTGTAATGGAACTTGAAGATGAATTCGACATGGAAATTTCTGACGATGATGCTGAGAAAATTGGCACAGTAGGTGATGCTGTGAACTACATAAAAGCAAACGCATAATCGTTCGTTGGATGCATGCACTTGATCGTTTGCATCTCAACCATTTCAAACTTGGCAGAATTCCTCTGCCAAGTTTTTTGTCTTTTATCTTTGCTTTAAATAAACTTTTGATTATTTGTTTTATTTATCATAAACTTGATTAGTGTATATTGAGAACCTAAAGAGCAAGGTGGAGTGCTTTATGCGAAAGCATAGTAGAAACAAAGGACTATCAAGACAAAAAAACGACTTGAAATTCAAGAAATTTCAAGATGAAATCGGAATACATTTTCAAGATGAAAAGCTTCTTAAACAAGCTTTCACTCATTCATCCTATGTGAATGAGCATCGCAGAAAACCATATGAAGACAACGAACGTCTGGAATTTCTGGGAGATGCGGTATTGGAATTGACCGTATCCCAATTCCTTTTCAAAAAATATCCGATGATGAGCGAAGGGGAACTCACAAAACTGAGAGCGGCGATCGTGTGTGAACCATCACTCGTTAAATTCTCTATGGAAATGAATTTTGGAGAATTGATTCTTTTGGGAAAAGGGGAAGAAATGACCGGCGGCAGGGAAAGACCTGCTCTCCTGGCAGATGTCTTTGAGGCGTTCATCGGAGCGGTATACCTCGATCAAGGCCTTGAAACTGTAGTTAGCGTCCTTGATAAAGTTGTCTATCCAAAGATTAATATCGGTGCTTTTTCTCATGTGATGGATTACAAAAGTCAGTTGCAGGAATTCGTTCAAAGAGGCAATGCCGGATCAATTGAATATGGGATCCTTGAAGAAAGCGGACCTGCGCATAACCGCCAGTTCATTTCACGTGTCTGTCTGAATGATGAAGAACTCGGCATTGGAAAAGGACGTTCAAAGAAGGAAGCGGAGCAGCAGGCTGCGCAAAAAGCACTTGAAAAGTTAAAACAAACGTTAGACGTTAATTAGGAGGAAAGAAGATGTTCCTCAAACAACTGGAAGTAATGGGGTTTAAGTCTTTTGCAGAAAGAATCTCGGTAGAGTTTGTACCGGGAGTCACTGCTGTAGTTGGACCGAATGGCAGCGGGAAAAGCAATATCATCGATGCGGTCCGTTGGGTGTTAGGCGAGCAATCAGCCAAAAGTCTTCGCGGTTCTAAAATGGAAGATGTCATTTTTGCCGGAAGTGAATCGAGAAAAGCACTGAATATAGCAGAGGTCACGTTGGTACTGGACAATGAAGATGGTGCGTTGCCGATCGATTACAGTGAAATCAGTGTAACTAGAAGGGTATACCGTTCAGGAGACAGTGAATATCTGTTGAATAAGCAGCCATGCAGATTGAAAGATATCATCGAATTATTTATGGACTCTGGACTTGGGAAAGAAGCATTCTCCATTATCAGTCAGGGGAAAGTAGAGGAAATACTGAACAGCAAGCCGGAGGAAAGACGAACCATCTTTGAAGAAGCTGCTGGAGTATTGAAATATAAATCCAGGAAAAAGAAAGCAGAATCGAAGCTTTTTGAGACACAGGAGAACCTGAATCGTGTAAATGATATCCTCCATGAACTTGAAGGACAAGTAGAGCCCTTAAAGATCCAAGCTTCAATGGCAAAGGACTATCTTGAAAAAAAGGAAGAACTCGAGAAGTTCGAGGTCGCTCTTACTGTTTATGATATTGAGGATCTACATAAACAATGGGAAAAGCTGAGTATCGATTTTGAACAGCATGGAAGGGAAGAGCTTGCTCTTTCCGCACGGGTTCAAAAGAAGGAATCGGTACTTGCTCAAACCCGACAAAAAATTGCTGCGCTTGATGAATCCATCACAGACCTGCAGGATGTTCTTCTTTCTACAAGTGAGGAGCTTGAAAAACTTGAGGGAAGAAAGCAAGTATTAATCGAGCGAAAGAAAAATTCATCTACCAATGAAACACAATTAAAACAGACGATTGAAGAAACAACAGTCCAATTAAATCAATTTTCTTCTGAAAAGAACATTCTCCAAAAGGACTTTCAGAAAATTGAAGCTGATGTTAACGTCCTTAAACAGGAGCTGTCTGTGAAGCAAAGCCGCTTTCTGCATTACAGTGAAAATATTGAAGAAATCATCGAATCGTATAAAAGTGACTATATTGAAAAGCTGAATCAACAGGCAGCTGCAAAAAATGAAATCCAGTATTTGCAGCAGCAGCTGGAACAACAATCAAGCAGAAGCGGCCGGTTGGAAGCTGAGAATGAAAAATATGTTCAACAGCGTGATGAGCTTCAACAAAATCATAAAGAGCTTTCGAAAGAACTGCAGAAGCAGAAAGAAAAGATAGACGGGCATATACATTCATACCGCGCGGAGCAGAAGCAGCTGGAATCTGTAAGAAACAAATATGAAAAGCAGGAAAAGACACTTTATCAGGCTTTTCAATACTTGCAGCAGGCAAAATCCCGAAAAGAAATGCTTGAAGAGATGGAAGATGATTACTCAGGATTCTTCCAGGGTGTGAAAGAAGTATTGAAAGCAAGGGATACTATTCTGACTGGAATTGAAGGGGCTGTAGCGGAGCTTGTCAATGTTCCAAAACAATATGAAACAGCTATGGAAACAGCTCTGGCGGCCTCGATGCAGCATATTGTCGTCTCTGCTGAAGAAGACGGACGGAAAGCAATAGCCTACCTGAAAAAGAACCAGTATGGACGTGCAACATTTCTACCGATGGATGTGATAAGGGGGAAATCCATTCCGGTAGCACAGCTTTCAATGTTGAAAGGGCATCCTTCTTTCGTTGGGATCGGATCCGACTTAATTAGTTTTGATACACGCTACGGGATGATCATGTCCAATTTACTCGGGAATGTGCTCATCACTAAAGACTTGAAGGGTGCTAATGAAATCGCGAAGTTGATCCAATACCGCTACAGAATTGTGACTCTTGATGGTGACGTTGTAAATCCAGGCGGTTCGATGAGCGGCGGCACTGTCAAGCAGAAGAAGAACTCACTTCTTTCCAGAAAAGGCGAGCTGGAAGAAATGAAAGAAAAGCTTTCTGCCATGGAAATTCAAACTGAACAGCTTCAAGTCCAGGTTAAATCCCTTAAAGACGAGAGTGCGTTCAGGGAAAGAAAACTTGAAGAAATGAGAGTTTCCGGTGAGCGTCTTCGCATGAGAGAACAGGAAATTCTGTCGCAATTGCGGGAAAACGATTTATCACGGCAAAACATGGATGAAAGACTATCTCTATACGACTTGGAGAAGAAAGACTTTACGTCAATCACAGAAAAACACAATATTAGATCAAAAGAATTAAAGAGTATGTTAGAAAACATCAAATTGGAAATTTATGATCTGGATAAGAAAATTGAAGAGTTAACACGGCAAAAGAATTCTGAACGGACATCAAAAGACGTTTTATCGGGTGAAATCAGCGACTTGAAAGCAAACCTTGCTGCCCGGAACGAACAGCTTGTCAATACCCGTAAGCAATTGCAGCGTCTGGAAGCAAACCGTGCTGAAACAGAAAAGAGGTTAAAAGCACTAAAAGATGACCTCGAGTGGCTTCAAACGGAAATGAAAGACAACTTTTCAGGAGAAAAACAACTTGTAGAAAAGGCAGTAAAATGTGCCGAACAAAAAACAGAAACCACAAAACTTATATCAATCCGTCGTGAAGATCGGTTGAAACTACAAGAGTCGGTTGATGATGAAGAGCTTGAACTTAAAGAAGTAAAGCGTCAGCATAAGGGGCTTGTGACAGCATTAAGAGATGAGGAAGTGAAGATCAATCGTCTCGATGTAGAGCTCGAGAACCGCTTGAATCATCTTCGCGAGGAATACATGCTATCGTTTGAAGCCGCGAAGGAAGACTACCCGCTGACCATTGAAGTGGGAGAGGCACGCAAAAAAGTGAAACTTGTCAAACTTGCCCTTGAAGAACTGGGTTCGGTTAATATTGGGGCTATCGATGAGTATGATCGTGTCAAGGAAAGGTACGAGTTTCTTCTGGAACAGAAAGAAGATTTGACTGAAGCAAAAGACACGCTGTACAGAGTCATCAATGAAATGGATACAGAAATGATCAAGCGCTTCGATCAGACATTTTCCGCCATACAGGTTGAGTTTGAAGGGGTGTTTAAAGCGCTATTCGGAGGAGGTCGGGCCGAGCTTAAACTCACGGATCCTTCAGACCTGCTCAATACAGGTGTCGATATTGTCGCACAGCCTCCCGGTAAGAAACTTCAAAACCTGGGTCTTATGTCCGGAGGGGAAAGAGCGCTGACAGCGATCGCTCTCTTATTCTCGATTTTGAAAATACGTCCAGTGCCATTTTGCATTCTGGATGAAGTAGAGGCAGCCTTGGATGAAGCGAATGTGCAGCGTTTCAGTCAATATTTGAAGAGATTCAGTGACGATACCCAGTTTATCGTGATCACACATCGAAAAGGGACGATGGAAGAGGCGCATGTGCTTTATGGGGTCACTATGCAGGAATCCGGGGTATCTAAGCTGGTATCTGTAAGGCTGCAGGAGTCTCATGAATTACTTGAAACTAAATAGGCAGGTGTAGAAGATGAGTTTTTTCAAGAAGCTTAAAGATAAATTTACCACGTCCGGTGATAATGTAACCGAGAAGTTTAAAGATGGATTAAGTAAAACAAGAAATAATTTCACTACAAGAGTGAATGACCTTGTAGCCCGCTATCGTAAAGTAGACGAGGATTTTTTCGAGGAGCTTGAAGAAATTCTGATTGGAGCTGATGTAGGCTTCGATACAGTCATGGAATTGATTGATGAGTTGAAGATGGAAGTGAAACGCCGCAACATTCAGGATACAGAAGATATCCAGCCGGTCATCTCAGAGAAGCTTGTAGAGATTTATCAGGGTGAACATGATGACGACAGCTCCCTGAATATTAAAGAGAATGAGTTGACCGTCCTTCTATTTGTCGGAGTGAATGGAGTAGGGAAAACCACCACAATCGGAAAAATGGCTCATATGTTCAAGGAAGAAGGAAAGAATGTTGTGCTGGCAGCCGGTGACACCTTCCGTGCCGGCGCAATCGAACAATTGGAAGTTTGGGGAGAAAGAGTCGGGGTTCCCGTCATCAAGCAGGCTGCAGGGAGTGACCCGGCAGCGGTCATGTTTGATGCTGTTCAATCTGCCAAAGCCAAAAAGGCCGATATCCTTATTTGTGATACAGCAGGACGACTGCAAAACAAAGTAAACTTGATGAAGGAATTGGAAAAGGTAAAGCGTGTCATTGAAAGGGAGATTCCGGGAGCACCTCATGAAGTATTGCTTGTCCTCGATGCTACAACAGGACAAAATGCGATGATCCAGGCGAAGACATTCAAAGAAGCTACAAATGTATCAGGCATCGTCCTGACAAAGCTTGACGGCACAGCCAAAGGCGGAATTGTACTCGCCATCCGTAATGAACTTAACGTACCCGTCAAGTACGTCGGACTCGGAGAAAAAATGGATGACCTCCAGCCATTCGATGCAGAAAAATACGTTTACGGACTGTTTTCTAACCTCGTAGATAAAGAAGACTAAATTAAACTAAAACCATACAAAGAAATAGTAAGTAACCTTGACAAAAGCGCATAAAATCTGTATTCTTCATATGTAAAGGTTTTTCACTTAACAAGGAGGGATATCGTGTTAGAGAAAACAACAAGAATGAATTATCTCTACGACTTTTATCAATCTTTGTTAACTCCTAAGCAGAGAAGCTATATGTCCCTCTATTACCTGGATGATTTCTCTCTGGGTGAAATTGCCGAAGAATACAATGTGTCGAGACAAGCTGTCTATGATAACATCAAACGTACAGAGGCAATGCTGGAGGAGTACGAAGAAAAGCTTTTATTATTTAATAAATTTCAAGAACGCAACGAGATTCTTGCTCAATTAAGAAAAAATTTAGAAGATTCATCAATCGATTCTTCTGTCAGTCTGAAACTCATTGATGATCTTGAAATATTGGATTAGGAGGCGGCATGAATGGCATTTGAAGGATTAGCCGACCGACTGCAAGGAACGATTCAGAAAATCCGCGGCAAAGGTAAGATTTCAGAAGCGGATGTTAAAGAAATGATGCGTGAAGTTCGTCTTGCTCTCCTGGAAGCAGACGTAAATTTTAAAGTGGTTAAGCAATTCGTTAAGAAAGTAAGTGAACGTGCTGTCGGGCAGGAAGTCATGAAAAGCCTGACACCCGGACAGCAAGTCATCAAAGTGGTTCAAGAAGAGCTTACTGAATTAATGGGCGGTGAACAAAGTCATATTGCTGTTGCGAAACGACCTCCGACCGTGATTATGATGGTCGGGTTACAAGGTGCCGGTAAAACGACTACCACTGGAAAGCTTGCAAATCTGCTTCGAAAGAAACATAACCGCAAACCTTTGCTGGCGGCTGCTGATATCTACCGCCCTGCTGCGATCAAACAGCTGGAAACAATCGGGAATCAGCTTAACTTACCTGTTTTCTCATTGGGCGATCAAGTAAGCCCGGTTGAAATTGCCAAGCAGGCAATTGAAAAAGCAAGGGAAGAACATCACGATTATGTATTGATTGATACAGCTGGCCGGCTGCATATTGATGAAAATCTGATGGGAGAGTTGAAAGAAATCAAGGAACTCTCAAATCCGGATGAAATCTTCCTTGTCGTGGATGCCATGACGGGTCAAGATGCTGTCAATGTTGCTCAAAGTTTTAACGAGGCGCTGGGAATTTCCGGTGTTGTATTAACCAAGCTTGATGGTGATACACGAGGCGGGGCAGCCTTATCGATTCGTTCTGTCACTGATAAACCAATCAAGTTTGTCGGTATGGGTGAGAAGATGGATGCACTTGAGCCATTCCATCCTGAACGTATGGCTTCACGAATTCTCGGCATGGGCGATGTTCTGTCTCTAATCGAGAAAGCGCAGGCCAATGTTGATGAAGATAAAGCCAAAGAACTGGAACAAAAAATGCGCACCATGTCTTTCACATTTGACGATTTCCTGGAACAATTGGGTCAGGTGAAACAGATGGGTCCACTCGATGAGTTATTGAAAATGATGCCTGGAGCGAACAAGATGAAGGGTCTGGATAAGCTTCAGGTGGATGACAAACAGATCAGTCACGTCGAAGCGATCATTCAATCGATGACTAAGAATGAAAAGATTCACCCGGAAACAATCAATGCAGGCCGTCGTAAGCGGATTGCGAAAGGTAGCGGAACATCCATCCAGGAAGTGAACCGACTGCTTAAACAATTCGAGGACATGAAAAAAATGATGAAACAAATGAGCGGAATGCAGGGAAAAGGTAAGAAAAAAGGGATGAAATTCCCATTTATGTAAGGCAATCAGTTCAATTTTCTTAAAAAAAATTGAACTGTTAAGAAAAAAACCTTTACAAACAAATTAGACATTTGATATCATACTAACTTGTGTGAAACTATTCGGAGGTGCTTTAATAATGGCAGTTAAAATCAGATTAAAACGTATGGGAGCAAAAAAATCTCCTTTCTATCGTATCGTAGTAGCAGATTCTCGTTCACCACGTGATGGACGTCAAATCGAAACAGTTGGAACTTACAACCCGGTTGCCAAGCCAGCTGAAGTAAAAATCGACGAAGAGCTTGCTCTTAAATGGTTATCAAATGGTGCCAAGCCATCTGACACAGTTCGTAACCTATTCTCAAAACAAGGCATTATGGAAAAATTCCACAATGCTAAAAACAGCAAGTAATCGATCTGATCGATGAATGATCTTATTCTAACGATTGTGAAACCCTTAGTCGACCGGCCTGAAGATGTTCATATCGATATCGAAGAAGGAACAAATGGAATAACGTATAAGTTGTCTGTTCATCCTGAAGACATGGGAAAGGTAATCGGGAAACAAGGGAAAGTAGCTAAATCGATTCGAACTGTGGTATACGCTGCAGCAGGATCTTCACAACAGAAGAAAATCTTCTTGGAGATTGTTGAATGACACCGGTGAATAACCGCATTCAACCCACTCTTTAAGAGCAGGGGACTGACCCGAAGAAAGGTTCATAAAGCCTTATCAAGTCAGTCCCCTTTTTCATATCTTAAAACACATGCAAAAGGAATCTCCCTAAGAAAATGCCCTTCATCAAGTCATCTCTGGGGGTGAAATAAGGAGGGGACGAACGTTTGAATATTATACATACGATCACCGTAAAACAAATACTGACAAACAGAACGAAACAAGACCTTTCAAAACGATATGAAAATCAAAAACACCAATTAAAAAGGGAATTTGAACAGCTTCAATTCGAATGGAAAAAAATCGAACGATCAAAAAAATATCCTTCCCACAAATTAAGCCAGCACTTTCAGAAGGAAATGAATGATAAACTTGAGAAAATCAAACTGTTGGATTTTCAGTTGGAGCAGCTGGATATCCTGCCCATTGGCAGTGAATTGAAAGAGAAAGAAGTTCAGGGTATGATAGATATTCAAGTTGGTGACAATTGGGATGAAGAGACATTGTTGAAAACAATCATAATAGAAGATGGAATCGTAAAAGAAATTCGGTGACAACAAGAGGTGGAAGTATGGAAAAATGGTTTAATGTAGGTAAAATCGTCAATACTCATGGTGTCAAAGGTGAAGTAAAGATTGTTTCAAGCACTGACTTTGCTGAGGAACGTTATCAAAAAGGGAATAGCCTTCACCTTTTTCTGCCTAATAAGAAAGAACCTGTTTCGTTAATCATTGAATCTCACAGAACACATAAGAATTTTGATCTCTTAAAGTTCGAAGGCTTCAACGACATCAATCAGGTGGAAAGATTCAAAGAAGGTATTCTGAAAGTTCCGGAAGAACAATTGCAGGATCTCGAAGAAGGTGAATATTATTATCATGAGATTGTCGGTTGTAAAGTCGTAACCGTCCAGGGAGATGAGATAGGTACGATTAAAGAGATCCTGAGCCCGGGTGCGAACGACGTATGGGTGGTGAAGGGCGAGAAAGGCAAAGAGCATTTGATTCCCTATATAGAGGATGTTGTGAAAGAAATCGATATTAAAAAAGGTTGTATAACGATAGAGCCTCTTGAAGGGTTGCTTTCATGATGAAAATAGATGTATTGTCACTTTTCCCTGCCATGTTTCAGGGGATTTTCGGAGAGTCCATCCTGAAGAAAGCCTGTGAAAAGCAGGCTGTTGAGTATAATGTAGTCAATTTCCGCGAACATGCCGACAACAAGCACGGCCAGGTGGATGACTATCCGTATGGCGGGGGGGCAGGAATGGTCCTCAAACCACAGCCGATATTCGATGCAGTCGATAGCCTTAAAAAGGGAAATGACACGCAACCACGTGTCATCCTGATGTGTCCTCAAGGGGAACGTTATACTCAAGCAAAGGCTGAAGAATTAGCAAGAGAAGAGCATCTGATCTTCATTTGTGGTCATTATGAGGGATATGATGAGAGAATCCGCAAACATGTGGTCACGGATGAAATTTCAATCGGTGACTACGTGTTGACTGGTGGAGAGCTGGGAGCGATGGTGGTTATCGATAGTGTAGTAAGGCTGCTGCCGGGAGTCCTTGGTAATGAAGATTCACCGATTCTGGATTCGTTTTCTTCAGGGCTTCTAGAGCACCCTCATTACACACGTCCGGCAGATTTCCGGGGAATGAAAGTACCGGTTGAACTAATCTCCGGAAACCATCGATTGATTGAAGAATGGAGAGACAGAGAAAGTTTAAGAAGGACATTTGAAAGGAGACCGGATCTATTAGATAATCACTCTCTATCGGATAAACAAAAACAATGGATAGAGGAATGGGAAAAGTCCAGATAATCTATTGCTTCCTGTCATTCAATATGTTAATATATTCTTTGTGGCTTGAGGAGTTATCCACATTGCCATGATCCCGATGTTCCGCTGCAATCCATTGCTTTTGTAAGAGCATCTGTTGGAAGGAGTTGAAAAAGATGCACAAATTAATCGAAGATATTACTAAAGAACAACTTCGCTCTGATCTACCATCTTTCCGTCCTGGTGATACAGTACGTGTACACGTTAACATCGTTGAGGGTACTCGTGAACGTATTCAGGTCTACGAAGGAGTAGTAATCAAACGCCGTGGTGGCGGTATCAGCGAAACTTTCACTGTTCGTAAAATTTCTTACGGTGTAGGTGTTGAGCGTACATTCCCTGTACACACACCAAAGATCGCTAAACTTGAAGTTATTCGTCGCGGTAAAGTCCGTCGTGCGAAACTTTATTACCTGCGTAACCTTCGCGGTAAAGCGGCTCGTATCAAGGAAATTCGATAATCAAGAACGATTGGAAAAGGAGCTTGGAGACAAGCTCCTTTTCTTCTTGTTTACAGCGTACATAATTGACTCTCTGCTTGATTCGGAGAGGTTGGGGCTAATGGAGTAATTCCTCCTTTTTGGATGAGAAATAATGGTTTTTCTAGTAGAATAGATAAGGAAAGGAAATTACATTGGGTGGTGGATGTGTTGGCGAAAGAGAAGAACGAATGGTGGGAGTGGATGAAGGCTCTGCTGATTGCCGTTGGATTGGCAGCGATCATCAGATATTTCTTATTTGCCCCAATCGTAGTAGACGGGTTATCAATGATGCCTACCTTACATAACGGAGATCGAATGATCGTCAGTAAACTTGGTGAACCTGAACGCTTCGATATTGTGGTGTTCCATGCTCCTGAACAAAAAGATTATATTAAGCGGGTAATCGGATTGCCCGGGGATAAAATAGAATATAAGAATGATACCCTATACGTGAACGGGAAAGCTTATAAAGAGCCATACTTAAAAGAATACAAAAACCAGGTGAGTGACGGGCCGTTAACTGAAGATTTTTCTTTGAAAGATATCATAGACAGGGAAACCGTTCCTGAAGGTCAGATCTTTGTCATGGGTGACAACCGTCGATTCAGTAAAGACAGCCGCCACATTGGAACAGTTCCGTTTGAAGAAGTGATCGGTGATACGAAATTCATATATTGGCCTGTTAAAGATATGGGATTGGTGAAATAATTAAAGCAGTTTGGAGGTGGTCATATGACGATACAATGGTTCCCGGGACATATGGCTAAAGCCCGCAGGCAAGTAACCGAGAAGTTAAAGCTGGTCGATATCGTCATCGAACTTGTTGATGCACGGATTCCCTTATCTTCCAGAAATCCAATGATTGAAGAAATTATCGGACAGAAGCCGAGACTGGTCCTTCTGAATAAGGCAGATATGGCGGATCCGGTTAGGTCGAATCAGTGGATTGCCTACTTTGAAGAACAGGGAATCACAGCACTGGCTGTCAACGCACAGGGCGGGAAAGGCCTGCACTCTATCGTTCAATCTGCGAAAGAGATTCTGATAGAGAAGTTTGACCGTATGAAGTCCAGGGGGATGAGACCCCGTGCAATCAGAGCGATGATTGTCGGTATCCCGAATGTTGGGAAATCTACATTGATCAATCGTCTGGCAAAAAAAAATATAGCTAAAACAGGAAATACTCCCGGAGTGACAAAAGCTCAGCAATGGATAAAGGTGGGGAAAGAACTTGAACTTCTTGATACCCCTGGTATTCTCTGGCCAAAGTTCGAGGATGAACGGGTAGGCTATAAACTTGCTCTGACTGGTGCAATTAAGGACACAATCCTAAATCTGCAGGATATAGCGGTATATGGATTGAAGTTTCTTGAGCTCCATTATCCCGAGAGATTAAAGGAGCGCTACGGGCTTGAAGTGATACCCGAAGAGATCCTCGATAAATTCGACGCAGTCGGGAAAAAGCGCGGATGCTTAATGGGCGGAGGGGAAGTCGATTATGATAAAACCTCAGAAGTGATCATACGTGACATTAGGAATGTCCAGCTCGGCCCAATGACCTTTGATATGATTGAAGAGATTCTAAGTGACGAAGAATAATGATTGAGGCTCCTTAAAGAGACGTTTTCTCTTTAATGACGCCTCTTTATTTTTGTTGAATGATTCCGATATAAAAGGAGAATGCTTAATTGGATACAAAGGACATGACAATTAAAGAGATAAAGTCACTCGCAGCAAATATGTCAGAAGGCGATCCGCTGCTCAGGAAGTTAAAAAAAGATAATAGAAAAGGTGTTCAAAAAATCATTGAACAATACAATCGGGATCTTCAAAAACGGAATTTGGAAAAAGAGGAATTTTCCAATCTGACTATCTTTGAGCACAAGTTGTTCATGCAAGGTTTTTCAGAGATTGCAGGTATAGATGAAGTTGGCAGGGGGCCTTTGGCCGGACCGGTCGTAGCAGCTGCAGTCATATTGCCGCAAGATTTTTATCTTGCTGGTTTAAACGACAGTAAAAAGCTTTCGGAAGTAAAAAGAAATGAATTCTATGAAGTAATAAGGGAAAAGGCAGACTCAATTGGAATCGGAATGATTGATGCAGAGCAAATTGACATCATCAATATATATGAAGCCACTAAGAAAGCGATGCATCAAGCCGTCGCCAATCTTCGAATCAAGCCTGATTATCTGTTGATTGATGCAATGAAACTGAATACCCCTTACCCGCAGGAATCAATCATAAAGGGTGATTCAAGAAGTGTATCCATCGCAGCAGCTTCCATCATTGCCAAAGTGACACGTGACAAGCTCATGAAAGATTATGCTTTAATTTACCCTGGATATGGATTTGACCAAAACGCTGGTTACGGGACGAAAAGGCATTTAGAGGGTTTGGGACAATATGGTGTCACACCAATTCACAGAAAGAGTTTTGCCCCTGTAAGAGACATATACATGAAACGATAAGGGAGTCATACAGATGAATGATATTCAAGGGTTATACAATTCACACACTTCATCCCTAGTAAGAAACAAACCGTTCTCCCTTCAGAATGGCAGGGTTCTTCATGTTACTGTCCATAAACTTGTCGGTGAAGGGATGGCGGAAGTATCTGCCTCAGGGCAGAAGTTCATAGCAAAACTTGATATCCCCCTGGAAGCAGGAAACCGTTATTGGGTCAGAGTCAATCAAAGTGAAAGTGGAATAAGCCTCAGTGTCATTCAACAAGGCGCAGGAGAAAAAAGTGAAAAAACTATTGCCCAGGCTTTAATCCATCAACTGCATAATCAGCCGGCTAATAAAGAGCTTGTCAATACGGTCATTCAATTCATAAACAATAAAGTCCCGATCACAAAGGAATTACTTCAATTTGCCTCGGAGCATATCAATGCCGGAAACATAAAAAGCCGGCTGCCGCTATTAATAGAGTTGATGAAAAATCAACTGCCTTTATCAGAAAAAGTGCTCTTGTCCCTAGAAGCAGGTAAAGGAACAGAAACATTCAGCGGACTCTTAAGCAGATTAAAAGGGTACCTGTCTGGATCTGGATCCGGCCACGAAACACTGGAGATCATTAAAAAAATTCAAGATCCCCTTCATTTCCTTCATTCAAAACAAATGGCAGTGAAGGCAACGGAAAACGCCATGAACCCTTCTGAATCTTTTTCGACACGTTTAGGGAATTTCGAACTTCTGAAGTCTTTAGGGGTTATTCCGCGGGACAGTACGTTTTATGGCATTGAAAAAGGTTTAATGAATTCATTTACGAAAGCTATTCTTGAAAGCGGTACAACAGTCAACCAACTTAGAGATTTACTTGGTAATCTGGTACATTCTAATGTTCAGCAGGAAAAGGCAGGTCACACATCCATAAAGGAAATGAATCAAATCCTTTCAAGCGCAGGGAATGAATTCAGTAAAGATGGAGCTGCTAATAAAAGCAGCATTGAGCAAGCAGTGAAATTGATCTTTGAACTTTCATCAACAAGCGTAAAAGATGGGACCTTTTCAAAAGCAGGGGAAGGGTTAATAGAATTGATGAGTGAACAGAGAAAGCAAAATTTAGAAAGAAATTATTCAATTCTCCTGTCAAAATGGGATGGAAATCTTCAAAACTCCACTGAAAGTAAAATATTCCAAAAACTAAGTGCAAACATTGAGACGGAATCGATGTACCTGATCAGGGGGGAAGACATTGGGCAGGCTGTAAAAAAAATCATACGATCACTTGGATTCAATCTGGAATTTCAACTTCACAGCCAGCCGGAGATCGCGGCTGATTCCGCCACTCTTAAAGAAAGGCTCACACAGCTTAGCCTGCACAATCAGAGTCAGGATATCAGGGATCTTGCAGAGAAGATAGTTCTGAAAATGAACCATCCTGCACTGTTATCATGGGAGCAATCATCGTTCATGAATATCATCCAGCAGTTTCCGTTGTATTTATTCGGCCGCCAGACAGATATCACGGTACAATGGATGGGCAAAGAAAAGGAAAAAGGAAAAATCGACAGCGATCATTGCAGAATATTGTTTTATCTATATTTGGATAACCTTAAAGAAACACTGGTGGATATGCAGGTTCAGAGCAGGGTTATTTCATTATCCATCTGGAATGAGCTGCAAGCAGCAAATGAATTATCTCAATCATTCATTCTGGGACTCAAGGAAGCCTTGCAGAAAATAGATTACCAGCTGACTTCAGTGAAGATCAAGAAGCCTGATAATAAAGACAGCATATCTCAGGAACAGATGCTGAATATGCATTCCGTACCCCATACAGGAGTTGATTTGAAGATATGACAACTCATCAAAGAAAAGAAGCCATCGCCCTTGGGTATGATCAAACAAGTGAGGCAGCTCCGAAAGTCCTGGCAAAAGGGAAGGGGATCATTGCTGATAACATCATCTCAAAAGCAAATGAATATGGAATTGCGATTCAGGAAGATAAAAGTCTGTTATCACTGCTTGGTAAACTGGATATC
This sequence comes from Mangrovibacillus sp. Mu-81, assembly GCF_036867415.1. Taxonomy (NCBI): domain Bacteria; kingdom Bacillati; phylum Bacillota; class Bacilli; order Caryophanales; family Bacillaceae; genus Mangrovibacillus; species Mangrovibacillus sp. Mu-81. The sequence continues at coordinate 418,533 of NZ_JBAJHU010000003.1, forward strand.
GGAGAATCGATCCCCGATGAGCTGTATGGAGCAGTGGCAGAAGTATTCGCCTTTGTCTATAGACTGGATAAAGAGATGGAGCAAAAAAAGAAGTCCTGATTTAAGAAGTATTTTGACTTTATATGAAAATAACTTTATGAGAATAATAAATTATTACTGAAAAAGAATATTTCTTCCATTAGATTATGAAAAAAAAATTAAAAACAGTTCGGAATTTTTAAATTAATATAATATTTTTGGCATAATGGTAGACAGATAAACCGTCATTTTATACAATGAAAGCGCAGTCTATTTTTTGAAGAGTTTGATAGGAGGATGGAAAATGAATATCCATGAATATCAAGGTAAAGAAATCCTCAGAAATAACGGGGTATCCGTACCAAATGGTAAAGTGGCTTTTACAGCTGAAGAAGCAGTGGAAGCGGCGAAAACGCTTGAATCAAGCGTTTATGTAGTAAAAGCACAAATCCACGCAGGCGGTCGCGGGAAAGCTGGCGGTGTGAAAATCGCAAAGAGCCTTGACGAAGTGCGTACATATGCAGATGAGTTGATCGGCAAGACATTGGTCACTCACCAGACAGGCCCTGAAGGTAAGGAAGTAAAGCGCTTACTCATCGAAGAGGGATGTGATATTAAGAAGGAATACTATGTTGGTTTAGTATTGGACCGTGCAACTTCCCAGGTTGTTCTTATGGCATCTGAAGAAGGCGGAACAGAGATTGAAGAAGTAGCGGAAGCAACTCCTGAAAAAATCTTTAAAGAGTATATTGATCCAGTGGCAGGATTGACTGGATTCCAGGCACGCCGCATTGCATTCAACATCAATATTCCGAAAGAGCTTGTAAATAAAGCAGCAAAATTCATGCTGGGTCTTTACAATGTGTATATCCAGAAGGACGCTTCAATCGTTGAAATCAACCCGTTGGTTGTGACAGGTGATGGAGATGTAATGGCATTGGATGCGAAGTTCAACTTTGATTCAAATGCATTATATCGTCAAAAGGACGTAATGGAATTGCGTGACCTTGAAGAAGAAGACGCAAAAGAAATCGAAGCTTCTAAATATGATTTAAGTTATATTTCGCTTGACGGTAACATTGGCTGCATGGTAAATGGTGCAGGTCTTGCAATGGCAACAATGGATATTGTGAAACACTATGGCGGCGATCCGGCCAACTTCCTTGATGTTGGGGGCGGTGCGACTGCTGAAAAAGTAACGGAAGCATTCAAAATCATCCTTTCTGACGAGAATGTAAAGGGAATCTTCGTCAATATTTTTGGCGGAATCATGAAATGTGATGTCATTGCAACGGGTGTTGTTGAAGCGGCTAAGCAAATCGGTCTTGAAGTACCATTAGTTGTTCGCCTCGAAGGTACGAATGTGGATTTAGGAAAAGAAATCCTTAATAAGTCCGGATTGAATATTATTGCAGCTGAATCAATGGCAGACGGCGCACAAAAAATCGTTGAGCAAGTAGGCTAAGAAAGGCGGGGGACAAATGAGCGTATTTATTAATAAGGATACAAAGGTTGTTGTCCAAGGAATCACTGGATCAACAGCACTTTTCCACACAAAGCAAATGCTTGAATACGGCACACAAATTGTAGCAGGTGTTACACCTGGTAAAGGCGGAACTGAGGTTGAAGGCGTACCTGTCTTCAATACGGTTGAAGAAGCTAAGAAAGCAACCGGCGTCAACGCTTCGGTCATCTATGTTCCAGCTCCATTTGCAGCAGATGCAATCATGGAAGCAGTAGATGCTGAACTTGATCTGGCGATCTGTATCACAGAACATATCCCAGTACTCGATATGGTGAAAGTGAAACGTTATATGGAAGGCAAGAAGACTCGACTTGTAGGACCAAACTGTCCAGGTGTGATCACACCTGAAGAATGTAAAATCGGCATCATGCCTGGATACATTCATACAAAGGGCCATGTCGGTGTAGTATCCCGCTCGGGTACATTAACATACGAAGCGGTTCATCAGCTTTCCCAGTCCGGTATTGGTCAGTCCACTGCGGTAGGTATCGGTGGAGACCCTGTAAATGGAACGGACTTCATTGATGTGTTAAAAGCATTCAACGAAGACGAAGACACTTATGCAGTGATCATGATTGGTGAAATTGGCGGTACAGCCGAGGAAGAGGCTGCCGAATGGATCAAAGCCAACATGACGAAACCAGTTGTCGGCTTCATCGGCGGACGTACAGCTCCTCCAGGAAAACGCATGGGACATGCCGGTGCGATCATTTCAGGCGGTAAAGGGACTGCAGATGAGAAAATCCGCGTAATGAACGAATGTGGAATCCAAGTAGCACCTACACCTTCAGATATGGGTGAAACATTGATTAAGGTTCTTAAAGAAGAGGGAATCTTCGACAAATGTAAAACACATTAATCAAACAGACGACAAGAGGCTGGGCAATTTGCATTCAGCCTCTTATCGTTGTTTCCTATTAATCTATCTGCAGGAGGTTATAATGAAGGAATTGAACCGGTTGCTATTTCAAATGCAGCACTGTAAAGGTCTTGGATTGAAAGGAACCAGGATGCTATTGTCCAGGGTTTCCGATCCAGCATTGATCTACGAATTATCTCCAGTTGCGATTGGGCAGTTATCCCGATCAACAACAGCAAATGCCCAATTATTTCACACCGATCTTCACACCTTCCCATTCCAAGAATTTGAAGAATATTACCTCAAAAACGATATTCACTGGCTTTCTCTCTATGATGAAGACTACCCGGCACTCTTGAAAAATGTGTACGACCCTCCATTCATTCTTTTTTTAAAAGGAAAAAAAGAACTCCTTGAAACACGAATAAAACTGGCTGTGGTCGGATCGAGACAGGCTACCCCATATACGGAAGATATCCTTCGAGAAATGATGCCCGGACTGGCGGCCAAGAACATTGCGATCGTAAGCGGACTTGCCCGGGGGGCGGATACGATTGCACATAAAATGGCCATTCGTTCAGGCGGTATGACAATAGGAGTAGTGGCAGGCGGATTTCAGCATATATACCCCCGGGAAAATAGCAGACTTGCCGAATATATGATGAAGAATCACCTTCTCATTTCAGAATACCCTCCATTTACTAAACCCCAAAAATGGCAATTTCCTTTCAGGAACAGGATTATAAGCGGACTTTCCAACGCCGTCCTAGTAACAGAAGCGCAAAAAAAGAGCGGTACCTTCATTACGGCTGACTATGCATTAAATGAGGGAAGGGAGATTCTTTGTATACCCGGATCAGTCCACCATAAGTTATCCGAAGGGACAAATATCCTGATTAAGGATGGTGCCAAGATGGTATTATCTATAGAAGATATTTTTTCTGAGCTCGATGTATAAAGTTCCGGAAAATTATATAAAATCATGTAGTAAAGCTGGTTTTTTTCCATCAAATAGAGATTTTAAAGCGTATTTTATACAAAAAGGTTGCAATTCTTTTCAAACTGTTATACATTTTGCAACAGGTATCGAAAACAATAGAAGAGATGTAAAAGAGATAAATGGAGTACAATACTCCGCACTGAACGTATAGACTTTATACTGTATAAAAAGAAGTGAAACCGTTTACCGAAGAGCACTTTTTATACAGATTGTAAAAAAATCACAGTGATTATTATCCTCTTCAAGGAGGCATATTGGATGGCAGATTATTTAGTTATAGTGGAATCGCCGGCAAAGGCGAAAACGATTGAACGTTATTTAGGTAAAAAATATAAAGTGCGTGCTTCGATGGGCCATGTAAGAGATTTACCCAAGAGTCAAATGGGTGTGGATGTCGAAAAGGAATTTGAACCGAAATATATTACCATCCGTGGAAAAGGGCCGGTATTAAAAGAACTGAAGACAGCTGCAAAAAAAGCAAAGAAAATCTTCCTTGCAGCCGACCCCGACAGAGAAGGGGAAGCAATTGCGTGGCATTTAGCACATAGTCTCGATATGGATACGAAGTCTCAGTGCCGGGTCGTATTCAATGAAATCACGAAGGATGCAATCAAAGAATCTTTCAAACACCCTCGGCCGATCAATATGGATCTCGTGGATGCCCAGCAGGCAAGAAGGATATTGGACCGCCTCGTCGGCTATAACATAAGTCCGCTGCTCTGGAAGAAAGTCAAAAAGGGACTCAGTGCCGGGAGGGTCCAGTCGGTTGCAGTCAGGCTGATCATCGACCGCGAAAATGAAATTAAAGGTTTCGAGCCTGAAGAGTACTGGTCCATTGTAGGAGAATTCAAGAAAGACAAAGAAACTTTCCAAGCTTCTTTCTATGGGATCGATGGTAAAAAAGTAGAATTAAAAACAGAAGAGGAAGTTAAAGAGGTCCTTGAAAAGGTAAAAGGTAAATCATTTAATGTGAACAAAGTGACAAAAAAGGAAAGAAAGCGGAATCCCGCACCCCCTTTCACCACTTCTTCGCTGCAACAGGAAGCTGCGAGAAAGCTGAACTTCCGTGCCAAGAAAACGATGATGCTTGCACAGCAATTGTATGAAGGGATTGAGATTGGTAAAGAAGGAACCGTCGGTCTGATCACTTATATGAGAACCGATTCTACGCGTACTTCTGAAGTTGCTCAAAAAGAAGCCAGTGAATACATCACAACAAAATACAGTGAGGACTTTGTCAAGCAGTCGGAAAGAAAGGAAAAGAAACAGCAGAAAGCACAGGACGCTCACGAAGCGATCCGCCCGACGAGTACATTGAGAGATCCGGGCTCTGTAAAAGAGTTTCTATCAAGAGATCAGTATCGCCTGTATAAGCTTGTATGGGAAAGATTCGTTGCAAGCCAGATGGCTCCGGCCATTATGGATACGATGAGTGTGGATCTGGTGAACGGACCCGTATATTTCAGGGCAAATGGATCGAAAGTCAAGTTTCCAGGGTTTATGAAGGTATATGTAGAAGGGTCTGACGATCAAAAAGAAGAAAAAGATAATCTTCTGCCTGAATTAAAGGAAGAAGATAAAGTGACAAGTGAACTGATCGATCCTAAACAACATTTCACCCAACCGCCTCCGCGCTATACTGAAGCAAGACTTGTCAAGACATTGGAAGAGCTCGGTATTGGCCGTCCTTCCACATACGCACCTACTCTGGATACAATTCAGAGAAGGGGGTATGTATCACTTGATAATAAAAGGTTCATTCCAACTGAACTTGGAGAAATTGTGCTTGAACTGATCAGGGAATTCTTCCCTGAAATCATTGATGTCGAATTTACTGCCAATATGGAAAGAAGTCTTGATGATGTTGAAGACGGTAAAGTCAGATGGGCGAAGATCATCAATGCTTTTTATCAGGATTTTGAAAAGCATCTGATTATAGCAGAGAACGAAATGGAAAAGATCGAAATTCGTGATGAACCGGCAGGGGAAGATTGCACAGAATGCGGGCACCCTATGGTATTCAAGATGGGTCGATACGGCAAATTCATGGCATGCAGTAATTTCCCGGACTGCCGGAACACAAAGCCGATCGTTAAAGAAATAGGAGTCAAATGCCCTAAATGTGAAAAAGGCAATATAATAGAAAGAAAAAGTAAGAAGAAGAGAATCTTTTATGGCTGTGACCAATATCCTGAATGTGATTTTTTATCATGGGATAAGCCGATTGAGAGAAAATGTCCAAAATGCTCCGAATTACTCGTAGAGAAAAAGCTCAAAAAGGGCAACCAGATACAATGTACGACTTGTGACTATAAGGAAGAACCGCAGAAATAAAGGCTGGCAGGATAAAAAGATTGATTCTTTTGCGTCCTGCTTATACAATGTAAACGAGGGACTGTCCCAAGAGGTGATCAATTGATTATCATATGGGTCAGTTTTTCTGTTTTTTGCATAATGTAAAACAACTTTCATTTTTGTCTAAAAAAGACAATATGGACTCAGAAACAATTCAGAACTTTGTGAAAAAAGTGTAAAATTAATTGCAAGGGCATCAAGGTTGTGTTACTATTTAGTAGCCCTTGTGAGGTGTTAACTATATGTCAAATACATTAACCGATCAATTACATTCGTTTATTGAATATTTACAAATAGAAAAGCAGTATTCCACTTATACTTTTGAACAATATCGTCATGATATCGAAGAATTCTACGTATTTATGAAAGAACAGGGTCTTCGTTCACTAGAGGAAGTGGAATATTTTGATGCGAGGCTTTTTTTAACAGGTCTTCATGAAAAACAGTTAATGAGAGCTTCCATTTCAAAAAAGATATCAAGTTTAAGAAGTTTCTTCCGATTTCTCAATCGCGAAGAGCATCTGACAACGAACCCTTTTTCTTTTGTAAATCTCCCGAAGAAAGAACAGCGTCTGCCTAAATTTTTCTATGAGGAAGAGATTCAGGTCCTGCTTGAAGCCTGTAATGGTGACTCTCCATTGGACATCCGCAATAAGGCGATCTTTGAGCTTTTGTACGGCACCGGGATCCGTGTTAGTGAATGTGCAGGCCTGAAGTTGAAAGATGTTGATATGGCTCTGTCTACCATCCTTGTAAAAGGGAAAGGGAACAAGGAAAGATATGTCCCTTATGGAAGCTTTGCCCAGGATGCTTTGACCGTATACATAAATCAATCACGGCCGTCTCTTATAAGAGAACAAATACATTCCGCCGTATTCGTCAATCATCGGGGAGGAGCACTGACTGCAAGAGGAGTACGCCTGATCCTAAATAAGATTATTGATAAGGCCTCCTTAACAGGTAAAATAAGCCCTCATATGTTAAGACATACGTTTGCTACACATCTATTGAATAACGGTGCAGATTTGAGGACCGTTCAGGAGCTGCTGGGGCATTCCCATCTGTCTGCAACCCAGGTGTACACACATGTGACGAAAGATCAGTTAAGAAAAACATATCTTGCACATCATCCGCGTGCTTAATATTGGAGGTTATATAATGGATCAATTCCATGCTACCACTATATTTGCTGTTCAGCATAAAGGGGAATGCGCCATGTCCGGAGACGGACAGGTAACATTCGGTAATGCGGTCGTGATGAAACACACGGCCAAGAAAGTGCGTAAACTGTTTAATGGTAAAGTGCTGGCTGGCTTTGCAGGTTCCGTTGCGGATGCATTTACGCTGTCTGAAATGTTTGAAGGGAAACTTCAGGAATTTAACGGAAACCTTCAGAGGGCAGCTGTTGAACTGGCTAAAGAGTGGCGAAGCGACAAGGTGCTCAGGAAGCTGGAGGCAATGCTGATTGTCATGGATGAAGATCATTTGCTTCTCGTTTCAGGTACCGGGGAAGTAATTGAGCCGGATGATGGCATTTTAGCCATAGGATCCGGCGGCAATTACGCTTTATCTGCAGGTCGTGCCTTGAAGCAGTATTCAGGTGATCATCTGTCAGCGAAAGAGATTGCTAAAGCATCTTTACAGATTGCTGCAGAAATTTGTGTATATACAAATGAACAGATAATTGTTGAAGAATTGTAAAAAGCTCACTTGATGATTTCTCACACTATAGAATAGTTAGGGGTGTGTCATTTGAAAAAAAATGCTGAGCAATTAACACCAAGGCAAATAGTTGAAAGATTGGATCAATTTATTGTTGGACAGAAAGACGCAAAAAGGGCAGTTGCGGTGGCATTGAGAAACCGTTACCGCCGCAGTCTCCTTCCTGGAGAAATAAAAGACGAGGTAATTCCGAAGAATATCCTCATGCTGGGTCCCACCGGGGTAGGAAAGACAGAAATCGCCAGAAGGATAGCGAAATTAGTCCGTGCACCTTTCATTAAAGTCGAAGCTACGAAATTCACGGAAGTCGGTTACGTTGGCCGCGATGTAGAATCGATGGTCAGGGATCTTGTAGAAACGGCTGTCAGACTTGTCAAAGAAGAAAAAATGGTAGGTGTGCGTGAGCGTGCCGCTGAAAATGCCGACAAGCGTCTGGTAGAGCTGCTTGTTCCTTCTAAGAAAAAGTCGTCTTCCTATAAGAATCCTTTTGAAATGATTTTCGGCGCGGGCGGCTCAGATCAAAGCGATGAAGAAGAGGAAGAGAAACAAGAGGAGCTGTCTTTAAGAGAGCAGAGAAGAAGGGCAGAACAAAGACTCCGCAACGGGGAAATGGAAGAAGAGTTCATCACCATTGAAGTGGAAGAACAGCAAGCTTCTATGTTTGATATGCTCCAAGGTTCCGGTATGGAACAGATGGGCATGAATATGCAGGATGCGCTGAGTAATTTCATGCCTAAGAAAAAGAAAAAGAAGAAGCTGAAAGTGAAAGAAGCACGGACTGCTCTGACAAATGAAGAAGCGCAGAAGCTGATCGACATGGATGAAGTAACGCAGGATGCCATCCTGAGGGCAGAGCAATCCGGCATCATCTTCATTGATGAAATTGATAAGATTGCGAGTAAAGGATCCGGTCAATCGTCAGCTGATGTTTCCAGGGAAGGTGTGCAGCGCGATATCCTTCCAATTGTTGAAGGATCGACAATCGTGACCAAATATGGTTCGGTAAAGACCGATTATATGCTTTTCATCGGTGCCGGAGCTTTCCATATGTCAAAACCTTCGGATCTGATACCGGAATTACAGGGGCGCTTCCCGATCAGGGTGGAGCTTCAGAAGCTTTCAACAGAAGACTTTGTACGTATATTAATCGAACCGGATAATGCGATTATCAAACAATATATTGCTTTAATGGAAACAGAAGGTATACAAATTGAATTTTCTGACGATGCTATTCGTAGGCTGGCAGAAATCGCATATGAGGTAAATCAGAATACTGATAATATCGGGGCGAGAAGACTTCATACCATTATGGAAAAGCTGCTTGAAGATTTATCGTTTGAAGCACCTGAGATCACACTGGAAACAATTAAAATAACTCCACAGTATGTCGATGATAAATTGAGAGCTATTTCAAAAGACAAGGACTTAAGCCAATTCATTCTCTAAGTTTCTTACAAGCTTAATGAGGGTATAAAAAAAGTACATGAATGATGGTCATAATAATTAATTTAGCAATAGAGATAATTTAGTTGTAGTAGGAGGAAATGAAAATGAACTTATTAGGTAAAACAAGAACGATTAATGCGATGCTCCAAAAGGCGGCAGGCAAACCCGTTAACTTCAAAGAAATGTCAGAGACGCTCAGCGGTGTAATTGAAGCGAATGTATTTGTAGTCAGCCGCAGGGGAAAACTCTTGGGATTTGCAATTAACCAGCAAATTGAAAATGAAAGAATGAAGCAGATGCTTGAAGATCGTCAGTTTCCGGAAGAATATACCCAAAACCTTTTCAATATTCAGGAGACATCTCCAAATCTGGACGTGGAAAGTGAATATACAGCATTTCCGGTCGAAAACAGGGAGCTTTTCAAAAACGGTCTGACTACGATCGTGCCAATTATCGGCGGGGGGGAACGTCTTGGAACGTTAATCCTTGCAAGGCTTCAGGCAAGCTTTGAGGACGATGACCTGATCCTTGCCGAATACGGGGCTACTGTAGTAGGTATGGAGATACTTCGTGAGAAAGCAGAAGAAATCGAAGTCGAAGCCAGAAGTAAAGCAGTGGTACAAATGGCAATCAGCTCCCTTTCTTACAGCGAACTTGAAGCGATTGAGCACATTTTTGAAGAGCTAAATGGGAACGAAGGATTATTAGTAGCTTCAAAAATTGCGGACAGAGTGGGGATAACCCGTTCGGTGATTGTAAACGCACTGCGTAAATTAGAAAGTGCAGGAGTAATCGAATCACGTTCACTTGGAATGAAAGGAACGTACATTAAAGTTCTAAATAATAAATTCCTGCTTGAACTCGAGAAGCTTCGTACAAATTAATAGAAGTAATTGAAAACCCGTTATTTCTTTAGTGAAATAACGGGTTTTTTTGTTTACCAGCAGCAGATGACCACGAAGAATCTTATCCTTTAAACTCTCTTCGATTTGTCGATATGATATCCCCTCATAAAACTCAACCAGTACAGATCTTTATAGTGCAGCCGGAACTACTGAGAAGGTTATAACATTAGACATATTTTAGGCTGTAAATAAGCCGAAAGGACTATAATTGTGAAGGTGTTAGGTCTTGTCTTCTCTTATATGGATAGTAAAATTAAGTTGTTACATCTTCATTACGACTTTTTTCGACAGTATTTCAATACAGGTGTTTGGGATGAATTGAAAAATAGTTTGTTACAAACCAACAAAGAGAGTACTGTTGGAGGTTAGAAAACTTCTCTTATAAGTTCCTTAATTGGAAAAAAATACAGCTAGTGGGAATTAAATCTCATTGATAAAATAAACTGTGTAAAACTTTGTAATCTTACAAAAATGTAATTGAAATATTAAAGTAATGAAAGAGAAGATAAATTTCCAAAAACAGGTCTTTTTATAGGTTTATAGTCATGAATTCCCCTTTTTTCGACGTTTTTCGTTAAAAAATACAGAATATTCATAGACACTATTCGACCTAAACATTACAATAAGGACGGACATAAGTTATATTTGTAAAAAAATCCGTATCTTGCTAAATAAATGGATAGAGGTGTGAAATATGAAACTTTTTTCCAATACTTTTACAAACCTTGAAAGAGGCTTGGATTATGCCTCTATTAATCAGAAGGTAATTTCTCAAAATATCGCTAATGTTGATACCCCAAACTATAAAGCGAAAGAAGTAGAATTCAAGACTGTCTTAGATCATTCAATAAATCAATTGGAAGCTAAGAGGACGGATTCCAGGCATTTCACTTTTCAATCATCTGACACTCACCCCGAAGTGAAAACGAAAACTGATTATCAATACAATCATAATGGTAATGGGGTGGACCTGGATAAAGAAATGTCTGAAATGGCAGAAAATCAAATATATTTTAATGCTTTGTCAGATCGGATCAATGGCAAATTCAATTCTTTGAAGTCAGTTATTAGAGGAGGTAAATAACATTGTCAATCTTCACAAGCATGAACACGACTTCTTCTGCGTTGACAGCACAGAGATTACGCATGGATGTCATCTCCTCCAATATGGCCAATGTTGATTCTACAAGAGCCACAGTGAATGAAAATGGAGAATGGGAGCCCTATAGGAGAAAATCTGTTGTGATGGAACCAAAGGAAGCGGGGTTTTCTACTTTCTTGAATACAGCCATAAATCGCAGAGGTAATCATTCAATCGGGCAAGGGGTGAAAGTGTCAAAAATACAGGAGGATGAAAACACTCCATTTAAAATGGTATATGACCCTGAACACCCTGACGCCAATGCTGATGGATACGTACAGCTGCCCAATGTCGACCCTTTACGGGAGATGGTAGACCTTATTTCAGCTACCCGTTCATATGAAGCAAACGTCACCGTTTTCAATGCGAACAAATCGATGTTGATGAAATCATTAGAAATTGGTAAGTAAGGAGGTACATACGTATGGCAATTCATAGTATAAATTCGATTAACCCCGGACTTTTAAGTCCGTCTTTATCAAAAAAACAAATTACACCTTCAGATGCTACAGAGAATTTCAGTCAAATCCTTAGTAAAACAATTGATGAAGTAAATCGGGCACAGATTCAATCCGATCGTATGACAGAAAAACTTGTACGCGGTGAGAATGTTGATCTTCATCAGGTAATGATTGCTTCACAAAAAGCCAGTATCACACTTCAAACAACCATGGAAGTCCGAAATAAGGTTGTGGAAGCATATCAGGAAATAATGAGAATGCCAATGTAATAGATACATGCAGTCGAGTACCGGAGGATTGTAATGAATGAATCGTTTAAGAACTATAAAGAACAAATAAAGACCTATTGGAGTAACAGAACAAAAAAACAAAAAATCAGCATGGGAGCAATCCTGCTGTCTGTCATTATCCTTATTGGTATTTCTGTCTTTATGACGACAAGGACACCTATGGCTCCTCTTTATAAAAATCTTTCACCTTCTGAAACAGGTACCATCAAGGAGAACCTTGATGGGAGGGGGATCCCTTCTCAAATTACCGAAGGCGGGACAGCCATACTCGTACCAACTGAACAAGTAGATACCTTAAAAGTGGAACTGGCAGCTGAGGGTATTCCGAACTCGGGCAGTATCGATTACTCTTTCTTCAGTAAGAATGCCGGCTTTGGGATGACGGATAATGAATTTAATGTCATGAAACTTGATGCAATGCAAACGGAACTTGTGGAGCTGATTAAAGGGATAGACGGAGTTAAAGATGCAAAGGTCATGATCAATCTTCCGGAAGAGCAGGTTTTCCTGAATGATGACGAACAAAAAGCCACTGCTTCGATCGTCTTGAATACTAATCCAGGATTTGCTATGGATCAGCGTCAAATCAAATCGCTTTATCACTTAGTTTCGAAAAGCGTCCCGGACCTTCCTACTGAGAATATCGTCATCATGAACCAGTTTTTTGAGTATTTTGACTTGGAATCTCAAAATAATTCTATGGGAAGCGGTAATTTCGCACAACAGATGGACGTTAAAAAGGAAATAGAACGTGACATACAGCGCCAGGTTCAGAACATGCTTGGAACGTTGATCGGTTTTAATAAAGTGGTTGTGTCAGTATCCACTGATATTGACTTTACCCAGGAAAACCGTGAGGAAAACACCGTTACCCCAGTCGATGAAGAAAATATGGAGGGTATCGCCGTCAGTGCCCACCGGATTACAGAAACGTTTTCAGGTGAGGGAGCAGGACCTGGAGGAGTACCTTCAGGGGGTGATACCGACGATACTCTTGATTCTTATCAAGAAGGTACAGGTTCGGGCGGTGACTATGAAAGAATAGAAGAAACCATCAATAACGAAGTGAATCGAATAAGAACTGAAATTGTGGAGAGCCCATACAAAATCCGTGACTTAGGCATTCAAGTAATGGTGGAACCGCCGAATCCTGAAGATGAGAACTCGCTTCCACAAGATCGGATCGATGATATACAGCAAATACTATCCACCATCGTCCGAACTTCCATAAATAAGGAAGCTGCACCAGAACTGACAGATGAAGAAATTGAAGATAAAGTGGTAGTTTCAGTTCAGGAATTTAATGGAAAAATGGAATTTGAAGACAGCTCTAAATCAGGGTTGCCTTGGTGGGTTTATGTCGTTGGAGGCATTTTGCTTATTATCATTCTTTTACTTATCTTCTTCCTTCTTAGAAGTCGTAAAAGGAAGCAGGAAGAGGAAATGTTCTTTGAAGAAGAGCGTGTCCAAGCGGAAATACCGGATATTGAACCGAAGGAAGAAACAGAGGGATCCATACGCCGAAAACAACTTGAAAGAATGGCTAAAGAAAAACCTGAAGAGTTCGCGAAATTACTTCGAACTTGGCTGGCAGATGATTAGGAGGGTGATGACATGGTTAGAAGAGAGAGAGAATTAACAGGCAAACAAAAAGCGGCCGTCCTCCTGATCTCTCTTGGTCCTGATGTGTCGGCATCAGTGTACAAACACTTATCTGAAGAAGAAATAGAGAAGCTGACCCTGGAAATCTCAGGCGTGAAAAAAGTAGAAACAGAATCTAAAGAAGAGATCTTAGAAGAATTCCATAATATCGCAATTGCACAGGATTATATATCACAAGGCGGTATCGGTTATGCGAAAACAGTCTTGGAAAAAGCATTGGGTACAGATCAGGCAACAGCGATCATTAATCGCTTGACCTCATCTTTACAAGTGAGACCATTCGACTTTGCACGTAAAGCGGATGCAGCTCAGATATTAAACTTCATCCAAAACGAACATCCACAGACGATTGCACTTATTCTTTCTTACTTGGATCCGCAGCAATCGGGTCAGATTCTTTCAGAGCTGCCACAAGAAGTACAAGCTGATATAGCGAGAAGAATCGCAATAATGGATGGAACCTCACCTGAAGTAATCAGTGAAGTTGAAGCCATTCTGGAAAGGAAACTTTCCTCGACTGTTACACAGGACTATACGCAAACCGGCGGAGTAGAGGCAGTTGTCGAAGTACTCAATGGGGTGGACCGGTCAACTGAAAAAACGATTCTGGATGCCCTTGAAATTCAGGATCCGGAATTAGCAGAGGAAATCAAGAAGAGAATGTTTGTATTTGAGGATATCGTTACACTTGATGGAAGATCCATTCAACGTGTCATCAGGGATTGTGATAATGAAGATCTTCTACTGTCACTTAAAGTCTCAAGCGATGAAGTGAAGGAAATCGTATTCAAAAACATGTCCAACCGCATGGTGGAAACATTAAAAGAAGAGATGGAGTTCATGGGACCTGTGAGACTTCGTGATGTTGAGGAAGCACAGTCACGGATCGTTGCTATCATCAGGAGATTAGAAGAAGCCGGGGAAATCATTATAGCCCGTGGTGGAGGAGACGATATTATTGTCTAGGATCATTAAATCTTCCAGAGCTCAATCGATGGAAAAGAAAGAGAAGATCATAGCGCTTAAGCAAATCCGTTCTTCAATGCCCGGTTTCAATCAAGGGGATAGAGAGGGTCAACATCAGCTTCAGTCCAAAGAAATGGAGAAGTTGATTCATGACGCTAAGCAGGAAGCAGTTAAAATAGTGGAAGAGGCCATTCATCAGAAGGGCATCATTCAAAACCAAATTCAACAGGAAAAGGATAATTGGGTTTCCGAGCGCGAGCAATATATTCAAGAAGCCTATAACGTCGGCTTTCAACAAGGTGAAGAGGAAGGAATGAAAAAAGGGTACCAGGATTATAGTCATCGTTTAAAAGAAGCCGATGCCATAGTCGAATCCAATAAACAACAGTATTATTCCTATTTGGAAAATGCCGAAAAAGTGATTCTGTCCCTTTCCATTTCAAGTGCTGAAAAGATAATTGGGGAAAAGCTCAAGCAAGACCCTGATACATTTCTCCCGATTGTCAAAAGGGGATTGAAAGAAGTGAGGGACTTACCGGAAGTTCAGATTCACTGTCATCCCTCCAAACATACTCTTCTGACAGGAAACAAAGAGGAACTCGAAATGATTTTCCCTTCAAACGTACAATGCTTTATCTATGCGAACGATGAATTGAAACAAGAAGATTGTTACATAGAAACGAATCAAGGGAGAATCATAGTGAGCATCGACTCACAATTAAAAGAATTAAAACAAAGACTTCTTGAAGTACTTCAGGAGGATGAGTCATGAAAGCAGAGGATTTACTCTCTCATATAACTCAGATTCCGACGTTTAAAAAGTATGGAAAAGTAAAGCGTGCAGTCGGATTGATGATTGAATCACAAGGTCCTGAAAGTTCTGTCGGCGAGGTTTGCCACATTCATATAGTAAGCCGCGGCGCAGCAAAGGTCATCCAGGCTGAAGTGGTGGGCTTCAATGGAGAACTTGTGATTCTGATGCCTTATTCTAATATGCAGGATATTTCACCGGGAAGCTTGGTAGAAGCTACTTCGAGGCCTCTTGAAATCAAAATCGGTCCAACCTTGATTGGAAAAGTGTTGGATTCATTGGGTAACCCTTTGGATGGAAGCTCGCTTCCAAGTGGATTAAGTACTACATACACCGATCAAGAACCTCCCAATCCATTATCAAGACCACCTATCGATGAACCGATGGAAGTCGGAGTAAAGGCGATTGACAGCATGCTGACTGTAGGAAAAGGCCAGCGCATTGGTATCTTTGCAGGAAGCGGAGTCGGAAAAAGTACATTACTTGGTATGATTGCCCGTAATACTAAAGCTGATTTGAATGTCATTGCATTAGTAGGAGAACGAGGCAGGGAAGTCAGGGAATTCATTGATCGTGATTTAGGGGAAGAAGGGTTGAAGAGAACGATTGTCGTTGCTGCTACATCGGATCAGCCCGCGCTGATGAGGATCAAAGGGGCATTCACTGCCACAGCGATCGCAGAATATTTCCGGGATAAAGGCCTGAATGTCATGCTCATGATGGATTCTGCAACTCGTGTTGCAATGGCGCAGAGGGAGATTGGCCTCGCGGTAGGCGAGCCTCCGACTACGAAGGGATATACTCCATCTGTGTTTGCGATCCTGCCGAAACTTCTAGAAAGGACAGGCACAAATTTAAAGGGGAGCATTACCGCGTTTTATACGGTCCTTGTTGATGGGGATGATCTTAATGAACCAATTTCAGATACAGTCAGGGGAATATTGGACGGACATATCGTATTGGATCGTCAAATCGCCAACAGGGGACAATTTCCCGCAATAAATATCTTGAAGAGTGTCAGTCGTCTCATGAATCATCTTGCTTCGCCTCAGCATTTGCAAGCTTCGGTTAAATTAAGGGAATTACTAAGCACCTATCTCAATTCCGAAGATTTGATACAGATCGGTGCATATAAGAAAGGATCATCCAGGGAAATTGATGAAGCAATTCATTACTATCCAATGATCACTTCATTCCTTAAACAGGGTGTGTACGAACAAATTACTCAAACTGACAGTATAAGCCGGCTTATACAGTTAGCAGAAAAAGGTGATGGGGGACAATGAGTTATCAATATCGTTTTGAACGGATTTTAACCCTCAAGGAAAAAGAGAAAGATGAAGTAAATGAGCAATACAAAGGTGCTATCGCGAGCTTTGAAAGAGTGGCGGAAAAGCTCTTTGAGTTTCTGAAGAAGAAAGAAGAGTTGGAAGTCTATCAGTCTGACAAACTGCTAAAGGGTCTTTCAGTCCAGGATATCCGGCATCATCAGCAATTTATCACGAATTTGGAGAAAACCATCTCTTACTATCAAGACCTTGTCATACAAGCAAGAAACCGGATGAATTGGTATGAAGAAAAGCTGGTTGATATGAATGTAGAGGTAAAGAAATACGAAAAGATCAAAGAAAAAGATCTCAGTTACTTTCTTCATAGCATGAAAGAATCGGAAAACAAACAGTTGGATGAAGTGTCCGTTGTTCAATATATGAATCGGGGAATTAGGTGATTTAATGCCAAAAGTGATTGAAGAAGAAAAAGGAACAAAATCTAATGGCCGTTTTCAATGGATTGTTTTTGTAGTCTTCATTCCTTTATTATTTGCAATTACCATCGCTTTGGTTGTCATGACGGTGGCAGGAATTAATGTATTTGAGAAAGCCCAGTCCATTCCTTTCATCTCAAAAGTACTGCCGTCTGGAAATGAGGAGAATCAGGAACAGCTTGAAAATCGCATCATCTCATTACAGGCTTCAATCGAAGACAAAGAAGCGAAGATCTCACAGCTTCAAACTGAGATAGATGGGAGTGAGAAAGACAATGAAAAGCTTCAGGCTACGATTGAACAGCAGAAGCTTGAATTGGAAGAACTGAGACAGATTGGTGAAGAAAATAAACGAGCTTTCAAAGAAGTGGTAAGTACATTTGAATCGATGTCTGCAAAGAGTGCGGCTCCTGTCCTCTTGAAGATGGAGGATCAGGAGGCTATAAAAATTTTATCAAGTATCAAACCCGACAACTTAGCGGATATTTTGGAAAAAATGCCGCCAGAAGATGCTGCGCGTTTAACAGGTTTACTATCAGCTGACGAGAGTTAAGGTATGAAATCTTAGAGAGGGGGTGAAGTAGTGGAGATAGGATTAATGCAAACTGCACTTCCCAGTCGTCCAACACTGCAAGGTTCTAATTTGGAAAAGTTGACTAATACGAATAAATCTTTCTCCCATCATTTGCTGGGAAGCTTGAAAGATTCTATCCAGAACACAGCAATAAGTGAGACTGACGGTTCATTAAATTTAGGTGCTCTGAGTGACTTGTTGGGAGCAGAAGGGTTAGCGGTACTAGGGCTTTCAGAAGATCAAATAATGACCTTGAAACAAATGAAGGAGTTGGATGTTGAGGCAATCGCCGGTATTTTGGGAGTGGACTTGACCGAACTCAACAAGCTTAAAGC
Source organism: Mangrovibacillus sp. Mu-81 (assembly GCF_036867415.1). Taxonomy (NCBI): domain Bacteria; kingdom Bacillati; phylum Bacillota; class Bacilli; order Caryophanales; family Bacillaceae; genus Mangrovibacillus; species Mangrovibacillus sp. Mu-81. The sequence goes on from NZ_JBAJHU010000003.1 coordinate 436,368, forward strand.
GGATCTTCAGGCAGAGATTTATTCCTTTTCCGGAAAAAAAGCTCCAGATGAAAATGAAGAAGTCCAAGGAGGAGATCTGGGAACGATATTGCACCTTATTCAAATGACATTTGAAAATGGGAAGGTTCAGCCAAAGGATCTTCAAAATATGGAGAAGCTTGTTAAGCTGGTAAAAGTAATTGAACATCTCGCCAATCAAAAAGACCTCCATATTGCGGAGGTTCAAAAAATACATGAGATGAAAGACTTGTTGAAACAAATCCAGCACAAGGTCGATGCTGTTGTATCTGCCCTTTCGAATCAGCCGAAGAATTGGAATGAAATGATGAAGGCTGCATATAACAGGCATATTCCGGCAGAGGAAGTCAGTGGATCAGCCAACATGGAGAATAAGGTTCCTCAGGCCGTTTCAGGGAATAATCATCCGTTCGTCCTTCAGAGAACAGAGCAGTTTACAATGACTTTACCACAGGAAAAGGGTTCAGTACGTTATGAACAATTTGCAAAGGAACTTCAAACAGTTCTAAGTAAATCGCTGTTGCAGTCACAGCCGAACATGAGTAAGCTGCTGATCAAGTTATACCCGGAACAATTGGGTTCATTGCGTATCGAACTGCTGCAGCAAAATGGAATCATGACTGCGAGGATTTTGGCCACAACTGCATCTGCTAAAGAAATGCTGGATTCACAGCTGCAAGGATTAAAGCAGGCATTCACGTCCCAGAACATCCAAGTAGAAAAGATTGAAATTTCACAGGCACTGTCAGATCCGGAAAGGCAATCAAAAGGACATTCTCAGGAACAATCAGGTGGACAGGCTAAACAAAGTCAAAAAGATTCTCCCAAGAATAATGAGGAACCCGACTCTGCAACGTTTAAAGAATATCTCGTGAATAGCGAAGTGTAGGTGATGTTATGACAAAGATAGATCCAAATTTATTGTATTCAACGCTGCAGACAAAAAAGCGTGAAGGCGGCAATGATATTTTAGGAAAAGATGATTTTCTGAAGATCCTCATGACTCAGCTTCAGAACCAGGACCCGATGAACCCCATGCAGGATAAAGATTTTATCGCACAAATGGCAACATTTTCATCGTTGGAACAAATGACGAATTTAACAGTGACAATGGAGAAATTTGTGGAAAATCAAAATCAAGCGCAATTGATTTCGTACAATCAATTCGTCGGTAAGCAAGTGACTTGGCATAAAATGACTGAATCAGATTCAGACGAAGCACCTGAAATCTCAGAAGGACAAGGAATTGTGAAAGGTATCCGGTTTAAAGAGAATAACGTTGAGTTCGTGATGGAAGATGGAACCATTCTCACTCCTGGAAATATTTCACAAGTGAATGACGGGATGGATACAGGCACGTCACTCGTCAGTGCCTCGATGCTGATCGGGAAAAAAGTGACTTGGGAAGGTGAAGAAGGCACGATCAGCGGTATCGTTCAGTCCGTATCATCAAAGGACTCCAGAATTTGGATACACACTGATGCAGGAGATAAAGTTCAAAGCGATAACTTGATTAAAATCGAATCATAACTAGGAGTGGTTGTATGGAGAAAGCTTTCTTGCATCGCGTTCCATCGCAGCCTATAACAACAGCCGTCAGAACGAAGGCAGTTGAAACTGTATCTAATCCGGACAATTCATTTGCCGCACAGCTAAATAGTGCCATACACCGTTCTGCAGAAATGCAGATTAGTAAACATGCAAAGGTCAGGATGGAACAAAGAGGAATATCTATCTCCCCGCAGGTTTGGGAGGAAATTGGAGAAAAGGTAAGTGAAGCAAAATCCAAGGGTGTTCAGGAATCCCTGGTTCTCTTGAAAGATGCAGCTTTAATTGTCAGTGCAAGAAACCGCACAGTCATTACTGCACTGGACCGCCAGGAAGCAAATTCACAGATCTTCACGAATATTAACGGAACGATATTAATTGATTCATAGGCTGGACCTTTAAAGGAAGCCTACAGGCTGTGGAATGATAGAAGCAGCTTATCACGAAAGGGGAAAAATTCATGCTACGTTCAATGTATTCAGGTATCAGTGGAATGAAGAACTTTCAAACAAAATTAGATGTTATCGGGAATAATATTGCCAATGTTAATACCTATGGATATAAGAAAGGCCGAGTAACGTTTCAGGACCTTATGAATCAGACGGTTTCAGGTGCAAGCAGGGCAACAGAAAACCGCGGTGGCCAAAATGCGATGCAGGTAGGTTTAGGGTCAACATTATCATCAATAGATACTATTCAAACACAGGGTAGTCTTCAAACGACGGGAAGATCACTTGACGTTGCTGTATCAGGAGACGGTTTCTTCATGGTCCGACAAGGCAATAATCAACTTTACACCAGAGCTGGAAACTTCTATCTGGATTCAAACGGAAGCCTCGTAACCGGTGGAGGAGCCCTTGTACAGGGGTTCCCCGTTGATGCAGACGGCGTTGTCAATCGATCAGGGGCAACGGATATTACGATTGATACGGATACGACGATGGCTCCTCAAGCGACGACTGCAGTTTCTTATAATGGAAATCTAAAAGCGACCGCAGAAGACGGAATTGTCGTAGAAATTGAAACAAAGGTAAAGGATTCATTAGGAAATGACATCAGTTTGCAGGTCACCCTGACAAAAAGTGCCGGAAACAATGAATGGGAAGCTGATATTGCCAGTCTGACAGATGGTATCACGATTGCAGGCGGGGATGAGTTAACGGTTAACTTTGATGCTGACGGTAACATGACCACCAATATGCCACATGGGTTGTCTCTTACTAATGGAAATGGGGCAAATGATCTGGACATCAACATGGACTTCTCAAACATCACTCAATTCGACAGTTCATCATCTGCCAACGTAGATACTGTAAATGGGAACTCTGAGGGATATCTCGAAAGCTTTAATATCGGTTCTTCAGGAGAAGTGAATGGGGTATTTTCTAATGGAGAAGTAAGGGTCTTGAGCCAATTGGCACTTGCGACATTTTCAAATCCAGGCGGGCTGACAAAAGCAGGAAGTAACTTATTCCAGGCTTCAAATAACTCTGGTCTGGCTAACTTGGGAGTGGCAGGGGAAGGAAGAGGTGCGCTTCAATCAGGTTCACTGGAAATGTCAAATGTCGACCTTTCTGAAGAATTCACCGAAATGATCACAGCGCAGCGCGGTTTCCAGGCTAATACGAGAATCATTACGACCTCGGATGAAATTTTACAAGAACTGATTAACTTGAAACGATAATTCGTTACAAAAGGGAGGTCATGGGCTGGCTTATATTTGGGTTTGATCCCGCTCTAAAATATGGGTCAGCTCTACATATGAATGATTACGTTAACAAGATTAAATGGTAAAGCCTTTACCATCAATGCATTCTATATAGAGACAGTCGAGTCGTTTCCGGATACGACAATCCAATTAACCAATGGAAGAAGATACGTAGTCAAAGAATCTGTTGACGAAGTTACGCAGCAGACATTATCTTTTTTTCGTAAAGTGAACCTTCTGGATCCTGCGCTTAAAGGGGGTACAACAGAATGAAGAATAAATTTATAACCATTATGTTGATCCTGCTTGTAACCATTACATTGGTTGGTGTGATTGCCTTAGTGGTCATACTTAAATTCTCGGATGATGAAGAAACGAAGGAACCATCCATTGAAGAAGTCATTGAGGCTTCTGTCGATATTCCTGAAATTACTACCAATTTATTAAGCAATGATTTTATTCGTATTTCCTTCAAAATTCAGACTGACAGCAAGAAAGCTAAACAGGAATTGGAGAAAAGAGATTTCCAGGTTAATAACATCATCATTGAAGAACTGTCCGAAATGAAAGCAGAAGACCTGCAAGGAAAAAAAGGCAAGGAATTGATTGAAGACAAGGTAAAGGAAAAGGTGAATAGCCTGATGCAGGAAGGCAAGGTAGAAAAAGTGTACATCACCTCTATGATGATTCAATGATTAAGGGTAATTTCAGGGGCTGGGGGTGAAGAGATATGGCAGATGTATTATCACAAAGTGAAATAGATGCCCTGTTATCGGCATTGAATACGGGTGAAATGAGTGCCGATGATTTTAAGAAGGAAGAAGAAGAAAGAAAAGTTAAGGTTTATGATTTCAAGAGGGCCTTACGATTTTCCAAAGACCAGATTCGCAGTTTAACGCGCATTCATGAGAATTTCGCCAGAATTTTAACAACGTATTTTTCTGCTCAGCTGCGCACGTATGTCCAGATTAATGTCGCATCCGCTGATCAGATTCCTTATGAGGAGTTTATTCGTTCTGTTCCAAAGATGACGATTCTAAATGTGTATGAACTTCCTCCATTGGATGGAAGGATTCTTATGGAAATAAATCCAAACATCGCTTATTCGATGATGGATCGTGTGATGGGTGGAAAAGGTGTAAGTGTGAATAAAGTGGAGAACCTTACAGAAATTGAGACTACCATCATGTCCCAGTTATTCGAGCGCGCTTTTGAAAACTTAAGCGAAGCTTGGAGCACAGTGGTGGATATTGATCCGGTGTTCGCTGAGTTTGAAGTCAATCCGCAATTCCTGCAGATGGTGTCCCCAAATGAAACGGTTGTGGTCATTTCGTTAAATACTACAATTGGGGAAACGACCGGGATGATCAATATATGTATTCCACATGTAGTATTGGAACCGATTCTTCCTAAGCTGTCCGGAAGCTACTGGATGGAATCAAAGAAAAAAGATATCAAGCCTCAAGAAGCTGCTAATCTGGAGAAAAGAATCAAAAGAGCGTACGTACCATTAGTCGCCGAGCTTGGTAATTCTGAAATATCGATAGAAGATTTCTTGATGCTTGATAATGGAGATGTCATACAGTTGAATGCCAGAATCGATGATCCGCTAACCATTAAAGTCGGTGAGATTCCAAAGTTCACTGCACAGCCTGGAAAAGCAAATAACAGACTGGCGATTCAAATAATAGAAGGATTGAAGGGGGGAGACGACGATGATGAGTGATGATATGTTATCACAAGATGAAATCGATGCTCTGCTTAGAGGTTCTGCAGAGCCTGATGAGCAGGATGACAGCGAAATGAACATAGAAGATTACATCAGTTCCATGGAACAGGATGCTTTGGGTGAGATAGGGAATATCTCTTTTGGAAGCTCTGCAACAGCTTTATCAACCTTACTTAATCAAAAAGTTGAAATTACCACCCCTAGAGTTTCCATTGTGAATAAAGATTCCTTAGAGGATGAATTTCCTCATCCATACGTTGCAATAGAGGTTAAATATACAGAAGGTTTTTCAGGTGCAAACCTGTTAGTGATCAAACAATCAGATGCCTCAATTATTGCTGATTTAATGTTGGGCGGAGACGGGCTGGACCCATCCGGGGAACTCGGTGAAATCCAGCTGAGCGCAGTCCAGGAAGCGATGAATCAAATGATGGGTTCGGCAGCTACATCAATGTCGACCGTGTTTAGTAAAAAAGTTGATATTTCACCGCCATCTGTGGACTTAATGTATATTCCGGATGGGGAGGGACAGGAAAATATACCGGATCAGGATTTGTTGGTTAAGGTATCATTCTCCCTGAAAATAGGGGAGCTTATCGATTCAAGTATTATGCAGCTGCTTCCTTTAAGGTTTGCCAAAAGCCTTGTGGATGAGTTGATGGGTGGAGGCAGCGTGCCGCAGGAAGAAGATACAGCCGGACAGGAAATGTCTCATGAACCGGCTGTGCCTCCGCAAAAGAGTCATGTGCAGGAAGATGCCTCACGTGAATTCATTGGTGCTGCTCAAGCGGCTGCCCCTGCACATTCCGGTCAGCAGCAAACATCCCCTCAGCACTATGGTGGGCATAGTTATTCCGGTCAACAGCAAGTAAATGTTCAGCCTGCTACATTTTCAAATTTTGAACCGGCAGAGCTCGGTCAGCAAGAAACAAAGAATCTGGACATGCTCCTCGATATTCCTTTACAGGTAACAGTAGAGCTGGGGAGAACGAACCGTTCAGTAAAAGATATCCTGGAGATGTCCTCGGGGTCAATCATCGAGCTGGATAAACTAGCAGGTGAACCTGTTGATATATTAGTAAACAGCAGATTGATTGCCAAAGGGGAAGTGGTTGTAATCGACGAGAATTTCGGTGTCCGTATCACGGATATCGTCAGTCCGAGTGATCGATTGAACAAACTTAGATAAACGCTCTATTAAAATACCATATGGTAAACATCAACGTATGAGTAAAGAGCCTGGGTAAATAATTAGAAAGATGGAGGATGACGGCGATGGCAAATAAAATATTAATTGTTGATGATGCAGCATTTATGCGAATGATGATTAAAGATATATTGACGAAAAATGGTTTTGAAGTTGTGGGTGAGGCTGCGGATGGTGCACAGGCTGTTGAGAAGTACAAAGAAGTTCAGCCTGATCTTGTGACAATGGATATCACAATGCCCGAAAAAGACGGTATAGCAGCACTGAAGGATATCAAAGCAATGGATCCGGGTGCGAAAATCATCATGTGTTCGGCAATGGGCCAGCAGGCGATGGTAATCGATGCGATTCAAGCAGGAGCAAAAGACTTCATTGTCAAGCCATTCCAGGCTGACCGGGTAATTGAAGCGATCCAGAAAGCTTTAAGTTAACAGTCATTAAGAAGGTGTATGAATTGAAAAAGTTTCAACTAGTGGTATGTGTTCTATTACTATTCATAATGGTGAGTGCTGGAGCTTCAACAGCACTTGCCGGTATGAATTCTGTGGACGATTGGTATGAAGAGCCGGAAAAACAGGATGGTGAGAAGCAAGCGGATCCATCTTCATCGAAGGATGAACCTATAGAAAACCAAGCGCCGGCTGTCACCTTTCTTGATTATGTGAAAATGATCGCTGCTTTGATCTTTGTTGTAGCACTAATTTATTTTCTTTTGAAATTCATCAATCAGAAAAGCCGGTCGTTTCAGCAGACAAAAATGATCAATCATCTTGGCGGTGCTCCGCTTGGGGGAAACCGGTCAGTGCAGATCGTCAAAGTCGGAAATCAGGTACTGGTTCTTGGTGTCGGTGAAGACATTCAGCTATTAAAAGAGGTTCAGGATGAAAAAGAGAAAGAAGAGATTCTTGCTTATTATAATAGTGGAACGGAGCAGTTGAGGGATCCAAAGATGCTGTTTGCAAATTTGCTGACGAAAGTAAAAGGCAGTCCTGAAAATACAACAGCACCTAACTCCTTTCAGTCGCATCTTAAGTCGCAGCTGGAGGAAATAAGTAAAGGAAGAAAGAAGATGCTAAAGGATTTAAAGGGTAAGGAGAACCATACAGATGAATGAATTCATGGAGTTTTTTAATGGCAGTCCCGCGGATTCTGTCTCTACCAGTGTAAAATTATTATTATTATTTACGGTTCTATCCTTGGCCCCAAGTATTCTTATTCTTATGACTTCTTTTACAAGAATCATGATTGTCCTTTCATTTGTAAGGACTTCACTCGCAACTCAGCAGATGCCGCCTAATCAAGTGTTGATCGGTATTTCTTTGTTTCTTACGTTCTTCATTATGGCTCCGACATTTCAAGAGGTCAACGAAGAAGCGTTGACACCGCTTTTTAATGAAGAAATAAACCTTGAAGAAGCATATGAGAAAGCATCGATCCCATTTAAAGAGTTCATGAGTAAACATACAAGACAGAAGGATCTGGAACTTTTCCTGAACTATTCCGGAGCCGACAGACCGGAATCCATTAAGGATATACCAATGACTTCTCTTGTACCGGCGTTTGCGTTGAGCGAGATCAAAACAGCTTTTCAAATCGGTTTCATGATTTTCATCCCTTTTCTTGTTATAGATATGGTGGTTGCCAGTGTCTTGATGTCGATGGGAATGATGATGCTTCCACCGGTTATGATTTCTTTACCGTTTAAGATTTTGCTCTTTGTATTGGTGGATGGCTGGTACTTAGTCGTTAAATCTCTATTAGAAAGTTTTTAAGTAGGTGAGCTTTATGAATGCTGAATCTGTTATCGCATTAGCTGAACAAGGAATTTATGTTACCTTGATTGTTTCAGGTCCTTTGCTGGTACTTGCCCTTGTCGTCGGGCTGATCGTGAGTATTTTTCAGGCGACTACCCAAATTCAGGAACAAACACTAGCGTTCATTCCTAAGATCGTTGCTGTATTGATCGGAATTGTTTTTTTTGGACCATGGATGCTGACGAAAATCGTCACCTACTCATCACAGATCTTTTCTGATTTAACTAGGTTTGTAGGTTAATAGAATGGCAGATCTTGTACCTGTATTATCGGTCTTTTTATTGGTATTTGTTAGAGTTTCTGCATTCTTTGTCACAATGCCTTTATTCTCATACCGAAATATACCTGCGCAGCATCGAGTTGCGTTTTCATTGGTCCTATCATGGGTGATGTATTATACGGTTGAATCGAAAGCGTTTGAGATCAATGGACAGTACTTTCTGCTGGTCATGAAAGAAGCAATGGTCGGCCTGTTGATCGGGTTTGTCGCATACATGATCATTTCCGCCATCCAAATTGCAGGAGGGTTTATTGATTTTCAAATGGGTTTTGCAATTGCAAATGTCATCGATCCCCAGACGGGTGCCCAAAGCCCTTTGATGGGGCAGTACTTATACACTTTTTCACTCTTATTACTGCTTGCATTGAATGGCCATCACTTGATTCTTGACGGTATCTTTTACAGCTATCGCCTGATTCCCATTGACAGTCCCTGGATTCCATTCGGCGATGAATTACTCGTCGAATATGTAGTGAAAACATTTAACTCCATGTTCATCATCGCATTTCAAATGTCCATCCCGGTCGTAGCCACTCTCTTTCTGGTTGATGTTGCTCTGGGTATCGTTGCGAGGACCGTGCCCCAGCTAAATGTATTCGTAGTAGGGTTCCCGATCAAAATTGCTGTTTCATTCATTGTTCTCTTTATCGTAATGGGAGTCATGTTCGCGGTTATGCAGCAGTTATTCGAGATGATGTTTGTATCGATGAGAGATTTAATGAAGTTAATTGGAGGCTTGTAAAGTGCAGTGGATATCTTTGGATTTACAATTCTTCAGTGGTGAGAAAACCGAGAAGGCAACCCCAAAGAAAAGGGAGGATGCTAAAAAGAAAGGACAAACTGCAAAAAGCCAGGATGTGAACACAGCTATCATCCTTCTTGCGGTGTTCTTGTTTATGACATTCGGTGCTTCATACATTGGAAATATTGTATTTGATTTATTTCGTCATTCCTTTCAGGAGTATATGCTGATGGAGCTTACTGAAAATACAGTCCAGGTCATCACAATGGATCTCATGAAAGAAATGGCGCTGCTGCTTGGACCCATTATGCTGGTGGCACTCCTTGCCGGGATCATTGCCAATTATATTCAAGTGGGAGTCATGTTCACTACCGAGCCAATGCAGCCGAAATTGGAAAAAATAGATCCCATCAAGGGATTTAAACGGATTTTTTCGATGAGGGCGATAGTAGAGCTTCTGAAGTCCATCTTGAAGATTTCTTTTATAGGAGCCATCACGTTTGTCATTCTTTGGATGAATATAGAAGAAGTACTGAGTTTATCTTTTAAATCAGTAGGCGATTCTTTGGTCACAATGGCCAAACTTGCCGTTCAAATGGGGATAGCCGCATCTTTGGCACTATTATTTTTATCGGTCTTCGATTATCTTTATCAAAAGTATGATTTTGAAAAGAATATCAGGATGTCCAAACAGGATTTGAAGGATGAACATAAGAACATCGAGGGAGACCCCTTAATCAAATCAAAAATAAAGCAAAGGCAGCGCGAAATGGCAATGCGCCGAATGATGCAGGAAGTCCCGCAGGCGGATGTAGTGATTACCAATCCCACTCACTTTGCCATTGCCTTGAAATATGATGAAGATAAAAAAGACGCTCCATATGTCGTTGCCAAGGGAGTCGACTATCTGGCTCAAAAGATTAAATACATTGCCAAAGAAAATGATGTTGTGATGGTGGAGAACCGACCACTGGCGAGATCACTATACGATGCGGCTGAGATCGGGGATACAGTCCCGGAAGAATTTTTTAAAGCTGTTGCAGAAATCTTGGCCTATGTATATCGAATCAAAAACAAACTGTAAGAATGTTAGGAGAGAAATTGTATGTCAGCAAGAGATTTATCCGTATTAGCCAGTGTCATATTGATTGTAGCTATGCTTATCATCCCGTTCCCGTCATGGATGTTAAGTGTACTGATCATTATTAATATTTCACTTGCTCTTTTAGTGCTCCTAACCTCTATGAATATGAATGAACCGCTTCAATTTTCCATATTTCCATCACTGTTACTGCTGCTTACACTATTTCGATTGGGTCTAAATGTTTCCACAACGAGATCAATTCTCAGTAAAGGAGAAGCGGGGGGCGTTGTGGAAACCTTTGGAACGTTCGTAGTCGGAGGAAATGTTTTAGTGGGACTTGTGGTGTTCGTCATTCTGATCGTTATACAGTTCATTGTCATTACAAAAGGATCAGAACGTGTATCTGAAGTAGCGGCAAGGTTTACCCTGGATGCGATGCCCGGGAAGCAAATGAGTATCGATGCGGATTTGAATGCAGGGATGATATCAGAACACGATGCGAGGCACCGCAGGGATAAAATAAGCAGGGAAGCAGATTTTTACGGGGCTATGGATGGGGCCTCTAAATTCGTAAAAGGAGATGCAATCGCCGGAATCGTCATTGTCATGATCAACTTGATTTTTGGGATTATCATCGGAATGACACAGCAGGGACTCCCGATCGGTGAAGCTGCAACACGCTATTCACTTCTCACTGTCGGGGATGGGATTGTCAGTCAGATACCTGCTTTATTGATTTCGACAGCAACAGGTATAGTAGTCACCAGGGCAGCTTCTGAAGGAAACCTTGGACAAGATATCATGAAGCAGCTATTGGCCTACCCATATATGCTTTACGTGGCAGCCTTTACTATTTTCATGCTCGGCGTGGCTACACCGATTGACGATATTTTGACCATTCCCATTGCCGCTGCAATGGCATTTGGAGGATATATGCTTTCACGCACCCCCGCCGAAAGCGAAACAGAATTGGCAGCCATGGAAGAAGAGGTAGAAACAGATGAAATGAAGAGCCCTGAAAGTGTAGTTAATCTTCTTAATGTTGATCCTATTGAATTTGAATTCGGCTATGGTCTGATCCCGCTTGCCGATACAAATCAGGGAGGGGATTTACTTGACCGGATCGTGATGATAAGAAGACAGCTGGCGATTGAACTGGGTTTAGTCATACCGGTTGTTAGAATAAGAGATAATATCCAACTGCAGCCAAATGAGTATCGATTGAAAATCAAGGGGAATGAAATGGCACGGGGTGAACTATTGCTCGATCATTATTTAGCGATGAGTCCTGGTGTTGAAGATGATTCGATTGAAGGCATTGATACAATCGAACCATCATTCGGTCTTCCGGCAAAATGGATATCAGAGGATATGAAAGAACAGGCGGAAATATTCGGATACACGGTCGTCGATCCCCCATCTGTAGTTTCCACTCATATAACAGAAGTAATCAAGACAAATGCACATGAGCTGCTGGGCAGACAGGAGACAAAACAATTAATTGATCATCTTCAGGAGTCTTATCCTATTTTGGTAGAAGAGGTAACCCCGAACCCATTGTCAGTGGGAGAAATCCAGAAGGTTCTGGCCAAGTTATTGAAAGAGAATGTGTCCATACGCAATCTCCCGATCATCTTCGAAACACTGGCTGACTTTTCGAAAATGAGTTCTGATACTGATTTGCTGGCGGAGTATGTCAGACAGGCTCTTGCACGTCAGATCACGAATCAATTTGTCCAGGATAACGGTTCACTTAAAGTGGTAACCATGTCCGGTAAAGTGGAGAAGCTCATTGCGGACTCCATTCAGCAGACAGAGCATGGCAATTATCTATCAATGGATCCGGGCGAGTCACAGCGTGTGCTGGAGTCCATTGCCTCTCAGGTAGAACAATTGTCGTTGATGGAAGAATCACCAATCATTTTATGTTCTCCTGCTGTAAGGATGTATGTACGACAAATAACAGAAAGGTATTTCCCGCAAGTGCCGATTCTGTCCTATAACGAATTAGAAGCAAATGTAGAAGTACAAAGTGTTGGGGTGGTGAATGTGGATTGAAGGTAATGAAATACGTAGCTCCTACGATGAATGAAGCAATGAAAAAAGTCAGGAATGAACTCGGAGAAAACGCGGTAATATTAAATTCGAAAGTAATGGATTCCGGTGGTGTTTTCGGTTTATTCAAGAAAAGAATGGTGGAAGTCATTGCAGCCATCGACCCGGGGATTGAGAATGAAAAAGCAGAAATGAAGAGGTTGCGTTCACAGCCTGATGCATCAAAATCGGTTTCTTTCAAACAAGATGAACACCGGAAACAACAGCTGAAAAGTGAAAATTCTGTTCAACAAGAGTTGAAGGAATTGAAGAAAATGATCGCATCTTTTACATCAAGCAGTCAATTCGAAAGATATGATTCTTCTATTCGAGAAATATTGCTTCATTTACAGATTCAAGGAATAAATGAGTCCCTTCTGTTACAGGCGGGAGATCACCTGCAAGGATATTTTAAGTCTTCCGGTCAGAAGGGCACAGAAATCCTGTTGATTGAAGCAAAGCGATTCCTGAAGGATGCTGTCAGCGAGGTAAACATGAGCGGTATGAGTTACAAGAAGAAGTACATCAATGTGATCGGACCGACGGGTGTGGGGAAAACGACCACCCTGGCAAAAATGGCAGCTGAAGCAGTAATTGAAAAAAGAATGAAGATCGGCTTCATCACAACAGACACTTACAGGATAGCGGCAATCGAACAATTAAAAACGTATGCCGGTCTTCTGAATGTTCCCGTTGAAGTCGTTTATAAGCTGGAAGACTACAAAAAGGCAATTCACAAGTTTAGAGATTTCGACCATGTGTTCATCGATACAGCCGGCAGGAATTTCAGGGAAAAGAAGTTTGTTGATGATCTTCACAAGGTTATAGATTTCGAGCGGGACATGGAAACCTTTCTTGTATTATCATTGACTGGCAAAGAAGATGATATGAAAGAAATCATCACACAATTTTCTGCCATTGAGATCAATGCTTTCATATTCACTAAGTTGGATGAAACATCAACCTATGGCTCAATGGTCAATATCCTCAAAGAGACAAAGACAGGTATAGCCTATATCACGACAGGTCAGGATGTTCCTGAAGATATAACCGAAGTGGACGCTGATTACATCAGTGAATTACTTCTGAAAGGGTTCAGCCATGAAAGATCAGGCGTATAATTTAAGGCAAAAGATGCTTTTAAACTCTACAACTCCTGCTAAAACGATAGGCATTGTCAGTGGTAAAGGAGGGGTGGGGAAATCCAATATATCTACCAATCTTTCAATATTAATGGGTGAAGCAGATAAAAAGGTCCTCCTGTTTGACATGGATATCGGAATGGGGAATATCCACATCTTATTAGGCAGTCATCATAAATACTCAATTATGGATTATATTGAGGGCAGAGAGCCGGAAATAGAAAACATCATATGTGAAAACGTTCATGGGATATCCTATATCAGTGCCGGGAACGGACTTAAGAGTATAGTAGAATGGAAGGAAGAACAGATACAACGTTTTTTCGAAGCGATGGACTATCTGGTTCTAAGGTATGATGTGATATTTTTCGATATGGGAGCAGGGGCCACTAGAGAAACATTGGATTTTCTATTAACGATGGAACAAATCATGGTAGTGACCACTCCGGAGCCGACTTCCATAACAGATGCTTATTCAATGATGAAATATATTCATCTCAGGGATGAGGAGAAGGAGTTCTACCTTGTATGTAATCGGGCTGAGAACCGCCAGGAAGGAATGGCAACGATTAAAAGACTGCAAGAAACAATAAGGAAATTTTTAGGTAAAGAGGTCACCCCTTTGGGAATTCTGCCTGAAGATCCTGCCGTGAGAAAAGCAGTCAGTCAGCAGACACCTTTGATAAGAAGTTTTCCACGTGCACCGATTACGATGAGCTTACACACTCTTGCAAGCAATTTTCTTTCGGAGACTGAAAATATTGCGGGCCAGGAGAAGAAACCTTCGTTTCTGAAAAACATTAAGAACTTATTTTTCAGGAGGTAAGATCGTGAAGAAAAAAGTACTTATTGTCGATGATTCCGCATTTATGAGAAAGTTGATCAGCGATTTTCTCTCAACTTCCGATCAGCTGGAGGTTGCAGGGATTGCCCGTAATGGGGAAGATGCGATAGCAAAAATAATGAAACTCTCACCCGATGTCTTAACCCTGGATGTTGAGATGCCCAAGATGAATGGGATAGAAGCTTTAAAAAGAATAATGTCAGAATGTCCTGTACCTGTCGTCATGCTTTCTTCCACTACCAAAGAAGGTGCCGAAGAAACCTTGAAGGCGATTCAGCTTGGTGCAGTTGATTTTATCGCCAAACCTTCAGGTACGATATCTCTTGATCTGCATAAAATTCAAGATGAAATCGTGCAAAAAGTGTTATCAGCCAGTCAAGTGTCAATCACTAAACTGTTGAAAAGCACGACTTCAATTGATTTTGATTCAAATAAAGAATGTCAAAAGGTAGACATTCCCCAAAAAGCAGATCACGTTACATCAAGAAGTTCTTCACTTGATTTCTATGACAATCATAAGAAAAAGATCATTTTGATCGGAACTTCTACAGGAGGTCCGAGGGCATTGCAGCATGTGCTGACGGAACTGCCTTCTTCTGTAAAAGCCCCCGTGCTTATCGTACAGCATATGCCTGCGGGGTTCACAAAATCATTGGCAGACCGTTTGGACTCGATCTCGGGCATTCGGGTAAAAGAAGCAGAACAGGGAGAAGTCCTCCAAGATGGGACTGCTTATATCGCTCCAGGCGGATACCATATGAAAATAGTGCAGTCTGAAACAATCTTGAAAGTGCATTTGACTAAAGAAGAAGAGCCAAGAAACGGGCATCGTCCTTCTGTGGACGTTCTTTTTGAATCAGTCTCAATAATAGATGATTACAATAAAATCGCTGTTATTATGACAGGAATGGGTACTGATGGTACACAAGGAGTTAAGAAAATTAAGGAATATGGCACTGTAAAGACGATCGCAGAGTCACCCGATTCTTGTATTGTTTATGGAATGCCAAAATCGGTGATAGCTGCAAATCTTTCAGATGAAGTTGTAAATGTGGATGAAATCGCTCAATCGATTATGAAGTACATGATGTAGAGAGGCGTGGAGCATATGGAAATGAGTCAATATCTAGAAGTGTTTATAGAAGAAAGTAAAGAAAATCTACAGACCTGCAATGAACAATTACTCGAACTTGAAAAAAGTCCCGATAATTTGACTATCGTAAATGAGATTTTCCGTGCAGCTCATACTTTAAAAGGGATGTCTGCCACAATGGGTTACGAGGATCTGGCAAACCTCACTCACAAGATGGAAAATGTACTGGATGGGATCAGGAATGAAAAGATATTCGTCTCACCTGAAATTTTGGACGTAGTATTTAAATCAGTGGATGATCTTGAAGAAATGGTCCTATCCATTGCAAATGGAGGGGATGGGAAAAAGGATGTAACAGAAGTTGTCACGCTGCTGCAAGCAATTGAAAATGGTGAAAGTATCCCGTCTTCACAATCTCCTGCCGAAAAAGAAACAGCAGCCGCAGTCTCAGACAAGAAAGATGCTGCCATTAAATACGAAGCGTTTGAACAGACAGTGATCGAACAATCATACGAACAGGGGATGCACTGTTTTGAATTGTCCGTATCATTAAGGGAAGATTGTCTTCTTAAAGCTGCGAGGGTATATATGGTGTTTGAAGTGTTGGAAAAGATCGGGGAAGTGATAAAGTCCGTACCGACAGTAGATAAGCTCGAGGAAGAACAGTTCGATCAAACTTTTACCGTTACAATCGTAACGACTGAAAGTTCTACCGACATTGAAAAAAAAGTGATGAAAGTTTCGGAAGTTGAAAGGGTCAACGTATCCGAAATTACTCCTGAGATCATTCAAAGTCAGAATACCGTACATAAAGTAGTAGAGCAAAAGCCTGACGGAAAGGCAGTGAACACTTCTGTAGAAGAAAAGCCTGTTAAAGAATCGAAATCTTCCAAAGAATCAACAAGGTCCACCTCCTCTAATAAAACGATTCGGGTAAATATCGAACGCCTGGATATCTTGATGAATTTGTTTGAGGAGCTGGTCATAGACCGTGGAAGGCTTGAGCAGATATCAAGGGATCTTGATAATCCGGAGTTGAATGACACCGTAGAGAGAATGACCCGTATATCCGGTGATTTACAAAATATCATTCTCAATATGAGAATGGTTCCCGTAGAAACGGTCTTCAACCGCTTTCCGCGTATGGTGCGCCAGCTAGCCCGAGACTTGAATAAAAAAATAAATGTCGAAATTATCGGTGCTGAAACTGAACTGGATCGAACAGTAATCGATGAGATTGGGGACCCGCTGGTTCATCTGATCCGGAATGCGATTGACCATGGAATTGAAAAACCGGAAATGCGCTTGAAGAATGGAAAAGCTGAAGAGGGAACTGTCAAGCTAATAGCGTATCACAGTGGAAATCATGTGTTTATTGAACTCGAAGATGATGGTGCAGGAATCAACAAACAGAGGGTTTTGGAAAAAGCCATCCAAAAAGGGATCGTTAGTGAAGAAACGGCAAGCACTCTGTCAGACAGACAAATATCTGAATTAATTTTAGCCTCCGGTTTTTCCACGGCAGAACAGATTTCGGACATTTCCGGAAGAGGGGTGGGGCTGGATGTCGTTAAAGCCACAATTGAATCTCTTGGTGGATCCATCACCATTGATTCCACAGAGGGACAGGGGTCGCTGTTCTCCATTCAGCTCCCATTAACTCTTTCGATCATTTCAGTTATGCTGGTTGAAATCGAGAAAGAGAAGTATGCAGTACCTTTATCTTCTATTATCGAAACAGCCATCGTGAAGAAAGACGATATCATGAAGACTCATAATCAGAAAGTGATCGATTTCAGAGGGAAAGTAGTACCGCTTGTCTTCCTTGAAGATGTGTTCGAAGTGCCGAAAGAATCAATTGAAGAAGAATTCTATTCAACTGTTATTGTTCGAAAAGGTGAAAAGATGGCAGGTCTCGTTGTTGACTCCTTCATTGGCCAACAGGAGATCGTCTTAAAATCACTGGGGAATTATTTGACAGATGTATTCGCCATTTCAGGTGCCACAATTCTTGGTGATGGACAAGTTGCGTTGATCGTAGATTGCAATGCATTAATTAAATAGGAGGAAAAGGCAATGAGTGAAATGACAGTATCAACTGAAGACCTTAAACTAATCGTATTTCAACTGGCGGATAAAGAATACGCCATTCCTGTTAATCAAGTGCGGTCAATCGAGAAACTGCAGTATATTACAAGAGTGCCTAAAACCCCTGATTATGTTAAAGGTGTCATTAATTTGCGAGGGGTCGTGACTCCGATTATTGACCTGAGATCCAAATTTGAATTGCCGCGCTGTGAAGATTCCGAAAACACACGGATAATCATAGCAGGTCTCGATGATAAAGAAGTAGGATTGATTGTAGATGCTGCAAATGATGTACTTGATGTTTTAAAGGACAGCATCGAACCACCTCCTGAAGTTGTTGGTGTGATGGAGGCAGAGTATATCGGCGGTGTGGTCAAACAGGACAGAAGATTACTTATCCTGCTCCATCTGGACAAGATTCTTCAATCATTATAGGAGACGACTTATGGGATATGAACAAAAAATCAGTACCATGCACCTGGATATTTTAAAAGAGATTGGAAATATCGGTGCTGGCCATGCAGCGACAGCATTGTCGACGATATTAGATAGAAAAATAGATATGAAGGTTCCGCACGTGAAAATCGTTTCGTTTGATGAAATGATGGAAATGGCCGGAGGGGCAGACAAAGTGGTAGTCAGTGTGTTTCTGAGAATAGAAGGAGACGCACCTGGAAGTATGTTCTTCTTGCTCCCGCTCGAACAAGCCTCTGCGTTTATTAAATCTATGATTCATGATGACCATTTTTCATTTGAAGCGTCTCCCCCATCTGAATTGGGACTATCTGCGATGCAGGAATTAGGAAATATTCTTTCCGGATCTTATTTATCATCTCTGGCTGATTTTACACAACTTAATCTGCTGCCTTCTGTACCGTCAATCTCAATTGACATGGCAGGTGCAATCATCGGTTTTGGATTGATTGAAATTTCACAAGTAAGTGATTATGCCATAGTAATTGATACTTCATTAAAAGAAGTGACAGCTTCAGATGCCGAATGTGTCAACGGGCATTTCTTCCTGCTCCCCGATCCCGACTCTTTTGACATCATTTTTCAGTCACTGGGAGTACAGGGATGATTGAAGTACAGTCTGTCGTTAAAGTTGGTATTGCTGATATGAATACATTAAAAGAAGAGGGTTCAATACGTACTTCGGGATTAGGCTCTTGTGTGGGTGTCGTTCTTTATGATGATTATCTGAAAATTGCCGGCATGGTCCACGTGATGCTTCCAAGTTCTTCGATTGCCAAAGAAAAGCCTTTAAATGCAGCTAAATATGCAGATTCCGGGGTGGAAGAATTAATTCACAAGCTAAAGGATATGGGTGCCGGGATGAATAGATTGAAATGTAAAATGGCCGGTGGGGCACAGATGTTTCAGCTTTCATCAAAGAGTGAATTGATGAGAATAGGACCTCGTAATATAGAAGCTGTGAAACAAGTGCTGATGAAAAATAATATACCGGTTGTCGCAGAAGAGTTAGGGGGAAACAAAGGAAGAACGATAGAATTCTTTGTTTCTGAAAGTAACCTTCACATCCGTACAGTAAATGAAGGAACAAAGATAGTGTAGATCACCTATTCAAAATATATCAGGAGGAGGAGTCCAATGTCTCAGCAGCCCGCTCGAACCGAAGAACAACACCATTGGGATAAATGGATAACAAGCCGTGACACACTGGCAGGTGACCTGTTAGTGAAAAAATACATGCCCTTAGTGTCTTACCATGTCGCGCGAATCTCAGTCGGACTGCCGAAAAACGTCTCGAGAGAAGATATTAAAAGTCTTGGGTTGATGGGATTACTCGACGCTCTTCAAAAATTCGATCCTTCCAGGGATCTTAAGTTTGATACGTATGCTTCCTTCCGGGTGAGGGGGGCCATTTTGGACGGCTTACGAAAAGAAGATTGGCTCCCAAGATCGACGAGGGATAAAGCAAAAAAAATAGAAGCGAAAATCGTTGAACTTGAACAACAACTCCTCCGCCATGTAACAGCAGAAGAAGTTGCGCATGAATTAGACATGGGGGTCGAAGACGTATATCAAACAATGAATGAACATTTTTTTGCAAATGTATTATCCATTGATGATCAGCTTACAGATGATGACCATGATACCCAGACCTATTCATTGAAAGATCATAAAACAATCTCACCAGAGGATGAAGTACTGAAAAGTGAGAGAATGACAGAACTTGAACAAACGATCCTAAAACTTTCTGAAAAAGAACAGCTTGTGTTAAGTTTATTCTATAAAGAAGAACTGACATTAACAGAAATAGGGGAAATTTTGCAGCTTTCCACTTCCAGAATATCTCAAATACATTCTAAAGCTATATATAAATTGCGTAATCTGCTTGACTCTTAACTTTTCTCGGAAATGAGGGTGGAACGATGAGTTTAAAAGCAATAGAAATGCAAATCGCGCTTCCGAGGACATTTGATGCAGCCAAACAGGCTGAACAGCATAACGGAAACCATCAATTGACTCAGAGCGCAGCAAGTCTGGAATTGGAAAGGGAACTGCGTAAAAAGAGGCATACTGTACAGGAGAGTGAACAAAAGGGAGAAGTTGCGATTCATAAGGAAAAAGCAAAAGATGCAGCAGAGGAAAGACATAAGAACGATGACAATCCCGAAGATCGGGATCAACACCCTTATAAAGGAGGAAAGATCGACTTCAAAGGGTAACTGCATATCAGCTGAAAGACTGCTCCTGATGCGTGAAAAGGACGGTCTTTTTTATGGCAACAACTAAATTTAACTAAAAAGGGTGATTGCATGACCATATTTTTATTAATCATATCCTTTCTCCTTAATATTATTTCGCTGTTTGCCATCGTTATCCTTTATACCCGCCAAAACAGGTTTATCGATCTGGAAAAAAAGCAGGGGAGGATGATTCAGGAGATGGAAGAAACAATTTCAACTTACCTCATTGAAATGAAGGAAGAAAACGAAGCATTCATGAACAGCATGAACAGAAATAATCAAGAACAGAAAACCGGGAAGCAGGCAGAGATTAAGGAAGCGCCATCCCCACCTTCCGAGAACATGGGATTGCAGGCCACAAAACGCCTGAATGCTTCCAAAGCGTATAGAAAGCCCACCGTCAACACGGAAGAAAGCGAAGTAGAAAATGACTGGGCACCTTTATTACCTGTAGAAGACAAAATACATCAGGAAGATACAATTGTAAATCGAGTCATCACGATGCAGAGTGACGGGCATTCAATCGAGGAAATTGCCAAGCGATTGGGTAAAGGAAAGACAGAGATTGAACTTCTATTGAAATTTAATCAAAAATCATAAGAAGTCCTTGCCTGGTGCAAGCAGGTGTGCTATAGTATTCATGGTGTGATTACACACGTTTCCCGATTGAGTGGATGGTGCTATTTAGAATAGTTTCTACTGCAAGATGACGGAAACGGAGGAGAAGAATAAAAACCATTAGGAGGAAACACACATGTCAGTAATTTCAATGAAACAATTACTAGAAGCTGGTGTACATTTCGGACACCAAACTCGCCGTTGGAACCCAAAAATGAAGAGATACATCTTCACTGAGCGTAACGGCATCTACATCATCGACCTTCAAAAAACAGTTAAGAAGGTTGAAGAAGCTTATAACTTCGTGAAAGAATTAGCTGGTAACGGCGGTAAAGTTCTTTTCGTAGGTACTAAGAAGCAAGCACAGGAGTCTGTTAAAGACGAAGCAGAACGTGCGGGTATGTACTACATCAACCAGCGCTGGTTAGGTGGAACACTTACAAACTTCGAAACAATTCAAAAGCGTATTTCCCGTCTTAAACAAATCGAGAAGATGGAAGAAGACGGTACATTTGAAGTACTTCCAAAGAAAGAAGTAGTTCAACTTAAGAAAGAACATGAACGCTTAGTTAAATTCCTGGGCGGTATTAAAGATATGAATACACTTCCTGATGCATTGTTCATCATCGACCCTCGTAAAGAGCGTATTGCTGTAGCGGAAGCGCGCAAATTGAATATCCCTATCGTGGGTATTGTTGATACAAACTGTGATCCGGATGAAATCGATGTTGTCATTCCTGCGAATGACGATGCAATCCGTGCTGTTAAGCTTCTTACAGGTAAAATGGCAGATGCCATCCTGGAAGCTAAGCAAGGAGAAGAAGCAGCTGTAGCAGCTGAGTAATTTTAAGAAGGTGATAAGAGGGACTTACCCTTATCACCTTTTTTTAAAGAGTATGCCCAAGTGATATTTCTATATAAGGATATTGCTTTAGGACAAATCTTCTGACAGGACGGTGGAATGAAAAGGTATATGTTCGTTTATACTTTCTACTGCCTTGCCGGGATGAATGAGTCTACATAGTTAAACTAAGGAGGAAACCCACTATGGCAATTACTGCACAAATGGTTAAAGAACTTCGTGAAAAAACTGGCGCTGGAATGATGGATTGTAAAAAAGCGTTAACAGAAACTGACGGAGATATGGACAAAGCAATTGACTTCCTTCGTGAAAAAGGGATCGCGAAAGCAGCTAAAAAAGCTGACCGCATCGCTGCAGAAGGTACAACTTTCATTACAAGCGAAGGTAACACTGCAATTATCATTGAAGTGAATGCAGAAACTGACTTCGTTGCGAAAAACGAAAACTTCCAAAACCTTGTTAAGGAACTTGCAGAGCATTTACTAGCTACTAAACCAGCTTCTGTAGAAGAAGCTATGGATCAAAAAATGGCTAACGGCTCTTCTGTTACTGAATTCATTAATACTGCAATCGCTAAGATTGGTGAAAAAATCACATTACGTCGTTTTGAAATCCGCACAAAAGGTGATAACGCAGCATTTGGTGAGTACCTGCATATGGGCGGCCGTATCGGCGTTCTTACTGTAGTTGAAGGAACAACTGATGCGGGAGTAGCGAAAGACGTTGCTATGCACGCTGCAGCTTTAAACCCTAAGTATGTATCACGCGACCAAGTATCTGCTGAAGAAGTAGAACGTGAGCGTGAAGTCCTTAAACAACAAGCACTTAACGAAGGCAAGCCTGAAAATATCGTTGAAAAAATGGTGGAAGGCCGCCTTGGGAAATATTTCGAAGATATCTGTATCCTTGATCAAACGTTCGTTAAGAACCCTGACCAAAAGGTCCGTCAATACCTTGAGTCTAACAAAGGTACTTTAACTGACTTCATTCGTTACGAAGTAGGGGAAGGTCTTGAAAAACGTCAAGATAACTTCGCTGAAGAAGTAATGAGCCAAGTCAAGAAGTAATCCGGATTAAGGAAGTTACACATTTCTTAGTAGGGAACACCTAGCGTGTTCCCTATTTTTCAAGAAAAATTCTACTACATATGGAGGTTTCCATGAGCGTTCCTAAATACAAACGTGTCGTTCTTAAACTGAGCGGAGAAGCTTTAGCAGGAAATGACGGCTTCGGCATCAACCCTTCAGTTATAAAAAACGTGGCAGAAGAAGTAAAAGAAATCGCAGAACTTGGTGTGGAAGTAGCCGTTGTTGTTGGCGGAGGTAACATCTGGCGTGGTAAAATAGGCAGTGAAATGGGTATGGATCGGGCATCAGCAGACTATATGGGGATGCTTGCGACCGTTATGAATTCCCTTGCCCTTCAGGATAGCCTTGAACAAACCGGCATCGAGACAAGAGTTCAGACATCAATCGATATGCGTCAGGTTGCAGAACCATATATCAGAAGAAGGGCGATCCGTCATTTAGAGAAAAAGCGGGTTGTTATCTTCGCTGCCGGCACTGGTAATCCATACTTTTCGACGGATACAACTGCAGCCCTGCGCGCAGCTGAAATTGAAGCTGAAGTGATCCTGATGGCGAAAAATAACGTGGACGGGGTTTACTCTGCAGATCCCAAAAAGGATGAAACGGCAGTGAAGTACGAAGAGCTGTCATACCTGGATGTACTTAAGGAAGGCTTGGCTGTCATGGATTCAACAGCCTCATCACTTTGTATGGACAATGATATTCCGCTGATTGTATTCTCAATCATGGAAAATGGAAATATTAAGAGAGCCATTACAGGTGAAAACATCGGTACTATAGTTAGGGGGAAAGCATAATGCCAAATACGATTATTGCAAATGCCAACGAAAGAATGACAAAAGCCATTCAAACATTTTCCCGTGAATTAGCAAGTATTCGTGCGGGAAGAGCTAACGCATCTTTACTTGATAAAATCAATGTTGATTATTATGGTGCACCAACACCTGTAAATCAATTGGCGGGTATCTCGATTCCGGAAGCAAGAATGCTCGTCATTCAACCTTACGACAAATCCGCTTTAGGTGATATCGAGAAAGCGATTTTAAAGTCCGACTTGGGAATCACACCAAGCAGTGATGGAAACATTCTTCGCATCGTCATCCCGGCTTTGACGGAAGAGCGCCGTAAAGATCTGGTCAAATTAGTGAAAAAAGAAGCAGAAGATGCTAAAGTCGCTATTCGTAACATCCGTCGTGATGCAAATGACGATCTTAAGAAAAAAGAGAAAAATGGAGACATCACCGAAGATGATCTTCGTGGATTCTCAGACGACGTTCAAAAAGCAACAGATGAAAGTATTGCGAAAATCGACAGTATTATGAAAGATAAAGAAAAAGAAATCTTGGAAGTATAATACAACTATTTTAATTTTAAGGGGCTGGCCCATAAGTGAACTCATATTCCTTATGGGCCAGCCCCTTTTCCGTACATAACATTGGCTGCCGCTAGTATAGAATGAAGCATAAAGGATTTTCTTGAAGATATCTTCTCTGATTTTTGATATGATAGTAAGGGTAAATATTTTTTGGATTGCTGGTGGAGGAAATCTTATGCTAAACAAGCTTAAACAATGGAAACGACAACAAAATAAAGATAATGTTGACGAGCGCTTCCAGGAACTATTAAAGCACCCCATCCCCGGGCACATCGCCATTATCATGGATGGCAATGGCCGCTGGGCACAGAAAAGAGCTCTGCCCAGAGTTGCAGGTCACCACGAAGGGATGAAATGTGTACGCAGAATAACTAAACTTGCAAATGAATTAGGTATAGAAGCTTTGACTTTATATGCATTTTCAACAGAGAACTGGAAACGTCCGAAGATGGAAGTGGAATTTCTGATGAAACTGCCGGAAGAGTTCCTCGGTACCTTCCTTCCTGAATTAATTGAAGAAAACGTTCAGGTAAAGATGATCGGGGCCGAAGAAGCAATCCCTCCGCATACATTGAGGGCTGTAAACAAGGCGATTGAAGCGACAAAAGAAAATGACGGACTGATCTTGAATTTCGCCCTGAATTATGGAAGCAGGGCAGAAATACTAGATTCCATCAAACACGTCTTAAAAGACCTTCAAAATGGTATACTAGATGAAAAACAATTAAATGAGGAATTATTTTCTAATTATCTAATGACAAAAGAATTGAAAGATCCAGATCTGCTGATCCGCACAAGCGGTGAGATTCGATTGAGCAATTTTATGCTTTGGCAGTTGGCTTATACTGAGTTCTGGTTTACCGAGTGTTTATGGCCGGATTTCGGTAAACTACAATTAATTGAAGCAATTGAAGCATACCAAGGTCGTTCAAGACGATTCGGCGGGTTACAAAGTGAGGAATCATAATGAAACAAAGAATCATAACTGCAATTGTTGCAGCAGCTGTTTTTTTACCTATCATCTTGTATGGTAAATCTCCATTTATCCTATTGATGTATTTGATTGCTTCGGTGAGCCTGTACGAAGCTTTGAAGATGAGAGGACAGAGGATCTTTACCATACCAGGTTTACTATCACTGGCCATACTCTGGGTATTCCTGATCCCGGACACTTACATAGGAATTATCAGTTATATTGGATATTCGAAAATTGAGCTTTCTTTTTTTGCCGTCTTGATATTTTTAACCTATACGGTCATTACAAAAAATCGCTTTACTTTTGACGACGTAGCATTTTCATTATTGAGCATCCTGTATATAGGGATCGGATATTACTATTTTATGGAAATCCGGATGGAAGAAGGGGTACAGTACGTGTTCTATGCCCTGTTCATAATCTGGGCAACAGATTCTGGAGCTTACTTCATTGGTAAGGCCATTGGAAAGAAAAAGCTTTGGCCGCATATCAGTCCCAATAAAACGGTTGAAGGATTCCTTGGCGGAGTGGTATGTGCCGTTATAGTAGGAGTGGTCATGACATTTTTCAGTGATCTGGATATGTCCATTCCAAAGCTGATTGTTGTAACAGCCATTCTATCTATATTTGGGCAAATGGGGGATTTGGTAGAATCTGCTTTAAAACGACATTACAAAGTGAAAGATTCAGGTCATTTGTTGCCGGGACACGGTGGGATGCTGGATCGGTTTGACAGTCTCTTATTTGTTTTACCCCTTCTTTATTTTCTTTTATAAGGAGGAGAAGGGCGCTGCGAGAGGAGTGTAATTTTTGAAGAATATTAGTTTAATGGGTGCGACAGGTTCAATAGGAACCCAGACGCTCGACGTTATTAGGGAGCATCCTGAGGAGTTTAGACTGACTGCTATGTCAGTTGGCAAAAATATCGATGGAGCAAGAAAGATGATTCAAGAATTCAATCCATCCGTTGTTTCAGTCCAGATTGAAGAAGATGCAATAAAGCTGCGAAATGAGGTACCCCCGGGTGTGAAGGTGCTATTCGGAGAAGAAGGCTTAGTGCAGGTTGCCTGCCACCAGGATGCCGACATCCTGGTGAATGCAGTTCTTGGAAGTGTAGGACTGTACCCGACTCTCCAGGCGATTGAAGCAGGCAAGACGATTGCGATCGCCAACAAAGAAACACTTGTCACTGCCGGTCATATTGTCATGGAGGCAGCCGGTAAGAAAGGCGTGCCTTTGTTACCCGTAGACAGCGAGCATTCAGCGATCTTCCAGGCACTTCAGGGGGAGAAGGAAAAGAACATTGAAAAACTGATCATTACTGCCTCTGGTGGGAGTTTCAGGGACAGAACGAGAGAAGAACTTATCGGTGTAACGGTTGAAGAAGCACTGAATCATCCCAACTGGTCTATGGGGGCAAAAATCACGGTTGATTCTGCATCCATGATGAATAAGGGGCTTGAAGTAATAGAGGCTCGTTGGTTATTCGATATCCCTTATGATAAGATTGATGTTTTGCAGCACAGGGAGAGTATCATTCATTCCATGATCCAATTCCATGACACATCCGTCATGGCACAGCTCGGCACACCGGATATGCGTGTACCGATTCAATATGCATTAACGTACCCTGACCGATTGGAACGCGAGGGGAAGAAGCGGCTGAATTTAGCTGAAATCGGTAACCTGCATTTTGAGGAAATGGACTTTAAGCGTTTTCGGTGTCTTGGTCTCGCATACGATGCAGGCCGTACCGGAGGAAGCATGACAACCGTATTGAATGCAGCAAACGAAGCAGCTGTAGCATTGTTTCTGGAGAATAAGATCTCATTCCTGGGAATTGAAGATATGATCGAAAGAGCATTGAATGAACATGAAGTTATACAGAACCCTGATCTCGAGACCATTCGTGAAATCGATAAAAAGACGAGATTGACCGTTTCCCGATGGATTTAAATAGCTGGCCTGTGCATGTTTGCATGTACAACAACGTAGTATTATATTAGACATGTTTTTCCGTTCAGAACGTTCATACTTATCATGCCTGGATACAGGTTCTTAAAAGGTGGTTATTTATTTGCAAACAGTCATTGCCTTTATCGTGATTTTTGGCGCTTTAGTATTTTTCCATGAACTGGGTCACTTGATCTTCGCTAAACGTGCCGGGATACTGTGCCGGGAATTTGCGATAGGATTCGGTCCTAAAGTATTTTCATATAAGAAAAATGAAACAACATACACAATAAGACTTCTGCCATTAGGAGGTTTCGTCCGGATGGCTGGAGAAGACCCTGAAATGGTGGAACTGAAAGCTGGACATAGAGTTGGTCTTGTGCTTGACCAAGATGAAAAGATAAGAAAAATAGTCCTGAATAATAAAGACCGCTATCCAAATATAAGAGTTATTGAGGTCGAGGAAGCGGACCTTGAACATCGACTGTATATAAAGGGATACGAAGATGAAGAAGAGGAAGTAATCAAGCATTTTGCAATTTCGCGTGATGCCGTATTTGTTGAAGATGGTGTGGAAACACAAATAGCGCCATGGGACCGTCAATTTGCTTCTAAGTCCCTGTCTAAACGTGCGATGGCCATTTTTGCAGGTCCGCTTTTCAATTTCATATTGGCTTTCTTTATCTTTTTACTTGTTGGCTTATTACAAGGGGTGCCGACCAATGACCCTGTTCTCGGAAACTTAACTGAAGACGGTGCAGCAAAGGAAGCGGGACTCCAGAAAAATGATGTCGTTCAAATCATTGATGGGAAAGAAATTTCGACTTGGGAAGACATCGTAACTGTCATCCAGAAACATCCAGGAGATGAACTGAAGTTCACTGTTGAGCGCGGGGGGACTACCGAGGAAATCTCTGTTACACCAAAGCCTCAAGAAGTAGAAGGCAAGGAAATCGGAATAATAGGTGTCCACAGCCCGGTTGAGAAGTCTCCTTTGAAGGTCGTAACCAATAGCGCTGAGCAGACCTATGAGTGGACTAAAATGATTTTTGTCCTCCTAGGGAAACTGGTTTCCGGCGAATTCTCGATTGATGCACTGTCAGGTCCGGTAGGAATCTACCAGTCAACGGATGTGGTAGCTAAATCAGGAATCTTTTACTTGATGAGATGGGCAGCTATATTGAGTATTAACTTAGGGATTATGAATTTACTTCCTATCCCTGCACTAGATGGGGGAAGGCTCCTTTTCTTCGGAATAGAAGCAGTGCGCGGAAAGCCGGTGGACCGGCAAATGGAGGGAATGGTCCATTTTGTTGGATTCGCACTCCTCATGGTGCTGATGCTGGTTGTCACATGGAATGACATTCAACGATTCTTTTTATAAAATGTATCTTTCATAATAGAAGGATTTACAGGCAGTTTCTACCTCGTACTTTTGAAAAGTGAGGGTAGAACTGCCTGTTCATTTACGCTAAAATAAAGAAAGTAATAGAGTGTTTCTATCCGTTCTTTTCTAATGAACTACATATTTAATACTAACAGTTAACCGAGGTGCTAATAAATGAAGCAACGAAATACTTTGATTCCTACAATGAGAGAAACACCGGCCGACGCGGAGATCAAGAGTCACCAGCTATTACTCCGCGCCGGTTATATACGACAGAATGCAAGCGGGATTTACAGTTTTCTGCCTTTAGGAAAAAAGGTCTTAAAAAAAGTCGAAGATATTATCCGTGAAGAATTGGATGCGGCTGGAGCATCTGAATTGCTAATGCCTGCCCTGCAGCCTTCTGAACTATGGAAAGAATCGGGAAGGTGGGGAACGTATGGTCCTGAATTAATGCGTATGCATGATCGTCATGATCGCGAGTTTGCACTTGGTGCCACTCATGAAGAAATGGTTACAAGCATCGTCAGGGACGAAATTAAATCATACAAGCGCCTCCCACTGACTCTCTACCAGATCCAGACAAAATACCGCGATGAAAAACGTCCGCGCTTTGGTCTTCTTCGAGGCAGGGAATTCGTAATGAAAGATGCGTACTCTTTTCACTCTTCAGGAGAGAGTCTGGATGAGACGTATGATCTCCTATTTCAGGCTTATACGAATATCTTCAAGCGCTGCGGATTGAATTTCAGAGCGGTAATAGCCGATTCCGGAGCCATGGGTGGAAAAGACACTCATGAATTCATGGTTTTATCCGAAGTTGGAGAAGATACGATAGCCTATTCTGATCAATCAACATATGCAGCTAACATAGAAATGGCAGAAGTGGTTGATTCATATTTATTATCTGACGATGAAATGAAAGATGTGGAGAAAGTATCAACGCCCGAGGTCAAAACGATTGAGGAAGTAGCTGGTTTCCTCGCTGCAGATAAGGAAATGTGCATCAAGTCATTATTGTTTAAAGTAGATGATGAGTTTGTATTGGTACTTTCCCGCGGTGACCATGAAATCAATGATATTAAGGTAAAGAACTTTTTGAATGCCGATTCAGTAATGCTTGCATCTGCAGAGGAAACAAAAGAAATTCTCGGTTCGGAAGTCGGTTCGGTCGGTCCTTGTTCAATGGAGGATAAAGTAAAAATAATAGCTGACAATGCCGTTAAATATATCCGCAATGGAGTAGCTGGGGCGAACGAATCAGGATATCATTTTAGAAACGTGAACCCTGAACGTGATTTTCAGGCTTCGCAATATGGCGATTTGCGCTTCATCCAGGAAGGGGATCCATCACCTGATGGGAAAGGAACAATCGTCTTTGCAAAAGGAATAGAAGTGGGCCATGTATTTAAACTTGGAACAAGATACTCTGAAGCGATGAACAGTACGTATTTGGATGAAAACGGCCGGGCACAGCCAATAATCATGGGCTGCTATGGAATAGGGGTTTCGCGTACACTTGCAGCTGTTGCTGAGCAATTCAATGATGAGAATGGACTACTTTGGCCATCTAATCTGTCGCCATTTGATTTGCATGTGATTCCGGTCAACTTAAAAGATGTTGATCAATCGGCTCTGGCACATGAATTGTATGAAGAACTTAAAAATAATCGTTATGATGTACTTTTGGATGATCGTGCCGAACGCCCTGGAGTTAAATTCGCAGATTCCGATTTGATCGGGCTGCCGATCCGCATCACTGTCGGCAAAAAAGCGGCTGAGGGCATCGTTGAAATAAAGGTAAGAAAAACAGGAGAAATGCTTGAAGTTCACAAGAGTGAGATTCTTACCACGTTAACAGGTTTATTTAATACACGTTCTTAATAAAAAGGGCTGATCCTTTAGGGAAGCAATGATCCTTATTCGTCAGCCCTTTTCTTCGGTTTAATAAGTCTGTTTCCAGGTATGGACGTATGGACGAAAATATAGCATGGAAAAAATAAAAAGAAATGGGGGAAGAGACAAATGGATGAAAAGCCCCTTGGAAAAAAAGAGAGATTTCAAATGTTATTGCAGCAGTTAGGGCTGACTGAAGACGCGTTTGTAAAGCATTTTAACAATGCAGAAATTGAAAAGCTTGCCGTCTATCGAAAAGAGAAGAAGTGGCATTTCTATTTTACGTTGCAAGATATGATCCCCTGCAGCGTTTGGAGCCGCTTTTACCTGGCTCTCCAAACATCCTTCAAGCATATAGCCAATGTGAATTTCAGCCTTAAAGTACTAAATATGGATGTAACGGAACAGTCAATTCTTGACTATTGGAGTGAATGTGTTAAAGAAGTACAGGGGATATCTCCCCCTCTATTAAAACTTCTCAATACTCAAAAGCCTGAAGTAATTGGAAACAAAATAATTGTCAAGGCTTCGAATGATACTGAAGCAGCACAGCTGAAGCGGAAATACGGGAATATCATTTCATCGGCTTTTGAAAACTTCGGTTTCCCTAAACTGATCCTCGATGCCGAGGTTGCTCAAGTGGAAGAACAAAATAACGATTATGAAAAATTCCTTGAAGAAAAACTGAAAGAAGATCAGGAGAGGGGTAAACAAGCTCTCATCGAAATGGAAAAGGCTGAAAAAGAGGAAGCTTCCGATGCACCAAGCGGACCATTCATGCTTGGCCTTACAATCAAGGATGACGCTGACTTCCGGAAAATTGAAGAAATATATGATGAAGAGAGACGAATCGCGATTGAGGGTTATGTGTTTGATTGTGAAACGAGGGAACTCAGAAGCGGAAGGACACTATTAACCTTCAAGGTTACAGATTATTCCAGCTCGATTCTTGTCAAGATGTTCTCAAGGGATAAAGAAGATGCTGCAGTCATGAATAATATGAAAAAAGGGATGTGGGTCCGCTGCCGGGGAAGTATACAAAATGATACATTTGTCAGAGACCTTGTTATGATTGCGAACGATGTAAATGAAATCAAACCCGTTCTTCGTCTGGATACTGCACCATCTGAGGAAAAAAGAGTGGAGCTTCATATGCATTCCCCTATGAGTCAGATGGATGCAGTCAGCTCGGTGGCCAGTATGGTTGCGCAAGCAAAGAAATGGGGACATAAAGCAATTGCGATCACGGACCATGCAGTTGCCCAATCTTTCCCTGAAGCATATAGTGCCAGCAAGAAAAATGATATCAAGGTACTATATGGCTTGGAAGCCAATCTGGTGGATGATGGAGTCCCGATCGGTTATAACGAGACCGACCGTAAGCTTGAAGATGCGACATATGTCGTCTTTGATGTTGAGACGACAGGGCTTTCAGCTGTTTACGACACGATCATAGAGCTTGCGGCTGTAAAGATTAAGGATGGCGACATCATCGATCGATTTGAATCTTTCGCCAATCCGCATCATCCTCTTTCTGCAACAACGATCGATCTAACAGGCATCACGGATGATATGGTCAGGAATGCCCCCGAAATAAAAGAAGTTTTACACGATTTTGAAAAATGGGTGGGGGATGACATCCTGGTCGCTCACAATGCTTCGTTCGATATGGGGTTTTTGAACTCAGGCTATCAAAAGGCTGGACTTCCTAAAGCGTCCAATCCTGTGATTGATACATTGGAATTGGCGAGATTATTATATCCGCAGTTTAAGAACCATCGATTGAACACACTCGCCAAGAAGTTCGATGTGGAATTGACCCAGCATCACCGGGCAATCTATGATGCAGAAGCCACAGGATCACTTTTGTTGAAAATGCTGAAAGATGCGTTTGAAAAAGGGATAATGAATCATAATCAATTGAACGACTACATGGGGAAAGGGGATGCTTATAAACGTTCAAGGCCATATCATTGCACTTTGATAGCTCAAAATGAAGAAGGGCTGAAGAACTTATATAAGCTGGTTTCCATTTCCCATATGCATTATTTCTACAGGGTGCCCAGAATCCCGCGGTCGCAGCTGCAGAAATACCGTGGGGGTATTTTAGTCGGATCTGGCTGTGACAAAGGTGAAGTCTTTGAAGGCATGATGCAAAAAGGGAAAGCGGAAGTGGAAGAAACCGCACATTTTTATGATTACTTAGAGGTCCACCCTAAAGAAGTCTATCAGCATCTTATTGAGCTGGATCTGGTTCAGAGTCAAAAAAACCTCGAAGATATAATAAAAAATATCGTTGAACTGGGAGAGAAAATCAACAAGCCTGTTGTAGCTACAGGGAATGTTCATTATCTTAATGAGACTGATAAGATCTACCGGCAGATCCTGGTAGGTTCACAAGGGGGAGCCAACCCTCTGAATCGTCATAAACTTCCCGATGTCCATTTCAGGACAACCAATGAAATGCTGGATTGCTTTTCCTTTTTAGGTAAAGAAAAAGCGAAAGAAATTGTCGTTGAGAATTCCAATAAGATTGCGGATATGACTGAAGTCATTAAACCGATCAGGGACGATTTATATACGCCTAAAATCGAAGGGGCAGACGAAGAGATGCGCCGGATGAGTTATGAGATGGCGAAAAGCATCTACGGGGATGAGCTTCCTGAGATTGTGGAAGCAAGACTCGAAAAGGAATTGAAAAGTATCATCGGTCATGGCTTTGCCGTCATCTATCTGATTTCTCATAAACTCGTGAAAAAATCTTTGGATGACGGATATCTTGTAGGTTCACGGGGATCTGTCGGGTCATCTTTTGTAGCAACTATGACAGAAATAACTGAAGTGAATCCGCTGCCTCCACACTATGTTTGTCCTTCATGTAAAAAGTCTGAGTTCTTTGATGATGGATCAGTCGGCTCCGGCTTTGATCTTCCGAATAAGGAGTGTCCTGCCTGCGGTCATGCATACAAGAAGGATGGACATGATATACCGTTTGAAACCTTCCTCGGATTCAAAGGAGATAAAGTTCCGGATATCGATTTGAATTTCTCTGGTGAATATCAGCCGAAGGCGCATAATTACACGAAAGTACTTTTTGGAGAAGACAATGTGTATCGTGCGGGTACAATAGGTACGGTTGCTGAAAAAACAGCCTACGGCTATGTAAAGGGATATGCAAATGACAATGCACTACAAGTCAGAGGAGCGGAAATTGACAGGCTTGTGAGCGGATGTACAGGAGTGAAGCGAACGACCGGACAGCATCCCGGTGGCATTATCGTTGTGCCTGATTATATGGATATCTTTGATTTTTCTCCGATTCAATTCCCGGCAGACGATCAAAGTTCAGAGTGGAAAACGACTCACTTCGATTTCCATTCGATACATGATAACTTGTTGAAACTGGATATTCTCGGTCACGATGACCCGACAGTCATCCGTATGCTGCAGGATCTATCGGGAATCGACCCTAAAACGATACCGACAGATGATCCCGAAGTCATGAAGATCTTCAGCGGGACTGAATCACTCGGGGTAACTGAGGAACAGATTATGTGTAAAACCGGAACCCTCGGTATACCAGAATTCGGTACCCGGTTCGTTCGACAGATGCTCGAAGATACAAAGCCTACGACGTTTTCAGAGCTTGTCCAAATCTCCGGACTCTCTCATGGAACGGATGTGTGGCTTGGAAACGCTCAAGAGTTGATACACAATAACACCTGTAATCTGAGTGAAGTAATCGGTTGTCGTGACGATATTATGGTTTACCTTATATATCAAGGTCTGGAACCTTCACTTGCATTCAAGATCATGGAATTTGTTCGTAAAGGTAAAGGCCTGCAGGATGAATGGGTAGAAGAAATGAAGAAGAACGGGGTACCGGACTGGTATATTGATTCCTGTCTGAAAATCAAGTACATGTTCCCTAAGGCGCATGCGGCGGCATACGTATTAATGGCGGTGCGTATCGCATACTTCAAAGTACATCATGCTCTCTTGTACTATGCAGCTTATTTTACTGTCCGTGCAGAAGATTTTGATATTGAAGCGATGGTCAGAGGCTCACAGGCAGTAAAAGCCAAAATAGAAGAAATCAACAGTAAGGGACTCGATGCATCACCAAAAGAGAAGAACACGCTTACTGTGCTGGAATTAGCCCTGGAAATGTGTGAGCGGGGGTATAAATTCCAGAAAGTGGACCTGTATCGTTCCCATGCATCTGAATTCATAATCGAAGGGGAAACGCTGATCCCCCCATTTAATTCAATACCGGGACTTGGTACAAATGCAGCGATAAATATCGTAAAGTCACGTGAAGATGGAGAGTTTCTTTCCAAAGAAGATCTTCAGCAGCGCGGAAGGGTTTCTAAGACCATTATCGAGTATCTGGATAATCATGGATGTCTTGAAAACTTGCCTGACAAAAACCAATTATCACTCTTTTAGCCCCGTCCCATGGGAATTGTTTGCATAAACATGTGGATTATGGTATATTTTTATTGGAAATACTAAAGATAGCTCTAAAGCAGAAGAGTGGGGTCGCACCCCACTCTTTCGTTATTACATGGAGATTTTTAACGATTATTTCTAGTCTTGGTGCAAGATTTTCATATAGACCAGGAGGTAAGTATGAGCAAAATAATGACACTAGTAGAAGAACTTGTCACACCCATCCTAGACGATCTGTCACTGGAACTCATTGATATGGAATACGTTAAAGAAGGTTCCAATTGGTTCCTTCGTGTATTCATCGATAAAGATACAGGTGTGGACATAGAAGAATGCGGAATAGTCAGCGAGCAATTAAGTGAGAAACTGGATGAAATCGATCCGATTCCCCACAACTATTTCCTTGAAGTCTCTTCACCGGGTGCGGAACGCCAATTAAAAAATGAAAAGGACTTCATGAAATCAATCGGCAAGAATGTTTACGTAAAAACGTACGAACCGATTGATGGGGAAAAGGCTTTCGAAGGTACCCTGCTATCCTATTCTTCTGAACAATTAGCGTTGGAAGTAACATTCAAAACACGAAAAAAGAAGGTTGAAATTCCTGCAGACAAAATCGCTATTGCAAGATTGGCTGTTACTTTTTAAAAAGGATGCAACCGTATTATAAAGGGGGATGACACCACCATGAGCACTCAGTTATTAGATGCTCTAACTGTCTTAGAGAAAGAAAAAGGCATCTCTAGAGATGTGATTATCGAAGCAA
Source organism: Mangrovibacillus sp. Mu-81 (assembly GCF_036867415.1). Lineage (NCBI taxonomy): Bacteria > Bacillati > Bacillota > Bacilli > Caryophanales > Bacillaceae > Mangrovibacillus > Mangrovibacillus sp. Mu-81. The sequence continues at coordinate 471,846 of NZ_JBAJHU010000003.1, forward strand.
TTGAAGCAGCTTTGGTTTCGGCTTATAAAAGAAACTTTAATCAGGCACAAAACGTCCGTGTAGACCTTAACCTTGAAACAGGGACGATGAGGGTATTCGCCCGTAAGGAAGTAGTAGAGGAAGTATTCGATTCGCGTCTTGAAATTACAGTTGAAGATGCAGGAGAGATCAATCCAAGCTATGAGGTAGGCGACGTTGTAGAATTGGAAGTTACACCAAAGGACTTCGGACGAATTGCAGCGCAAACCGCGAAACAGGTTGTTACACAGCGTGTAAGAGAAGCCGAGCGCGGCATCATTTATTCTGAATTCGTCGATCGTGAAGAAGATATCATGACCGGCATCGTGCAGCGTCAGGATAACCGATTCATCTATGTGGCTTTGGGGAAGATTGAAGCACTTCTACCTGTTAGTGAACAAATGCCGAACGAAACATATAAACCTCATGACCGGATCAAAGTATTCATCACAAAGGTGGAGAAGACGACAAAAGGTCCTCAAATCTTTGTTTCCCGTACACATCCCGGTTTGTTGAAACGATTATTTGAAATTGAAGTACCTGAGATTTTTGATGGTACGGTTGAAATTAAATCGGTTGCCCGCGAAGCCGGCGACCGGTCTAAGATATCTGTTCACGCGGATAATTCCGAAGTTGACCCGGTTGGGGCATGTGTCGGGACCAAGGGAGCACGAGTACAAGCGATTGTCAATGAACTGAAAGGTGAGAAAATCGATATAGTGCAGTGGTCGGAAGATCCGGTAACATTTGTAGCGAATGCTTTGAGTCCATCGAAAGTCCTGGATGTTCAAGTGAACGAAGCAGATAAAGCGACAAGAGTGGTTGTTCCGGATTATCAGCTTTCACTTGCAATCGGAAAACGCGGTCAGAATGCTCGTCTTGCAGCTAAACTGACAAACTGGAAGATTGACATCAAGAGTGAAACCGATGCAAGGGAACTTGGTCTGTATCCTCGTGAAGAAGCATTTCTTCCTCAGGAGGAAGAGGAAGAGTACGATAACGAACCTTTAAATATTGATTTCGATGATCAAGATTAAGAGGTGAAATACATGACTGGCAGCAAAAAGATACCATTGCGCAAGTGTGTAGCAACTGGTGAAATGAAACCTAAAAAAGAAATGATCCGGATTGTCCGCTCTAAAGAAGGAGAAGTTTCGATCGATCCTACTGGAAAAAAATCAGGTCGTGGTGCTTATCTTTCAAAGGATAAAACCGTCATATTACAAGCAAAAAAGAAGAACACTTTAGCCAATCAATTACAAGCGAAGATAGACGATTCTCTTTATGATGAATTGATCAGTCTTGTAGAAAAGGAGTAACGTTTAGCGTATGAAACAAGATCGTTGGATGTCACTTTTAGGGTTGGCAAATCGGGCACGTAAGATTATTTCAGGTGAAGAACTTGTTATTAAGGAAGTCCGGAGCGGAAGGGCAAAGCTTGTGCTCCTTTCCAGGGATGCTTCAGCAAACACTCACAAGAAGATTACAAATAAATGCAAGTCCTATCATGTGCCGGTCAGTTTTGTGGAGGACAGGTATGTTTTGGGAAATGCAATTGGTAAAGATGCGAGGGTGGTTGTAGCCTTATCCGATGATGGCTTTGCCAAAAAATTAACTGAAATGCTCGATTGAATCTCAATGGGGGTGAACATATGAGCAAGATGCGTGTTTATGAATATGCAAAAAAGTACAATGTTTCAAGCAAGGATGTTATTTCGAAATTAAAGCAACTGAATATTGAGGTATCAAATCATATGGCAACAATAGAAGACGATACAGTGAAGAAACTGGATTCAATGTTTACCGGTAATTCTAAGGCACAGGGTAATAATCCGGCTGAAAAGAATTCCAATCAAAAACAAAGCACTGCTAAAGTAGAGGATTCTCCTAACAAGGATAAGGTGAAATCAGCACCTAAGAACCGCGAAGGGAAAAAACACGATCAGCAGTCCCAATCAAAGGAGAAAAAAGTTTTCAATAATAATAACCAAAATAACAAAAAAAATAAAAATAACAGAAACAACAAGCAAAATAAAAACTTTAAGCCGGCGCCTCAGCAGCAACAGCCTGCCAAGAAAAAGGAACTTCCTTCAAAAATCACTTTTTCTGAGTCATTGACGGTTGCAGAACTTGCCAAAAAGCTTCACAAAGAGCCTTCTGAAATCATCAAGAAACTCTTTATGCTTGGGGTTATGGCAACGATCAACCAGGAGCTTGATAAAGATTCAATTGAATTGATCGCCGGTGAATACGGTGTAGAAGTTGAAGAAGAAATTAAAATCGATTCTACAGACCTTGGTGTTTACTTCACTGAAGACGATGCCGCTCAATTACAGGAGCGTCCTTCTGTAGTAACGATCATGGGTCATGTCGATCACGGTAAGACGACACTTCTCGACTCCATCCGCGATACGAAGGTAACTGCTGGCGAAGCAGGCGGGATCACCCAGCATATCGGTGCTTATCAAGTTGAAGTCGAAGGTAAGAAAATCACTTTCCTTGATACACCCGGACATGCTGCCTTTACTACAATGCGTGCCCGCGGTGCTCAAGTAACGGATATCGCAATCATTGTGGTTGCAGCTGATGATGGTGTTATGCCGCAGACGGTAGAAGCAATCAACCACGCTAAAGCTGCTGAAGTACCGATTATCATTGCTGTGAATAAAATGGACAAGGAAGCGGCTAATCCCGACCGTGTAATGCAGGAATTGACAGAATATGAATTAGTTCCTGAAGCATGGGGCGGAGATACGATCTTCGTACCGCTTTCCGCTTTATCAGGAGAAGGAATTGACAGCTTACTGGAAATGATTGTTCTTGTAAGTGAAGTGGAAGAGCTTAAAGCTAATCCTGAGCGTCTGGCATTGGGAACAGTCATCGAAGCTCAATTGGATAAAGGCCGCGGTTCTGTAGCTACACTGCTGGTACAGAACGGTACGCTTAAAGTCGGAGACCCGATTGTAGTAGGAAACACGTTTGGCCGTGTCCGTGCCATGGTCAATGACCTTGGACGCCGTGTCAAAGAAGTCGGTCCTTCAACTCCTGTTGAGATCACCGGATTGAATGATGTGCCACAAGCAGGAGATCGATTCGTTGTATTTGAAGACGAGAAAACAGCACGATCTGTTGGTGAATCACGTGCCTCTCAAGCCCTTCAGGCACAGCGCGGTGAAAAATCAAAAGTCAGTCTTGAAACGTTATTTGAACAAATGAAACAAGGTGAAATGAAAGATCTTAACCTTGTCCTCAAGGCAGACGTTCAGGGGTCAGTTGAAGCTCTGGCTGCTTCTCTGCTGAAGATCGAAGTAGAAGGTGTGAAGATTAACATCATTCACACAGGAGTAGGAGCAATCAATGAGTCTGATATCACACTCGCTTCCGCTTCGAATGCCATCGTTATTGGCTTTAACGTCCGTCCTGATGTAAATGCGAAGCGTGCTGCTGACGCAGAGGGTGTAGAAATCCGCCTGCACAGAATCATCTATAAAGTCATGGAAGAAATCGAAGCTGCAATGAAAGGGATGCTTGATCCTGAATTTGAAGAAAAAATCATCGGGCAGGCAGAGGTGCGCCAGACATTTAAAGTGTCTAAAGTTGGAACAATTGCGGGAAGCTATGTAACAGAAGGTAAAATTTCTCGTGACTCAGGTGTCCGTTTGATCCGTGACGGTGTCGTCATTTTTGAAGGTGAACTTGACGCCCTTAAACGTTTCAAAGATGATGCCAAAGAAGTTGCAAAAGGCTATGAATGTGGTATTACGATTAAGAACTTCAATGATGTTAAAGAAGGCGATGTAATCGAAGCCTATGTTATGGAGGAAATCACTCGTAAATGATCACATATGTTGAATGTGAGTGCATGATTCATGATTCTCACTCTTTAAAAGAGAAAAGGGCTGTTTTACAAAGAGTCCTTAGCCGGCTAAAGCAGAAGTATAATGTAGCTGTTTCTGAAATCGATCATCAGGATGTTTGGCAAAGGACAAGAATTGCCATTGTAACTGTCTCTTCATCCAAGGCATCCAGTGAAAGAGAAATAGAAAATGCATTAAAGTTTATTGATTCTTTCCCTGAATGGGAAAGGACCGATACAACGAGGGAATTCATTTAAAATTTGAATCACACTCACGATTCAATGCACACTAATGACAGAAATATGGGGTGATATTGATGAGCCATCGTGCGAATCGAGTTGGCGAGCAAATGAAAAAAGAGCTCAGCGATATTATCGGACGAAAAATTAAAGACCCGCGTATTGGATTTGTTACGGTAACAGATGTTCAGGTTTCCGGGGATCTTCAGCAGGCGAAAGTATACATTACTGTTCTTGGCGGTGAAGACCAAAGAGAAAATACATTGAAGGGTCTGGCGAAGGCGAAAGGATTTATCCGCTCCGAAGTGGGGCAGCGGGTTCGTCTCCGCAAAACTCCGGAAATAATCTTTGAGTTTGATGAATCGATTGAATATGGTAATCATATTGAAACTTTACTTCGTAAGGTACAAGATGATCCGGATGAAGATTCACAGAATAAAGACGAGTAAGCTGAAAGGACTGATCCATGCGGGAATCATTTTTCGTAAGGGTCAGTCTTTTTGTTTGTAAAGATTTAATGAATGGAGGTTTAGGTATGAACGGGATTTTACCGTTATGGAAACCCAAGGGCATGACTTCTCATGATTGTGTATTTAAATTAAGGAAATTGCTTCGAACCAAGAAAGTCGGCCATACGGGGACACTCGATCCTGAAGTATCCGGGGTGCTGCCGATTTGCATCGGAAGGGCAACGAAGATTGCAGAGTATATTACTTCAGCAGGAAAAACATATGAAGGTGAGGTAACACTTGGCTATTCCACTACCACAGAAGATGTGTGGGGAGAAGTGGTTGAAACCAAGTCTGTTTCAATATCTATAAAAAGAAGCAGAGTAGAAGAGGTATTGAGAAATTTGAATGGTGAAATCACACAGACTCCTCCAATGTACTCGGCAGTAAAAGTAAATGGGAAAAGACTTTATGAATATGCAAGGCAAGGATTAGAAGTGGAGAGACCAAGCAGGAGTGTCCATATACACCAGCTGGAGCTTCTGGAAGACTGGGCTGAACTGAATGAAAAGCATCCTTCTTTCACCTTTTTAGTCTCATGCAGTAAAGGTACGTATGTAAGGACCCTGGCAGTTGAAATCGGAAAGCAGTTGGGCTTTCCTGCCCATATGTCTGCACTAACACGAACGAAATCAGCAGGCTTTACAGAGGCTGATTGTTTCACTTTGGAACAAGTCGGCGACTATGTAAAAACCGAAAGGACTGAGGACCTTCTATGTCCCTTGGAAGCGGGAGTTTCACATTTGCCGAAAATGGTAATTAATGATACATTAGCAGAGAAAGTGAAGAATGGTGCACGCTTACAAGAACCTGAGGATTGGCCGCAGGATTCAGAAGTTGTGATGGAGCATAATGGCCGTGCCATCGCGATTTATCAGCGCCATCCTGACAAATATGAGGTTATTAAGCCTGTTAAAGTGCTATTCAACGACTAGTGAAAAAGGTGAAATACTGTGAAAATAATAACCGTACATCATCCTCATTCGTTCAGTAGCGATGACTTTCCTCCAATGGTCATGGCACTGGGTTATTTTGACGGCGTCCATAAAGGGCATCAGAGGGTCATCAAAACGGCTGTTGAAAAAGCCAGGGAACGCATTGTACATAGTGCTGTCATGACATTCGATCCCCATCCTTCAGTTGTACTGGGACATAAGCATAAACATATACACTTCATAACACCTCTTGAGGATAAAAAGGAGATCATTGAAGGATTGGGGGTGGACTATTTATTTGTGGTCCGCTTCACTTCAGAATTTGCCAGCCTCCTCCCTCAGGAATTTGTGGATCAATATATCATAGATTTAAATGTAGTGCATGCAGTAGCAGGATTTGATTACTCTTACGGGAGGATGGGAAAAGGAACGATGGAGACCCTTCCGTTTCATTCCAGGGAAATATTCACTTCTACAACGGTGCCGAAATTGACTGAAGAAGAAGACAAAGTGAGCTCAACAAAAATTCGTGATTGTCTTAGAGAAGGAAAGATAAATAACGCAACCAAATTATTGGGAAGGCCATACAGAATGAAAGGTACCGTTATTCATGGGGAAAAACGCGGAAGAAAGATCGGTTTCCCGACAGCTAATATAGAATTGGCTCATGACTATTTGACACCTAAAAACGGAGTGTATGCCGTTCGGATGAAAATTTATGACAAATGGTATGATGGTGTCTGCAATGCAGGGTTTAAACCTACTTTTAGAAATCCCGATGAATATTCCTTGTCCATCGAGGTTCATTTATTTGATTTCCATTCATCGATTTATGGTGAAGAAGTATATATTGAATGGTTTGAAAGAATAAGAGATGAACAGAAATTCTCGGGTATAGAAGAGCTGATCACTCAAATTCAAAGGGATAAAGAAACCGCAATGAGCTACTTTTCAAGAAATTGAGGTAATCACTTGATTTTTGTAGAAAAAAGTAGTATTCTAAATAGCGTATGAAATGAACCTTTGCTTGGCATCACGATTCACCAACGTATGCTCAGTAACAGGGGATTTGAAAGAAATTATTAGGAGGTGAAAAGGATGGCTATCACGAAAGAACGTAAAAACGAACTTATCAGTGAATACAAAGTACATGAGAACGATACTGGATCTCCAGAAGTTCAAATTGCTGTCCTGACAGAAGAAATTAACAATCTGAACGATCACTTACGCGTTCATAAGAAAGATCACCACTCTCGTCGCGGTCTTCTTAAAATGGTAGGTCACCGTCGTAATCTTTTATCTTACCTGCGTAAGAAAGATGTACAACGCTACCGTGAGTTAATTACCAAATTAGGTTTACGTCGATAATCAGAAACAAGGAAGCGGGAATATTTCCCGCTTTTTCTTTAGTTTTTATAAGTGGAAATCTTTGTATGATACACCATGATTTTTTTGGATTTTTCACCCGGGGAACTCGTTGCAGTTGTATTCTTACGGTGTGTTTTTGTCTACAATACATAATAAGGAACGTTTTAAGATCTGTTCACAATAGAGCATTTAGCAGACCTGGTTGACCGAAGATTTTACTATCCAAACTTATTTGAATATAACGGCACTTATGTGCATGATATAGATTACTGAATTTATTTATAACGGGTAAGGTAAAACCGACACCCTTTAAGTGATGTATAAAGAGAGGGGTACACTTTATGGAACAAACTAAACAAACCTTTTCCATCGATTGGGCTGGAAGAGAATTAACGGTGGAAGCCGGCCAATTGGCTAAACAAGCCAATGGAGCAGTATTGGTGCGCTACGGAGATACAGCAGTACTAAGCAGTGCAACTGCATCTAAAGAACCGAAACCGCTGGATTTCTTTCCTTTAACAGTCAACTATGAAGAAAGATTATATGCGGTTGGTAAAATCCCAGGAGGATTCATCAAGCGTGAAGGACGTCCGAGTGAAAAAGCAATCCTGGCAAGTCGATTAATCGACCGGCCAATCCGTCCATTATTTGCAGACGGTTTCCGTAACGAAGTCCAGGTCATCAGTATGGTGATGAGTGTAGATCAGAACTGTTCGTCAGAAATGGCGGCAATGTTCGGATCATCACTTGCTTTGTCAGTATCTGATATACCATTCGAAGGTCCCATTGCAGGTGTGATTGTAGGACTTATTGATGGTGAATTCATCATTAATCCATCTGTTGAGCAGTTGGAAAAGAGTGAGATTCACCTTTCAGTGGCAGGAACGAAAGATGCGATTAACATGGTTGAAGCACGTGCAGATGAAGTTCCTGAAGAAACGATGCTGGAAGCAATCATGTTCGGTCATGAAGAAATTAAGCGTTTAGTTGCATTCCAAGAAGAAATTGTAGCAAAAGTAGGTAAAGAAAAATTAGAGATTAAACTCTTCGAACTGGATCAGGAATTGGAAACAGAGGTCCGTTCACTTTGTGAAGAAGAATTAATCCCTGCTATTCAAGTTCAGGAGAAGCACGCCCGGGAAGAGGCGATTTCAGCAGTTAAAAAAAATGTGATCGCAGCTTTCGAGGAAAAAGAAGCAGAAGAAGATACTCTAAAGCAAGTTAAGAAAATTCTGGACAAATTTGTTAAAAATGAAGTCCGCCGCCTGATCACGGAAGAAAAAGTCCGCCCTGATGGACGTAAAGTGGATGAGATCCGTCCGCTTTCTTCTGAAGTTGGAATTCTGCCGCGAACACATGGATCCGGACTATTCACGCGTGGACAAACCCAGGCACTCAGCATTTGTACGTTAGGCGCTTTAGGGGATGTTCAAATCCTTGACGGATTAGGAATTGAAGAATCCAAACGTTTCATGCATCACTATAATTTCCCTCAATTCAGTGTGGGGGAGACTGGACCGATCAGAGGACCAGGCCGTCGTGAAATAGGACACGGTGCATTGGGAGAACGAGCTCTTGAGCCTGTTATTCCTAATGAAAAAGATTTCCCTTATACTATAAGGTTAGTTTCAGAAGTTCTTGAATCCAATGGTTCAACATCACAAGCAAGCATCTGTGCGAGTACTATGGCTATGATGGATGCAGGTGTTCCAATTAAGGCTCCTGTCGCAGGTATTGCTATGGGCCTCGTGAAATCCGGGGAACATTATTCTATTCTTACGGATATTCAAGGGATGGAAGATTTCTTGGGTGATATGGACTTTAAAGTAGCGGGAACTTCCAAAGGTGTTACTGCACTTCAAATGGATATCAAGATCGATGGTTTATCAAGAGAGATTCTTGAAGAAGCACTTCAGCAAGCTAAGATCGGCAGAATGCAAATCCTTGACAGCATGCTTTCTACACTTGGAGAATCAAGAACATCGCTTTCTCAGTATGCTCCTAAGATTCTTACAATGCATATCAATCCTGACAAAATCCGTGATGTTATTGGACCAAGCGGTAAACAGATCAATAAGATCATCGACGAAACAGGAGTTAAGATCGATATTGAACAAGATGGAACCATCTTCATTTCTTCAACTGATGAAGAAATGAATAAGGTAGCTAAGAAAACAATAGAAGATATCGTAAGAGAAGTTGAAGCTGGCCAAATGTATCTCGGTAAAGTGAAGAGAATTGAAAAATTCGGTGCTTTCGTTGAAATCTTTGCCGGAAAAGACGGTTTGGTTCACATTTCTGAAATTGCTGAAGAACGCATCAGAAAAGTCGAAGATGTTGTGGCTATCGGCGATGAAATCCTGGTAAAAGTCCTTGATGTAGATAATCAAGGAAGAGTTAACTTATCTAGAAAAGCCGTTCTGAAAGAACAACGCGAAAAAGAAGAACAAAACCAAGCATAACTCTTAATAGACGGGCTGTCCTGTATGGAGTGCATTTCTTCCGACAGGCAGCCTTTTTCTATGTAGTAAACTGCGTTCTACCTTGTCCAATAAACACATATGTTTAAAGGAAGGAAGGTGAACCCAGTTGGAAAAAAAGTACTTGATTGGAATTTGTGTTATTGCTATTCTGACATTATTAGCTGTGGAAAATCCTTTATCGGATGAATATGTCCGGAACTTAAAACAAGAATATGTATCAGTTAGTGGCAATAGCAGCAATGAAGATCTCTTAAGAAAAATTAAAGAAGCAGCAGAAAACAAATCTTTTTCTGCCCAAAATGCCAGAGTTGATCCAGTGTGGAAGGCAACTCCAGGTTATAATGGGTTAAAAATAGATGTTCAAAAGTCATTGAAGAACATGAAAAAAGATGCGTCTTTTTCTGAAGAAAAGCTTGTTTATAAACAGATTCGGCCTGAAAAGCATCTTTCCGATCTACCGCCTTCCCCCATTTACAGAGGGAATCCGGATAAGCCCATGGTATCCTTGATTATTAATGTAGCGTGGGGGAATGAGTATATTCCCGATATGCTGGCTACTTTGAAAAAGCATCATATTTATGCTACCTTCTTTCTAGAGGGCAGGTGGGTAAAGAATAATCCGGATTTAGCGAAAATGATCGTGGATGCAGGGCATGAAATAGGAAATCATTCATATTCGCATCCAAATATGGAAATTCTTCAAACAGCAAAAGTACAGGATGAGCTGAAAAAAACAAACGAGATCATCGAAGTGACCACCGGAGAAAAAGTGAAATGGTTTGCACCGCCAAGCGGCAGTTACCGGGATGAAGTAGTGAAGATCGCGAACGAGATGGACATGGGTACAATCATGTGGAGTGTTGATACAATCGATTGGCAAAAGCCTCAGCCCGATGTACTTATCAACCGTGTGATGTCCAAGCTGCATAAAGGAGCCATCATTCTTATGCATCCAACCGCTTCCACTGCAAATTCTTTAAACAGCTTAATTGTACAAATAAAAGACAAACAGCTCCGGCTTGGGACGATTTCGAGTTTGTTCAAAGAAGAAAGAATTATTGAGAATATTGATAATTCACCTGAACAGGGAAATGTTAAGAATAACTCATAATTTGCTGCACCATGAATAGGAGGAACACTTTTTGATTAAGAAACATACATGCCAGAATGGACTTAGAATCGTTTTAGAAGAAATTCCTACTGTCCGATCAGTCGCAATCGGTATTTGGATTGCGACCGGTTCTCGGAATGAAGTGCAAGATAACAATGGTATCTCGCATTTCCTTGAACATATGTTTTTTAAAGGGACAAAAACCAAGTCGGCCAGAGAAATTGCCGAGTCATTTGACAGTATAGGCGGCCAGGTAAACGCATTTACCTCTAAAGAATACACCTGCTACTACGCTAAAGTGCTTGATAATCATGCAGAATATGCTCTACATACTTTGTCTGATATGTTTTTTAATTCTGCCTTTGATGAAGAAGAAATGGGTAAGGAAAAGAATGTTGTGTACGAAGAGATAAAAATGTATGAAGATACTCCGGATGATATCGTACACGACCTTCTCAGCAAGGCTGTTTATGAAGAACATTCACTCGGTTATCCTATTTTAGGCACCGAAGAGACACTTAGTACGTTTAATAAAAATAAATTAAAACAATATATGCACGATATGTACACTCCCGATCAAGTGGTTGTATCGATAGCTGGGAATGTGGAAGAGAGTTTCATCAAGGAAGTAGAAAAATTATTTGGATCGTATGAAGGTGGAAAAGGACCTGGGGAAAAAAGTCAGCCTTCGTTCCATTTCAACAAACTTGCACGGAAAAAAGATACCGAACAAGCCCATCTTTGCCTGGGTTTTGACGGATTTCAAATTGGACACAGCGATATTTACAATTTGATAGTATTAAATAATATTGTTGGCGGCAGCATGTCATCCCGTCTTTTCCAGGAAGTCAGGGAGCAAAGAGGGTTGGCATATTCCGTATTCTCTTATCATTCAGCGTATCAAGACAGCGGGATGGTAACCATTTATGGAGGAACAGGCGCGAATCAATTGGATCAATTATTTGATACAATCAATCAGACACTGCAGGAATTAAAAGCAGAAGGCATAACTTCGAAAGAGTTGACCAACAGCAAAGAGCAGCTTAAAGGAAATCTGATGTTAAGTCTTGAAAGTACCAACAGCCGCATGAGCCGTAATGGGAAAAATGAATTGTTATTAAAGCGTCACCGAACGCTGGATGAGATTGTAGATGAGATTGATGGAGTCACAATGGAAAAGGTCAATCAAATCGCGAATGACATTTTTACAGACGACTATGCTGCTTCGCTGATCAGCCCTGATGGGAATCTTCCAAAAAATATCAAACAATGACCTTTACGAATAAAAGCAGGCGGCGGCCTGCTTTTATTCGTATGAGAAGAAAGAAATCCTTCTAAAAGTATTGGACTTTGTATACATTATAGTACAAGGCAAATAGGAGGATTGATTTCGGTGAGATTAAGTGAGCTGAGCGGAAAAGAAATAGTGGATTTCAGGAAAGCGGAAAGACTGGGAGTGCTGGGCCAAACCGATTTAGAGTTTAATGATAGATCCGGCCAGATTCATGCCCTTGTTATCCCGACGGGCAAATGGATGCGTAAGCAAGGAGGCGAAATCAGGGTCCCTTGGCATCAGATCAGAACGATAGGAACGGATATGATCATACTGGAAGTTTCAAATGAATAAATAATTATATTCAAGGTAAATCAGAACGGGGTGCTGCCTCGTTTTTTTCTTTGTCCATTTTTCTTTAATATCCACCCGCCTCCGCTTTTCTTTTGTCCAGCTCCAGGTCTTAGAGGCATATGTCATAAGCCAAACCGTCCAAGAAGGCAAAGAGCGCCTTCCCGGCCGGTTCGTCTTATGCCACCCGCCTCTGAGCAAAGCCCTTCCGCTTTTCTTTTGTCCAGCTCCGGCGGCTAGAGGCTCGAGACATAAGCCATGCCATCCACAAAGGCAAAGAGCCGCCTTTGTGGCTGCCCTGTCTTATGCTTGTCGCCTCTGAGCAAGCCGCCTCCGCTTTTCTATTGTCCAGCTCCGGGGCTTAGAGGCACATGTCATAAGCCAAACCGTCCAAGAAGGCAAAGAGCGCGCCTTCCCGGCCGGTTCGTCTTATGCCACCCGCCTCTGAGCAAAGCCCCTCCGCTTTTCTTTTCACCCATTAGTTACCCCTTACATACACTGTTGAAGTGAAAAGGGATTTAGAATAGCGATTATGTAAAAAGAAGGTGAAAGCAGTGATGTTGACCGGAATGCAGATCGCAGTTCTAGGCGGAGATGCTCGTCAACTGGAGATCATTCGCAAGCTTACAGAGCTGGATGCGAAGATTTCTCTAGTTGGTTTTGAACAATTAGATCATGCCTTTACAGGGGCAACGAAGGAAAAGTTAGAAGATGTGGACTTTTCCATTATGGACGCCATCATCTTACCTGTACCCGGCACGAATCTACAAGGAGAAATTGATACGATCTTTTCTAATGAAAAAATCTGTCTGACTGAAGATATCGTATCACAAACGCCAGGGCACTGTACGATCTATTCAGGAATAAGCAATAAATACTTGGATAATGTAGTCAATTCAACAAATCGGAAATTGGTTCAATTATTTGAGAGAGATGATGTCGCCATCTATAATTCCATTCCCACTGTGGAAGGAACAATTATGATGGCTATTCAACATACGGACTTCACTATCCACGGCTCATCGATTGTCGTATTGGGATTGGGGAGAGTCGGGATGAGTGTCGCAAGGACATTCAGTAATTTAGGAGCAAAAGTGAAGGTGGGTGCTCGTAAAAGCGAGCATCTGGCGAGAATCACGGAAATGGGTCTGAAAGCCTTCCATCTTGATCATCTGTCAAAAGAGGTGGAAAGCTGTGATATCTGCATTAATACGATTCCTACTTCCATAATCAAAGCGAATGTGATTGCTAAAATGCCCCCGCATACCCTGATTATTGATCTGGCATCCAAACCGGGAGGAACCGATTTCCGTTTTGCGGAAAAAAGGGGGATCAAAGCATTATTGGCACCAGGATTGCCTGGTATCGTGGCTCCCAAAACAGCCGGGCAAATATTAGCCAATGTATTGGCACAGCTTCTTGAGGAAGATATTGATTCTGGAAAGGAGAGCTTATCTTGAGTGTAAAAGGAAAACGAATCGGATTTGGATTAACTGGATCACACTGTACTTACGACGCTGTATTCCCCGAAATTGAAAGGCTGGTTCAAAACGGAGCTGAAGTCATGCCAATCGTGACTTCTACGGTCATGAATACAGAAACAAGGTTCGGAAAAGGGGAAGACTGGATTAAGCGCATAGAAAATGTAACGGGTCACAAGGTGATTGATTCGATTGTCAAAGCCGAACCGTTGGGGCCAAAGATTCCTTTGGACTGTATGGTGATAGCACCACTGACCGGCAACTCAATGAGTAAATTTGCCAACGCAATGACTGACTCACCGGTGCTGATGGCTGCAAAAGCGACCCTTAGAAATCATCGTCCAGTTGTATTGGGGATTTCAACAAACGATGCATTAGGGTTAAACGGCATTAATCTGATGAGACTGATTTCAACGAAAGACATTTATTTTATCCCATTCGGGCAGGATGCCCCAGAGAATAAACCGAAGTCAATGGTCGCGAGAATGACACTCATTCAGGAAACGATCGAGGCAGCTATAGAAGGGAAACAACTTCAGCCAGTCATTATAGAAAAGTACTTGGATTAATTGCATTGAAGGCTATCATCTGTTCGTTAGATGGCCTTCTTTTCCTGCGTTTTAATAAATTCATCGAAAAAACCACTATTGTCAAATAATTGTTTATGTTAAAATAACCTTTATTATAGTAAATGACTAAATTGTTTTAAACTACTATGAGAAAACATAAATGGCTGGAAGGAGAGAAGAGTTTTGAATACAAGTGGTTTTCATGTAGCAGTTGTAGGTGCTACAGGTGCAGTAGGACAACAGATGCTCAATACATTAGAAAAAAGGGATTTTCCGATCAAAAAGCTGACTCTATTGTCATCCGCCCGTTCGGCGGGTTCAACCGTTACTTTTAAAGGCAAAGAATGGACCGTTGAAGAGGCTGAGCCTGAAAGCTTTAATGGCGTGGATATTGCTTTGTTCAGTGCGGGGGGAAGTGTATCGAAACTCCTTGCTCCGGAAGCTGTCAAACGCGGTGCCGTTGTGGTGGATAATACGAGTGCATACCGTATGGATCCGGATGTGCCCCTGGTCGTCCCGGAAGTGAATGAAGAGGATATCAAGCTTCATAATGGTATTATTGCCAATCCGAATTGCTCAACCATTCAAATGGCAGCAGCCCTTGAACCGATCAGAAAAGAATATGGCTTATCGAAAGTGATCGTATCTACTTACCAGGCAGTATCAGGCGCAGGAGCAGCGGCGATTGATGAATTGCATGAGCAATCACAGGCGATATTAAATGAAGAGTCTTACGAGCCTGCTGTTTTGCCTGTGAAAGGGGATAAAAAGCATTATCAAATTGCATTTAATGCCATTCCTCAAATTGACATGTTCCAAGATAATGGGTTCACATTTGAAGAGATGAAAATGATCAATGAAACAAAAAAAATAATGCATATGCCTTCCCTGAAGGTATCGGCAACATGTGTCAGATTACCTGTTGTAACAGGTCACTCTGAAAGTGTATATATTGAAATAGAAAAGGAATCCGTCTCAGTTAAGGATCTGCATTTACTGCTGAAAGATGCGCCAGGAATTACACTTGAGGATATTCCTGAAGAGCAGGTCTATCCTATGCCGGCATACGCAGTTGGAAAACCGGATGTATTTGTGGGCAGGGTGCGCAAAGATTTAGATGAAGACAAAGGATTCCACATGTGGGTAGTCTCTGACAATTTGTTAAAAGGGGCAGCATGGAATTCTGTACAGATTGCTGAAAGTTTAGTGAAGCTGGGATTAGTGAAGTAATTAAGAGGATCATTCTAATAATCTTTCCTTAAATACACCATTTCGTTCCTCTCATACCTCTTGAACTTTGACAATGAGGTGTAGTCATGAAAGTGATCGTTCAAAAATTTGGTGGAACTTCTGTACGAAATGAAGAAAATCGTTTAAAGGCTCTTACTCATATCAAAGAAGCGATCGAAAAGGGCTATAAGGCTGTAGTCGTTGTCTCAGCGATGGGCAGAAAAGGTGAGCCGTATGCCACAGACTCTTTGTTATCTTTGATCGGCGGTCCAAATGCCCGTGTCAGTAAAAGGGAACAGGATTTACTATTATCTTGCGGGGAAACGATCTCGAGTTTGGTATTCTCGAATTTGCTGCTGGAAAATGGCATCAGATCCACGGCATTGACAGGGGCTCAGGCAGGTTTCATTACGAATCGTGATTTTAATAATGCAAAAATTATTGAGATGCAATGCACCCGTCTATACAAAGAGCTTGAAACTCATGATGCTGTGGTGGTGGCAGGTTTTCAAGGTGCAACGAAAGAAGGAGATGTCACAACGATTGGAAGAGGGGGCAGTGATACTTCTGCTTCTGCGCTTGGTGCCGCACTAAAAGCCGAATTTATTGACATCTTCACAGATGTTGAAGGCGTGATGACTGCGGATCCGAGAATTTCTGCAAAAGCCAGACCGATTTCGGTCGTTTCCTATAATGAAGTTTGCAATATGGCATATCAGGGAGCGAAAGTGATACACCCGAGAGCAGTCGAGATCGCCATGAATTCCCATATTCCTATGAGAATTCGATCCACCTATTCGAAAGGTGAAGGCACACTAGTAACGACTGCAGAAAATACGAAGGCTCATAAGGAATTCCGAAATCACCCTGTCACTGGTATTGCGCACGTAAGTCAATTGACTCAGATTAAAGTATTCGCAAAAAAGGATCAATACAATCTTCAGGCAGAAGTATTCAAAGCAATGGCAAACGAAGGAATAAGCGTGGATTTCATCAATATCTCCCCCAGGGGAGTCGTTTATACCGTTGCTTCATCTTTAGCTGAAAAAGCCATAAAGGTGTTAAAGAAGAAAGGGCATGAACCCGTGGTTGAAGAAAATTGCGCAAAAGTTTCCGTGGTAGGGGGAGGGATGACAGGAGTGCCTGGTGTCACCTCAGCAATTGTCACTTCTTTGTCTGATAATGGCATCAGGATTCTGCAATCCGCAGACAGCCATACGACGATTTGGGTTCTGGTGAAAGAAAACGAACTAATTCGTGCAGTGAATGCTCTTCATGATACATTTCAGTTAGAAAAGCCTTACAGCACATTCAAAGCAGGATAGAACTTAATAAAGGGAGTGTAAAGTTTGAATTTTGGCCGTGTTTCAACAGCTATGGTCACACCGTTTGATCATAAAGGTAATATAGATTTTTCAAAAACGACTCAGCTGATAAATTACTTGATTGATAATGGTACGGATTCTCTCGTTGTGGCAGGGACTACTGGTGAATCACCTACATTGACAAAAGAAGAGAAGGTTGCATTATTTCGACATGTGGTCAAAGCCGTGAACGGAAGAATCCCGGTTGTTGCAGGAACTGGAAGCAATAATACCCATGCGTCAATCGAACTGACGAAGAAAGCAGCAGAAGCAGGCGTGGATGCGATTATGCTGGTGGCCCCATATTATAATAAGCCCAGTCAGGATGGGTTGTTTCAGCACTTTAAGATCATTGCGGATTCAACTTCCTTACCCGTAATGCTTTATAATATACCGGGAAGGTCTTCAGTAAATATTGATTCGGAGACAATCATCAGATTATCAGAAGTCGAAAATATCATTGCTGTAAAAGAAGCCGGAGGTAATTTGGATGCAATGACGGATATAATTTCCAATACTCCAGATGACTTTTCTTTATATAGCGGTGATGATGGTCTGACCCTTCCGATCATGTCCATTGGCGGAAATGGAATTGTTTCGGTTGCTTCTCATATCATCGGAAGTGAAATGCAGGAGATGATTAAATACTTTGTGGAGGGCGACGTATCTGCCGCCGCAAAAACTCATCAAAAATTATTACCCGTAATGAAAGGATTATTTACGAGCCCGAGTCCGACGCCTGTCAAAACGGCACTGCAATTGAAAGGACTGGATGTGGGGTCTGTGCGTCTTCCTCTTATTCCTCTCAGTGAAACAGAAAGAACGAAGCTCAGTCGTTTGTTGAATACGATATAAAGTAAGAAGAACGGGAATGTGCAGAGACTTCTGCACATTTTTTCTTTCAACCGGGAAACTGCAATCTATTAGAAAATAGCCAAACATAAAAAGAAAATAAAGGATTTTGTAAAGCGGCATCGAAATAGTTAGGTAGAAAATTGATGCATACTTCGACCTTATACAGTAGTATATCTCTGCACCTAATCATTCCTCAACAGGGGAAAATTGGTTGTACTTAAAAAAAGTTATCAAGTATAATGAATCTGACTGATTACAGATCGGGGAAGCACAACATAGGAGGACACATATTGTGAGTAAGACAAAAAATGAAGTAATCCGAATCATTCCATTAGGCGGAGTAGGAGAAATAGGCAAGAATATGTACGTCGTGGAAGTAGACAACGAAATATTCATCATTGATGCTGGGCTGATGTTCCCGGAAAATGAAATGCTCGGAATTGATATCGTCATTCCTGATATCCAGTATCTTGTTGAAAACAAAGATCGTGTCAAAGGGATCTTTCTTACCCATGGACATGAAGACAGCATCGGCGCCATATCGTATGTACTGAACAGAATTAAAGCACCTGTCTACGGAACGAAGTTGACAAATGCTCTTGTAAAAGCACGCTTAAAAGACGAGCAGGTTCATGAGGATGTTAAGTTTTTCACAGTTCATTCAGACAGTCTCCTGAATTTTAAGGGAGTCCAGGTTACTTTCTTCAGGACAACACACAGTATCCCGGATTCAGTTGGAGTCTGTATCCACACTTCTGAAGGTGTAATCGTACATACAGGGGAATTTAAATTTGATCAGTCCGTTAAACATCTCTACAGACCGGACTTGGGTAAAATGGCGGCAATCGGGGACAAAGGTGTCCTTTGTCTTTTATCGGACAGCATCGAGGCGGAAAGGCCGGGTTATACGCCATCAGAAGCTGTCATTGCAAATCAGCTTACAAAGACTTTCCGCACTGCTAAGGGACGGATCATTGTTGCATGCTTTGCGTCGAATTTAATACGCCTTCAACAGGTCTTTGATGCGGCAGAACAAAATAACCGTAAGGTGGCAGTTGTCGGTAAAAGCTTAAAACGTGTTTATGATGTTGCATTAAAGCTGGGTTATTTACATACCCGTGATGAAATCTTGATTTCTTTGGATGATATAGAAAATTACCCAAATGATGAAATCGTCATCATCGCAACAGGTACTCAAGGTGAACCATTCGAAGCATTACAGAGGATGGCAAAGAAATCACACCGTCTGGTGAACATCGAATCGGGGGATACAGTTCTAATAACAGCGACTCCTTCCCCTGGAATGGAAGTGGTTGCGGGACGGACTGTTGATATGTTATTCAGGGCAGGCGCAGAGGTGCTGACAGCGAACAAAAGAGTACATGTATCGGGACACGGCAGCCAGGAAGACTTGAAATTTATGCTGAATATCATGAAACCTAAACATTTCATACCGATTCAGGGAGAGTATAAAATGCTGGTAGCCCACTCTCAGCTTGCACATGATACCGGGCTGCCTTATAAAAAGATATTCATCCTGGATAAGGGTGATGTCCTTGAATTTAAAGATGGCAAGATGAAAATGAGCGGCAGGGTCACTGCCGGAAATGTCCTGATTGATGGAAGCGGTGTTGGTGACGTTGGAAATATCGTGCTGCGTGACCGCAAATTGCTTTCAGAAGACGGTGTATTCACTGTGGTGGTAACAATCAACCGCAGATCTAAGTCGATTGTAGCGGGTCCTGAAATCATCTCACGCGGATTTGTTTATGTCAGGGAATCCGAGGAATTGATAGAAGGAGCTTCAGGAATCGTTAATGATGTCGTACAAACTTATCTACAAAAAGGTTCATTCGAATGGTCTGCGATCAAGCAGGATATCCGGGATCAGTTGAATTACTATTTATTCAATAAAACAAGAAGAAGACCGATGATTTTACCGATCATCATGGAAGTGTAAATCGATATTCATGAGCTGTGAAAAAAGCTATCCCTTAATCATAAGGTGATAGCTTTTTCTTTGTGTATATATCTCTGTTGATAAGAAAGAAATCATAATGACATCGCCTATGTAACGATAGATAGTATGAAAATGGCCTCTTATAAAAATAATAACAAAAGAAACGTATTGAAGAAGGAGATGTCATTATGAATGAGAATCATCTAAACATGGATCGTGAGCCTCAGCCAAATCAGCCAAATAAAGGCGAAGAGGACGGTAAAGACAAGCCGTCAGGATTAATGGAGAAAATACAGCAATTGGGACAGACAAATGTCCCTCAGCTATCACAGGATTCGAATATTCATTGCCTGACAATCGTGGGACAAATTGAAGGTCATATGCAGCTGCCTCCGCAAAATAAAACGACGAAATATGAACATGTCATCCCCCAGTTGGTGGCCATTGAACAAAATCCAAAAATTGAGGGTGTTGTGGTTATTCTGAATACTGTTGGCGGTGACGTAGAAGCAGGACTCGCTATTTCGGAAATGCTTGCTTCTTTATCCAAACCTACCGTTTCTGTCGTACTCGGAGGCGGACACAGTATTGGTGTACCGATTGCAGTATCCTGCCAATACTCTTATATTGCAAGCACTGCGACGATGACGATTCACCCTGTTCGATTAACGGGATTAGTCATCGGTGTGCCGCAGACATTCGAATATCTTGATAAAATGCAGGACCGTGTTGTAAGCTTTGTTACAAAACACAGTAATATCACAGAAGAAGCATTTAAAGATTTAATGTTTGCAAAAGGAAATCTCACCCGTGATATCGGTACGAATGTAGTCGGGGATGATGCGGTTGATTATGGCCTGATTGATGGAATCGGCGGAATTGGTGCTGCCATACAGAAACTTAATGAATTGATCGACAGCAAGAAACAAAGTGAACAAAAAGAAGGATTGATACAATGATTTTATATACGACTGTTCCTCAAGAACAGATTTATCCTGCAGATGAAACAGAATTCAGCGGTCAGATGATGATTGAGCATCAAGGTATCCCGCTTCTTGTACAGCAGGTTGATAATAAATACAGGATCGTCCGTATCATGAGCAGTGATCCAGCCCATTATATGACTGGCACTATATGTCCAGGTGAATTTATCACGAATTAAGGAAGAAAGAGGATTCTCTGAAAATATTGGTTATGCTATAATAAATGTGGAAGAGCTGCATCTGATTCGTAAAACGGATTCCATTTAAAGGGAAAGGGACTGACACCTTAGGCACGCGATTTGCCCCAAGTGTTCAGCCCTTTCTTCAATTACATAACAGCAAAGTATTTTATAGAATTTAGGTGAATCATATTGGCAAAACGAAAAAAACGAAAGAAACGTGCTTCCACAAGCGCGTCATTGAAACAAACGATCAAGTATGAGATTACCGGTCTTGCTCTGATCACACTGAGTATTATCTCCATTATAGAGCTTGGAGCAGTTGGAAAGGCTTTCGTGTATTTCTTTCGATTTTTTCTTGGTGAATGGTACATGGCGGCCTTATTATTGATGCTGTATATAGCAGGATACCTGATGGTGAAACGGGAAGTCCCTTTATTATTCAGCAGGCGTTTACTCGGTCTTTATATTATTATTGCCAGTTTTTTACTGCTGAGTCATGTGAAATTATTTGATTTGTTATCGAATGACGGTAACTTTGAAAATCCGAGTGTCATCATGAACACCTGGGATTTATATTGGATGGATGTTAATGGCGAGTCCAGCACATCGGATCTTGGCGGGGGGATGATCGGCAGTATCCTTTTTGCTGTATCATATTTCCTTTTTGATTCCCAGGGTGCAAGGATTGTCAGTGCTGCGTTTATTTTAATAGGAATCATACTGGTAACAGGCAAGTCGCTTGGCGAGGTACTTGGGAGAATTGGTTCTCGTTTCCGCGATTTCATAGGCAGTCAATGGGCAGCCTTTAAGAATGACATGACAGATTGGAAGGAAACAAAGGGAAAGAAAAAGTCAGAGAAACAGCAAAGAGCAAAGGTTGAGTCGAAAAAGATAGAATCTCCTCCCCTTCAGGAAGATGGTAATGAAGAAGAGAAGATTGAGCCTATCATTTCTAACTTTGCAGAAAGAGCATACGGGGGAACTCCGCCTGTCAAAGAGGAGAACGTTCCTACCACAGTTGAAACGGAAAGGCAGGGGACTCCAACCGGGAAAGCAAAGCAGGAAGAAGGAGAAACAGAAGCTTCTCCGCCTATAACCTTTACAGAAGTGGAAAATAAAGATTATAAACTTCCTTCCTTAGCTTTATTAAAAAGTCCGAAGCAGACTGATCAAAGCAATGAATATCAGTTGATTCATGCAAATGCCGCAAAACTGGAAAGAACTTTCCAAAGTTTCGGTGTGAAAGCAAAGGTGACTCAGGTTCATCTGGGACCGGCGGTTACAAAGTATGAAGTCCACCCTGATGTAGGGGTGAAGGTGAGCAGGATCGTTAACTTGAGTGATGATTTGGCTTTAGCCTTGGCAGCTAAGGATATTCGTATTGAAGCACCGATTCCCGGAAAGTCAGCAATTGGCATTGAAGTCCCGAATTCAGAAGTAGCAATGGTATCATTACGGGAGGTGCTGGATTCAAAACAGCATAACAAGCCGGATTCGAAGCTTCAGATTGGATTGGGAAGAGATATTACAGGAGAAGCCGTATTGGCTGAACTGAATAAGATGCCCCATTTACTTGTTGCTGGTGCGACAGGCAGCGGGAAGAGTGTATGTATTAATGGAATTATTACCAGTATATTAATGCGGGCTAAGCCGCATGAAGTAAAATTGATGATGATTGATCCGAAAATGGTGGAACTAAACGTCTACAATGGTGTTCCCCATCTTCTGGCACCTGTTGTGACCGATGCAAAAAAGGCATCACAGGCGCTTAAGAAAGTAGTAAGTGAAATGGAACGCCGTTATGAATTGTTTTCCCACACAGGTACAAGGAATATTGAAGGGTATAATGATTATGTGAAAAAGCAGAATATCGAGAATGAAGAGAAACAGCCGTTGCTTCCATATATTGTTGTCATTGTAGATGAGTTAGCTGACTTGATGATGGTAGCTTCCAATGATGTAGAAGATGCAATCACGAGACTTGCCCAAATGGCACGTGCGGCGGGAATCCATTTGATCATTGCTACACAGCGGCCTTCCGTCGATGTCATTACAGGCGTGATTAAAGCGAATATTCCTTCCCGTATTGCATTTGCTGTATCCTCTCAGACAGATTCCAGAACAATATTGGACTCTGGTGGTGCCGAGAAGCTATTAGGCCGCGGAGATATGCTGTTTATGCCTGTGGGAGCATCTAAGCCAACGAGGGTACAAGGTGCATTCTTATCCGATGAGGAAGTAGAAGAAGTGGTTGATTTCGTTATTTCACAACAAAAGGCTCAGTATCAGGAAGAAATGATTCCGGATGATGTCCCAGATGAAGCTAGCAGCAGTGAGGCAGAGGATGAATTATATAATGATGCTGTCCAATTAATTGCCGAAATGCAAACAGCATCAGTGTCCATGCTTCAGCGAAGATTCAGGATAGGATATACACGGGCCGCACGATTAATAGACGAAATGGAAGTAAGAGGAGTGGTCGGTCCTTATGAAGGAAGTAAGCCGAGAACAGTGTTGATCGGTAAACCTTCAGAGGAGCAAAACGCGTAATATGAAAAGATGAAACATCTATAAAGAGTGAAGTTTCCATGAAAGAAGGGGACTCACTCTTTTTTTGTTCTCATTAATACGGATGCTTGTAATATGTCCTTTATTTACTCAATCATAAATTACCCAAAATAATTGATAGTCACAGGTCAAATGAAACCGTTTTATTTTTGAGTATTCTTGTTTATCCACCAATGTGATATACTATTAAAAGCGGTTACAATTAGAATAAAATTATTTCAAAATTGTAATAACAAGAGGTGATAAGTTGTCTTATGTAACAATAAGGTAAAATTTGCAACACTAATATGCGAAAATACCGATATTTCTCCTTGTTTTTACCAGAAAAATTTTCAGAATTGCCTTATTGGTCTTTTTTTTCGACAAAATCACATAATGCTATTTATTTATTAAAAGAAAAGTGTTATAGTATTTTCGATTAGTAGGAAAGATATACATCAGAGGTCTGATGTCTTGAGAAAATTTGGTGGTGGTTCCAGTGACAATTAAAACAGACAATCGACATTTATACTTACAAGTTATTGACCGTTTGAAAAAGGATATTGATGCAGGAGTTTATAAAGAAAAAGAAAAACTTCCTTCTGAATTTGATCTTTCCAAACAACTGGGTGTTTCCAGAGCTACTCTCAGAGAAGCATTAAGGATCCTTGAAGAAGAAAGTGTCATTATCCGCCGGCATGGTGTAGGAACATTTGTGAATGCCAAACCCCTTTTCACATCAGGGATTGAGCAATTAAACAGTGTATCTAATATGATCAAGCAGGCAGGGATGGAGCCGGGAACCATTTTCTTAAGTTCAACGACTCAAGAAGCGACAGAGGATGATGTCAAAAGGTTTCAAAGTGAAGAAGAAGAGAACATTGCTCTGGTTGAACGTGTTCGTACAGCCAACGGGGAACCGGTGGTGTATTGTGTAGACAAAATTCCTGAAAGAGTCCTGTCCAGGAATTTCACGCATGAAGACAATTCAATATTCTCTGTATTGGAAAACCGCGAGAATAGAAGAATCACGCATGCTGTCGCCCAGATCGAACCGATGGGATACCATGATAAGATTTCTCCGATTCTGAATTGCGAGCCTGAAACAGCTTTACTCGTACTCAAACAGATGCATTTTGATGAGAATGATGAGCCCATCCTGTATTCAGTCAACTATTTCCGATCAGACAAATTCAGCTTCCAGGTTTTAAGGAAACGTGTCTAGCAAACAATCTTTCTACTAATTTATTACTACAAAAATTTTGGGGGGTACTCTAGGTGAAAAAGCGTAAATTCGGTTTAGCGCTGTCTTTTGTTCTTGCAGCAGGTACATTATTAGGTGCTTGTGGTTCAAGCGAGAAAGAAGAAGGTGCATCTAGTGGTGACGGAAAGAGTAAAGAAGATCAATTTACAGTAGCAATGGTTACAGATGTTGGCGGGGTAGATGATAAATCATTCAACCAATCAGCTTGGGAAGGCTTGAAAGCATTCGGTGAGGAACACGGATTAGAAAAAGGTAAAAGCGGTTACGATTACCTTCAATCTCAATCTGATGCGGACTATGCTACAAACTTAAACACATTAGCTCGTCAAGATTTTGACTTAGTATATGGAATTGGCTTCCTGATGGAAGGCGCAATCAATGATATTGCAGGACAGCAAAAAGACGCTCACTTTGCAATCGTTGATGCGGTTGTTGATCAGCCAAATGTTGCCAGCATCACATTTAAAGAGCAAGAAGGTTCTTTCCTTGCAGGTGTGGCAGCAGGTTTAGCAACAAAAACAAATAAAATCGGTTTCATCGGTGGAATGGAAATTCCAGTTATCGAACGTTTCCACTCCGGTTTCTTAGCCGGTGTTAAAGCGGTTAACCCTGAAGCTGAAGTTGTATCTGATTATGCAGGTGCATTTGACAAAGCTGAACTTGGTCAAACAATCGCTTCTAAAATGTACTCTCAAAATGCAGATGTAGTATTCCACGCTGCCGGTGGTACAGGTAATGGTCTATTCAAAGAAGCACGTGATTTAAAAGAAAAAGATCCTTCCCGTGAAATCTGGGCAATCGGTGTTGACTCTGATCAAACTGCGGAAGGGAAAGTTGGAGACCATAACATCGTTTTGACTTCTTCTTTAAAGCGTGTTGACAACGCAGTACTTGACCTTTCTAACAAAGCAAAAGAAGGTAACTTCCCAGGTGGAGAAGTCATTTCTTACGGTCTTAACGAAGACGGTGTAGGACTTGCTGAACTTAATGATGAACTTTCAAACAAAGATGAAGTAATGGCGAAAGTGAACGAGTGGAAAGAAAAGATCGCTAATGGAGATATCACAGTACCTGAATCTCTTGATGAGGCAAAATCTTTCTCTGCAGAATAATCGTTCGTCAAGTGATATCGGGGATAAGCGGGCCATGGAATGCCGGTCTCTTATCCCTTTTTCTTTACAGATGAGAGTGGATAAATAGTACTAATCGTTTCACTTGCCGTTGATAATATTTGACTATTTTTTTATATTAAAATTTTAATTGAAGTATAGAAAGCATACCTTCTATCTTTCATTTAGAGTTTTAATAGGGGGCAGCCCCTTTTTTTCTGGCGGACCAAGGTCTGACCTCTAACTACTAAACTAATTATCACTAGCCTACACAAGGAGTGAAAGCAATGGATTATGTAATTGAGATGCTGAATATCCGAAAGGAATTCCCGGGCATCGTAGCAAATGATAATATTACCCTCCAGCTGAAACAAGGTGAAATTCATGCGCTTCTTGGTGAAAACGGTGCAGGTAAGTCAACGTTAATGAACGTCTTATTTGGACTATATCAGCCAGAGCAGGGTGAAATTCGAGTCAAAGGCAAGAAGGTAAACATCACAAACCCTAACATTGCGAATGATTTGGGAATCGGCATGGTTCATCAGCATTTTATGCTGGTGGATACATTTACAGTCACTGAGAATATCATCCTGGGGAGAGAACCGAAAGCCGGGGCATCTGTAGATATTAAAAAAGCAGAAAAAGATATTTCAGACATTTCCGAGAAATATGGGTTGAAGGTGGATCCCTCTGCTAAAATATCAGACATTTCAGTGGGAATGCAGCAGCGTGTAGAGATTCTTAAAACGCTTTACCGCGGAGCTGATATTCTGATTTTTGATGAACCTACAGCAGTTTTGACCCCGCAAGAAATCAAGGAACTCATTCAGATAATGAAAACTCTTATTAAAGAAGGAAAATCTATTATTCTCATCACTCATAAACTCAAAGAGATTATGGAAGTGTGTGATAATGTAACCGTTATCAGAAAGGGGAAGGGGATTGGAACCGTAAAAGTTTCTGATACCAATCCTGACAGCCTCGCCAGCCTCATGGTTGGTCGTGAAGTGACTTTCAAGACAGATAAAACAGAAGCAACCCCTGCTGAGAATGTACTTGAAATAAGAGACTTGAATGTAAAGGATAGCAGGAACGTCCCAGTCGTTAAATCACTGAACCTGGAGGTCAGGGCGGGTGAAATTCTGGGAATTGCGGGCGTGGATGGAAATGGACAAACGGAACTGATCGAAGCGATCGCCGGACTTCATAAAGCGCAAAGTGGTTCCGTCAAGTTAAATGGCAAAGAAATAGTGAACTTGAAACCGCGTAAAATTTATGAGACCGGGGTTGGACATATACCCCAGGACAGGCATAAACACGGATTGGTATTGGATTTCCCTATAGGCGAAAATATGGTTCTGCAAACCTATTATAAGAAACCTTTTTCCAAGAAAGGAATTCTGAACTATAAGAATATATACGATCAGGCGAGAAAACTGATTTCTGAGTTCGATGTCAGGACACCGTCTGAATTCACTCTTGCAAGGGCATTATCCGGCGGGAATCAGCAAAAGGCGATTATCGGACGTGAAATTGACCGTGATCCGGATCTGTTGATTGCTGCACAGCCTACCCGGGGATTGGATGTAGGTGCAATTGAATTTATCCATAAACGTCTTATCGAGCAGAGGGATAACGGGAAAGCTGTATTGTTGATTTCATTCGAATTGGATGAAATCATGAATGTCAGTGATCGTATTGCGGTCATCTATGAGGGTCAAATCGTAGCTGTCGTAAACCCGAAAGAAACGACTGAACAAGAGCTTGGTCTATTGATGGCCGGTTCGAAAGGAAAGGGAACGGGGGAAAACGCAAATGTCTAATCGAATAACAAATATATTAATCCCGGTTATTTCTGTCCTTTTGGGTATCATTGTCGGTACCATTATCATGCTTGTCAGCGGCTATGATCCCGTTGCGGGATATTCAGCTCTTTGGCAAGGGATTTTTGGCGAAATCTACTATGTCGGTGAAACAATCAGGCAGGTTACTCCATACATTCTGGCTGGACTTGCTGTTGCATTTGCCTTCAGGACTGGATTATTCAACATCGGAGTAGAAGGACAATTAATTGTGGGCTGGATGGCAGCTGTATGGGTGGGGATTGCTTTTGAAGACCTCCCCAAAATCATCCATTTGCCAATGGCAATCATCGCTGCAGCGCTGGCAGGAGCGATTTGGGGATTCATCCCGGGCTTATTGAAAGCCAAGTACAGAGTGCACGAAGTTATCGTAACAATCATGATGAACTATATTGCTTTACATGTGACAAATTCAATTATCCGTGATGTTCTAACTGAACGTTCGGATAGAACAGATTATATTGCAGACTCAGCTTCATTAACATCTCCCTTCTTTGAAAGTATCACGGACTACTCCCGTTTACACTGGGGAATCTTCATTGCACTTGCATGTGTATTCATCATGTGGTTCCTGCTGGAGAAGACGACGCGCGGATATGAGCTGCGTTCTGTCGGGTTCAATCAGCATGCTTCCCAATATGCAGGGATGAATGTAAATGGAAACATCATCCTTTCGATGGTCATTTCAGGTGCTTTCGCTGGGCTTGCCGGAGCGATGGAAGGACTTGGGACATTCGGGTACGCATCGATCAAAGGCGGATTCACTGGTGTAGGTTTTGATGGTATCGCAGTAGCGCTATTAGGCGGTAATGTTGCGATCGGAGTTGTATTTGCAGCACTATTGTTTGGTGGTCTAAAGGTAGGAGCCTTAAATATGCCTCTTGAAGCTGGCATACCGCATGAATTGGTTGATATCATCATCGCACTTATCATATTCTTCGTAGCTTCAGGTTATATGATCCGTTATTTAATTCAACGATTCAGTAAAAAGGGGGTGAAATAAGTGGGCTTGATGGATATTTTAGTAATACTTATCCCTTCAACATTATTATGGGCTTCGCCACTTATTTTCACTGCTTTGGGCGGAGCGTTTTCAGAACGATCCGGTATTGTTAATATTGGTCTAGAGGGTCTTATGGTCATTGGTGCCTTCTCAAGTATCGTATTTAATATTACTTTTGCCGATACGTTTGGTTCTGCTACACCGTGGGTCGCGCTTCTTGTCGCAATGGTAATGGGGGGACTGCTTGCCGTACTGCATGCAGTTGCATCCATAACATTCAGGGCTGATCAGGTTGTATCCGGTGTGGCGATAAACTTACTTGCCATCGGTTTGACGTTGTTCCTCGTAAAAAGAATCTATGGAAAAGGTCAAACAGATATCATTTCAGAAGGGTTTGGTAAAGTGGACGTTCCACTATTGCACAAAATCCCGGTTATTGGTGATATTTTCTTCTCGAATACTTACTGGCCTCCGTTTGTGGCCATTCTTGTATCAGTCATTGTATGGTACGTCATGTTTAAGACGCCATTCGGATTGAGACTTCGTTCTGTAGGTGAACACCCGATGGCTGCTGATACAATGGGAATCAACGTAACAAGAATGCGGTATATCGGTGTCATCATTTCTGGTGCCTTCGCAGGTGTCGGCGGTGGAGTATATGCTCAGTCCATTTCTTCTGATTTCAGTCATGCCACGATCAGTGGGCAAGGGTTCATGGCTCTGGCAGCCTTGATCTTTGGTAAATGGCACCCCCTTGGTGCGATGGGTGCAGCTTTGTTCTTCGGTTTTGCACAAAGTTTAAGTATCATCGGAAGCAGCATTCCATTATTCGAAAATATTCCGAGTGTTTATTTATTAATCGCACCTTATGTCCTGACAATCCTGGCATTGACAGGATTCATCGGCCGTGCAGATGCCCCTAAAGCATTAGGCACACCATACGTAAAAGGAAGCCGTTAATTAGAAAAAGAGTGTCTATGTTGAATAATCAACAAAGGCGCTCTTTTTTTGTGACGGAATCGGAAATTGAAGAACCGCTACTAATAGAATTCTTTTATAAAGTGTCGGTATTCTTAACAGGGTCCTCTAAACATATAATGAATGACATGTGTCGATTTTTCCAATAGAGGAAGATGCTTGAATTCTTTCTATTACAACATGTATAGTTAAAATAAAATACCGCACAATAAAGGTGTTTATATCTTTATCAGAGTATAGTTCAATACATGCAAGTATGGACAAGGAGGACGGTACAATGACGGACATTAATGAAGTGGTGAAGAAGAAGCAAGGCTACACATTACATATCGTTAAAACGGATAAGTATAAGACGAACAACCTTGTAATGAAAATGAAAGCTCCTTTAGACCAGGAAACTGTCACGCTGCGCGGGCTGCTGCCGCACGTCATGCAAAGCAGCACGAAAACCTATCCGAATACGACGAAACTCCGGACGTATTTAGATGAACGATACGGAGCCAGCTTTTTTACCGACTTAGCCAAAAAAGGTGAATATCATATTGTCAGTTTCTCGGTAGAAATAGCAAATGAGAAATTCTTAAAGGATTCGGACCCCCTGCTTGAAAAAGGATTGGAATTCCTTTCAGATGTGTTATTGAATCCAAATGTTGAGAACGGTAAATTCGACGACCGTACTGTCGAGAAAGAGAAACGGAATCAAAAAGTAAGAATTCAGGCTGTGTATGATGACAAGATGCGCTATGCCAATTCCCGTCTTGTTGAAGAAATGTGTAAAGATGAAAGATTCGCACTGCATGTGAACGGAATGAAAGAGCACGTAGATTCAATTACTTCAAGTCATTTATATGATTATTACCAAAGAGTGATCAGCGAAGATCAAATGGATTTATATGTTATTGGCGATGTTGACGCAGAGCAAGTAGAAACGTTCTGTGACAGACTATTTACATTTCAGGAACGTACAGCTGTTGAAGTAGACTCTTCAGAAGTAAAACGGAAAGACAAAGAAAATGTTGTAAAAGAAAAGCAGGATGTTAAGCAAGGAAAGTTGAATATGGGGTACCGGACCAATACACAGTATGGTGACGAAGACTATTTTGCCTTACAGGTCTTTAATGGAATCTTCGGAGGTTTCTCTCACTCAAAGCTGTTTATCAATGTCAGGGAGAAGGCCAGCCTTGCCTATTATGCTGCCAGCCGTCTGGAAAGCCATAAAGGACTCATGATGGTGATGTCGGGTATTGAATTCAAAAATTATGATCAGGCAGTCGGCATCATCAATGAACAGTTGGAAGCCATGAAAAAAGGTGAATTCTCTGATGGTGAAATTGAACAGACAAAAGCCGTCATAAGAAATCAGCTTCTGGAGACGGTTGACACTTCGAGAGGATTAATCGAAGTCCTTTATCATAATGCATTATCGAATAGGCAGATTGACCTTGCCCATTGGCTTGAAGAAGTGGAAAAAACAACCAAAGAAGAAATCGTTGCTGCAGCCAATAAAGTTGAACTTGATACAATTTACTTCTTAACAGGAATGGAGGAATAAAGATGAAGAAAATTTCCTTCGATCAGATACAAGAAAATTTATATTATGAAAAAATGTCAAATGGCCTCGATGTATACATTCTTCCGAAAAAAGGATTCAACAAGACATATGCCACTTTTACTACAAAATACGGAAGCATCGATAATCATTTTGTACCGTTGAAAGCAGAGGAATTTGTGAAAGTACCGGATGGGATTGCCCACTTTCTCGAGCATAAGCTGTTTGAAAAAGAGGATGGAGATGTGTTTCAACAATTCAGCCGCCAGGGAGCATCCGCTAATGCCTTCACTTCATTTACACGGACTGCCTATCTATTTTCAAGCACAAATGAAGTGGAAAGAAACCTTGAAACATTAATCGATTTTGTTCAGGATCCTTACTTTACAGAGAAAACGGTCGAGAAAGAAAAAGGTATTATCGGGCAAGAAATAACGATGTATGACGATAACCCGGATTGGCGGCTTTACTTCGGTGTCATCCAGAACATGTATAAGAATCATCCTGTAAAAATTGATATTGCAGGTACCATAGACTCGATAACTCCAATTACGAAGGATATGCTCTATCAATGCTACAATACCTTCTATCACCCGAGTAATATGCTTCTATTTGTGATCGGCCCGGTCGAACCCGATCGGATCATGGATCAGATCCGTTCAAATCAGGAAAAGAAACCGTATGAAAAAATGCCTGAGATAAAACGCAGATTCGATGAGGAACCTGATAAAGTCGCCGAAACAAAACAAGTGCTCAAAATGAACGTACAATCACCTAAATGTCTCGTTGGATTGAAAGCTCCAAAGCCTACTCAGCAAGGAAAAGAAATGCTGAAACAGGAGCTTTCCATGAATGTATTCCTGGATTTATTATTCGGAAAGAGTTCAACTTATTATTTCGATCTCTATAACGATGGACTTATTGATGAGACCTTCCATTATGATTATACTCAGGAAAACGGCTTCGGGTTTGTTACAGTAGGAGGGGATACTGAAAAGCCCGATGAACTTTCTGATAAACTGAAAGAATTGCTATTAAAAGCGAAGGCAGAGTCACTATTTACAGAAGAAGGGCTGGAAAGAACGAAAAAGAAGAAAATCGGTGCTTTCCTCCGCGCGGTCAATTCCCCTGAATTCATCGCCAACCAGTTCACACGTTATGCCTTCAATGAGATGGATTTGTTTGATGTTGTGCCTACCCTGGAATCTCTGACCTATGATGATATCCAGAAAGTTGCCGAAACGATCATCAATGAAGAACGTTTCACTGTATGTCAGGTTGTACCAAAATCATAATGTTTTGCAGAACTGCCCTTCCGATTAGGGTGGTTCTTATCTTTGTATAGGGGAGAAATCTATGAAATTTGCTTTGATTACTGGCGCTTCCGGCGGTATTGGAAGAAGCACAGCTTTGACACTGGCTAAAAAAGGGTGGAATCTTTATTTGCACTATCATTCCGATAAGAGCAGCATAGACGGCTTAATGTTGGAACTGAAGGAGCTGGGAGTGGATGCAATCCCTATACAAGCGGATTTAACCCGTCCCGAACAGGTGAGAAAGGTTGTTGATTCAATTTTTCAGATCGATGGAATCGTTTACTCCAGCGGAATCTCGGGGTGGGGGCTTTTTCAAGATCAAAAAGAACAGGAAATGGACAGAATGATCAATATTCATGTGAAAAGTCCAATGCTGTTGATTCAGGCTCTGCTTCCAAAGCTGATGAATCGATGCGGTGCGATTGTCATTGTAAGCTCCATCTGGGGACAAATTGGCGGGGCATGTGAAGTGGTATATTCTACAGTGAAAGGTGCCCAACTTTCATTTGTGAAATCCCTTGCTAAAGAAATGGCTTTGAATGGCGTCAGAATAAATGCTGTGGCACCGGGGGCTGTGGCAACAAATATGATGAATTCATTTTCAAACGAAGAAATCCAGCAGATCAAAGGAGAAATCCCGATGGGCAGACTGGCTTCAAGTGAAGAAGTCGCATCTTCCGTTTACTTTCTGTTATCGGAAGACGCCGCTTATGTTACCGGGCAGACATTAGCTGTTAATGGAGGCTGGCATACGTAAAAATTTATATCAGACGCGCATACTTTTCCACTTGTGATACAAACTAACATTGTATTTCAATTAAGAGGAGGTTCATAACGATGTCTGTATTAGACAGTTGGTCAGATTGGAAGAATTTTTTAGGCGATCGCCTTAATCAAGCTCAGCATACTGGAATGGAAAACGAAACAGTCTCTGATTTAGCTTATCAAATTGGTGATTATTTAGCGAACCAGGTTGAGCCGAAGAACGACCAGGAAAAAGTTTTATCCGATCTGTGGTCCGTAGCTTCTCCTGAAGAACAGCATGCGATTGCAAACATAATGGTCAAGTTAGTGAACAATAACGGCACTCGTTAAGGAGAGGGAATTTTCCTCTCCTTTTCTTTTGACCAGATTTCGGGTGCTGATGATACCGTTTTCTTGATTGTACTAATCCGAATGATCCCAGAAACCATCCTAAAGAACTGTTTACGAATGGTATATGCAGAAATTGTATTAATTCTATAGGTTTTCCTTTTCTATTAGATGAAAATCATTTATTATAAAAGCTAGATGTTTTAAGTGGTTTTATCGAAAAATCCCCTATGTTGTCGGATTTTGTTGTCACATAAAATTTCAGGAGGTAACCAATGGAACGAAAAGAATGGTATTTGGAATATGAAATTCAAAAAAATCGTCCTGGCCTCTTAGGTGATATTTCCTCATTATTAGGGATGCTTTCAATAAATATAGTAACAATCAATGGTGTTGATGAAGGTAGAAGAGGGATGCTTCTTCTTGCCGATAATGAAGAGCAGATAACCCGACTGGAGTCCATCCTTCAGACAATGGATACGATTAATGTAACGAAATTGAGGGAACCTAAATTAAGGGACAGACTCGCTGTCAGACATGGGCGTTATATTCAGCGGGATGCAGATGATAAAAAAACGTTCCGGTTTGTTCGTGATGAACTTGGATTGCTTGTTGACTTCATGGCTGAGCTCTTTAAGCAGGAAGGCCATAAACTGGTAGGAATCAGGGGGATGCCCCGAGTTGGTAAAACAGAGTCAGTAGTGGCTTCGAGTGTGTGTGCAAATAAGAAGTGGTTATTTGTTTCTTCCACTTTGTTAAAGCAGACAATCAGGAGTAAGCTGATTGAAGACGAATATTCTTCAGATAATCTCTTTATTATTGATGGTATTGTTTCTACAAGGCGTGCAAGTGAAAAGCATTGGCAGCTGGTAAGGGAGATCATGAGGCTTCCGGCTGTGAAGGTCATTGAACATCCGGATGTGTTTGTTCAAAACTCAGAATATTCCTTGGATGACTTTGATTACATCATTGAACTCCGGAACAACCCGGAAGAAGAAATTACATATGAATTGGTTGAACAAAATAATCTTTTTCAAAATTCCGATTTTGGAGGTTTTGATTTTTAATATTGGAAGGTGTTAAATAGTGACGGAATTAGGAAATCGTCTGAAAGAAACCCGCGAAGCCAAAGGATACAGTCTCGAAGATTTACAAAGAATAACAAAGATACAAAAGCGTTATCTCATCGGCATCGAAGAGGGAAATTATGACATGATGCCAGGGAAATTCTACGTCCGGGCATTTATCAAACAATATTGTGAAGCAGTAGGTTTACAGTCTGAAGTTGTTTTCGAGGAATATAAAGAAGAGATTCCAACTACTTATGAAGACGAGATACCTGTATCCCTTTCCCGTGTCCAAACAAAGAAAGGAGTGCCTGCCAGTTCATCAAAAGTCTTTGATGTTATTCCGAAACTTTTGATCGCTCTATTTGTTATTGGTGCATTAATTGCCTTGTGGGTATTCGTGCAGAACAAAGTTTCGGATGATGCCGGAAATGCTGATCCATCCAATAAAGAACCAGTGGCCGTTGATCAGCAGGATCTGCCGAATGAGGATGAACCTGTTGAAGAGGAAGACAAGGATCAAAAAGAGTCCAATGAAGATACTGAATCTGATCAAGAGAAAGCAGCCAAAGAAAAAGAAGACAATACGGGTCAATCACTGGAGGCTGTTAAGACAGAAGGTACGAAAACGACCTATGAACTCAAGAACACAGATCAGTTCAAATTGGAGTTAGCTGCCAAAGGGGATGCCTGGGTAGCTGTGTACAATTCAAAAGATGAGGTTTTGTTCCAAGGGATGATGTATGATGGGGATAAAAAAGAATATGATCTTACTGCTGAACAGGAGGCATATCTCGTAATCGGTAACGCCGCTAACACGGGTATCAATGTCAATGGTAAACTGTTAGAGTACAAGATCCCTACGGAGACTGTCAGACAGGATATAATTATCCAATACCAGCCTGCAGAATCTCAACAATAAGACAAATGGAGTAAATGAAAATGAACTCCATTTCACATCCTGTAACCATTTTGTTTTCTAAGTATTGGAGGTAGTAAGGTGAATTTACCTAATAAGATTACAATTTCACGGATCTTTTTGATTCCATTATTTTTACTTATCATGCTCGCACCATTGAACTGGGGTGAGATGGTCTTCCTGGGAGCTGAATTGCCAGTGAAGCATTTCGCCGGTGCGATGATATTTATTATCGCTTCAACTACTGATTGGATAGACGGATATTATGCAAGGAAGTATAATATGGTAACCAATTTAGGAAAATTTCTTGATCCGCTTGCAGATAAGCTTCTCGTGTCTGCTGCGTTGATCGTACTTGTCGAACTTGGGCTCGCTCCATCATGGATCGTTATCATCATCATAAGCCGTGAATTTGCTGTGACAGGTCTGCGACTGGTGCTTGCCGGTGAAGGGGAAGTCGTAGCAGCCGGTCAGCTTGGGAAAATTAAGACATGGGCGCAGATCATTGCCATTTCTGCTCTGCTGCTTCATAATGCCATCTTTGAACTTATCAATTTCCCATTTGCGACAATAGCGTTGTGGGTTGCGATGCTATTCACAATTTGGTCTGGTTGGGATTACTTCAAGCATAACAAGACAGCATTTGTTAATTCGAAATAATATCCGAAGCGGAAAGCTGGACGTCTGTTCCATGCCGTTATATTCTAAAAGAGATGATTCTGCTTTGAATCATCTCTTTCTTTATATGGAGAGTCTACTGAAGGAGGAAACCAAATGAACGCAGAAATCATTGCTGTAGGGTCTGAATTATTATTGGGTCAGATAGCCAATACAAATGCCCAGTACATATCGGAACAGCTTGCTGAAGCAGGTGTGAATGTTTATTACCATACCACTGTAGGGGATAATCCGGTCCGTTTAAAACAGGCGATCGAAATTGCCCGGAAGAGAGCAGATCTGCTCATCTTCACTGGAGGACTGGGACCCACTAAAGATGACTTGACAAAAGAAACGATCGCAAGCTCATTGGGGACAGGGTTATCGATGGATGGAGATGCTTTGGAATCAATCAAGGCATACTTTATTAAAACAAATCGTTTGATGACACCAAATAATGAAAAGCAGGCTCTCATTTTAGCGGGCTCGGACGTTTTAAAGAATGAGTTTGGCATGGCGCCGGGCATGTATATTAAAAAGGAAGGAAAATCATATATGCTGCTGCCCGGGCCGCCATCCGAAATGCGGCCGATGTTCAGAAAGTATGGAATTCCGGCAATTTTACATACATTGAAAAGGAAAGAAATCATTTATTCCCGGGTTCTGCGTTTCTTTGGAATCGGAGAAGCTCAGTTGGAAACGGATCTGGAAGAATTGATTGATACCCAGACGAATCCCACTATCGCTCCGCTCGCAGGGGATGGGGAGGTCACTTTGCGGCTGACTGCCAAACACGAGTCCAAGGACATCGCAGGCTCACTTCTCGATGCTGTAGAAGAGAAGATCCTTGATCTCGTGGGAGAATACTTTTATGGCTATGATCATGATTCTCTTGTGGAGGCGGGAATGAGCGCCTTGAAAGATAAAGGATTGACCCTATCCTGCGCTGAAAGTCTGACAGGCGGTCTCTTTCAATCGGAAGCTGCCTCCATTCCAGGGGCTTCCGCAGTATTGAAGGGCGGGGTGGTCTGCTATCAGGATGAAGTAAAGAAAAGAGTGCTCTCCGTTCAGGAAAGTACACTTAAAATGTACTCAGCTGTAAGTGAACAATGTGCAATTGAACTGGCAGAAAATGTGCGTGTACTCTTTTCTTCCGATATCGGCATAAGCTTCACAGGAGTAGCCGGTCCGGACGATCATTACGGGAAGAAGGCGGGGACCGTTTGGGTCGGGCTCGCTGTAAAAAACCGTCCTGCCAAAGGATTTCTATTGAACCTTGCCGGCGGCAGAAATGCCAATAGGAAGAGGACCGCTAAATACGGCTGGCATTATTTATTAAAAGAATTTACATGAATTCTAAAGCAGAAACGGTCTCCGGCATAAACAGGGAGACTGTTTTTTAATTTGAATAAAAAGAGAAATAGTGATAAAACAAAAAACCGAATGGATGTTCGATTTTTTTCTTGTTTTCTTATATAACATGGTTTATAGTATAGATAGGTTGGATTTGAGACAAGCTTATAAGTTGTCTTTAAGTTCTAAATTCAAAGGAGGAAGATTAGTGAGCGATCGTAAAGCAGCCTTAGATATGGCGTTGAAACAAATAGAGAAACAGTTTGGAAAAGGCTCTATCATGAAGCTTGGGGAACAAACTGATAGAAAAATAGTGACTTGTCCGAGTGGATCCCTTGCATTGGACGCGGCTCTCGGAGTCGGCGGGTATCCTCGCGGAAGAATTATTGAGGTGTATGGACCGGAATCCTCAGGTAAAACAACCGTAGCACTTCACGCTATCGCAGAAGTGCAGGCGCAGGGTGGACAGGCAGCATTCATTGATGCCGAGCACGCGCTTGATCCTGAATACGCACAAAAACTTGGTGTAAACATTGATGAATTATTGCTATCTCAACCTGATACAGGTGAGCAGGCACTGGAAATCGCTGAAGCACTGGTACGAAGCGGTGCGGTAGATGCCATTGTCATCGACTCCGTTGCAGCACTTGTTCCGAAAGCCGAAATCGAAGGGGAGATGGGAGATGCCCACGTTGGTCTTCAAGCCCGTTTGATGTCACAGGCACTTCGTAAATTATCAGGTGCAATCAACAAGTCGAAGACCATCGCGATATTCATCAACCAAATTCGTGAGAAAGTCGGAGTCATGTTTGGAAATCCCGAGACGACACCTGGCGGACGCGCGTTAAAGTTCTATTCTTCTGTACGTTTAGAAGTGCGCCGTGCCGAAACTCTTAAGCAAGGCAATGAAATGGTTGGTAATAAAACAAAAATCAAAGTCGTGAAAAACAAAGTCGCTCCTCCTTTCCGTGTAGCGGAAGTGGATATCATGTACGGAGAAGGTATCTCCAAAGAAGGGGAAATCGTCGATCTTGGATCTGAGCTGGATATCGTTCAGAAGAGTGGTGCATGGTACTCATATAATGAAGAGCGCCTCGGCCAGGGCCGTGAGAACGCGAAAATCTTCTTGAAAGAGAATCCGGAGATCAGAACTGAAATCATGCTGAAAATCCGTGAGCATTACGGACTGGACACAGGTGCAGCTGAAACAGAAGATCAAAGTGAGCTTAATCTATTAGAAGATTAAGGGGAGAATGGAGAAGCAGACATTTTTCATGTTTGCTTCTCCATTTTTAATAACTATTTTCTACTATTCAATTTAGTTAACATAATAATCTTATGTAAACTAAATTAAATCCGCAAGTTGTAGCGATTTTTGTCGAATAGCAAGAAATCATTGAGAAATCCAGCGATAGACCGGACAACCACTTGACAATAAATTTTCTGAGACTTAAAATTAACATGTATATTTTACAAATTTTTCGAATGAATATTTGAAAGCCTAGCGCTGTATATTGAGTTCAAATGAGCAATGTACAAGCCGACATGTAAAAAAACATGATGACAGTTCATAGCAAGAGGAGGTGAAAGAATGCAACCTATTACAATCATCTCCATTTTGCTTGGCCTTATCGTCGGTGTAGTTGTTGGATAC
This sequence comes from Mangrovibacillus sp. Mu-81, assembly GCF_036867415.1. Classification (NCBI taxonomy): domain Bacteria; kingdom Bacillati; phylum Bacillota; class Bacilli; order Caryophanales; family Bacillaceae; genus Mangrovibacillus; species Mangrovibacillus sp. Mu-81. Next base: position 510,984 of record NZ_JBAJHU010000003.1, read on the forward strand.
TTTATTCGTAAGTCCATTGCTGAAGCAAAGATAGCCGGTGCCAGAGGTTCAGCAGAGCAGATTTTAGAAGATGCTAAGCGCGAGGCAGATGCTCTGAAGAAAGAAGCACTATTGGAAGCAAAGGACGAAAATCATAGACTTCGCACTGAAATGGAAAATGAACTCCGTGAACGAAGAAATGAATTGCAAAAACAAGAAAATCGTTTAATGCAAAAAGAGGAAAACCTCGACCGTAAGGATGATACGCTTGATAAGCGTGAAGCTTTACTGGAAAGAAAAGAGGCAGCTCTTAACGAAAGACAACAACATATTGAAGAGATGGAAAGCAAAGTGGACGAGATGGTACGATCACAGCAAACCGAGCTAGAACGTATCTCGAGCCTGACTCGTGATGAAGCGAAAGGAATTATTCTTGATCGCGTTGAAAATGAACTCTCCCATGATATTGCCATCATGGTAAGGGAACATGAGACACGGGCGAAGGAAGATGCTGACAAGAAAGCGAAAGAAGTCCTTTCACTTGCTATACAGCGTTGTGCTGCGGAACACGTGGCAGAAACAACAGTTAGTGTTGTGAACTTACCGAATGATGAGATGAAAGGTCGAATCATCGGGCGTGAAGGACGTAATATTCGTACGCTGGAAACATTAACAGGAATTGATCTCATAATTGATGATACTCCTGAAGCAGTCATTCTTTCAGGTTTCGATCCGATACGAAGAGAAACGGCTAGAATTGCACTGGAGAAATTAGTTCAGGATGGTCGCATCCACCCTGCGCGAATTGAAGAAATGGTAGATAAATCACGCCGTGAAGTGGACGAGTATATCCGAGAAATCGGAGAGCAGACAACTTTTGAAGTTGGGGTTCACGGTCTTCACCCAGATTTAATCAAGATTCTCGGACGTTTGAAGTATCGTACCAGTTACGGTCAGAACGTCCTGAAGCACTCAATGGAAGTGGCGTATCTTTCAGGGCTTCTCGCAGCTGAGCTTGGTGAAGACGAAAGATTGGCCAAGCGGGCAGGATTGCTTCATGACATCGGTAAAGCAATCGACCATGAAGTAGAAGGCAGCCACGTTGAAATTGGTGTTGAACTTGCCACCAAGTATAAGGAGCATCCTGTTGTCATCAACAGTATCGCATCTCACCACGGTGATACGGAACCGACTTCAATCATTGCGGTTCTGGTAGCAGCTGCCGATGCTCTATCCGCAGCGCGTCCGGGTGCTAGAAGTGAGACGCTTGAGAATTACATCCGCCGTCTTGAGAAGCTTGAAGAGATTTCCGAGTCCTATGAAGGGGTGGAGAAATCCTTCGCGATTCAAGCGGGACGTGAAGTTCGCATCATGGTGAGACCTGAAGCAATCGACGATTTGGAATCCCACCGTTTGGCAAGGGATATTCGAAAGCGTATAGAAGATGAGCTTGATTACCCTGGTCATATTAAAGTCACGGTCATCCGTGAAACAAGGGCCGTAGAATATGCGAAGTAAATAGGTTGACTCTCGAAAGGATTGAATCCTTTCGGAGTCAGCTTTTTTATTTGGTCTTCTTTCCACTGCCTTCATGCATAGAGCGAAGGATAAATGTGATACAATATACTACATTATGAAGAGTAAATACTAATACATAGTGAGAAGGGATATTTTCATGAGAATATTATTTGTTGGAGACGTAGTAGGCTCAATGGGCCGTGAGATGATTACAGAATATTTATCTAAACTTAAAAAGAAGCATCAGCCTGACTTTACCATTGTTAATGGTGAGAATGCTGCCTCAGGCAGGGGAATCACTGAAAAAATTTATAAAAAAATTCTTCAGGACGGCGCTGATATGGTGACGTTGGGAAATCATACCTGGGACAATAAGGAGATTTTTGAATTTATTGATTCTGCGAAGAAAATGGTGCGTCCTGCTAATTTTCCTGAAGGTACACCAGGTACAGGACTGGTTTTCGGGGAGGTTTATGGCAAGACAGTGGCTGTGATCAATATTCAGGGAAGAACCTTCATGCCTCCTCTTGATGATCCCTTTCATATAGTTGATATGTTGGTGGATGAAGCCAAGAAGAAGACATCCATTATTTTCGTGGATTTCCACGCAGAAGCTACGAGTGAAAAGCAGGCGATGGGCTGGTTTCTGGATGGCAGAGTTTCTGCTGTCATCGGGACTCATACCCATGTCCAGACAGCGGACAATCGTGTCCTCCCAAATGGGACTGCCTTTATGTGCGATGTAGGGATGACAGGTCCTTATGATGAAGTATTGGGCATGAATAAAGCATCCGTACTTAAGAGATTTCAAACGAGTCTTCCGGTGCGGTTTGAAGTTCCTAAAGACGGTCGGAAGATTCTAAGTGCATGTCTGATAGATATAGATCATAAATCAGGAAAGGCAAAGAAGATTGAACGTATCCTGATTAATGAGGATCATCCGTTCATGGCCGAATATTAATGTTTTTTCCATCCTTTTTCAGTCATACCGGAATGAATTGTCCATTTGTTGAATATAGTAGCAGTGGAATCATTTATACCAAGTTTGTTCTTTACCACGGACATACGGTATGGGGGAAATGACAAGGAGGAAAAGGAATGGAAATATTAAAAGTTTCAGCAAAATCTAATCCTAATTCTGTAGCTGGTGCACTCGCCGGTGTTCTTCGTGAGAGAGGAGTAGCTGAGATTCAGGCAATTGGCGCCGGAGCACTGAACCAGGCTGTGAAAGCAGTTGCGATTGCAAGAGGCTTTGTTGCTCCCAGTGGTTTAGATTTGATTTGTATTCCGGCATTTACAGATATTCTGATAGATGGAGAAGAACGTACAGCCATAAAGTTAATAGTTGAACCCAGATAAAGCAAATTGCTTGCCCATTAGTTCGGTTTCACCGGAGATGATCATTCGGTACGGTGCCATTGATCCGGCAGTTTATGACAGAAGGCTGTCCGTTAAAGATATTTCTTTAGTGGACAGCCTTTTTGTTTTTCCATTATAGTACATATATGAATGAATGAAGGGAGGAATGGATTAAATGATCTTTGACGCTCATTGTGATGTATTAATGAAACTTTATCTCGAACCGGATACTTTATCGTTTCAATCAAAAAACGATATGCATATTACATACCCTCAGTTGTGTGAAGGCGGATCCAAAATTCAATTGTTCGCTATTTATATTCCATCCCGCCTTAAGCCCGGGCAGCGGTTTCAAGCTGCTTTAAATATGGTGAACCTTTTTTATAACCGAATCATCGAACCTCATCCTGATGTGAAATTCGTTGCCTCCAAAGAAGATATTGACAATCTTTCTCAGAATGAAATAGGGGCCATTCTGACGCTTGAAGGGGCAGAAGCAATCGAAGAGGATATTGGAAAGCTTGAAACGCTTTACCGCCTTGGGGTACGTTCTGTTGGGCTGACATGGAATTGGGCTAATGCAGCTGCAGATGGTGCGCTTGAACCTCGTGGCGGGGGACTAACAAGTTTCGGGTATGATATGGTCCGATTCCTCAATGAAAAAGATATGTGGACCGATGTATCCCACCTTTGTGAAAAAGCATTCTGGGACGTAATTGAAACAGCACATCACCCAATTGCTTCCCACTCCAATGCCTATTCCATTTGTCCGAATCCACGAAATTTAAAGAATGAACAAATAGAATCTCTCATTAAACAGGATAGTGTGATAGGGATCACTTTTGTACCGCCATTCTTAAATAAAAAAGGAAGTGCAGAATTAACGGATATCGTAAGGCATCTAGAGCATATTTGCAGCATTGGAGGAGAGAATCATGTAGGATTCGGGTCTGATTTCGACGGAATCGATGAGACGGTAAAAGGACTATCCTGTTATCATCAATATGATAATCTGATTGCAACCCTTCAACGCTATTACACTGATAAGCAGATCAGGAAATTCCTATTTGGGAACTTCCAAAAACGTGTGCGATTTTAACAATTCAGCTGATCTTCAAGATATGAGGATCAGCTTTTTTTATGCAGTACGTTTCAGACGGTAGTGATTTATAGTGAAAAGTGATAAACTAACTTAGTATACAAATGATTGATATAGTAGAATATCTATCTATGAGTTTTACCGTTTAATCCGGTGAAATGATGGAAATCAGAAACCTGTAAGAAGGGGTGTAATAGATGAAGGAACAACTTTCATGGAAGGTTGGCGGACAACAAGGTGAAGGAATTGAGAGTACAGGGGAAATTTTCTCCATGGCACTGAACAGACTTGGCTATTATTTATACGGCTACCGTCATTTCTCTTCACGCATCAAGGGAGGGCACACAAATAATAAAATTCGCGTCAGCACAGAACAGATTCGTGCTATTGCTGATGATTTAGACATTTTAATAGCGTTTGATCAGGAAACAATCGATGTGAACTATAAAGAGCTTCATAGAGATGGCGTCATTATTGCAGATGCTAAATTCAAGCCTGTGAAACCGGAAGATACAGATGCATCATTATATATTGTACCTTTTACAGAATTAGCAGCCGGGCTTGGAACCTCGCTGATGAAGAATATGGTGGCTGTAGGTTCGACATGTGCAGTCTTGAACCTGGATCCTGAAGTGTTTAAAGAAGTAGTGGAAGAAATCTTTGGGCGCAAAGGCGAAACAGTTGTAGAGAAAAATATGGATGCAATCAGACAGGGATACGAAACGATGAAAACGGACCTTGGAGAAAAAGCTGGTTCCCTTCAGCTGAAAGAGGCAGACGGACAAAAACGTATGTTTATGATCGGTAATGATGCAATTGCACTTGGAGCATTGGCGGGCGGGGTCCGTTTGATGGCTGCATACCCGATTACGCCAGCATCAGAAATAATGGAATATTTAATTAAAAAGCTGCCGATGGTTGGCGGTACGGTCATCCAAACAGAGGATGAAATCGCTGCAGCCACAATGGCCATCGGTGCAAATTATGGCGGGATCCGTTCATTCACTGCATCGGCTGGTCCTGGTCTTTCTCTCATGATGGAAGCGATCGGCTTATCTGGAATGACTGAACAGCCACTTGTCGTAGTCGATACACAACGTGGAGGTCCGTCTACAGGATTGCCGACTAAACAGGAACAATCTGATTTAATGGCGATGATTTACGGTACACATGGTGAAATTCCTAAGATTGTCATGGCTCCAAGCACGGTGCAGGAAGCTTTTTATGACACTGTTGAAGCGTTCAATCTTGCCGAAGAATACCAATGTCCGGTCATCATTCTATCCGACCTTCAGCTCTCCTTGGGTAAACAAACGGTAGAACCGCTTGATTACAGCAAGGTGGAAATCCGCAGAGGGAAGCTTGCCGATAATGGATCCAAATTGGAAGAATTGGAGCCTAAAAAGTACTTCAAACGATATGAAGTTACAAAAGACGGTGTTTCACCGCGTGTAACTCCGGGTATGAAAAATGGGATTCACCACGTCACAGGAGTGGAACATGATGAAACAGGGAAACCATCAGAATCTCCAGTAAATCGCCAGGCACAAATGGACAAGCGTATGCGTAAGATTGAATGTATCCGTTTCAATAATCCTGTTCATATCGAAGCACCTCATGAAGAAGCTGATTTACTTCTGGTTGGCTTCAATTCTACCCGCGGTGTCATCGAAGAAGCAATGGTCCGTTTAGAAGAAGATGGCGTGAAAGTGAATCACGCACACATCCGCTTGATTCATCCTTTCCCTGCGGAGGAGTTGCAGCCGCTTATGGAAAAAGCCGACAAAGTAGTGGTGATCGAGCATAATGCTACGGGACAATTATCAAATATTATCAAGATGAATGCAGGATATGGACACAAGATCAAGAATATGACGAAGTATGACGGCACTCCATTCCTGCCTCATGAAATTCACTCTAGATGTAAGGAGTTGAGCTAATCCATGGCTACCTTTAAAGATTTTCGAAACAATGTTAAGCCAAACTGGTGTCCTGGATGCGGTGACTTCTCAGTACAGGCATCGATACAGCGCGCGGCGGCCAATGCAGGGCTGGAGCCTGAGAATTTAGCTGTCGTATCTGGAATCGGTTGTTCCGGACGTATTTCAGGATATATTAATTCGTACGGTTTTCATGGAATTCATGGACGGTCTCTTCCAATCGCCCAAGGTTTGAAAATGGCGAATAAAGATTTGACTGTCATCGCTTCAGGGGGAGACGGAGATGGATTTGCCATCGGTCTCGGACATACGATTCATGCCATTAGACGAAATGTGGATATCACTTACATCGTCATGGACAATCAAATATACGGATTGACGAAGGGTCAGACGTCCCCGCGCTCCTCATCCGGATTTAAGACCAAGTCAACACCAAAGGGATCGATAGAACCTGCCCTGGCGCCGATGGAAATGGCTTTAACGGCGGGTGCCACATTTGTTGCACAAAGTTTTTCTTCCGATTTAAAAGAACTGACTGCATTAATCGAAGCGGGATTAAATCATAAAGGGTTTTCACTGATTAACGTATTCAGTCCCTGCGTTACTTATAATAAGATCAATACGTATGACTGGTTCAAGGAAAACCTGACGAAACTTGCGGAGGTTGAAGGGTATGATCCAACCAACCGGGAACAGGCAATGAACACACTCATGGAAAAGGACGGTCTTGTGACTGGTTTGATTTATCACAATACAGAACAGCCTTCATACCAGGAACTGGTTTCAGGATACTCTGAGGAACCGTTGAACACGCATGATTTGAAACTGGATGATGAGACGTTCGAAGGTCTCCTGAAGGAATTTATGTAACCACATGAAGCCGGTCACCCTTTAATAGCGGGTGGCCGGCTTTATCCTTTCTTCCTTAATTGATTGATTTCTTCTATTAATTTTGCATTTGTAAATTGCAAGTGCTCTATGGTCGTATGGTATCGATCCTTCTCCATTGGTGAAAGAGCGGTTTGTTGCGCAGAATCCATTCGTCCATGCTGCATGTGCTCTTTCCACTCCTGAATTTTGATTCGAAGGGATCTTAATGCAGAAGCAAATTCATTATTAGTTTTTTTCTCGTTTTGGAGTGCAGATTTTAATTCATTGATCTGTTCCTTGTATGACTTTGCTTGTTTGTTCAGGATTTGTATTTGTTTAACCCGGGAGTCGAGAAGATTCTTAATCTCATCCAGCCTCTGATTCTGAAGAAGTTGTTCTTCAAGATTTTGCATCATGGCCAGCATTTGCGTTCTGTACTTTTCGTCTCCTTCCAAAGAACCTTCGATCACCGTAACTTCTGTATGAAATAACCACTTCTTTAAGGAATCCCTTTCTATTATCAGCTGCCGTTTTTCTTCTTTCAGATATTCTCCTTCAATCTGGCATGCAATGCATTTCCGTTCGAGACCCTTCATGTTTTGCTCCATAACTTGTAAATTCATCTCACTTTGCTCCTGCAGATCTTGAATGGATTTATTTAAGGATTTTCCTTTTTTGTGCTGTGCTTTGAGCAGCTGAAATTTAGAAAGTAGTTTATGATGCTCAGTCTGCTGTTTTTTGATGATGGCAGACTTGCTTTCCATGGTTTCATTCGCTTCCTTGTATTTGGTCTGCCATTCCGAAATAGACTTTGTAAGTTGTTGGTTAACAGCTTCTAAGCGTGAAAGTTCATGTTTAAGCAAGGTAACTTTTTTTACGGGAAAATCATTTTCAAGTGCCATGCACCTTTGCTGGTATTTATGCAATTCAGATTTATAATGGATAATTTGCTGTTGAAGCTGGATTGTTGAGAGTTGTTTCATTATTTCCACACCTCTCTTTTTGAAAATCATTATTTTTCTAATTGTATGTATGAGTTCAGCCCCTGATTCACAGAAAAAGCCGTGTAAACTTCCCAGCGTTTACGCGGCTTTGTATATATAATAAATATCATTGCAATGATAGATCATTTTTTCACGTTCGTAATATTCATTTAAAAGTACGCAGATCTCGATTAGAGGTTCCCGTTCCCCATAACCATGTTATTTCTTGGCATCTTGTCCAAATTCACAATTATATTTACATTCCTCCTTTCTTCTTGCTATATAATATGACACCTCCTGTAATGTAATACTGTCAAATGTCTATACAATACGCCTATTTTTTGATAGTTTTCAAAAAACTATTAATCCGCCTAGTAATTTTTTTTGAAAAAATAGGTATTTATTCTATACCAAATTCATTCTCGTCCATAGGATATAGTGTGATATAAATATTCATTTAGAAGAAAGGAAGATTTGTTTGAAAAATCGTAAACAAATTAGGGGTTCCCAGACTCCGACACCATCACCGTCACCGATTCCTCTAGACCCGAACGACCTTGCTCCAGAATGTATTCGCGTTGACAAAGTTTATGACTGGGTGTTCTTTGCAAACAAGTATGAGAACAAGAACTTCATTCCGGATGAAGCTTGCCGGGCAGCAGTGAGTGCAGCATTGGCAGCAGGTCAAAGAGTAGAGGTGCAAACAGCTCCAGTGGATCCTGCTGATGTCAGCGTAAGCGGTACAATCATTGAAAATGGCAATCCTGGAAGAGTACTGATTGTCTGGACAGTCCCTGTTGAAGTAACCATTCTTATTGACGGAGTTGCTGAGTGCTCATTTACTGTACGGACTCAATTCACTGATGAAATCGCACTTTGTGTACCTACAGGTATCACAAACGCAAACCTTAACATCAGAGCAACTCAAGTCATTGCTACATCAACTGGTGGAGTCTTAATGGGACCAGACCCATTCGGACCGATGATTCCATTGCGTGTCGTACTTTGTAAAGATGTTCAAGTAGAATATCCTGTAAAGCTTGAAGTCCTGGCCAAGTTCTGTTTCCCTCGTCCAAATAACATTCCTCTACCTAAAGAAAGACTTGAATGTGACTTAAGCCTGCTTGAATTCCCTCGTCAATGCCCTGGCTTATTCCCTGTAGACAACTGTGAATGTCAGGCAACTGCCCTAGCTAGAAACGAAGATACGGATGCTACATTCGGAACTGGCGGGGATGCAGAGGTCGTTACCGGTCTATCAACATTAAGAGCAGAAATTTGTCAAGAGTGTTCATTGGCTGACAGCACATGGTCATACTCATTCACAGATACTGAAGTTGGTCCAACACCAGCTCCGACTGCTACTGGATTCCAGCCTGATTTCAGCTTCTCTTTCAATCCGTCAACCATTGACAGAGTGACTTGTGGAGAAGATGCATTGACTGCTGTAGGTGAAGGTGTCCGTTACTTTGACGGCGTGCCTGAACAATTATTCTATGAACTGCAAATCTTTACTGGTTTAGTGGGCATCGTTACTGAAGGCTTCCGCTTAATCTTAAGAAACTCAGCAAATGCTGTAATCTTTGACAGTGGTGTCGTAGAAGCACTAGTAGAATTTGGTGAGTGTGACACATTCGCTGACTTACTAGGAGAAATTGATGACTAATTGAATTAGGAGAGAGGCAACTCTCTCCTTTTTTTAACATGTGAACAAACTGTACATATGATATTACAAAATAAGATGGTGGAGGTGAATCTAATGTTGAATCCTGAAGAGCGGGAGAGTATCCAAGAGGACCAGTACCACGATGTATTGAATGATTTTCATCAGATTTCAGATGAGATACAGTCTCTATATCATAACTATTCAAAAAGGATAAAAAGTGCTTCCGAAGAATTATCCAAACAAAAATCAAAGCATCATCTTTATGAGATGGAGATTTCTGAAAACCACAATACGATTGAAGTATTAACTGCACAGATCGAGCACTTATTACATGACCGGGTTACAAGCAGACAGATGATTACTCAATTTAGAACTGAACTTAATAATGACAATAAAGAACATCACGGAATTGAGGGCATTCTTGACAACGAGTCCAAAACTGTACCTGAGGAGTGTTTTCCCGAGGAACCTGTCGAGTATGATCCAGGAGATTTTCCTTCAGTAAATATCCTTCCGACATCCATCCCGGATATAAGAATTATTTATGAAAGTACACTGGATGAGAAAAAAAAGCTATTGGAACAAATGACAAAGCGTCTACTGACATTAATCATTCAATCACATGAACATTTAGCTATCTCAAACAGCGAGCTGGATCTGACTCCTTATATAAAGGCTATTAATAATGAATTGGAGCTGATCAGACTGTACAAGAAATACTCTGTAAAAAAAGAAAGGTGGTATATGAAAGTGTGGAAATTTCTATGGGGTAAACAAGAGGAAGATAATAATCCTGAAGTATTAAAGAAACTTGAAGAAATAGAAAGGCATTTGACGGACTATGCTGACAAATTCAAAGAAGTGAATGAAATGCTGAAACTGGGCAGTGAGCAGGACGAGACAACAAGAAGCTATCTGGGTAAGATGAATTCTCTTCATACTGAATTGAAAAAAATTGAAGGATATTATGAAGAGGAAATTGAAACGTTAAAAACACAGTTGGATGAATATAAACAAAGAGAATCCGAGCTTGAATCAAAGCTGTCCATTCTGGACGAAAAGTATAAAGATAAATCAAAAACCCCCAGTGTGCGGGAGTCCCAACTGGAAGAAGAATTAAAGAAACTTCGCAGTGAAATACAGGCGCAGTCAAACAAGAAAAATGATCTCTACAAAAAAATCAAACATCCATCCACCCCTTCAAAGCCGAAAGTTGCTCAAAATAATCCTGAATTTGATCAGTTTGGGAGCGGCTCTATCCCGTTCGCGGCAGAATCGAAAAAAACGATGTTCAATCCAAATAATTATTTACGCTAATTGAAAGGAGGGGAGAAAATGCAGCATAATGATTTAAATAAAATTTATAAGAAAAGTAAAAGTATGCCCATTGGAATCAAAAAAGAAGAACGTCAAAAGATTGCCGTACAGAGAACGAAATTTAAATTTAAAGGGTGCGGGTGCAACGCATAAGGTAGACTGCGTTTTACTGCCTAAACAACTATATCATTCGCTGATGGGTGAATTGAATAAAGAACTCCCGAATGAAGCTTGCGGTTTGATTTCAGGGATTGCCAATAGGTGCATGACACTGTGGCCGATGAAAAACATCGAACCTTCACCATATTCCTTTGCGATGGACGTCGATGAACAGGAAACAGCCGTGAAAAATATGAAGGCTAAAAAGGAAGCATTCGTAGGTATCTATCATTCCCATCCATATGGCGTTCCTGTGCCCTCAAGGGATGACGTGGCATTTGCCAGCCATGAGGCCTATTATTTCATTGCTTCGGTCGGGATGAAGAGAGAAGAACTTAGATGTTACAAAATAATTGACGGCAAAGTCAGACCCATTGAAATAGTCATCTTGTAAAGGAGTGCTTGAGGCACTCTTTTACTATTTGAGCAGCCCGGCAGCAACTTATGCCACCAGCACAAAATTGTCGGGAATGATAATTTCAGCAGGTAGTACCGGATAAGGATTACTAACAATATAGAATAAAAGAAAGGGGGAAGAAGATGAAAGTTTCAATAATCATACCTTTTTACAATTGTCCTTTTATAGGACAGGCAATCAAAAGCGCTATTAATCAAACGTACAAAAATATTGAAATCATTGTGGTAGATGACGGATCGACGAAGTATGTAGAAAAAATAGCACCTTTTAAAGACAAGATCATTTATTTAAGGAAGCAGAATGGCGGGACGGCGTCTGCGTTAAACCGGGGGCTGCAGCATGCAACCGGCAAGTATTTTGCATGGTTGAGTTCAGATGACATGTTTATTCATAATAAAATTGAAAAACAGCTGGGTTTCATGCAGTCGGTTCAGTCCAAATTATCATATACTGCATTTAAAACGATCGATTCGACTAATAATATCGTGAACGAAATCCGTTCCAGAAGGATGGGAGTGAAAGCTTTTCAAAAAGTTTTAGTAAAAGGATGTCCTGTAAATGGCTGTACCGTGATGGCTGAAACCGACTTGATCAAAAAGGCAGGCTGGTTCGATGAAAAGCTGAAATACACACAGGATTATGAGATGTGGTGCAGGCTAAGTCTTCATACAACCATGCATTATCTGGATGAAACACTCGTCTTATATCGTGTCCATCAAAATATGGGTTCAGCCAAATATGGAAATGCTCAACAATTGGAAGTGATGGCCGTCAGAAAAAAATACAGCAGGTTATTCGCCCTTGACCATAAGAAAAAATAATGAAAAAAGAAGGTATTCTCTATATTCAAGCTAATAGAAAATACCTTCTTTGCTAATGGAAAGATTGATATGTCTTTCTGATTCCTTCTTCGATCTCGTGGGCGGGTTTCCAGTTTAACGTTTTCATGGCTAATCTGTTATCCAGGCAACTGTGCTTAATGTCACCAAACCTGTCGTTTGTATGATAATACTCAATCGGAACAGGGTGAATTTGCTGGATTAAGTCAATCAACTGGAGAATCGTGGTAGTGCATCCAGTACTGACTTGTACGGTTGCATTCACCTCGGTCTGGCAGGCGGCGATGTTCGCCGTGACAACATCACCGACATATATAAAGTCGCGGGTTTGAAGTCCATCCCCATTCACCTTTAGTTTTTCATTATTCTTAAGTTTTTCCAGAAATACAGCAATGACCCCGCCTTCCCCTTTTGAAGTCTGTCTCGGTCCATATACATTTCCGTAACGGAGTATGGTATAAGGTATTGAGAAGGAGTCATGGAATAGTTTAATGTAATATTCAGCTGTCAGCTTTGACAATCCGTAAAACGAGATAGGGGAGGCAATAGTCTCTTCGTTAATCATCTCACCACCGGTATTTCCGTAGATTGCCGAAGTAGATGAAAAGATGAATTTTTTCACTCCTGATACCCTGCAGGCTTCCAATAGATTGACCGTTCCCGCCACGTTTGCTCTCAAATCCTCTGCAGGAAATGCCGTCGATTTTGATACATCAGCCTGGGCAGCAAGGTGAAAAATATAATCTGGCTTCACCTTGACGATCAAATCAATGACTTTCTGGGAAGTTAACTCAATTTCATGAAATTTGGCAGCGGGGTTTACATCACGAAGTTTACCGCTGGATAGATTATCGATTACATGTACACAATCCCCTTTATCAATCAACGCATCTACCAAATGGGAGCCGATGAATCCGGCTCCGCCCGTAACAATCACTTTCACTGTTATGATCACCTTTTCGCTATTTTTAATAGCTTATGCCCCGTATGATGATTTTGATAGAACAGTTACCTATTATTTGTAAGAAACCCACCGATTATATGCCCAATCTTTTTAACATAGCAGTGAAATTTCTGCGATATTGGTCATGGCTGAATTGTGTTTTAAGATGGAGCAGGGCATTTTCGATAATGTACTCTCTCAATTTCTTATTATTCATGAGTTCCTCTGCCTGAGTCACGGCATGTTGAATACTGCCGATTTGATAATATTTACCGGATTGATTATGAAGGATCGAACTTCTCACCCCATCTGAGTCTGTGGTAAGGACCGGGCATCTGCAGCTCATTGCCTCCAGTAAGGAATAAGGGGCTCCCTCGACCTTGGATGTTGAACATAAGAAACCGCCAGAGTCCCCTATCATTGAAAAATAAGTTTGCATCTGCTGATGCGGGACGTTTTGGAAAAGAGAGAGATGACCGTCTAAATTGAGCAAGCGTTTTAACTGAGTGAAGTCATTTCGTTCCTTGGTTGTGGAAAGACTTGGATCTTCAAACATATAAAGTTCAATTGCTGAATTTCTTTTTACAAGTTCATGTCCGATATGCAGAAACTCCTTCCAGTTTTTATTATCTTCCAATCTGCCGATCCAAGCGACGATCGGTCTATCTTTTTGGGGAAGAGATTTATAGGTGAATGCAAGATGATTGAAACAGTTATTAAAGGCGAACTTTGGGGTGGAAGGGAAAAATTCATCAAAAATCATCTTAATATGGGGGGTTTTAGGATATAACAGTCCATTACAATATTTTGTGACATATGGAATCGCTTTTTGCATTTCAGTCCTTGCAACATGTTTAGGGCCAAATCCTTGAATCTCCAGGATGATTTTTCCCTTATACCCTAATTTCCTTAACCTCTCCATTCCTGAGTAATCCGATGTGATGATGATGGCATCATATTTTCCTTTAATCAATATTCTGCTTATTTCTTCATCATTATTGGAAATGAAGACATTCGCATCCTCATGATTGATCAATTCCCTTCGCTTACTATAATATAAAAAATCACATGTGATTCCAGCTTGCCTTAGGGCGGCTGCCCTCTCCCTATTCAGGGTCTCGACACCGCCGCTCGGTACATAAAACACAAATAGCAGCTTCAAATTCAAATCCCTCCAAGTAGTCATAAAGTGTATTCCTATTACTTTATATATGTAAACATAATTGATTTGTAGAGGGCACGGTTACTAATAGATGGAATAAACCCCTAAATTTAGTATATATGATGTCAAATGAAACAAGCTTTACATAGAATATGTAGAAAGATATTCAGTCTAAGGCAGGTGAAAATATGGTTTCAAAAGTATCAATCATCATTCCGTTCTATAATTGTGAATATGTCGATCAAGCAATCAATAGTGCCCTTGGCCAAACGCATCCCAATATTGAAGTAATAGTAGTAGATGACGGTTCTTCAAGATACCAGGACAGGATCACTCCATTTAAAGATCGGATCACTTATCTATACAAACAAAATGGCGGTACTGCAACGGCGGTCAATTGGGGTATAGATGCTTCTACGGGAGATTATTTCGCCTGGTTAAGCTCAGATGATCTCCTGCTTCCTGATAAAATATCACTCCAAATGGAAGATATGTTGAAGCATGGGGCAGATCTGTCTTTTACTGATTTTGATGTAATCGATGAAAATAACCATATCGTTTACGAAAGCATCAGTTTAAAATTTTTAAATGATGAAGACATATATGAAGAAATCTTCAATCGTAATCCGATCAATGGATCGACTGTGATCATGAAGAAATCATTAATCCGCGAAGTTGGTTTCTTCGATCCGAAATATAAGTTTACCCATGATTACGACATGTGGTTAAGGCTGATAACGAGGAATTACAGACTGCATTATTTTAATAAAGTGTTAACAAGGTTCAGGACACACCCAAACTCGGGTACAAACAATAACCAACGGAAAATGAAAGAAGAGATCGCTAACCTTCGCGCATATTATAAACGATTTAAAAGGTAACATCGATTGAACGATGCAGCGGAGTCCTGACTTTCTCAAGAATAACCTGGAATTGACTTATAAAAAGTGAGGTGAATAAAATGAACGAATTCTATCTTGTCGGAGCTGAACAAAACTCAGAACACATGAAGGAATGGCAAAAATATAAAAAAGGTGTGGTTTTTAAACTAGATATTCAAACGCAGCTGTTACAAAAAGTATTGGATTATGAATCTCCAAAGGAAGTCTGTCCAGAAGAACCCTCCATTCAGTTTACAGCTGCCACAATGAAAGAAGGGAAATTGTTTGTGGGGACCCAGACAGAAGTGCTGGTTTATAACATCGCCTCTGCAATCCGTGAGAATTATATCTCCCTTCCCGTAATGAACGATATCCATCACGTTAAACCGAGGGTGAATGGGAATTTGCTTATTGTAAACACTGGATTGGACATGGTCATTGAATGTACATCTTCAGGAGAAATCGAGACCTTATGGAATGTACTGGGTGATCCACCATGGAGCCGATTTGATCCCAAGAATGATTATAGGAAGGTGGGAAGTACGAAACCGCATCAATCCCACCCGAACTTTGTATTTGAGCTTCATGACCAAGTATGGGTAACGAGATGTCTGCAAAAAGATGCCGTCTGTTTAACGGATCCATCGAAACAGATAAACATTGGAAGACAGCTCATCCATGACGGGGTTGTATATAAAGACCAAATTTACTTCACACAAGTGGATGGAAGGATCGTGATCGTAAATACATCTACATTAAAAGTGGAGAGGGAAGTCAATCTGGTTCATATCAGCGGTCACAAAGAAAATATTGGTTGGTGCCGGGGGATCAGGCCGCTCTCGAAAGAAGTTATGCTCGTCGGATTTTCCAGGATCAGGCCGAAAAGCAGAAAAGCCGAAAATGGATCGATCAGCTATGAAGGGGATTATGGGGTACTGCCGACACGAGTCGCCTGCTTCAATATCAAAGAGAACAAGTTAATGTGGGAGAAAAATGTTGAGGGTGCCGGCCTGAATGCAATTTACTCAATCAACTGAGGTTTATGATAAAACTAGAATGAATGATGGAGTGAAGAATATGCTGCCAAGAAAGAATTACTACTTACGGGGGTATCAAACGAAATCTATTCCGATCAATAAGAAAGTTGGGGTGGAACCGGTCATAACAAGAAGATCAAATCTTGTCATCCCGGACCCGCGTATAAAAAGCGTACTCGATCATTTTACAAGGGTGGATAATGATGAAGATACTGATCGCGACCGCATTTAAACTGCCCGGGGGAGGGATCTGGTCTTTCGTCTCCAATTTGGAAAAAAGCTTGAGGAAATTCGGGCATGTAGTAGATATTTTATGTTTTGACCAGGAAAATTCTAAAATGATCATCTTGAATGAAAATAAATCTGAAGACCTATCTCCGTATAGTCCACATGTGGTGCAGCAGTTGAACATATCATGTCCGGGGCTGGGGGGGCATCCCTGGATATACAATGCTGAAAAGAATAGATATCTCTTTGAACAGGGTCTGTCACGCTTTGATTTAAGCAAGTATGATATCATCCACGCCCAGGATGTCATTTCAGCGCTTGCTATAAGCCGCATCAAGAATTCTGCTACACCGCTTATTACAAGTGTCCATGGTTTCCTCTCCGGTGCAGTCTTTCATCAATTACAAACATCCTCCACAGCCGGCAGCCTTCAACTCTGGAACACATTTCTCCTTCAATATTATTCGAGGATCGAGAAGGTAGGTTATCAATCAAGTGATTTCATTCATACGTCCAGCAACTGGATGCGGGGGATCATTGAAAAAGAGTTTCAAATTCCTTCCTTTAAGATAAATACTTTTCAATATGGGGTGGACTTGTCTGATTTCGTCCAAGGGCCGGACCAAAATAGAAACCGGGATAGAAAAATTATTTTATCCATAGCCAGGTTAGTCTATTTAAAAGGTCTGGATTACTTAATCGATGCGTTGTCACTTCTGAAAAAGGATCAGGATAATTGGGAGTGCTGGATATTGGGAGAAGGGGAGATGGAGCATAGTCTGAAAATGAAAGTGAAAAAAATGGGTCTGGAGGATAAGGTGATATTCTGGGGGAAAACGTCCAAAGTCAAAAATATCCTTCTGCAGGCAGAAATGCTTGTCCTTCCAAGTCTACAGGAAAATCAGCCTTTTGCTGTAATCGAATCGCAATTGATGGGAGTTCCTGCAATAGTCAGTAATGCGGGGGGACTGCCTGAGATAGTGGAAGACGGAAAAAATGGATATGTCGTTCCAAAAGAAAACAGCTATGAATTGTACAGGAAAATACAGTATTTGTTGTCAAATCCCAATGTGCGCGAACAAATGAGCCAATATGGAAGGATGCAAGGAAGACGAAATTGGAATATCAACAGGACAAGAAAAAACATGATCGAGTTGTATTCTTCAGCACTTAATGCAAAATCAGGAACAAACATTAGATGAAAAAGAGGTGATTTTTGTTGAGTGTAAATTATGCGGTAGATAAGCTGAAAAAACTTCACAGGGCGCCTTTATATCATCCGGCGCTGCCTGTTGTTCTGTTATGGAGTCCAAAAGCAGGCTGTACTGTGTTGACGAAATGGTTCTTTTTTCAGATTGGTCTTCTGGACAAGGCGCTTCGTTATCATACATCTATCCACATATATAAAGGGCTCTATCTTCATAAAAGAAATTATTTGCATGCTTATGCAAGCGGGAACCCTGGCAAGAGAACGATTAAATTAGTAAGAGATCCGTATAAAAGAGCGGTAAGCAGCTACTTCACGATAGCCAATTACTGTTACAACAAAGGGTTGCCAAACAATCCCATGAACAAGGATAAAGAACGGATCATGGCTAAATTCTTTCCACATTCCCCTTATGAAGGCATTTCCTTTAAACAATTTTTATATTATTTATCAGACCTGGGAGCAGACTATACCATGGTGGATGGCCATATATCCAAACAGTATTGTCAGGAAGAAGAATACTTGTCGCCCAGAATAATGAAACTTGAAAACTTCAATAAAGAAATTAGAAGACTTGAAGAAAAATATAATTTAAAACGATCTCCCCAAGAGATATTGTCTGCTCCTCATTCTTATGCCTCTTATTCTGTAGCAATTGATTTCAACTCAGATTCCATTATGACCCCCGTACAATTCCGAAATGGACCAATGCCACAATATGAAAGCTTTTTTGACAAAGAAACGATCCAATTGTGCAACCATGTCTTTAAAGATGACTTTACGAAGTACAACTATTTAAGAAGGAAGCCGTAAGTATTGGGCGACCTGACTAACAGAAAAAGGAGGGTAGATTATGAAAGATGATTTGACGATATTTTTGCATATTCCCAAAACAGGAGGGACTACGTTAAATAAAATTTTTCAGAAGCAATTTTCCCAAGAAGAATTATTCGACCATAACAGATTCAATGGGGAAATTACGAAGTTGGAATTATTGACATTAGAAGAAAAAGAGAAAGTGAAAGCTGTTTCGGGTCATTATATATTCGGGATCCATCGACACTTCTCATTACCTTTTAATTACTTTACGATGTTAAGGGATCCTGTGGAAAGGGTTGTATCTTCTTTTTACTTTTTACGTGATTTTAAGGGTTATGAGCATCTGAAAAATTCATCTCTAGAAGAATTTGTAAAATTTGATCCGCAGGCGCACAACCTGCAAACTCTTATGGTAAGCGGGATTCATAATAGTCCTGATTTACCCCTGGCTATCCAGAATCTTAAGACATTTAAATCAGTCGGCATAACCGAAAGATTCGATGATTCCCTATTTCTGCTGAAAAACGTATATGGATGGAAAGATATTCACTACACGAAGCAGAATATTACGAAACAACGCCCTTCCATAAACGAAGTTCCCGAACACATCATAGAGCTTATCAAGAAAAATAATGACTTGGATTTCGAACTCTATAAGGTTGCCAATAAACTGTTGGACGACCAGTTAAAAAAGCTTACAGCTGTTGAACGTTCACAACTGGACAAATATAAAAACGAAAGAAATAGTTATTAACGAATTTATTCAAACAGTGAAATTGATTGAGCTTATGGCCTTCTATCAAATTGTATAGAAGGCTGTTTTTCATTTTATTGCTTCCAAAAGGCTATAGCCTTTTTTGAAAACAGGGAGAGTAGTCTAGGACAGCTTATCCGAGTTGGCATAAATATAATAAGAGCAGGAAAAAGGAGAGGTGAACATGAAAATCGTAACAGTTCTGGGAACGAGACCAGAAATAATCAGATTAAGTCTGATCATGAAAAAGCTGGATCAACTAGCAGACAAACATATAGTCGTCCATTCTGGTCAAAATTTCACCCATACATTGAATGGGGTCTTTTTTAAAGAACTGGGAATCAGGAAACCGGATTACATCCTGGCGAGTGAGCAGCAATCACTCGGGGAACAACTTTCTTCCCTGTTTGTAGAATTAGAAAAGATCCTGATAAAAGAAAAACCAGATAAATTATTGGTCCTTGGAGATACCAATAGCGGATTAAGTGCAATACTTGCAGAAAGATTAATGATCCCGGTCGTCCATATGGAAGCTGGAAACCGCTGCTTTGACCTGAATGTTCCGGAAGAGAAAAACAGGAAAATCATCGATGCTGTATCCTCATTCAATCTCGTTTACACTCCATACAGTAAAAACAATCTGTTAATGGAAGGAATGACACCAAGCAAGATCATCATCACGGGCAATCCCATTTATGAAGTACTCACACACTACGAACAACAAATTAATGAAAGTTCCATTCTTGATGAATTAAGACTGAAACAACAGGATTTTTTCCTCGCTACCATTCACCGCGCAGAAAACGTAGACAATCCTTCACACCTTTCATCCATCATAAATGCTTTGAATATGGTTGCCGAACAATACAAAAAAAGGATCATTTTCAGTACACATCCACGCACAAGGTCAAAGCTTGCAGCGGGGATTCATTTGAATCCTTTGATAGAGCTGCATGAGCCCTTCGGTTTCTTCGACTTTATTTCGCTTGAGAAGAACGCTTTCTGTGTTTTGACAGACAGTGGGACCGTTCAGGAAGAATGTTGTATCTTCCACGTACCTGCCATTACTGTCCGAAAGACGACCGAGCGGCCTGAAACGGTGGATTGCGGGAGTAATTTCATCTCTGGTCTGAATGAAAACACCATATTAAATGGGGTGAAAGTCATGTGTTCAAAACCGGCAAACTGGATCCGTCCAGTGGAGTATCTTGATGAAAATGTTTCAGATAAAGTGATTAATATTCTATTAGGGGGTTCGGAAATTGTTTATTGATAAGACAATTCTAGTGACAGGGGGTACCGGTTCCTGGGGAAATGAACTTGTATCTCAATTGCTTGAAAAAAACCCAAAAGAAATCCGTGTTTTTTCAAGGAATGAAACGAGTCAGGTATTGATGAAACAGAAGTTTGAGAATCATGAAAAGTTGAAGTTCGTCATCGGCGATGTACGGGATAAAGAAGCATTGATGGAAGCAAGTGAGGGAGTGAATTACGTCTTTCATCTTGCAGCCCTTAAACATGTACCTGTATGCGAATTTCAACCACTGGAAGCGTTGAAGACCAATGTGATCGGTACACAGAATGTGATAGAATCGGCGATTGAGAACGGCGTTGAAAAAGTAATCAACATTTCAACAGATAAAGCAGCCAATCCATCGAACTTCTATGGATTTACGAAAGCAATGGGAGAGAAACTGATCATTAATGCAAATGTATTGACTGATAAAACCAAATTTGTCTGTGTACGTGGAGGCAATGTCCTCGGAACGAACGGAAGTGTGATTCATGTGTTCAAACATGGAATTAGAAGTAAAGCGAAGATCGGCATCACAGACAAAAAAATGACCAGGTTCTTCCTGACCATTAAAGATGCAATCAACTTATTATTTAAAGCGACATACGAAAGTCACGGCGGTGAGATATTTGTCATGAAGATGCCGACATGCAAGATCATTGATCTGGCACAAGTGCTGATTGACGTATACTCACCCGATAAAGAAGTAATTGTAGAGGAATCAGGTGTACGTCCGGGAGAGAAATTACACGAATTGCTTCTCACCGAATTTGAAAGCCACAACACAATCGTATATGACAATGAATACTTTGTCATTTTACCGACCATACCGATCGATGGCTTGAATGACTTCTATAAGGATTATCCGATGGTGGACCTGGACACCTATTCATCAAGCGATAATATCATTGACTATGATGAGATCAAAACCATGTTGAAGGATGGAGGTTTTCTGGAATGAAGATTCTCGTTCTGGGAGGCAGTGGAATGGCTGGACATGTGATCGCAAGTTATTTAAAGCAAAAAGGACATGACATTATGTACACGGTTCGAAAAGAAGACCCTGAAGGAATAAGACTCGATGTTAGGAACCTTGAACGCGTGAGAGAACTTATATTAAAGGAGAAGCCCGAAATCCTTATCAATGGTGTCGGACTGCTGAACGACCAAGCAGAGAAACATGTTATGGATGCCATTAAAGTAAACAGCTTACTCCCACATGTACTGACAGAAATCCTGGATGAATATGGAGGGAAATTGATCCACATCAGTACCGACTGTGTGTTCTCTGGGGAAAAGGGCGGCTATATGGAACAATCTGAAAGAGATGGAACCACTGTCTACTCTAAATCCAAAGCATTGGGTGAAGTGGACAGACCCCCTCACCTTACTGTCAGAACTTCCATAATCGGCCCCGAATTAAAGGAAGATGGAATCGGTCTTCTGGGGTGGTTCTTAAAACAGTCTGGTACCATCAATGGCTATGAGAATGTTTATTGGAATGGTGTGACGACGTTGGAATTGGCAAAAGCAATCAATCATTTCATCATGGATGGAGTAACTGGACTGTATCACTTATGTGCAAACGAGAAAATATCAAAATTCGAATTGCTGAAACTGTTTCAGGAAATCTTCAATGCAAAAAATAGTAAGGTAGTACCAGTGAAAGAGCCTGCCCATGACCGGACTCTCATTCAAACCAGAAAGGATTATTCTTACTCCGTAAAAGGATATAGGGACATGCTTGAGGAACTGAATGAATGGATGAAAGGCTGATGAAGAAAATCTTCATTACGGGTGCAACCGGTTTTACAGGTATGCATGCTTGTGAATACTTTCTTCAAAAAGGGTTTGATGTATACGGCGGAGTAAGGCAGAAAAACCACCCATGCAATAAGGTGAAAAGCATCCAGTATGATTTGACTGATGCAAAAGGGCTTGAAAGGATAATGGAATCCATCCTTCCCGATTTCATATTGCATTTAGCTGCTCAAAATCATGCAGGTATGTCAAGTATTGACCCGGCTGCAACTTTTCAAGTTAATTTGTTTGGTACGTTAAATCTGTTGGAAGCAGTGAGAAAAAAAGCACCAAAGACGATTACGCTCGTAACAGGTTCTGTCATCGACTTTAAGCCTTGTGGTCCAGAAATTCCTGAACACCCGTATGGTCTTTCTAAATATATGCAGATTCTCTTGTCATCAAGCTGGTCTTCAATGTATGGGCTGGATATCAGAATAGCGAGACCGTCGAATTTAATCGGACCGGGACCTTCAAATGGGATATGTTCACTCCTTGCACAGAAGTGTTTAACAAGTGGCAAAAATGAAAAAGGGAGATTCCACTTTACTAACATCCTCGATCAAAGGGATTTTATCGATGTAAGAGATGTCCTGCGGGCGTATGATTCCATCTTGACTTATGGAAAACAAGGTTTTCCGTATACGGTTGCCAGCGGCAATAACAGGACGTTTCTAGAGGCAGCCAGGGCAATAAGGGCATTAGCGAAAAGTGATATCAGTCTTACTACAGATCGTTTTGAACAAACGAAGAGCGAGTCTTTCGATATTACCGAGATCAAATCTTTAGGGTGGGAGCCTTCCATTCCATTCGAACAAAGCCTGAAGGATATCATACAGTATGTTAATGACGAAACGTACTCAGAAGAAAAGAAGGCAGAGTAAAGGGGCGATATTATGAAAAGCCAGCCTCCAAAGGTATCGGTCATTTTTCCGGTACGCAATGAAGGTAAAAATGTGAAAATGACACTTGATTCTTTGTTTTCCGTAAAAACGAATATTGAGATTGAAGCTATCATAGTCGATGATGCTTCAACCGATAATTGCTGCAAGTTTTTATCTCTCTACCGATTCAAGGAAAAGGTCACCTATATCAGAACAGAGGGGGTCGGCCCGGCCAATGCGAGAAATTTAGGAGCATCCAGAGCTTCATTTCCATATCTGGCATTTTGCGATGCACATATGACCTTCGAGAATTTTTGGCTGGACCGGCTTGTATTTTATTTAGCCAGCGGTGCATCGGATGCAATCTGTCCTGCCATCGGTTCGATTGATGATCCGGGAGTAATCGGATATGGACAATCTTTAACCCCTTCATTGAAAATCAGGTGGCATCAAAAGAAAAAAAGACTATTTGAAACCGCCATACTCCCAGGAGCATGTATCGTTACCTCGAAAAAAGCCTTTCAGGATATAGAAGGGTTTGAAAACGGATTCTCCTCCTGGGGACATGAAGATGTGGAGTTATCCTTGAAATTATGGCTGTTCGGCTACCGGTGCCATTGTGAACCAAATGTTAAAGTTCTGCATTTATTCAGGGTCTCTCATCCATATAAAGTCAACTATGAAGGAATCTATTACAATTTAATGAGGATGGCATACTTGCATTTTGATGATAACAGAGTAAAGAAGGCTAGAACCCTTATTCATTATGCAGCACCATCTAAAATAGAGAAAAATGTAATCAATGATGGAGTATTAATAAAAAGGGCTCATTATTTTAAAAAACGGAAAAGGGATATTGAAGAGGTATTCAATAAATTCAATATTTACTTTTGATGAACAACTAAAAGAGAATCACATGACAATCTAATTCGGTTGTCATGTGATTCTCTTTTAAATGCTTTTAGACGATATATTGCAAGTGCAAAGAAAGGAAGGATTGATCAGAATTTCTTTATTATATGTGAGCGGATTGAGGGTGGAAAAGTTCACTACTTTGCCGCCTGCTTCCTCTACAATTATCTGTCCTGCAGCGGTATCCCATTCCATCGTAGGTGCGAGTCGGGGATAGCAGTGAGCTGCTCCTTCGGCAATCAAACAGAACTTCAATGAACTCCCGATTGATATATAATCCATTCTTCCTTCATAAACTTCCAATTCACTTACATATTTCCTTGTTTCCTCTGTTAAGTGAGATCGGCTGATCACAACCTTTTTCCTGTCTGCTTGAGTGTCGACGTACAGTCTTTTCGGCTGTTGTCCATGGAGGTCATTTGCATTTAACTGTTTATATGCCCCCTTCTTTTCCTCAGCATAATAGAGAATATCCAATGCTGGGGCATAAATTACGCCAAGGACAGGGGAGCCTTTGTGAATCAGGGCGATATTGACGGTGAATTCATCATTCTTTTTGATGAATTCCTTAGTGCCATCCAGAGGATCCACTATCCAGAACGTTTCCCAAGCTGATCTTTCGTTATAAGGAATTACTGCCCCTTCTTCACTGAGTATCGGAAAGTGGGTGGGGAGATTTGATAACTCATCATGAATACAGGTATGTGATAGTTGATCGGCAATCGTCAGAGGGGAAGCATCTTTTTTGAAATCCACTTGAAAATCTTTTTTATAGATGTCCATTATACAGTGTCCTGCATTCTGCGCAATTTCTATTATCTTATTAATCATTTCTGCACCCCTTTTATGAAAAGAAATCATGATCGTGTAAATAGGCCAGTATTGTTTCAACTGATTCATCAACGGTGAGCGATTCGGTATCAATGACGATTTCCGGGGAATCAGGTGCCTCATAAGGGGAATCAATTCCAGTAAAACCCTTAATTTTACCCTCCCTGGCTTTTTTATAAAGTCCTTTGGGGTCCCGGCTTTCACAAGCTTCGATACTGGCATCTACATGAATCTCGATGAATTCTCCATCATCCATCATCTCCCGAACTGATTGGCGGTCAAGTTTGAAAGGGGAAATAAAAGCACTGAGCGTCAATATTCCTGCATCGACCATCAGCTTGGAGACTTCACCGATTCTCCTGATGTTTTCGTTTCGTTCCTTTTCAGAAAATCCAAGATCTTTATTTAAGCCGTGACGTATATTATCACCGTCCAGCCTATACGTTTTAAATCCTATTTCATACAGTTTCTTTTCAAGTTCGACAGAGATAGTCGATTTACCTGAACCCGATAAGCCGGTAAACCAGAGTATTGCACTTTTATGGCGGTTTAATGCTTGTCTATGTTGCTTTGTCACTTTTCCTTCGTGCCAGGTAATGTTCTTGTTATCCATCACATTCACCTCCTTGCATCCATGCTGAAGAATAGAAAAAGTACACAGTGGAGAACTTGCATAGAGCCCCAGAGTATCTTTCCATTCCAAATCGTGAAATTTTCCCCTATGAATCTTTATTTTTCATTTCATTAATTAATACCTCAATCACTTCTGGTCTTGAGAATTCCTTAGGGGGTACTTGTCCTTTATTTAACATGGAACGAACTTTGGTTCCGCTCAGGTGGATGTGAACATCATCACCGTGAGGACAAGATTTCGATGTTGCCATTGAAGCACATTTGGTACAGTAGAAAGCATGCTCGAACTTGAGAATTTCAATTTCCAGCTCTTCCTTCAAGAATTGGTTGAAGATTTCCTGTGCTTCGTAGGTACCATAATAGTCGCCAACCCCTGCATGATCCCTCCCGACTATGAAATGGGTACAACCAAAATTCTTGCGTACAATGCTATGGAAAACAGCTTCCCTTGGACCGGCATACCTCATGGCAGCAGGAAAGACAGAGAGACGTACACGGTCTTGTGGATAATAGTTTTCCATCAGGACTTTATAACTTTTCATCCTGATATCTGCTGGGATATCATCTGACTTCGTGTCACCTACCAAAGGATGGATCAATAACCCGTCAACATTCTCCAGAGCTGTTTTTTGAAGGTACTCGTGCGCCCTGTGGATGGGGTTGCGTGTCTGAAATGCGACAATTGTTTTCCACCCAAGTGATTGAAATGTACTTCTTACTTGCTGTGGAGTTTGAAAGTGGTCTGTGAAGATGGTTTCAGGCTTATTCAGTAACGTCACTGGTCCTGCCAGATAATAATCGCCTTTATCGAACGTCTTTTTAACCCCCGGATGATTTGGATCAGTTGTCTTATAGACAAATAAAGCTTCTGTCTTTTTACTGTATTCATAGATTTCTTCAATATCCATTAATCCATAAACGACCCCATCTTCCCCTGTTAAGGAAATGGTCTGCCCTATAGAAAGCTGTTCTTTTATTTCTTTCGAAACTGATAAGTTGATAGGCAGGCTCCAGATTTCGCCGCTGCTTAACCTCATCTCTTTAAGAACTTGCAGATAATCTTTCTGTTTCATAAATCCCTTCAGCGGACTGAATGCCCCGATTGAAATCAGAACCAGGTCCGAGAGACTCCAAGTATCCAGCTTTATTGAGTAAAGAGATTCCGAGATTTTCAATAAATGAGTCCTTTTTTCATCCACTGCAACCCGGTCGATGAGGATTCCTCCATGTGGAGTGATCATGTGAACATTTCTCCTTTCTTTATGAAATGCAAATATACTCTTTAATATTTTATGATGCGAACAATATTAGGAGAGGGCATCCGGTAAAAACAATCAAATACCTATACCAGTGAAAGGTTCATAAATAAAAAAGAAGAGTCATAAGATGGAAAGATACTAAATTAAAGAAGCAGGGTGATAATCTTGAACGTGAAGCTAGTACTGAATGGTGAAGAATGTGGGGAGTTTCCCTATGATTCAATCCCTGCACTGCAATACTATTGTGCAGAAAATAATCTGAAATTCAATTTGACCGAACATACACAAACGGTTGACATAAGCAGCAGCCTTATCGGGAAAAAAGTCTGGTTGAATGTACAGAATGATACATTTCCTGTTAAAGATCGTTTAAGCGAATTTGTAGATACCTATTTACTACCATATGGAATCAGTGTTTTAACAGACGCTGGAAAAAACCTGAACAAGAAAGAAGGGGACTTATATCTGGAGGTTTCTCTTTCGAAAGCGGAAAGGGTGAAACCTGCCATTAATATTGGGTTAAATAGCAAGTTGAATTCAATTGACTATTCAAAAATACTGAATATCTACAAAGACCATATTGAATTTAATGGTTATAAATTATTATCGGATACCGGGCAAGTTCCTCACCTCAAATGCACAGTACAGTTATCAGATACGAATGATGAGCTGTTGAAGCAGTTAGGTTTCTTATTAACAAATTGTGTAATTAAATCTTTTATTCAGAACAGGACGGCACATCAGTTAGATTTGAATTTAAGCAGCTTATTTAGTGCAGAAGCTATGAAAAAGCCAAACAACCCCCTCAATCATGAAAAAGAAAAAGTACTGGATAAAAAGGAAGTGGAGGTTAGCGAAAGTGAGTACGAACAAGCAAAAATAAGAAGAAAAAATAAAATGAATCCGCCGAAGCAGCCACAGGCAGAAGTTTATTTTGACTTTAATCTGATGCCAAACCGGAAAACTGAAAAATATTCAATAAAAGCCGATTTCATCATCAAAAACACTGGTAATACAATATTGTACAATCCAAAAATCTGTTTCAGGGTAAACCCTGCCGAGAAAATTGAAATAGGGGGACAGATCCTCCCTCCTGAAATGAGTGAGATCTTTTCCGTTCAAGGGGAGACGGGAGCAGAAGGGTGGAAGTACAGCGGAAAAGACTGGCTGGAAAAAGCCTATGCGACGGGAGAGTATTGGATTGAACCCATCCAAGGTCTAGAAATCCATCCTGCAGAAACAACCGGAATTGAAGGAATTCACTTTACATTGGAAAATCTGAATGAACAGGAGGTGTCGACAATCATTGGGTTCGTGTATTTCGAAGAGGGGAATTTTCAGCTAAGTTCAAATAACAAGATCATGATAACATTTTGAAAAACAGAAGGTGCCGTATCAGTGAATTCACCGATACGGCACGATTTGTTTAGCTTTCTTCTTTTGATTGCACTGCATTGTGTTCAGAAGTGGTCCGCACTGGCCGGTTCTGAATGATATGAGTCCCGCTTCTTTTCTGTTTCTCTACCATATGTTTCAGTTCAAAAAGCTGATCGGTCATTTTTTGATTTGAGTCCCTGATACAATCAATTTCATCTATGAATTCCATGAATTTACTTTCTACATCTTCAAATTGATTAATGATTTTCTTATTTTGTTCTGTGAATTGAACTTCTTGTTCGTATTCGATTGAATCAAGCCGTTCTTCCTGTTTCTTGGTCCGATGATCGATGTCGGCAAACTGAGTTGAGAACCACCATTCATTATCTTCAATTGTTTTCTTGTATTGATCCAGCATATCTCTTATATACTGCATCTTTTCTTTTTCTGCTCTAATCAGCTGTTCTTTAGCTTCTTCCAGTGATTGCAAAGTGTGTTCACGTTCTACTAAAAGTTTCTCTAATTCTTCCGTTTTAGATAAGAGGTCGAAAAATACTTCTTTTTTCGTATCCTCAGACTTTGCCAATGCCTTGTTTAGATCACTGATATGAGTTTTCTGGCTTTTGATTTGAGATTTCATCCCTTCGGATTTGATTATCAGGTTTTTGTTATCTTTCATCAGCTGATCATTTTGTGAAGATAGTTTTTTATTGATGTCTTCCAACTGAGTCAAAGTATTTACCAGGTTCGTATTGTTCAGTTCAGATTTAAGAAGGTCTTTTTCAAGGCTGTGTATCGATTCAGTTTGAGATTCGATCACAGCATCTTTATCATGAAGTGTTTGATGAAGCGTCAAGACCTCCCCTTCCATTCTTTCTTTTCCTTCCTTAAACCTGTTCCTTTCCAGGATAAGTTCTTTTTCAGTGTTATCATTCAATCTAATAAGACTGTATAAATTCTCGATCTCCTTTTCGTTCTTTTCAATGATCCCTTTATAGTGCTTGGCCTCCGCAAATAAAATGCTATCTTTTAAGTTCTGGATGTTATTTTTCAATTGGTGTATCTGAGATTGAAGATAATACTTCTCCTGATTCTCGATAGTATACATGGGAGACTTAATATGTTCCTCGATTAGAATCTCCTCCTTGGGTATTTGTCTTACTTTACGTTATGCGTTCATTTTACGTCAAGTTCCTCAATTTAAGCCCATTTTTGGAGGGTGTGATGAAGTTGGGAATAAATTTCGACAGTTCTGCCTCTCTATTGTATAAGCCTTGAAAAACCTTTATACTGTTATAATGTGCAAGTGTGATGCAATGCTTTAATAATACGAATTTTATAATAGAAGAAATCGATTTATTATTCGTTTGTTATAGAGTTGGAAAGGGGAATTTTCATGAACGAAGAACAACGTAAACATGGACAGCAAGCGAAGTCGGATACTCCAGCGGACAAAAAATCCGAGAAGGATTACAGTAAGTACTTCCAAAGCGTCTACATTCCGCCATCTTTGAAAGATGCAAAGAAACGGGGAAAAGAAGAAGTAAAGTATCATAATGATTTTACAATCGATGAACAATATAGAGGTTTGGGAAAAGGAAGGAAATTCTACATCCGGACCTATGGTTGTCAAATGAATGAACACGACACCGAAGTGATGGCCGGGATATTCATGGCACTTGGTTACGAAGCGACCGATTCAACGCAGGATGCTGATGTTATTCTCTTGAACACCTGTGCGATTCGCGAAAATGCTGAAAATAAGGTTTTCGGGGAGTTAGGTCACTTAAAGCATCTAAAGCGCGAGAAGCCTGATCTGCTGATCGGGGTGTGCGGCTGTATGTCCCAGGAAGAAGCGGTAGTAAATAAGATATTGAAAACGTATCAACAGGTTGATATGATTTTCGGAACCCATAATATCCACCGGATCCCTCAAATATTATCGGACGCATATATGTCTAAAGCAATGGTAGTCGAAGTATGGTCGAAAGAGGGGGACGTCATTGAAAACCTCCCGAAAGTCCGCCGCGGCAATATTAAAGCATGGGTGAACATCATGTATGGATGTGATAAGTTCTGTACATATTGCATCGTACCTTATACCCGGGGGAAAGAGCGCAGCAGGCGTCCTGAAGAGATTATCGCAGAGGTTCGTCATCTTGCTGCACAGGGCTATCAGGAAATCACGCTTCTTGGACAAAATGTCAATGCTTACGGAAAAGATATCGAAGACATTGAGAATTATGGTCTTGGCGATTTAATGGAAGAACTCCGGAAAATTGATATCCCGCGCATACGTTTTACAACGAGTCACCCAAGGGACTTTGATGATCACTTAATCGAAGTTCTCGCTACGAAGGGAAATCTTGTAGAGCATATCCATCTGCCTGTTCAATCAGGGTCTACCCCGGTATTGAAAATCATGGCAAGAAAATATACCAGGGAACAGTTCCTTGAATTGGTCAGGAAAATAAAAATCGCTATGCCTGATGTTGCACTGACAACCGACATCATTGTAGGCTATCCGAATGAAACAGATGAGCAATTTGAAGAAACCCTTTCACTATACAGGGAAGTAGGGTTCGAATCTGCATACACCTACATTTACTCTCCTCGAGAGGGTACGCCGGCAGCGAAGATGAATGATAATGTACCGATGGAAGTGAAAAAAGACCGTTTAAGACGCCTGAATGAAGTAGTACGAGAGAATTCTGCAAAAGCACTTAAGAAATATGAAGGAACTACCGTCGAGGTCCTTGTTGATGGAGAAAGTAAGAAAAATCCTGAAGTATTAGCAGGATACACCCGTAGAAATAAACTGGTAAATTTCAAAGCACCAAAAACAGCAATCGGCAAAATTGTCAAAGTGAAAATTTTGGATGCTAAGTCCTGGTCTTTGGATGGGGAAATAATCGAAGTGGGCCGAATTGGTTCAGAATTTCTAGAAGCAGCAGAGGTGAAATAATATGGCAAAATATACAAAAGACGATATTATGAAAAGAGCAGAAGAGTTGGCGGGAATGATCGCTGAAACGGAAGAAGTAGATTTCTTTAAGCGTGCCGAAGCGCAGATTCACGAAAATCAAAAAGTGCGTGAGATGATTGCAAGCATAAAGAGCTTACAAAAGCAGGCTGTCAATTTCCAACATTATGGAAAATCCGAAGCCTTAAAAATGGTCGAGGCAAAAATCGAAAATCTTGAAAAAGAAATCGATGAAATCCCAGTCGTGCAGCAATTCAAAGAGTCCCAGACTGATGTGAATGACTTACTCCAAATCGTGGCATCCGTCATTTCTAATAACGTAACTGATCACATCATCGATTCAACAGGAGGAGATCTCCTTCGTGGAGAAACAGGTTCCCAAGTAAAAAACTCCACTCCGGGCAGCTGTTCATAATTTTATACTAGAAAGACACTTAAGACCTGTGCCATGAAGACAATCATCTTCATGGCACAGGTCTTTTTTAGAATTATCCTGACGAACTCCCCAAAATAGCTTTTAGGGAACATTCAATGGGTATTCGCATACAATACATTATCTCGCAACAATTCCATTATGCAATAAAATTTTCTCGCACAAACACCTAGACAGTCGCATAAGATGAATTGAAAATGAATGAGGAGGTTCGCTCGAATGGCAGAATATAGAGAGATTATCACGAAAGCGGTCGTAGCGAAGGGACGCAAATTCACACAGTCCCATCATACGATTAGCCCGCCGCATAATCCATCGAGCATTTTAGGCTGCTGGATCATCAATCATAAGTATGAAGCACGTAAAGTTGGGAAGAAGGTAGAAATACACGGTTCATTTGACGTTAACGTATGGTACTCTCACAGTGATAATACAAAAACATCCGTCGTAACGGAAAGAGTCGATTACTGTGATGAAATCAAACTGAAATACCGTGATCCGGACGCCCTAGATGACATTGAAGTATGTGCTCGCGTACTCCAACAGCCGAATTGCTGTGAAGCGGTGATTTCACCAAACGGTAACAGAATCATTGTTCATGTAGAACGTGAATTCCTTGTGGAAGTTATCGGGGAAACCAAAGTATGTGTACTCGTAAATCCGGAAGGCTGCGAAGAAGACGACTGGGATTGCGACTTAGACGATGAAGAATTCGAAGAGCTTGATGCAGACTTCTTAGAGGGAGTAGAAGAATAGTCTTTACTAGGAAGACGGCCTCTTCCTAGTTTTTTTCTTCTGTCTTATAAGCTGTTTCAGAAATGACTCAGTATGAGAAAACGGAAGCTATACATGTTGAAACATTATAACGAATATCTTACAGGAGCGTCTCCATGATGCTCTTTTTTAGCATTTTCCATTAACAAGGAAAATGCGCGCCTTTACTATAAAATGAGTAATAGACTGATGGCTGCGCATGAAACAGATGCAATCATGCCTGTGAGCAATGGCTTGAAACCGAGCCTTGAAAGGTCTTTCAAGTTGACCTGAAGTCCCACGGCCGCCATGACCATGATGATCATGAATTTCGATATGGATTGCAAGGATTCTTCAATGATGCCGGGTATTACACCGAAGGTATGAAGCACTGAAAACCCCAGGAACAAAAGGGTGAACCATGGAAACGCTTGTTTATAAGAGGATCCTTTCGGAGGTAGATCATTCTTCAAAATGAACGGCAATATAAACATGACAGGTATCAGAAACAGAGTGCGGGCCAGTTTGACCGTAGTCGCTATTTCTCCTGCTTGTTCACCATATCTGTAACCTACTGCAACAGCAGAAGAGGTATCATGTACTGCTGTACCCGACCATATACCAAAAGAAGTCTGTGGTAAACCAATCAAGTGTCCGATAACTGGAAAGGAAATGAAAGCAATAAGATTAAAGAAAACGATGGTTGATAACGCATAAGCTGTTTCGTTCTCTTCTGCCCCGATGATTCCCTTGACTGCAGAAATGGCGGTAGCCCCGCAAATACTTGTCCCTATACCGATCAGCAAGCTTAACCTTGGTTGGACTCCAAGTGTTTTTCCAACCAAATAGGTCACGCTAATACCGACTGAGACCGATATAAAAATGATCCAAAGCGCAGACTGGCCGATATTCAATATTTCAAAAAGGCTCAACCCCGCGCCCAAAAAGACAATGGCCACTTTCAAAAGTTTTTTCAATGTGAATTGAATGCCTGGAGTCCACGATGCAGGTAGAGCAGCAGCATTCCTCAACAGAACTCCTATGAGGATTGCAAACAAAAGGCTTCCTACTAAAGAAAACCATGAACCCAATTCTTTCGCTGTCACACTGATGATTAAGATGATTAAGAGCCCCGTTGCTTCTTTGGGGATATAATTTTCATGATGCTCGGTCACGACATTTTAGCTCCTTTAATATAAATTTCTAAGTATAATATATTATGAGAACGAAGGGACTCATTCCCGTTTTCTATTGTATGTTAGAATAGAACAATATGTACAGACTACCCGCGAAAGGATTTTTTTATGAAAAAAACATTAGTATTGGCAGAAAAACCTTCTGTCGGAAGAGACATTGCCCGGGTGCTTCAATGCACTAATAAAGGGAATGGATATTTAGAAGGAAAAGAATTCATCGTAACGTGGGCTCTTGGACATCTTGTCACTCTGGCAGATCCTGAAACTTATGACGACAAATATAAAACCTGGAAGCTTGAAGACCTGCCAATGATGCCCTCATCATTAAAGCTCGTGGTGATCAAGAAAACGGGTAAACAGTTTAACTCA
The DNA here is from genome assembly GCF_036867415.1 of Mangrovibacillus sp. Mu-81. NCBI lineage: Bacteria > Bacillati > Bacillota > Bacilli > Caryophanales > Bacillaceae > Mangrovibacillus > Mangrovibacillus sp. Mu-81. The sequence continues at coordinate 544,886 of NZ_JBAJHU010000003.1, forward strand.
GTGAAAACCCAGATGACCCGTCCTGATGTCGGAACCATTGTTATTGCAACAGACGCGGGGAGGGAAGGAGAACTTGTTGCACGCTGGATCATCGAGAAGGCAAGGGTTAATAAGCCTCTCAAACGCTTATGGATCTCTTCAGTTACCGACAAAGCCATCAGGGATGGATTTCAGAATTTGAAAGATGCAAAGAACTACGAGAATCTTTACGAAGCTGCACAGGCAAGGTCTGAAGCCGACTGGTATGTCGGTATGAATGCAACAAGAGCATTGACCACTAAACATAATGCCCAGTTATCATGCGGACGGGTCCAGACTCCGACGTTAAGCATCATTGCACAGCGTGAAGAAGAGATAAAGCAGTTTAAACCCAAACCATACTATGGTATCAAAGCGGCGACCGAAAATGGAAACTTTCTATGGACAAACTCCAATGGGGACACGAAAACCTATTCAAAGGATGAAATCGACAGAATAATGTTATCCATCAAAAAGGAGAAAACAGCAGAAATCAAGTCAGTTAAAAAGACTTTAAAGAAACAATTTGCCCCTTCTCTTTATGATCTTACAGAATTACAGAGGGATGCACACAAAATATATGGATTCAGTGCCAAGGAAACACTTTCGATCATGCAAAAATTATATGAGCAGCATAAACTTGTAACGTATCCGCGTACAGACAGCAAACATTTGTCATCGGATATTACAGATACGCTCAAAGTACGACTAAAAGCGATCAATATTCAGCCCTATCGCATGGCTGCCAATAAGGCACTGAACCGCCCGTTATCCTTGTCAAATGCATATGTAGATGATCGGAAGGTCAGTGATCACCATGCGATCATCCCGACTGAGGAAACCCCTTTTCTTCAGCGGTTGCAAGACAGGGAAGTAAAAATATATGATCTGATTGTAAAACGCTTCCTGGCGGTTTTCTTACCTCCTTTTCAATTTGAACAAACGAAGGTTGAATTGACAATCGGCAATGAGATTTTCCATGCAAAAGGAAAACGGATTACAGATAGAGGCTGGAAAGAGGTATATGGGGTTGATAATGAGGAAGATCAATTATTAGGCAAAATGGAAGAAGGTATGAAAATAAGCGTTCTTTCCATTATGGGAACGGAAGGCAAGACCACTCCTCCCAGCCGGTTTAATGAAGGTTCTTTACTATCAGCCATGGAGAATCCGGGAAAATATATGAAAGAAAGCAAAAAGGAGTTACTGGAAACAATAGGAGAAACAGGGGGTCTCGGGACTGTAGCAACGAGAGCGGATATTATAGAAAAGCTTTTTAACTCCGGAGTCATGGAGCTTAATGGCAAAGAAATAAATCTTACTTCTAAAGGAAAGCAATTATTGGATCTTGCCCCGGATGAATTGCGGTCTCCTTCACTCACAGCAGAGTGGGAGTTAAAGCTCGATAAAATTGCGAAAGGATCTATGAAAAAACAGGCATTCATTAAAGAAATTAAAGATTACACTAATAAATCGGTTCACGAAATTAAAAATTCCGATCAAAAATATTCCCATGATAATCTCACAGGAACAAAATGTCCTGATTGCGGGAACCTGATGTTGGAGATTAAGAACAAAAATGGAAAGAAACTGGTTTGCCAAGACCGAGAATGCGGACACAGAAAAAATATCAGCAAAAAAACAAATGCTCGATGCCCGAACTGCCATAAGCGATTAGAGCTGCGTGGGGAAGGCGGTGGGCAGCTGTTCGTATGCGTTTGCGGACATAAAGAGAAACTATCAACTTTTAATGATCGCAGAAAGAAAGAGAAGCATAATAAACCCAGTAAGCGGGATGTAAACAAGTACTTGAAATCACAGCAAAAAGAGGAACCGGTGAACACAGCATTGGCTGATGCGTTGGCAAAATTAAAACTGGATCAATAATTATTTCAGAAAAGATAGGGACCACATAAAAAGTCCCTATCTTTTTTCGGGGTATATTGATAGAATATTCTTAATAATCATGTAATCGAGGTGAAAAAAATGACACCGGTAACAGTAAAAGGTTTTTTCACGGCCATTCAAACCGGCAATAGGGACGTGGTGGAACAGACTTTACAAGCGGATACAAATTTGTGTAACGCTGAAGATGAAAATGGTTTAATCGCATTGGGCGTCGCAGCACATTATGGACAAATCGAGATCGTCCGGCTCTTATTGAATTACGGTGCAGACCTTAACTCGGTATCAGATTCCAAGGTTTCCTATATACCATCCAACAGTGCGCTGCATGCCGCAATAGCAGGAAAGGCACCGAGAAACCTGGTAGAGTTTTTATTAACAGAAGGAGCAGATATTCACTGCGTTGACTCTTCGGGATATACGCCTCTCCACATCGCCGCATTTGACGGGAATGAAGAAATCGTCACCCTGCTTCTTGAATACAGGGCCGACCCTGATTTTGAAAATACAGCTGACCAATTGACTCCTCACGACATCGCCAGAGAACAAGGCAATACTGCCTTTATTAAAGCTTATGAACAATACTCAGCCAAGTGATGATCATTTTATTGGAAGAAGCATATCCAATTTACTTAGGGATATGCTTCTTTTTTTGAAAAAAAGCGGTCCAATGAATGTAACCTCTTACATGGTTGCTGCCAAAGGAATGATAGGAAAAACAATCAGAGAATATTATCTGAAAAAATAATCTTTTTAGAAAATTCTGTTGTTATTTGTCGTATTACATATTAAAATGAATCTTAATTTCATCTGAAGGGAGGACATCATGATGCTGACATTTCTTGCATCAGTCTGTATATTAGTAGCAGGTTACATTATCTATTCAAAGGTGGTAGAGAAGATTTTCGGCATCGACGATTCGAATATTACGCCTGCCTACGCAAGTAAAGACAATTTTGATTACATGCCGATGAGCTGGTGGAAGGCAAGCTTAGTTCAATTACTGAATATCGCGGGCCTCGGTCCGATTTTCGGGGCAATCCTGGGAGCTTTATACGGTCCGGTTGCATTCATTTGGATCGTTGTCGGCACATTATTCGCAGGTGCCGTCCATGATTATTTTTCCGGGATGCTGTCCCTCAGGCATAATGGAGCTCAATTTCCTTCTCTGGTTGGCAAATACCTAGGAAGACACGTCAGGTCCGTGATGAATATTCTATCAATCATCCTGATGATCCTGGTGGCTGCTGCGTTTACTTCAGGCCCTGCCCAATTGATGGCAGAAGTGACGCCGTTATCCTTCATGGCATCATTGCTGATTATTTTTACATATTTTATTCTTGCAACCGTCTTACCGATCAATAAGATCATCGGAAAGATTTATCCGATATTCGGTGCGGTACTAGTGTTTATGGCATTAGCAATTGGGATTGGATTATTTTTCTACGAACACCCGGTACCTAATCTGACCATTGCTAATTTACATCCTCAGGAACTTCCCTTGTGGCCATTGCTGATGGTGACTGTTTCTTGCGGAGCAATATCAGGATTCCATTCCACCCAAAGTCCGATCCTTGCTAGAACCTTGAAGAAGGAAAGCGAAGGAAGGAAAGTGTTTTATGGGGCGATGGTTGCCGAAGGTATCATCGCATTAATCTGGGCTGCTGCAGGAATGGCATTCTTCAATGGCACCGGGGGGCTGCAGGAAGCACTTGCTGCAGGCGGACCTGCGGGAGTTGTCAATGAAATCAGTAAAACGACACTGGGTACCCTTGGAGGAATTCTTGCCGTGCTGGGGGTCATCATCCTGCCGATCACAACTGGCGACACAGCTCTCAGGTCCTCAAGAATGATGCTGGTCGATTTATTGTCTGATTTGAAAAAAGAAAAACTGAAAGGAAAATGGCTTCCGGGTCTTTTAGTGATCCCGGTCGCTCTCCCGACTTTCTTTCTGACTCAAATTGACTATACCTTCCTTTGGAGATACGTAGGCTGGTCGAACCAGGTGGTTGCAACTGTCATGTTATGGACTGCTGCCGTTTATCTGCTGCAGCAACATAAGTTCCACTGGATTTGCAGTATACCGGCTTTATTCATGACAGCTGTAGTCAGTTCCTATATCTTTTATGCCCCGGAAGGATTTCATCTTCCCTACACTGAGTCGATGATTATAGGGGCAGTCATTTGGTCCGCCGTGCTGATCTGGTTCATCCGCCAAGTCCTTAAATACCGTCCAGTCAGGCAGAAAGCATTAAACCCCGAATCAGTAAACTCATAAAACCTTGGTTGGGACAAAAGTGTTTTAGTCTATGTAAAACCCGAACTAATTTGAATTCATGGATTCAAGTAAGTTCGGGTTTTTCATTATATTATTCAACTGTTCATTTAGTTTTCAGCTTGTTCCAGCGGTTGATTGGAGTGTAAGACGAAGACTCCTGCGGGAGAAGTGGCCAATGTGAGACCTGTCCAGCTCCGGGGCTTAGAGGCACATGTCATAAGTCGACTCGTCCAAGAAGGCAAAGAACGCCTTCGTGGCCGATTCGCCTTATGCCACCCGCCTCTGTGCAAAGCCCCTCCGCTTTTCTATCCCGCAGGAGCGCAGCGACGAGGAGGCTCACGGGTCACCCGCGGAAAGCGAAGTCTTGTACGGAAATCATTAGCCGTATTTAGAGTCAAGATTGAAAATGTTCTTCTTTAGGAAGTTGTTTTTTTGTTTTGTTTTGTCCCAGCCTTGTTTTAATCGATTTTGCAATTTGTTATTAGAAGTATCGAAAAAAATGTCGATAAAAAACGAGCTATTTTAAAGAATAACTCCAATTTTTTTACAATATCTGCAAGTTTCATATGCTAACGTTAATTCAACTCCGATAAATAGTACATTCTATTTTAGAATTTACATAGTGACCAATAGTCAAAGGAGCTGATTTTACATAATGTATAATGCAATTCAATTGAGTACGAGTTAAAATGAGTTGAAAAGACAAAATATTCAGACAACATTAACTTCATGAAATTTAGTAGGTGTCATCAGAAATAACAGAATATGAAAGCGCTTACTATTTATTTAAATCTAATAGTCTAGGAGGAACAGGGATGTCAGACAAGGTGAAAATCGGTCTTATTCAGGCTTCACATGATGTAGACGGCAGCGAGGCGGTAGAAGTTCACAAAGAACAATCAATCAAGAAACACATCGAATTGGTAAAGGGTGCCGCCAAGAAGGGAGCACAAATCATATGTTTACAGGAAATCTTCTATGGTCCATATTTTTGCTCCGAACAAAATCCTAAATGGTATGATTCAGCCGAAGAAATTCCGAATGGCCCGACAACCAGGCGCTTTCAGGAATTAGCCAAAGAGCTGAATGTCGTCATCATTCTCCCGATCTATGAAAGGGAAGGGATTGCGACTTATTACAATACAGCAGCTGTAATCGATGCTGATGGATCATATCTTGGCAAATACCGAAAACAGCATATCCCTCATGTCGCGGTCGGCAGTGAAGGGTATGGCTTTTGGGAGAAATATTACTTTAAACCGGGAAATCTGGGTTATCCGGTATTTGATACAGCTTATGCAAAAGTGGGAGTGTATATCTGCTATGATCGACACTTCCCGGAGGGTGCAAGATTGTTAGGGTTGAAAGGTGCGGAAGTGGTATTTAATCCATCTGCAACCGTTGCCGGGCTGTCTGAATATTTATGGAAGCTCGAGCAGCCGGCTCATGCTGTTGCAAACGGCTATTATCTGGGAGCGATTAACCGGGTTGGTTATGAAGGGCCGTGGAACATGGGGGAATTTTATGGTCAATCATACCTGGTAGATCCACGCGGAGGCTTTGTTTCAATCGGAAGCAGAGACAAGGATGAGGTGATCATCGGTGAGATGGACAAGAAGCTGATTCGTGAAGTACGGGATACATGGCAGTTCTATCGTGACCGCAGACCTGAAACTTATAACGAAATGACAGCACTGTTGCCTTAATTGTATAGGCTGATATCGATTTGCTTATGTAGGAAGCACTCTTTATCATTCCGAATCAATTTGACTCTATGAATTTATTAGCAGGGGAAAAGGGGGAAGCCAGTTTGTCCAAGCCACTTTCACTATCGAATCTAGAGGAGAATTTTCAGGAGGCCCATAATGGGTTGTCCAACAGGGATGCTTTGGAAGAAGCCAACCGGTGTTTATATTGCTATGATGCACCTTGTATTCAAGCGTGTCCCACAGGTATAGACATCCCTTCTTTCATAAAGAAGATTGCATCGGGAAACTTGAAGGGGTCGGCAAAAACGATTATGAGTTCCAATCCGGTAGGTGCAAGTTGTTCAAGAGTATGTCCGACAGAAGAACTATGCGAAGGGGCATGCGTACTCAATCACTCGACGAAACCGATCATGATTGGAAATCTGCAGCGCTATGCTACCGATTGGGCAAGGCATAATGAAACGGTGTTATTTGAAGCGGGGGAGCCTAACGGCAAGAAAGTCGGCATAATCGGAGGTGGGCCGGCAGGTCTTTCCGCAGCCAGGGAATTAGCACGATTTGGTTATGAAGTGACCATATATGAAGCAGCCAAAGAAGCAGGAGGCTTGAATACTTATGGCATCGTTTCTTTCCGTCTTCCACAAAGCATCTCTTTTTGGGAAGTAGACCAAGTCAAGAGGATGAATGTAGATATTCGTACCAATACGAGGGTAGGGAAGGATATTACTGCGGAAGAAGTCCTCGAAAGCCATGATTTTATCATTCTTGCTGCAGGTATGTCCCATGTACCTCCATTGAATATTGATGGGGAACAACTTGATGGAGTTCATGATGCCATTGAATTTGTGAAAGCTACCAAAGGCGGCGAAATATCCAAAGAGTACGTGGGCAAGAAAGTGGTGGTGATCGGTGCCGGAAATACTGCCATTGATGGTGCCACTTGTTCCGTTCGTTTAGGAGCAGAAAATGTGAAAATACTGTACCGGAGAACATTGAAAGAGATGACAGCCTATGATTTTGAATATGAATTTGCTAAGCAGGACGGAGTGGAATTTCGTTGGCTTACAGCACCAAAGAGAATCATAGGGAACGAAGACGGCAGGGTAGTAGGAATAGAGTGCTTCAAAATGAAGCTTGGCGAACCGGGTGTTGATGGAAGGCGACGTCCTGTACCGGTGGAAGGTTCAGAATTCACATTGCCTGTTGATGCAGTCATTAAGGCTATTGGTCAAACAAGGCATCATACTTTAATCGATCAGTTTCAATTAGAACATAAAGACGGGGTTGTCCAAGTTGACAGGGAAACACTTCAAACGTCCAATCCAAGGGTGCTGGCATGTGGAGATGTAATCTTCGGCAAAGGAATTGGGGAAGCGATGGTCGTTACAGCCGCTGAACAGGGAAAGCAGGCGGCATATTATCTTCATAGGCAGCTGACTTCACTTCAAATGAATTAAGTTCTGTTAGAGGGGGGAACAACATGGCAGATTTAAATATCGATTTAGCAGGAATAAAATCTCCAAATCCATTTTGGCTTGCATCCGCGCCGCCGACCAATTCGGGTTATCAGGTTCAGAGAGCGTTCGAAGCGGGTTGGGGGGGCGCAGTCTGGAAAACATTAGGGGAACCGATAATCAACGTATCTTCCAGGTTTGCTGCTGTAAGCTTTAATGGCCAGCGCGTGGCAGGCTTTAATAACATCGAACTGATAACGGATCGACCTTTAGAAGTGAATCTAAAGGAAATCTATGAGACAAAGAAGCGTTTTCCTCATCATGCAATAATTGCTTCTTTGATGGTGGAACCAAAGCAGGAGAAATGGCATGAGATTGTCAAAAAGGTAGAAGACGTCGGTGTCGACGGATTGGAACTTAATTTCGGCTGTCCCCACGGAATGGCTGAAAGGGGAATGGGTGCTGCATCTGGACAGGTACCTGAATTAGTAGAAAAACAAACGTTTTGGGCGAAAGAAGTCGCAAAAACACCAGTAATCGTGAAATTGACACCAAACATAACGGATATCACCGTGACAGCAGAATCCGCTGTGAGAGGCGGAGCCGATGCCGTCAGTATGATTAATACGATCAATAGTTTGGCAGGGGTCGATATCGACTCCTGGAACACGATCCCTCATGTTGCCGGCAAGGGAGCGCATGGAGGCTATTGCGGACCGGCAGTCAAACCCATTGCTTTGAACATGGTGGCGGAATGTGCACGTAATCCGAGAATAAATGTTCCGATATCAGGCATGGGTGGAGTGTCTAACTGGCAGGACGCAGTAGAGTACATGCTTATGGGAGCATCGGGGGTTCAGGTTTGTACAGCGGCCATGCATCATGGATTCAGAATCGTTGAAGATATGCTGGACGGACTGAACAATTATCTTGATGAAAAAGGAATTGCTTCTGTACAGGACTTGGTCGGTAAATCAGTTTCGAGATATTCCGACTGGGGGAATTTAGATCTTAACTACAGCGTGGTTGCAAAAATAAATAACGATGTTTGCATTAATTGCAATAAGTGCCATATAGCTTGTGAAGATACTTCTCATCAATGTATCGATATGCTTAGAGATCCCGAAGGTAATAGTTACCTGAAAGTTCGTGAAGAGGATTGTGTCGGGTGTAATTTATGTTCGATCGTCTGCCCGGTTGATGGAGCGATTGAAATGATCGAGGTTCCGAGCGGACATATGCCGATGACATGGAATGAACGTCAGGCTGCGGTCGGTAAGTTGGCACAATGTGAAATTGATACAGTGAAATAAATCTGGAGGGTGAAGAATGAAAAAAATAATACAGAACGGGACAATTGTTACAGCAGCTGATACGTATAAAGCGGATATACTCATTGAAGATGGAAAAATAAGCAGTATCGGAAAGGACTTTGATATCAGTGAAGCAGAAGTAATCGATGCAGACGGAAAGTATATATTTCCGGGAGGGATAGATCCGCATACACATCTGGAAATGCCTTTCGGTGGTACCGTTTCAAAGGATGATTTCGAAACAGGGACGATTGCTGCCGCATTTGGAGGAACAACCACTTTGATCGATTTTTGTTTGACCAATAAGGGAGAGCCTCTCCAAAATGCAATCGATACTTGGCATGCGAAATCCAAGGATAAAGCAGTGATTGATTACAGCTTTCATCTAATGATTGGGGAAATCAATCAGGAAGTGTTAAGTCAGCTTCCTGAAGTCATCGAAAATGAGGGCATAACTTCGTTTAAAGTTTTTATGGCATATAAAAATGTATTCCAGGCTGATGATGAGACACTTTTCAGAACATTGATCGCAGCCAAAAAATTAGGTGCACTGGTTATGGTGCATGCCGAAAATGGAGATGTCATTGAGTACATGACTGAACAAGCTTTGGCTGAAGGTAAAACAGATCCAATATACCATGCTTTGACACGACCTCCCGAACTTGAAGGGGAAGCTACAGGCAGGGCTGCGAAGTTGACGGGTCTTGCTGATTCTCAGTTATACGTGGTGCATGTTTCCTGCCAAGAGGCTGTGAAACAAATAGCCGAAGCAAGAAGCAAGGGACTTAATGTCTGGGGTGAAACCTGTCCTCAGTATTTGGTGCTTGACCAAACTTACTTGGAGCGTCCAAACTTTGAAGGTGCCAAGTACGTCTGGTCACCGCCGCTGCGTGAAAAGTGGAACCAGGAAGTATTATGGAATGCACTGAAAAGCGGAGAACTCCAGACACTGGGTTCTGATCAGTGCTCATTTGATTTTAAAGGACAGAAAGACCTTGGCTTGGAAGACTTCACCAAAATCCCGAATGGCGGGCCGATCATTGAGGACCGTGTATCCATATTATTCTCAGAAGGAGTTGAAAAGGGCAGAATTACCTTGAATCAGTTTGTTGATATTATGTCTACACGAAGTGCCAAGTTGTTTGGGCTTTATCCTCAGAAAGGAACCATTGCATCAGGATCGGATGCAGACGTTGTGATTTTTGATCCGAATGCAGAAAGGGTCATATCCGCAGAGAGTCACCATATGGCTGCAGACTATAACCCTTTTGAGGGGATGAAAATCAAAGGGGAACCTGTCTCCGTTTTGTCAAGGGGTGAATACGTCATTAAAGATAAGCAATTCGTGGGCAAATTGGGGAAAGGGAAGTATGTCAAGAGAGCGAGATACGGTAAACATCTTTCACGAGAAGAGAGCGAATCATTACAGCCTTCTAAATCCTGATCATATTCGACTTATGAAAACCGCTTAATTTTAGAACAGCTCCTGCATGTAGAGCGGAAGGTATCTTCTGCTCTACATGCCTCTCTTAGTTCAAGTTTGGTTTTGCCATTTGGAACAAACAAAAAGGAGTGTTCATGTTGAAAACAAGCTATTTAAAGTCACCGGATTTATTACCTATTAAAGAAAGTGAAAGAAAAATTACGAAAATCGGATATTCGTTTATGTGGATAGGGATGGTGGTCGTTCTTGCTACCTTTGCTATCGGCGGGTCGGGAGTTATGTCATTACCGCTTCCTCTTGTTCTGCTGGCAACCCTGATCGGTTCAGTGGCAATCGGTTTTTTCATCTCCCTTACAGGCGATATAGGGGTAGAACACGGATTATCTTTTCCGGTCTATATGAGGGCTCCTTTCGGAACATTGGGTACCCATATTCCTTCGGTTGTCCGTGGTATTGCCGCTTCCATGTGGTTTGGGATCAACACGTATTTCGGAGCGACGGCAATGAATGGCATCCTGAATATTCTATATGGTTTTGACAATTGGTTTGTATGTTTTATCATATTTGCTCTACTTCAATTAGTTAACACTGCTTTAGGGATAAAGGCGGTAGAACGGTTTGCCGACCTGGCAGCTCCGGTGATCATCATCATATCAGTTTGGATGTACTCCTCCCTGTCCGACTCGGCTGCAGCACAGGGACGGGATATTTGGAGCTGGGTGGAAAGTCCGGTCACTGGCGGGGCCGCCGTTACAGCGTTTCTGGTAGTCATCTTCAGCAATATGGGATTTTGGGCGACGTTGGCTGCCGATATTCCATCGATTTCACGTTTCATGAAAGCCCCCCGGCATGAGAAGAATTGGTTTAAACGAAATAAAAGTTCCTTAATCGGCAACCTGATCACTTTGCCTCTGACACAGACATTCATGGTATTAATCGGAGCGGTTTCATATATTGCCGTGTTGAACTATGATCCAGTAATTGCATTACAGGAAGCAGCAAGCGGTCTTATTCTAGGTATTTTACTGCTCATGATTGTCCTGGCTCAATGGTCTACGAATATCGCAGCCAATGTTGTCCCTGCTGCTACGATATTCTCAAATGTAGGAGGTCCAAAGTTTCCTTTCTGGGCGGGTGTTTTAACTGCCGGAGTGGTAGGAACAATCGTTCAGCCTTGGAACCTGTTTGGAGTGATCATTCCTGTCCTGCTTTTTGTAGGGGGTATTTTATCAGCGATTGTCGGGATATTGGTGGCTGATTATTACATCATAAGAAAACGAAGAGTGAATGTACCGGCACTTTATGAAAATGAAGGACAATACAAGTACATGAACGGGGTCAATCTTGCCGGCTTCATTTCATGGATCATCGGTGCTGTTGCTTCTTATTACGTTCCAAGCTTTTCATTCATTGTCGGATTCGGAGCAGGTGCCATATGTTATTATTTCCTTGCAAAGTACTGGTGGTTCAAGAAATATGAACAGGCGGAATTGCTTGATCCAGATGATGAAAAGTATCTGGGTATATCAGTCGGCCGGGATTGGGAAATCGAAATAAATGAAGAAACAGTGAAGGAAGCGCCTACGGGTACAAGCCTTACGATTTAGAGCAGAAGGCTTCTATAGACGTTCGGAAATGTTCTATAGAAGTCTTGCAATCTCATAATAAAGAAATGAAGTGGGGGTATGCACATGTCGGAATATCGGGAGTTTTTAAGTGAAAGGGATAAGATTGATTTTCTTCTTCAAAAAGGATTTAAGATTGTAAGAGTGACCGAGAATTTAAGCGGGGCATTTGTACTCTTTAAACACTCAGAAAACAAACGAAGTGCAACACTCCATGTGAAAACGGCAAATGCAAGGAAGTACTTTTCCAATCTATTGATACATTCATAAGGGGAGGGGGGATGTAAATGAAGAACCAGGCTGAACTGGACGATGAAAATATAAACGAGATGAGGGAGCACCAATCCTATCCAACCATCATGGACACTCCGGAGGATCTGGTCGAATGGATGTTATCCTTCCTGTCTTCAGATGAAATTTCAGATGAAGAATGGTTGAAGACCTGCCATTCCGAGGTTCACATTATTATCCCCGCAGAAAAAGAGTAAAGGATTGGTTATGCCAATCCTTTTTATCTATTTTTCTTATCACATTCACATCTATTACGCCTTAAGAAGGAGAGTATGATGAAGAATCTTTATTATCATTCAGTTGAATCGATTCTTTCAAGGAGATATTTTGAACATTCAAGAGTTATAGCCGGTCAAAGCGGATTGCAGCGCCAGGTGAAATGGGTACATGTCGTTGAAGTCACTTCAATCAAAAATTTACTTAATGGCCATGAATTAATTTTGACGACTGGATTGGCACTAAAAGAAGAATCAGCTTTCCTTTACCTTTTGAACCAGCTTATTGAAAGTGATGCTGCAGCATTGTGCATTGAACTTGATACGAATATTTCAAGGATTCCTCAACGGATTTTGGAGTTGGCAAATCAACATGACTTCCCGGTCATTGTATTTGATAAAGAGGTGCCTTTTGTGAGTATCACTCATGATATTCATTCTGTGATCATTAATCAACAGTATGAAATGATTAAAAAATTAGACGATTATGCCCAGTTACTCAATAAGAAGTTGCTTAGTGTCAATGAATTGCAGGGAATACTGAATATCCTACATAAAGAGCTGGAAGTACCCGTGATCTTCCGGGTGAAAGAACAAGAACCGGAAATACATCCTCCATTGAAGCGTTCAGAAGAAATGAAAATCAGAAAATGGTATGAAGCACATGTAGAAGAAGGACAAGGATACTTTACCTCAGCAAAGGTGATCCTGTTTGATCAGGAATATGCAGAGCTATCCATCTACAGAAATGATCATCCCTTTAGCGAATATGAAACTTTAATATTGGACAGGACTTCCACTGCATTGGCACAATTTATCATGAGAGAACTCTATTTTGATGAAAAAAAGAGAATGGAAGACTCCAAATGGATAATGTCCTGGCTGAAAGGAGAGCAATCCAATGAGCAGCTGGAGGGATATCTAAGGGAGTTGAAACTGGATATTAATGGAGGAGTCGTTTGTGTTTTTAGTGATGAGAAAGAACGAGAGCCACAGGATTTAACCTATTTCAATTTAGTGGCAAGAAGTATTTTCGAACAGCAGGGATTTCATGGGCTGACTGAGAAATGCGGCAGCGACCAACTGTTCATTCTGTTGGATACGCGCGGGCGGATCGATTGGAAGAAAAGGTTGAAAACAGCACTGGAAAAGATTCAGCAGTCCCATTTCTTATCACACAAAAAAGATTCGGTCATCTCGGTTGGAAAGTATCAAGAAGAGATGATGAACATCAGCGTGAGCTATAAAACTGCTCAGGAAAGCTTATTATTCCGTTCAAAAATAGACGGTGGCAACCGTTTCTTTTTCTTTGACGATTTACATCTGTATCGTTTGATATCAATTGTAAATAACAATGTGAACCTATCCGAGATGATAGAGGAATATTTACACCCCCTCTTACTCTACGATAATGAGAATGAGGGCAGCCTGCTATTGACACTGAAGGTTTTCTTAAGCTGCCAAGGTTCTAAACAGGAAACTGCCAAAAAATTGTTTATTGTAAGGCAAACGCTTTACCATCGATTGAGAAAAATTGAAGAGCTTCTAGGTGAAGATTTCATGAGTGCGGATAAGAGGCTGGCTATCGAATTCCTATTGTCTGCCCATGATTATCTCAATCCATTAAAGTTCGTGAAAAAACAAGCTGCCAAATGATGAGCAGGAATGTCTAATGTACAAACATGGTTACTTTACACTTTGTCTAATGAAAGCCTTTGTGATATCTCTCATAATGGACTTATATACATCATAGCGCCTTGTAAAACTCAGAGTGAATTATTCGTATTTAAGGAGGATTAATATGACAATCATTAAGAAAGACGTAGCAGTGTTAAAAAACTTTATTGGTGGAAAGTGGATTGATTCCGAAAGTTCGCAGACGATGGATGTGTTGAACCCGGCGACCAACGAAGAGCTTGCGAGAGTGCCTATTTCAACTAAAGGAGATGTTGATCTAGCTGTGAAAGCAGCAAAAGAAGCTTCGGAAACATGGAAAAAAACTCCTGTACCAAAAAGAGCAAGACTCTTTTATAAGTATCATACACTGTTATCTGAAAATCACGAACAATTAGCGAAACTCGTGGTTCAAGAAAATGGGAAGTCATATAAAGAAGCATATGGGGAAGTTCAGCGCGGACTGGAATGTGTCGAGTTTGCATGCGGTGCCCCTACGCTGATGATGGGTGAGACGCTAAGCGGAATTGCAGAAGATATTGATTCCGAAATGTTCCGTTATCCTCTTGGGGTTGTGGGTGGAATTACGCCATTCAACTTCCCGATGATGGTGCCGCTTTGGATGTTCCCACTCGCAGTGGCATGCGGTAACAGCTTCGTCCTCAAGCCATCTGAAAGAACACCGATGCTTGCAAATCGACTTGCTGAATTGTTTACGGAAGCCGGTTTTCCTCAAGGAGTATTGAATGTAGTCCACGGTGCGCATGATGTTGTGAACGGATTGATCGAACATAAGGATATTGCAGCCATTTCCTTTGTAGGCTCACAGCCTGTAGCGAAATACGTTTATGAAAAATCTGCCCAGCAAGGAAAGCGTGTCCAGGCTCTTTCCGGTGCGAAAAATCATCATGTTGTGATGCCGGATGCTGATCTGGAAAAAGCAGCAGAACACATTATCAGCTCTGCATTTGGAAGTGCCGGCCAGCGTTGCATGGCTTGCAGTGCGGTCGTTGTAGTGGGGGAAAATGAACCGTTCATCAATGCTCTCACAAAGAAGGCGGATGACCTTTGTATTGGTAATGGGATGGACGATGAAGTCCTGCTGACTCCTGTGATTAGAAGTGAGCATCGGAACCGTACCCTTAAGTATATTGAAAAAGGTATGGAGGAAGGGGCAACACTGATTCGCGATGGAAGAAAAGAAATGGGTGACCTGAAGGATGGAAACTTTTTAGGAGCCACGATCTTTGATCATGTATCTCCTGATATGACGATTGCAAAAGAAGAGATGTTCGCACCTGTATTGAGTCTCCTTAGAGCGAAGGACTTGGATGAAGGGCTGGAGTATATTAGAAAATCACGTTTTGGAAATGGAGCGACCCTATATACTAAAGATGCCAAAGCGGTGAGACAGTTCAGGGAAGAAGCCGATGCAGGCATGCTTGGGATCAACGTAGGTGTTCCCGCTACCATGGCATTTTTTCCATTTTCAGGTTGGAAAGACTCTTTCTATGGAGACATGCATGTTAACGGTAAAGACGGAGTAAATTTCTTTACTAGGAAGAAAATGATCACTTCACGATTTGATTTCTAAAAGAAGAAAACAAGGAGGGGAACCCAATGGTGAAAACAGGTCAAGACATGTGGCTTAAACAGGATGAACAATACCTTTGGCATTCCATGAAACCGTACAATCCTGATGGAACGATGGTGGTTACAGAATCCAAAGGGTCGTGGGTAACTGATAATGAAGGAAAGAAATATCTGGACGGAATGGCTGGATTATGGTGTGTCAACATTGGTTATGGAAGACATGAATTAGCTGAAGCTGCTTATGAACAATTGAAAAAAATGGCTTACTTTCCTTTGACACAGAGTCATCAGCCTGCCATTCAACTTGCGGAGAGATTAAACGGGTTATTAGGAGAAGAATATGTCATATTTTTCTCAAACAGCGGGTCTGAAGCCAATGAAACAGCATTCAAAATCGCTCGTCAATATCATCAGCAAAAAGGAGAGGGAGACCGTTACAAGATCATTTCCAGGTATCGGTCCTATCATGGAAACTCTATGGGAGCCTTGGCTGCTACAGGACAGGCGCAGCGAAAGTACAAATACGAACCACTGGCTCCCGGATTTGTCCATGTTGCACCGCCTGACTCATACAGGGACGAAGCAGAAGGCAAATCGCCACACGATTTGCCAGGGGTTAAAGCGATCGACCAGGCCATGACTTGGGAACTCAGTGAAACAATCGCTGCCCTCATCATGGAGCCGATTATTACGGGCGGGGGAATATTGATCCCGCAAGAAGATTACATGAAAGCTGCAAAGGAAGTGTGTGAAAAACATGGTGCTTTAATGATTGTCGATGAAGTGATTTGTGGTTTCGGGCGCACCGGCAAGCCTTTCGGTTACATGAATTATGATGTGAAACCGGATATCATTACAATGGCGAAAGGGATTACTTCCGCTTACCTGCCGTTATCGGCTACCGCAGTTAAACGTGAAATATATGAAGCATTTAAAGGCACTGAGGAATATGATTACTTCCGCCATATCAATACCTTTGGAGGTAATCCTGCAGCTTGTGCACTTGCATTGAAGAACATTGAGATAATGGAGAATGAAGGTCTATTCACAAGGTCTGAGGAGCTTGGGGAAACAGCCTTGAATACTCTGAAAAATCAGCTGCAGAAGCATAAACTAGTAGGTGATATCAGAGGTAAAGGGCTTCTTATTGGTATTGAGATGGTAAAGGATCAACAAACAAAAGAACCTTTGGCTGTGGAAAAAGTGAATGGTGTGATTTCCTATTGCAAACAACACGGGGTTATTATTGGAAAGAACGGGGCAACTGTCGCCGGATTCAATAATGTACTGACTCTTTCCCCCCCGCTTACTATCGAAGTGGAAGATCTTGAATTATTAATTAATACAGTCATTGACGGAATCAATTCTATACAATAAAAGAAAGCCGGAAGATTTGGATAAATGTGTCTTATCCGAATAATAATCCGAACTTTAATTCAAATTCTTTAATGAGAATTCGAATTAGTTCGGATTTTTTATTAGGTTCTGAGACTCTTTCTGATAACTGAATTTTAGAAAAAGATGGTAAAATGAGGAGAACGTACATCACATTTAAGGAGAGAGAATATGTCAGTATTATTTAAAGGAATAGATCATGTACAACTGGCAGCACCTGAAAGTTGTGAAACAGAAGCAAGGAAATTTTATGGTGATATACTAGGTTTACATGAAATCTCTAAACCGGAAAATTTAAAAGCGAGTGGCGGGTGCTGGTTTCAGTTTGGCGCCCAGGAAATTCATATCGGTGTACAATCGGACTTTCTACCCGCCACGAAAGCTCATCCCGGATTACTTGTAGAAGGTTTGGAGACTTACCGGAACAGCTTGGTCGAGAAGGGAATTCAGGTTAAAGAAGATACTCCCATTAATGGGAGGAGCCGATTTTTTGTTTCTGATCCCTTTGGAAATCGGATCGAATTTTTGGAATATCATGAATGATTATCTGAAACGATGTAGAGGCTCGGACAAAAGTGTTTTAGTCTGAATAAAACCCGAACTAATTTGAATTCTAAGTTCAAATAAGTTTTGGTTTATTATTAGCTCAGTTCAAATGCCCATTTAGTATCTTGCTTGTTCAGCGGTTGATTGGAGTGCAAGACGAAGACTCCTGCAGGACAAGTAGCTTATTAGAAAAGCGGAAGGGCTTTGCTCAGAGGCGTGTGGCATAAGACGAATCGGCCTGGAAGGCGCTCTTTGCCTTCTTGGCCGGTTTAGCTTATGACTTGTTCCTCTAAGCCCTGCAGCTAGACAAGTGAGACCCCGCAGGCTTGCCGAGAAGGTTCACGGGCTACCCGCGGAAAGCGAAGTCTTGCACGGAAATCATTAGCGGTATTTAGAGTCTAACACTGATAATGTTCCCCTTTAGGTAGGTGTTTTTTGTTTTGTCCCAGTCTCAGTTTTAATAAATGGATTTCTTAATCCCCTGGGGCACATGTTTCGCTGATGGTGGTACATTTCTATTCTTAACATTGATAAATTCAGAAGAATGGATAGTTATACTTATCTGTCCACCATATATATGTGTACGGATCAACAGAGGCTGATCATAAGTATTGCGGAATATGAAATCGGGTCCGTACCAACTTACTGTAGCATCCCTCCCCTTTGGAACATAGGGCACTCGTTTACTGTGATGATATCGTTCCACGATTTCAACACCTGCAAGGTCGACTGCATTATATAGTGTAGATGAGACTTGGCATATCCCTCCGCCGATATCTTCGGACAACTCCCCCCTTACAATGACAGGAGCTTTCTTATATCCTTTATCTTTCGTCCGTCTGCCCACTGTTTTATTAAATGAAAACAATTCGCCAGGAAAAACGACCTTATTATTGATTTCATTTGCAGCTAGAGAAATATTATGAGACCGTTCATTGTTATTACGGTTGAAATAGGTAACATAATGGCCGATTTGGCGGTTACGTATGTTCGAAAGAAGTTCACTGTCGACTCTTGGATGCAGTGTCTGCAGTGGTACCTCAATTCTGACTGTGCCTTTTGAGAACAGGGCACCCAACAATTGTTGGTTGAATTTTCTTACATGAAGTTTATACCCGCTTTCATGCTCCTTGATGTTATTGTTCTTATCCAGATAAGCATCACGCGGGGGAACGGAGACTTTTTTATTTATTTCCTCTGTTATTTTTTCAGTCACGGCAGGATTAAGAAGTGGTTCATCGATGCCTTCAAATGTGAGTTCCTCAGGGATATATGAAGATAGGAGGTCTCCTTGGAAGTATATTTGAATCTGTGTATCTTGAGTGTCATGTATAACAGGCAATGAAAGAAGGCTGATTAATGTTAATTTTGTCATCAGCTGCATCGGACATCAACTCCTTCCATTATAGTATTGGTTGGAAAATTCCATTCATGTAGGAAATCTGAAGATGGAGATTTCCAATAATTACACCTTATTCATTATCCATTCATTCAGAAACTAAAGAAAAAAGGTTTGGTTCGTTATGAGTTATGTAAGGATGATCTTTATATTTTTTCTTTTCCTGATTGTGGTTGGTAAAGCAGAAGCAGAGATGATAATAGATGAAAGGGCAAAGAATGATCCGAGACCGTCTTTTTCGATAGAGATTCTGCCGTGGGACATTGTGAACGATGTGATCCCGAATAAATCATTTTTCACGATTATTGATGTGGAGACAGGACTCAGTTTCAATGTACAGCGCAGGGCAGGTAGTAAACATGCCGATGTACAACCATTAACCAAAAAAGATACAAAAATCATGAAAACCATCTATAACGATAAATGGAGCTGGGACAGAAGAGCAATCCTTGTTCAATACAATGACCGGTTGATTCCTGCTTCAATGAATGGGATGCCCCATGGCGCAGGAGCGCTCCAAAATGGGTTCCCAGGGCACTTTTGTGTCCACTTTTATGGCAGTACCACCCATAAAACACCGACGCCGGATCTTGCCCATAAATTGATGATTCTAAAAGCAGGCGGCAAGCTTCAAAGGTATTTATACAATATGGACCCTTATGAAAGCATCAGAATAATGGAGATAGCGATTAATCAGCATGATGAAAACCTTCTTTCTCTAATCCTTTCAGAACAGGAGGAAGGCATTGCCCAACGACTCATTCAGGAAATCAATCATATAGAGATTACTGAATTGTCCTTGCTTCCATCAGAGGATATTCATGCCTTCTTTGGACTGGAGGTGAAAGCTAAGCTGAATTGGATTTCCAGTGAACAAACTCAATCTGTGACCAGGGGCAGTCTCCTCATCCGGAAAAGCAGTCCTGAAGGACAGTGGGGAATTGATGGGAAAGAACTAGCTGGATTGGTGAAGTAGGAATTCATATTTGCAACTATCATAAAATGTAAAAAGAAAATCAATCATGTGAAGTTTCTTCTCGTTCAAATAGGGAAAAGAACATTTAAACAAACCGTGGAGGTTAGGGACTCATGCTGGAGTTTATCATAAATGTCATTAGAGAACTGGGGATGTGGGGGTTGTTTGCTGGAAATGCAATAGAGGCCTCTTCACTGCCTTTTCCCGGGGTTTTGGTCACGTTGACCTATGGATACCTGCTTGATCCTTCATGGGGAAAGCTGATCAGTCTTGCTGTTTTCAGCAGTCTGATCTATACTGTTTTCAGCTATATCCCGTATGCCATAGGTTTTAAAATCAAGCATACGATAAAGGATAAGACCAGTACTAAAAACACCAAAAAAGTAGAAAAAGCACAGAGGTGGTTCAGGAAGTATGGAGTTTGGAGTATCGCACTTTCCCGACCACTGGGAATAGGCAATTACATTTCGTATGCCTCGGGTATAAGTAAAGTCAGTAAGTTGAAATTTGGTTCCCTTACATTCATCGGCATCTTCCCGGTTACCTTTATCATGCTCATAGTCGGAAAAAACGGTCATTTGGAATCCGTACAGTCGTTAATAAGCAGTATCCAGAATTATATTTTCATAGGTGGTGCTCTGCTATTGATCATCTTCATCGGATACAAATTCCTGTATCCCACCAGGAAGAAGAAAAGTGAATGTCCATCGAGTAAAGAAGTTCCGTCCAAGATCGTTAAACAAAATGATTCATAGTTCCGATTGATAAACTCTTACCGTAACGTCCCTTCTATATTTTGAGGGACGATTTTTTTGACCATTATGATATAATAAATAGTCTAGATTTGTAGAATTTGCATGAAAGGTTTGATTCGGAACATGACTCAATATACGCCGATGATCAGGCAGTATTTACAGGTGAAGGCAGATTATCAGGATGCCTTTTTATTTTTTCGTTTAGGTGATTTTTATGAAATGTTCTTCGAAGATGCAATTTCTGCATCTCAGGAGCTTGAAATAACGTTAACGAGCCGTGACGGCGGTGGAGAAGAGAGAATTCCTATGTGCGGGGTTCCGTATCATTCTGCACCCAATTACATAGAACGATTGATTGATAAAGGCTATAAGGTTGCCATATGTGAACAGACGGAGGACCCGAAGCAGGCAAAAGGAGTTGTACGCAGGGAAGTGGTGCAGCTCATCACTCCCGGTACTGTGATGGACGGAAAAGGGCTGAACGACAAGGAAAACAATTATATTGCTTCCGTGACACCTTTTGATGACCATACTTACGGTCTCGCTTATAGTGACCTCACTACCGGGGAGTCAAAAGTAACCCTTGTGACAGAAGGAATGCAAGCATTAATAAATGAATTATCCACCGTAGAAGCAAAAGAAGTCATCCTTCCAGGCAATATTAACGAAGACATCCAAAGAATGATCAATGAAAGAAATGAGCTAACGCTTTCATTTGAAACAGAAAGCAGAATTGATCCTTCGTTCTCCCACCTGCTTCTAAATCTTGAACAGGATAAACTGAGAGAGGCAGCCGCCCGGCTCTTTCAGTATCTGTTCAGGACACAGAAAAGGAGTCTCGATCATTTGCAGAAAGTGGAGACCTATCAAATTCATCAATACATGAAGATGGATTATTACTCGAAACGAAATCTTGAACTAACTGAAACGATCCGGTCAAAAGGTAAAAAAGGTTCACTTCTGTGGCTTTTGGATGAAACCATGACTGCCATGGGAGCACGTCTCCTAAAACAATGGATTGATCGTCCTCTCATTCAGTTAGATGATATTCATAAGAGACAGTCGGTTGTCGAAGTCTTATTGGAAAGATTCTTTGAGAGAACGGATCTCAGGGAACGCCTTAAAGAAGTATATGATTTAGAACGATTAGCAGGAAGGGTAGCTTTCGGTAATGTAAACGCACGGGATCTTATCCAGTTGAAAAAATCACTGCAGCAGGTACCCGTACTGAGACACCTAGTAGAGACAATGGAAAATGAAGTGACTGATGAACTAGTTGCTGAACTGGATCCCTGTGAAGAATTAACTGATATTCTGGAGCTGGCGTTGGTGGAAAATCCTCCACTTACAATTAAGGAAGGAAGCATAATCAGGGATGGATATCATGAAGAGCTTGACCGGTACCGGGATGCAAGTAGAAACGGCAAAAGCTGGATTGCAGAACTGGAACGGAAAGAAAGGGAGCGAACGGGTATCCGCTCATTGAAAGTCGGTTTTAATCGAGTCTTTGGATATTATATTGAAGTGACAAAAGCCAATCTCATTCATTTAGACGAAGGGCGTTATGAAAGGAAACAAACATTAACTAATGCAGAACGCTTCATTACTCCGGAGTTAAAGGAAAAGGAGGCACTTATTCTGCAAGCGGATGAGAAGTCCGTAGATCTCGAGTATGAACTATTTACCGGGATCCGCGAAACTGTAAAAGAGTTCATACCGCGTTTACAGAAATTAGCAAGGCTGGTAAGTGAACTCGACGTCCTGCAATGCTTTGCAACGGTAAGTGAGAAAAGGCATTACAATAAGCCTTCTTTCAATGATGACCGAAAGATTATTCTAAAAGATGGACGTCATCCGGTTGTAGAAAAAGTCATGGGAGCACAGGAATATGTGCCGAACGACTGCATAATGGATGCAGAACGCGAAATGTTGTTGGTCACAGGTCCCAACATGTCTGGTAAAAGTACGTATATGCGCCAAATCGCCTTGACATCGATTCTAGCCCAAATCGGTTGTTACGTGCCTGCAGGGTCAGCAGATCTGCCAATTTTTGACCAGGTATTCACACGTATCGGAGCTGCAGATGATCTTATTTCAGGACAAAGTACTTTCATGGTTGAAATGCTTGAAGCGAAGAACGCGATTGTCAATGCAACCCAGCAGAGTTTGATCTTATTTGATGAAATAGGCCGTGGGACCTCTACTTATGATGGGATGGCGCTTGCTCAGGCAATCATTGAATATATTCATGAGAATATAGGTGCAAAAACTCTGTTCTCCACTCATTATCATGAATTGACCATTCTCGAAGATGAATTGAATAAAGTGAAAAATGTTCATGTAAGTGCTATGGAGCAAAATGGAAAACTTGTTTTCCTGCACAAAATCAAAGAAGGGGCAGCAGATAAGAGTTATGGCATCCATGTAGCTGAACTTGCCGACCTGCCACGTGAATTGATCAAGCGCGCTAATGAAATATTAGTTCAACTTGAAGATAAAGAAGAGAAGTTTACACTAAACAATCAGGAAACGGCAGCCGCCAAAGAGCAAGAGCCTGACAGGCAGGGGGTCAACGACGAGCTCGCTCAGCTATCCTTCTTCCAAACAGAAAAAACCGGAGTAAAAGAACCAGCATTGACTTCTAAGGAAAAGAAATTACTGGACGAACTTAAAAAGCTCGATATCCTTGAAATGACCCCACTGGATGCGTTGAACACTCTTTATGGAATCCAAAAAAAGTTGAAAAATTAAAGGAGGTGTAAACGTGGCAAAAATCTTTCAACTTGATGACTCGCTTTCAAACAAAATAGCTGCAGGCGAGGTTGTTGAAAGGCCGGCCTCAGTTGTTAAAGAACTGTTGGAAAATAGTATCGATGCCAATGGAAATGTGATTGAAATACACATCGAAGAAGCTGGTCTTCATTCGATCCGCATCATCGATAATGGGGATGGAATCGAGGAAGAAGATGTAAAAACTGCTTTCAGGCGGCATGCCACCAGCAAGATAAAAGATGAGAATGATCTGTTCCGCATCCGCACCCTCGGGTTCAGGGGGGAAGCACTGCCAAGTATCGCATCAGTTTCGCACTTTACTTTGAGAACAAGCACAGGTGATGGGCCCGGCACGTCCATTGAACTTCAAGGCGGTGTGATAAAAACATTTGAGAAATATTCATCCAGAAAAGGCACAGACATTACGGTATCACAAATCTTCTATAATACACCTGCACGTTTAAAGTATTTGAAGACCATTCATACTGAGCTGGGAAATATTAGTGATGTTGTAAATCGTATTGCCCTGGCCCACCCGGAAGTATCTATTAAACTTCTGCATAATGGAAAGTCACTTCTTCATACGACGGGAAACGGTGATGTCCTTCAAGTGTTGGCGGCAATTTATGGAGTAGGGATCGCCAGGAAGATGGTTCCCATTGAGGTGAGTACACTTGATTTTCGAATAAGCGGATTTGTTTCCCTACCGGAGATTACCCGAGCATCAAGAAATTATATATCCACCATGATCAATGGAAGGTTCATTAAAAATTATGCACTGGCAAAAGCTATAGGCGAGGGGTATCATACGCTGCTTCCGATCGGCAGGCATCCAATTGTATTACTGAATATTGAAATGGATCCAGTGCTTGTAGATGTAAACGTGCATCCTTCCAAAATGGAAGTCCGAATCAGCAAGGAAAATGAATTAAATGCACTTGTGACAGAAGGAATAAAAAGTGTCTTTCGGCAAAAAGAACTGATTCCTTCAGGAGTCACCATTCCAAAAGTTTCAAAGTCAAAAACAGAGCAGACGTTTATGGAATTGGATCATAATGCATTACAAGAAAAACGAGAGCAGCCTGCTACTGGATGGTCCATGAGGAAAACAGATCTTCCGAAACAGGAAAGGCAAACTCTATATGAGCCTTATGGGAAAGTAAAAGAAACGGATAACCTTACTTCGAAAGAGATAAAGAAAACATACGGAACAAACGAGAGCAGCAAGAAGGAAGAAGCTTCTGAGTTTCAATTCGAAGAAGCTCAAGGGCATCTTTCTGATACACAGAGGGTTCCGCCATTGTATCCTGTAGGGCAGATGCACGGGACATACATTCTTGCCCAGAACGAACGGGGGTTGTATATCATTGACCAGCATGCTGCACAGGAACGCATCAAGTATGAGTTCTTTAAAGAAAAAGTAGGACAGGTGGCCAAGGAACTTCAAGAGCTGCTTGTTCCGCTTACATTGGAATATTCGACGGATGAGTATTTAAAAATAATTGAAAATCGAAGGGCACTTGAAGATGTCGGCGTCTTCCTTGAAGAGTTTGGCCATAACAGCTTCATTGTGCGTGCCCATCCACAATGGTTCCCTCAAGGCGAAGAAAAAGAAACAATTGAAGATATGATTCAACAAGTACTTAAGGTTAGTACTGTGGATATAAGGAAATTGAGAGAGGAAGCAGCGATTATGATGAGCTGTAAAGGGTCGATTAAAGCGAACCATCATTTGCGTAATGATGAAATCCTTGCCCTGCTGGATGAATTGAGGAGGACGAGCGATCCTTTCACCTGTCCGCATGGACGTCCCATCATAATTCATTACTCTACTTATGAAATGGAAAAAATGTTCAAACGAATCATGTAAGTGAAAATAAACGAAGTCCGGAATTTCATTTTGGGCTTCGTTTATTTTTGTCTTTTAATAGAGTTACGATAATAATATTATGTAAATTAGTTTTAATAA
Organism: Mangrovibacillus sp. Mu-81; assembly: GCF_036867415.1. Classification (NCBI taxonomy): domain Bacteria; kingdom Bacillati; phylum Bacillota; class Bacilli; order Caryophanales; family Bacillaceae; genus Mangrovibacillus; species Mangrovibacillus sp. Mu-81. The sequence goes on from NZ_JBAJHU010000003.1 coordinate 570,217, forward strand.
TAATTTCTTTAATTTTTCAACCAAAAATCATATTGAATTATTTCAACTTTAGTGTAAAATTACACTAAAAGGGATTAGCTGGGGGAGATGGAAATGTTTATTAAAGTTGTAAATAGTAAAAGTTTCTTTATTGTTCTACTGTTACTACTTGTATACTCAACTGCATTTACATTGTTACTTAAAGACAAGCAAGATGAAAACGTCATTACAGATGTGGCGCGATTGATGCCGACTAAAATCAAAAAACTGATAAAGGACAAGGAAGAATGGAGTTTGATTGAAACAATCAAGGAGGCGAACCAAAGTGATCTAAAGGTATCGATTGCAGGAAAACGTCACAGTCAGGGAGGACATACCTATTATCCCGACGCTATTGTATTGGATATGACAGAATTTAATCAAGTACTTCATGTTGATCCTGATAAAAAGACAAGCTACATGGGATGATATCCAAAAGGCGGTCAATCCTCATGGATTAGCGGTGAAAGTGATGCAGTCTCAAAATATATTCACCATCGGAGGTTCCCTATCCGTAAATGTGCATGGCAGGGACATTCGGAATGGATCTTTAATAGAAACAGTCAACTGGTTCAGATTGTTGAAACCCGATGGAACGGTGATAAAAGTATCCAGGCAAGAAAATAAAGAGTATTTTCCTTTAGTAATAGGAGGCTATGGCCTCTTTGGTGTCATATTGGATGTAGAGCTTCAATTAACGAAAGATGAGTTATATAAGATGAGAACAGATGAAATCTCATACGAAAAATACCCTGAATATTTTAATAATCATGTTTTGGCAAATGATAAAGTGAAGATGCATCTAGCCAGGTTATCGACAGCACCGCGAACCTTTCTGACAGAAATGTATGTTACTGACTATTATTCCAGTGGAAATCAACAGAATTACATTGAATACAGTGAGCTTAAAGAAGATCGATTTACATTTCTGACTAAATTTCTCCTCGGTATATCCCGCGATTTTGATTGGGGAAAAGATGTATTCTGGACAATGCAGAAGGCTTTCTTTCTAGAACAAAATGAGAAACTGGTGACAAGGAATAATGTCATGCGCTCTGAATCTGAATTCCTTGAATATGAAGCGGGAAATGATACGGATATATTGCAGGAATATTTTGTTCCCGTCACAGAATATGAAGAGTATATTGACGATTTAAGAATATTTCTTGAGGGCAGGGATTTAAACCTGGTCAATATAACGGTTCGATATGTTGATCGGAACAACGAGGCACTCATGTCCTTTGCTAAAAAGGATATGTTCGCACTAGTCCTTCTCATCAATCAAGGTATGGGCGATGAGGATATTTATGAAACAGGCGAGACAGTGAGGGGTATGATAGATATTACCTTGAAGCACGGTGGTACTTATTATTTGCCTTACTACGAGTATCCGACGAAATCTCAGATGAAAAGTGCCTATCCGAAGAGTGATGAATTCTTCCAAATGAAAAGGAAACTTGATCCTGAAGAACGGTTCACTAACCGATTTTATCAGGAGTATGGCTCATGAAATGGTTCATATACTCACAAAGTTTCGCGATGACCGCAGCCAGTGTCTCATTTCCTTTCTATCTGTTGTTTATACAAAATCTTGGCAGGTCGTTTTCATCTTTCGGTTTTGCCTATGGACTATTTACTCTGAGTGCAGCGGTCAGCCACCGCCTGATTGGAAAATGGGCAGACAAATCCGGCGGCTACGGACTTCTGGTTGTATATGCTATTGGAATGAGTTTCTTGTTCCTGCTTATTCCATCTGTTACATCCATTAAAATGGTCTATTTTCTGCAGATTTTTCTTGGTGTGCTTGGAGCAGTGCAAAAAACGAGTGAAAAAGTGGTACTTAGTGAAATGCCGTACAATGGCGGCAGGGGTAAGATGATCGGAAACTACCATTTTTGGACTTCGTTATGCTCTAGTTTTGCTGTTATGGGAACCGGGCTTCTGTTGAATTACTTTACCATCCATTTCATTTTTTACGGGAGTTCCATATTTTTCCTAGCCAGCAGCATTTGCCTGGTCATCAGTCATACTGATTATATACGGACACACAGACAGTGTGAAAAAGGAAATAAAGCGAACTGAATTCCCTTATGTGAATTTGATTTTTCCATTTTTTGAAAATAAGAAGGATTTCATAAATGAAAAGCCAATATCTATAAAGAAACTATTTCTGAATTTTCAATAAATATATCAGGGGGAGTCAGATGAATGGGGGAATCGAGCTACAGACGTTAAAAAGGAAAAAACGGTTCACTATTTTACTATGGTCTGGCGGGGAATGTGCTCTTGTATTAGCTGCATGTTTAATGGGGTTGTATTTTTTCGTTGAACGGTCAATCCCCAAGACTTCGGGATCAAACGTGTTGCGTACATTAACCAGAGATGTGGAAGTGATCAGGGACAAACAAGGAGTACCTCATATATCCGCAGCGAATGAAAAAGATTTGTTCATTGCTCAGGGATATGTTCAGGCTCAGGACCGGCTATTCCAAATGGATCTGAGCAGAAGGCAGGCATCGGGGCGGTTAAGTGAAGTAATCGGAGGGAATACAGTGGAACGTGACAAATTCTTCCGTACTTTGGGACTGCGCAGAGCTGCAGAAGTGTCCTATACAGCCTATCCGGATGAAACAAAGCAAATCCTGGAATGGTACGCAGAAGGAGTCAATGCATTCATGGATGAAATGAAAGAGGATGGCAGCGTTCCGGTCGAGTTTATGCTGCTTGGATACAAGCCGGAAAAGTGGACGCCAATTGATTCCTTGACTATCGGCAAATATATGGCATTCGATCTGGGAGGGCACTGGCAGGGGCAAGCCTTCCGGTATTGGGCTTTGAAGAATCTGGGGGAAGAAAAGGCGTTTGATCTGTTTCCTTCCTATCCGGAAGATGCCACTGAGATCTTATCGTCCATCGGCAACCTTACAATCGACATAGAAGATTCATTTGCTGCAGCGGTCATACCTCCTGAATTCAACGGAAGTAACAACTGGGTAGTAAGCGGGGAAAAAACGGCAAATGGAAAACCTTTACTGGCTGATGATCCTCACTTGTCATTAGGGACACCCTCGATATGGTATCAGATGCACTTAAAAGCTCCGGAATTAAATGTCAGCGGTGTTATTTTCGCCGGTATTCCCGGCATCATCCTCGGGCATAACGAAGAAATTGCATGGGGAGTTACGAATACAGGTCCGGATGTTCAAGACTTATATATAGAACAACGGCACGGTCAAGATCCTTCACTTTTTAAATATAACGATAATTGGGAGAAAGCAACTATTATTGAAGAGCCAATCCGTGTAAAAGGAGAGGAAGTAATTCCATATGAGGTGGTCATCACGAGACACGGACCGATTATATCGGAATTTGCCAATCAAGCTGATGACAGGCAAGCATTATCACTCAGGTGGACAGCCTTAGACCCGAGTCTAGAACTGCAGGCGATTCTCAATATTAATAAAGCAGGCAATTGGCTGGAGTTTGAGACAGCACTAGAAGATTTCCATACTCCAACTCAAAATTTCGTCTTCGCAGCAAAAGACGGGACCATAGCTTATAAAGCAAATGGGAAAATACCAATTCGGAAAAAAGGTGACGGTCTGCTGCCGGTTCCTGGTTGGGATCCTGAGTATGAGTGGGAAGGATTTATTCCTTTTGGCGAACTTCCTTCAGTTGTTAATCCCGAGAAAGGGTTTGCAGCTACTGCAAACAACAAAGTTATTGATGACAGCTACCCTTATCATATAAGTCATCATTGGGCACAGCCATACAGATATATGAGGATTTCTCAGTACCTTGAGGAGAATGATGATTTAACGATTGAGGATATGAAAAAGCTTCAAATGGACCAGGTCAATTTACAGGCTTCTGAATTTGTACCGCTTTTCATTGAGGCTTTGAAAGATAAAGAACTAACATCAGAAGAGGACCAAGCTATCAAGCTCCTTCAAAGGTGGGAATATAAAGATGATAAATCAGAAGCAGCACCGCTGCTGTTTCATTTTTGGATGAATACCTTATCTGAGGAAATGTTTAAGAATAAAATCCCACCAGATATGATGAAGCTCTTTGAAAGCCGGCAAATGATTGTGGATGAAATGTTAAGAAAAGCCCGCAGGGGAGAAGTATCTAGCTGGTTTGACCCTTTTGGCGGCTATGAGGGTTATCTGCAAATTACGTTGAATAAGGCGTTGGAAGACCTGCAGGCTGCATATGGTCCTGACATGAATGAATGGCAATGGGGGGATTATCATAAAGTATATTTCGAGCACCCTATTTCCAGCGCCTCCCCTATATTGGAAAGGTTTTTCAACAAGAAAGATCCGGTTTCCGTTGGAGGAAGCAGGGTCACAGTCCAGGCAGCCAGTTACAACAAGGAAGGGCTTGTAAACCACGGAGCTTCCTGGAGGTTTGTGATCGATGTTGCAAATCTCTACGAAGGATATCATATCGTGGGACCCGGTCAAGCTGGGCACTTTAAAAGTAAATGGTACGACGACCAAATCGATGCCTGGGTACAGGGTGATTATCATAGAACTTCTTTGAGTGAAGTAGAAGGAAACGAAAGATTGTTGCTAAAGGCTGAATGAACATGCGTCTGTTACTCATTATCAAAATTAGGTGATGTGTATCAGGCGTTACTTTATAATTCAGATTTTAATTTCGTTTAATAATTTTTATAAAGGGTATACTTACAAGATGTGATTTTATAAACAATTATGGTACGATAATATGTAACAGAAGAATTACATAGAAAGCAGTGAAAGTATGCCTCCCAACACCAAGCAAAAATTGATCGTGCTTATCGGTCCGACTGCTGTAGGAAAAACCAAAACAAGTATTCATCTCGCTCAAACATTCAATGCGGAAATCATTAGCGGGGATTCCATGCAAATTTACAAAGGAATGGACATCGGAACTGCGAAAATAACCCAGGCAGAGATGGAAGGCATTCCACACCATTTAATTGATATTAAAAACCCGCAAGAATCCTTTTCTTCCGCAGAATTTCAACAGATAGTCAGAGAAAAAATCTCGGATATTCACTCACGCGGAAAAATCCCGATGATAGTCGGAGGCACAGGTTTGTATATTCAATCCGTCATATTTGATTATCAGTTTACAGATGCTCCCGGTGACGCTGAATATCGATCCTTCCTGGAAGAAAAGGTAGAAGAGACGGGGATTGCTCCCTTATTCGAACAACTTCAAAGCATCGACCCGGAAGCGGCAAAAAATATTCATCCAAACAATACGCGCAGGGTAATACGTGCTTTGGAAATTTTTCATGTTACCGGTAAAACAATGACCGGCTACAAGGAGAGACAATCGGATGAACTGCTATATGACCTTGCCTTAATAGGGCTGAGCATGGATCGTGAAAAGCTTTACGACAGAATTAATATGAGGGTAGATCTCATGATCGAAAATGGTCTTATTGAAGAGGTGGACTCTCTTTATAGGAGTGGGGTGCACGATGTTCAATCCATTCAAGCAATCGGGTATAAAGAGATTTATGAATATTTGGATGGAAAGATAAGTCTTGACCGTGCAATCGAGAAGTTAAAACAGAATTCCCGAAGATATGCAAAGAGGCAGTTAACATGGTTTCGAAATAAAATGGAAGTCAGATGGTTTGACATGTCCGATAAAACGTATCACCAAAAAATTATTGAAGAGATTTCAGAATTTATTGCAGGAAAGCTTCAACTAAAGTCGAATAAGTAAGTAGAGATAGAAGAGGAGGACTAGACATGAAACAATCAATTAATATCCAAGATCAATTCCTAAACCAATTGCGTAAAGACAATTCATTATGTACGGTGTTCCTATTGAATGGTTTTCAAATCCGAGGTCATGTGAAAGGGTTTGACAATTTCACCGTTCTGTTCGAATGTGAAGGAAAACAGCAGCTTGTTTATAAGCATGCCATTTCGACATTCGCTCCTCAGCGGAATGTTCAAATAAATTTTGAAGAGAGTAACTAAACGTTTAGTTCTGATGATAGTAAACTGACAAAGCTGCCTGATATATTCGGGCAGTTTTTTTAATCTCCCGTTTTATTCATGATTACTTAATATCGATAACTGTTTTCATTAAAGCTCAATATATTTCTTTGAAATTTATACTTTTAATTAATGAAAAGCTTGGTCATTGAATAGAATGATATGAGCATCTATCCACTTAGAAAAACAAAGTATAATATAGCATGGGCTTTTTCATTCTTAAGGTCCGCTCCAGTGTTTGTATATTTCTCGGGAAAGCGCAAGATATGACAGAATTCTGCGTTTTTTTCATTCGCATTATTAGATAACAGGGGATGTCGAAATATAGGATGAAACAATAGGCATTTGTCACCCAATAGGCCTCTAAGCGTATACTGTTTGTAGAATGGTGAGGTGAAATTTTTGGAACAACAACCAATGAGAATGAAAAATAATGGACAAATCAGCATAGTACTTAATTCACAAAAGCGAAATTCAGTAAGAGATACACTCAAGCCCGATTCCCTGCCTCAATCATTCCCTCAAGAGCATGTGGCGTTAAAGGAAATTGAAGAAGAGTTAGGGTCTCTTGTCGGGATGGAAGAAATGAAAAAGATGATAAAAGAAATCTATGCGTGGATATATGTGAACAAGAAGCGCGAAGCAATTGGTTTGAAAGCAGGTAAGCAAGCGCTTCATATGATGTTTAAAGGGAATCCGGGGACTGGTAAAACAACTGTGGCTAGAATCATAGGAAAGTTATTTCTGAAGATGAATGTTTTATCCAAAGGCCACTTAATCGAGGCAGAGAGAGCGGACTTGGTCGGGGAATATATTGGTCATACCGCCCAAAAAACAAGGGATTTAATAAAGAAATCTTTGGGCGGCATATTATTCATTGATGAAGCGTACTCACTTGGGAGGGGCGGAGAGAAGGACTTTGGTAAAGAGGCAATAGATACACTGGTTAAACATATGGAGGATAAACAGCATGAGTTCATCCTAATACTTGCAGGTTATTCAAGGGAAATGGATCACTTCCTGACATTGAATCCAGGGCTGCAATCAAGATTCCCGCTCGTATTTCACTTCCCCGATTATTCAGTAGATCAATTAATGGAAATAGGGAAAAGGATGTTGGAAGAGAAAGAATACTTACTAAGTTCCGATGCAGAGAGAAAAATCAGGGAGCATTTATACTCAGCAAAAAATTCCTTATCACCGATGGCGTTTTCAAATGGAAGGTACGTGAGGAATATACTGGAAAAATCGATTCGTGCACAGGCGATGAGATTGCTGTTGGAGGATTGTTACAATAGAAATGACTTGATCACCATCAGGACCAATGATTTGACCTTTACTAAATCCTCTGCAGAATAATTTATGGTTCCAACAAAAAATGCATTCTCCCGGGAGAATGCATTTTTCTAATGTTAGCTTTGTGCCCGCAGGCTTCTGTTGGGTAATCGCCATTTATACAAGTATGATAAGACGCGTAACGATGTCGTAAGGATAAATAATGTATAAAGTTCAAATGCTGAATTTGTGACACCGAGTCCAACAGCTGCTCCGCACATGACAGCCCAGACAGCATAAATTTCGGAGCGGAGAACAAGTGGTTTTCTTCCTGCTAACAGGTCCCTGATGATACCCCCTCCGCTACCGGTAAGGACTGCTGCGACAATGACCGCGGATAAAGGATGATCCATATTCGATGCATATAATGCACCCTGAATCGCGAAAGCAGAAAGACCTACAGCATCAAAAAAATTCCCCCATCGTCTCCAATGTTTCAGCAAGTTATTCGGGAACAAAAAAACAGCAGTGATCGCCAATAATGCAATTTGAAACAGCATTCCCTGTTCCCATAAAGCCGAAACTGGAACCCCGATTAGTAAATTCCTGATGGCTCCGCCGCCGAATGCGGTGACGATACCTAATATATAAACACCGAGAATATCATATTCCTCTTCCATGGCTATGATGGCACCTGAAACAGCAAACGCAATAGTTCCGATGATACTTAATACTTCCCAAGTCATACGAATGCCTCCTAACCTTATCCTCATTCTATGTAGATCAAGAATGAATCTTTTTCAATCAAACATACATGATTTTATCATGAAAATCTTCAATTGCAACCATTTTTGATTACTTTATACATAGAGTTTGTGAATAACTTTTGATATGATGAAATCTATACAAATTCACTAACGGAAAGAAGGTTGCTTATTGAAAAAAGAAGTGAAGGAAAAAGTCCTGTTAGTCGGTTGTCAGCTGGATGAAGATGACCTGCGTTTTCAATATAGCATGGAAGAACTTGAAGAATTGACGGAGACCGCTCAGGGAGCAGTACTTGCGATTCTATCTCAAAAGAGAGACCGGATCCATCCTGGTACATACATAGGGAAGGGGAAGGTAGAAGAACTGGCAGCACTGGAAGAGCAGTTTGAACCGGATATCATCATATTCAATGGTGAACTTTCCCCAAGTCAAATACGGAATTTATCAAAGGAATTAGATGCAAGGGTCATCGACAGGACACAACTTATATTGGATATTTTCGCACAGCGGGCACGTTCGCGCGAGGGGAAGCTGCAAGTTGAATTGGCTCAGCTTCAGTATTTGCTTCCGCGGTTGATCGGACAAGGTACATCCCTTTCGAGACTGGGAGGGGGGATCGGAACAAGAGGCCCTGGTGAAACGAAACTTGAAAGTGACAGAAGACATATCCATCGCAGAATCGATGATATCAAAAAGCAGCTCCAAACGATTGTCGAACACCGGGAAAGATATCGCGAAAGAAGAAAGAAAAACAAATCATTTCAGGTAGCTCTTGTAGGCTATACAAACGCAGGTAAGTCAACGTTATTCAATCGGATGTCTATTGCTGATTCACACGAAGAAAATCAGTTATTTGCCACATTGGATCCGATGACAAGAAAAATGAGTCTGCCAAGCGGCTATTTCACGTTACTGACAGATACAGTCGGATTCATACAAGATCTGCCTACTTCCCTTATCGCGGCTTTCCGTTCTACTCTCGAAGAAGTAAAGGAAGCAGATCTTCTTTTACATGTTGTGGATAGCTCGAATCCAGATTATCACCAGCATGAAGATACTGTTCAATCTCTGCTTAAGGACTTGGAAATGGACAAATTGCCACAGCTGACCGTTTATAATAAGAGAGATATCAGTCATGCCGATTTTGTTCCTGACAGTGAAGCGGATCATATCATGATCAGTGCCCTGAACAGCGAAGACCGTAAAGAGCTACTAGTTAGGATCGAGGGTATAGTCAAGAAGCAAATGAATTCATATCACGTAGTCGTACCTGCAAGTGAAGGTAAGAACATTTCCAGGTTTAAAAATGAAACAATCACTTCACACCTTGAATTCCTCGAGGACTCCCAGTCGTACGAGATAGAAGGGCATCACCTCGAAGATCATCAAATCAGCGGAATCATCAAGAAATTCCAAAAACAGAAGGGACGCAAGTAATGTTTGATCAATTAGTACATGGTGAGGTATTACAACCTCTTGTTAGTAAAGTAGAAGCTTCAGTAAAATCTATTCATAAAGCAATTGATGAACGTGCTGAGAACAATCAGTTTAAAGTGCTCAAGTCATTTCAGAAGCATAAGGTAAGTGACTCGCACTTCATTCCATCCACGGGTTATGGTTATGACGATATAGGCAGGGATACACTTGAAAGCATTTATGCGGATGTATTTGGTGGAGATGCCGGTCTGGTCAGGCCGCAAATCATTTCAGGAACCCATGCTATCGCCATCGCACTTTTTGGAGTATTGAGACCAGGAGACGAACTGGTTTATTTAACAGGTAAACCGTATGATACACTCGAGGAAATAGTGGGTGTCCGGGGTGAAGGAACTGGTTCGTTGAAAGATTTTAACATTTCATATAAATGTGTGGATCTGGATGACTCCGGTAAGGTCGACTATGCGAAGGTACAGCAGACAATCTCTCCAAAAACCAAAATGGTGGGAATTCAACGTTCGAAAGGATATGCAAACCGTCCTTCCTTCTTAATAGAAGAAATCAAAGAAATGATTTCGTTCATTAAAGAAATTAATTCTGAAATAGTGGTATTTGTAGATAATTGCTACGGGGAATTCGTTGAGGAGCTTGAACCCTGTCACGCTGGAGCAGACCTTATAGCGGGATCCCTCATCAAAAATCCTGGAGGTGGTCTTGCTAAAACAGGCGGGTATATTGTAGGGAAGAAAAATTTAGTGGAATCCTGTTCCTACAGGATGACGTCTCCCGGAATCGGTGCGGAGGCAGGTGCCTCTCTTTATAGTTTACAAGAGATGTACCAAGGGTTCTTCCTTGCACCCCATGTAGTTGCGCAGTCTTTGAAAGGAGCTGTTTTCACTTCTGCATTGTTAACAGAGTTAGGGATGAATACTAACCCTTCCCCGAACGAAATACGAACGGATCTGATCCAATCAGTACAGTTTGAAGATAGGGAAAAGATGATTGCATTTTGCCAGGCAATTCAGATGTCTTCACCAATCAATTCACATTTTACTCCATATCCCAATTACATGCCGGGATATGAAGACGATGTCATTATGGCTGCAGGTACCTTCATACAGGGTTCGAGCATCGAATTATCGGCGGACGGACCAATACGTCCGCCTTATACCGCCTATGTACAAGGGGGATTGACGTACTCTCATGTGAAAATTGCTGTATGCACGGCAATAGACAATTTAATCGAAAAAGGTTTAATAAATGTTTAAAAAGGATAGTAGAAGAGTAATTGGATTGTCTATAACCGACTATCCTTTTCTTTTGAAAATTCATGTAAGAATTTCTAACATATGATTGACAGAACTTCTAACAATACATATAATGATACTATAAAGGAAAAGAAAAGGAGGAATCAAGATGAGTGGAAGTGAAATTCGTCGAACGATGGCTTTATTTCCTATAAGTATTGTCATGCAGCTCACGGACTTGACGGCTCGTCAGATTCGATACTACGAAGAGCATGAATTGATTACTCCTGCACGAACAGAGGGGAATCGTAGGCTCTTTTCCTTGAATGACATCGATAAATTGTTAGAAGTCAAAGATTTGTTAGATCAAGGGGTGAACATGGCGGGAATTAAAAAGATATTTTCTGTTACCGCTTTGTCTGAAACAAAAGTAGTGTCTGAATCAAGTAAACAAGAGGAAGAAAAAGTACGACAGGATCTAACTGACGAACAGTTGCGGAAATTACTGCGAAATGAATTGATTCATTCCGGGAAATTTAACAGGGCTTCGTTGCGTCAGGGAGACATGTCCCGCTTTTTTCATTAATAAATAACCTTTAATTAAATCTGAGGAGGAATTACGCAAAATGGCAAAGTATACTCGTGAAGATGTGGTTAGATTAGCGAATGAAGAAGGTGTTAAATTCATTCGTCTGCAATTCACTGATATTTTAGGGACAATTAAAAACGTGGAAATCCCTTTCAGTCAGCTAGAGAAAGCATTGGATAACAAAATGATGTTTGACGGATCTTCAATTGAAGGTTTTGTGCGAATCGAAGAATCGGATATGTACTTATTCCCGGACCTTGACACTTGGCTTGTGTTCCCTTGGACAGCAGAAAAAGGGAAAGTCGCTCGTCTGATCTGTGATATCTATAACCCTGATGGTACACCATTCGAAGGGGATCCGCGCAACAACCTCAAGCGAGTATTAAAAGAAATGGAAGAGCTTGGATTTACTGATTTCAATCTTGGGCCAGAACCTGAATTCTTCCTATTCAAACTGGACGTAAATGGTGAACCTACTCTTGAACTTAACGATAATGGCGGTTATTTTGACCTTGCACCAACTGACTTAGGTGAGAACTGCCGTCGTGATATTGCCCTTGAATTGGAAGAAATGGGCTTTGAAATTGAAGCTTCCCATCATGAGGTTGCACCTGGTCAGCATGAAATCGACTTTAAATACGCAAGTGCATTGAGAGCTTGTGACGACATCCAGACGTTCAAACTTGTTGTGAAAACAATTGCTCGCAAACATGGTCTGCATGCTACATTTATGCCAAAACCATTATTTGGTGTGAATGGTTCCGGGATGCATTGTAATATGTCACTATTTAAAGATGGTAAAAATTCTTTCTTCGACGAAAAAGGAGATTTACAATTAAGTGACACTGCACGCCAGTTCCTTGCTGGAACAATCAAGCATGCGACGGCGTTCACTGCGATCACCAATCCTACTGTAAATTCGTATAAACGACTAGTACCAGGGTATGAGGCTCCTTGCTATGTTGCATGGTCTGCTCAAAACCGCAGTCCTTTGATCCGTATCCCTGCATCCCGTGGTATCAGTACCCGTGTAGAGGTGCGGAGTGTTGACCCGGCAGCCAATCCTTACCTGGCTATGTCAGTACTTCTGGCCGCTGGGCTTGACGGAATTAAAAACAATCTTGAAGCACCTAAACCAATAGACCGTAACATTTATGTAATGGATAAGAAGGAACGTGAAGAAGCAGGAATCATTGATTTACCAGCTACTTTACATGCTGCCCTTGAAGAATTGAAAAAGGATGAAGTGATCGTTAAATCACTAGGCGGTCATATCTTCGAACACTTTGTGGAAGCAAAGGAAATCGAGTGGGATATGTTCAGAACACAAGTACATCCTTGGGAGAGAGAACAGTATATCCAAATGTATTAAGACCTAAATTTATATGAATACATGATATAAAGCCGGCGCGATCCATTGCGCCGGCTTTTTTATGTCAAAATAAAAAAAGAGGCTGTGACAAAACAAAAAACAACTGCCTATAGGCGAACATTACTATTTCCGTGCAAGACTTCGCTTTCCGCGGGTAGCCCGTGATCCTCCTTTTCCCGCAGGAGTCTTCGTCTTACACTCCAATCAACCACTGGAACAAGCTATATACAAAATGGACATTTGAACAAAGCTAATAAAAACCCGAACTTACTTGAACTTAGAGTTCAAATTAGTTCGGGTTTTATTCAGAACTTTTGTTCCAGACTCTTTAAAGATTAATGCACTTGCCGATATACCCCGATGACTTTTCCTAAAATAGATACATTCCGTAAGATGATCGGACTCATGGAGGAGTTCTCAGGCTGTAATCTTACAAAATCCCTTTCTTTGAAGAAGCGCTTGACTGTTGCTTCATCTTCTTCCGTCATGGCAACGACAATATCTCCGTTGTTGGCTGTCTGCTGCTGGCGTACTATGACGAAGTCCCCGTCAAGGATCCCGGCTTCGATCATACTATCTCCCATGATTTCAAGCATAAAGACCTGTTCATCTGAAGGGGCAAGACGCTCAGGAAGAGGAAAGAACTCCTCTACATTTTCTACAGCTGTTATTGGCTGACCAGCTGTGACCTTCCCGATGAGAGGAACATTTACAACCTTATTGCGAGGAATCGAATCTTCCTCTAAATCAAGGATTTCAATTGCTCTCGGTTTTGTCGGATCCCGGCGAATGAGCCCTTTGCTTTCCAATCTTGCTAAATGTCCGTGGACAGTGGAACTTGAAGCTAAACCGACTGCTTCCCCGATTTCACGAACGGATGGAGGGTAACCTTTTTCCTTCACTGATGCTTTAATGTATTGCAGTATGTCTTGCTGACGTTTAGACAATTTTGTCATATTCACGCACCTCTATTATCGATCTTATGTTCCCATTATAGCATGTCTAATCGAACGATACAAACATAAGTTCGAATTTTTAGTTGACACCAAACGAATGTTCGTATTACAATCGAGTTACAAAGAACAGAACAAACATTCGCATGGAGGTTATATTTATGTTATCACTTATTTGGAGTCGTTTCTCATATATTATAATTCTTTTCACACTATCCTTTTTGTCATCTGGCTACATTTTTTTAAGTGCGGACAGCAGTCCTGCATACGAAACAGTCAGAGTGAGTGAAGGGGATACCCTATGGACGATTGCAGAAAAGTTTGAAGAGGATTATTCTATGACAAGAGAAGAGTTTATTATTTGGGTGGGAGAAGAAAACAATCTTACTACCTACGTCATAAAACCTGGGATGTCCCTTGTATTGCCGGTGGAATCCCCCATATATCAGGAACACACGGATACACAGCTTGCCATGAATAACAAATAGAGGGTGAGATTCAATGAAAGCAGCGATTTACTGCAGGGTGAGCACGAAAAAAGATACGCAGGAAACTTCCTTGGAGAGACAGGAATCTGAATTAGTGAATCTTGCCGGAAAACACAACTTTGAGATTGCTGCCATCATTAAAGATCAGGCAAGCGGATTTGAATTGGACCGTCCCGGTGTACTAGTCTTGCTGGATTTAATAAAGGACCAATCCATCAATGCTGTGCTGATCCAGGATGAAACGAGAATAGGAAGAGGAAATGCGAAGATTGCATTGATTCATTGCATCTTAAAGGAAAATATAAAAATCATAAGTCAGACTCACAGTGGAGAGTTGCATTTATCCGAGTCGGATTCAATGGTCATCAATATCGTGAGCATGGTAGAAGAATATCAAAGAAAGCTGCATAATCTGAAGATTAAAAGGGGAATGAGAAGGGCAGTTGAAAATGGGTTCCGTCCTTATGATAATTTGAAAAATAAAGGTAATACCGAAGGCAGGGAACGAATTGAAGTGCCGGTTGAAGAAATTGTCCGCCTAAGAAAGAATGATCTGACTTTTGCGGAAATCGCTGCAACATTGAGAGGCTTTGGATATAATATATCAAAAGCGACCGTACATAGAAGATTTAAAGAATATATCTCTGCACAAGAAGAAACTTAATCCTTGTCATAGAGGCTGTTATCTAGTAACATATCGGTATATTTCAAAGAACTGAAGATATACGTTGATAATAGCTGTAAAGGAGTTTTCGTTCATGCTTTCAAAGAAAAAGATGAATAGAATTAATGAACTTGCCAAAAAGTCAAAAGCAAGTGGATTAACTGATAATGAAGCAAAAGAGCAGACTAAATTAAGAAAAGAATATCTGGAAACCTTCCGTCAGTCAATGAAAGGTACGATTGAAAACACACGAGTATTTGACTCTGAAGGCAATGAAGTAACACCAAAGAAAGTAAAGGATATTCAAAATAAGCGCAAAATGCATTAATAAATACAAGGCTAAATTATTATTGGATAAAGTGGTTTTTGCTCTGGCGCTAGCCTGCAAAGTCTTGCAAGGAAAATAAATGCGGTGCCTAACAAACACAAGATTAATTAAAGAGACAGGGACAAAAGCATTTTAGTTCAAGTAAGCCCGAACTCATTTGAATTCAAGGATTCAAGTAAGTTCGGGTTTTTTATTCGTTTTATTAAAAGGTTTATTTAGAATCAACACTGTTCGTCTTAAGGTAATTGTTTTTTGTTTTGTCCCAGCCTCCTTCTAGTACTGAACAATGGTTTACTATACAAAATCCCATTCCGCGAAGGTTTTTATTTTTCAACATAATAAAGTCATGTTATCATTCAAGTTAGTTGTATAAACTACTGAATAAGATTAATATTAATAAGAAGTAAGAAAAGGAAGGATGTCTGACATATGTTTGATAATACGGATCAGTTAGCTATTAATACAATAAGAACATTATCTATCGATGCAATTGAGAAAGCAGGTTCGGGACACCCGGGAATGCCTATGGGTGCTGCACCTATGGCGTATACCCTTTGGACACGCTTTATGAATCATAATCCAAAAAACCCTGATTGGTTCAACAGAGACCGCTTTGTATTGTCTGCGGGGCATGGTTCGATGCTGCTTTACAGCCTTCTCCATTTATCAGGTTATGACGTTTCAATGGATGACCTGAAGGAATTCCGCCAATGGGGGAGTAAAACACCGGGACATCCTGAGTATGGTCATACACCAGGCGTGGAAGCCACAACAGGACCTCTTGGACAAGGTATCGCCATGGCAGTTGGAATGGCACTTGCAGAAAGACATCTGGCTGCGACCTATAATAAAGATGATTACAATTTAGTGGATCATTATACATACTCGATCTGTGGTGATGGTGATTTAATGGAAGGTGTATCTTCCGAAGCAGCTTCTTTGGCGGCTCACCTTAAACTTGGACGTTTGGTTGTCCTTTACGATTCAAATGATATTTCATTGGATGGAGAGCTGGATAAATCTTTCTCTGAAAGTGTAGAAGGTCGTTTTGAATCGTATGGCTGGCAATATATCAGAGTGGAAGACGGAAATGATCTTGAGGAAATTTCAAGAGCGATTGAAGAGGCTCAGTCAGATACATCCCGTCCGACAATGATTGAAGTGAAAACAGTCATCGGTTACGGTGCTCCGAATAAATCAGGTAAATCAGATGTACATGGTGCTCCGCTTGGAGAAGATGAAATGAAGCTCACAAAAGAAGCTTATAAATGGACTTTTGATCAAGATTTCCATGTTCCTGATGAAGTATACAGCCGTTTTGAAGAAAAAATCCAACAGACAGGATCTCAAAAAGAAGAAGAATGGGCCAATCTCTTCATTAAATTCAAAGAAGAGTATCCAGAGTCAGCTGTCCAATTGGAAACTGCAATCAAAGGGGAACTTCCTGAAGGATGGGACAGTGAAATACCTGTCTATGAAGAGGGTAAATCATTGGCGAGCCGTGCTTCTTCAGGAGAAGTACTAAATGCCATTGCTAAAAAACTTCCTTCATTCATCGGGGGATCTGCCGATTTGGCAGGTTCGAACAAAACCATGATTAAAGGAGAGGCAGACTTTACTCCTGAATCATATGAAGGAAGAAACATCTGGTTCGGAGTCCGCGAATTCGGGATGGGTGGAGCCATGAATGGTATGGCTTTACACGGTGGTTTGAAAGTATTCGGCGGAACATTCTTCGTCTTCAGTGATTATTTAAGACCTGCGATCCGTTTAGCAGCACTAATGGGTCTCCCTGTGACATATGTTTTCACTCATGACAGCATAGCGGTCGGAGAAGATGGACCGACGCATGAACCGGTTGAACAGCTTGCTTCGCTGCGTGCTATGCCAAACTTGTGTGTGATCAGACCGGCTGACGGAAATGAAGTTGCTGCAGCTTGGAAGATTTCAATGGAGAATACCGAGCAGCCAATAATGCTTGTATTATCCCGTCAAAACCTGCCTACATTAAAAGGAACTTCTGATAAAGCTTATAACGGTGTGGACAAGGGAGCATATGTAGTATCTCCAGCAGGTAAAGAGCAGCCGGATGCATTATTAATCGCAACCGGGTCCGAAGTAAACTTGGCTGTGGACGCTCAAAACGCTTTAGAAAAAGATGGTATCAGCGTGTCTGTAATAAGCATGCCTTCATGGGACCGCTTTGAAAAGCAGTCCAAGGAGTACAAAGAGTCCATCCTGCCTAAGAGTGTAACGAACCGTCTAGCCATTGAAATGGGATCTCCGCTTGGCTGGGACCGTTATGTAGGTACAGAAGGTGATATTCTTGCCATCAATGGATATGGTGCCTCTGCACCTGGTGAAAAAGTACTTGAAGAATACGGCTTCACAGCAGACAATGTTGTTTCAAGAATTAAAGCCTTAATTCAATAAGTTCTGAGCATACCTTTCGCTAACTCCTTAGGAACCTAATTCTTACAGGAGTTAGCTTTTTTTATGAAACAATGACAGGGTGAGATTCTTCGACAAAACTAGTGCATTTTCTCTACAATTTCTGACAAGTGCATACTCTAGCATCCTTTATACTAGATGCAAGGAAATGTAGGGGGGATGTATAGGTGAGAAGTTATCAAATCTATTGGATTGAGGAATCATTTGCCAACCACTACTATGGACGCGAAAGAATGTTCTTTGGGCTGTTCTCTGAATGGGAAGCCAGTACCGGGGAATTAAAAGAAATTATCGCAAAACAAGTAGAATTCATCACTAAGCCAATTCCTTACCTTCCTACACAAAGAATTTTGCAACACGAACTGGTTAAGGTAGAAGGAGCCAAATGGATTGACACGACTGCCAGGATTGAAAGAAATGATTCCGGTGCTACACTGCTGTTGAATGAAAAATCCATGACGATAGAGGCGTGGGGGCCTCTAGATTGCGAGTATTTATATTTTGAGATATTAAGAAGGAATATGGGTCAATTACTTGCAATCGACATAAAAAATGAGCGTTACGGATGGTTGAAACCTATAAAACAAAGAAAATTTATATATTAATAAGAAATTATGACAGAAATATTGTATAATGTTCCTTGGTTTAGTACACTTTTATAAGGACAACATGAAGGAGGAAGTAAGAACATGTCAACGACTTGGCTACTTATTCTAGTTGGAGTTCTAGCATTGCTTGCCGGAATTGCACTAGGATTTTTCATTGCTCGTAAATACATGATGAGCTATTTAAAGAAAAATCCACCGATCAATGAACAAATGCTTCGCATGATGATGATGCAGATGGGCCAGAAGCCATCACAAAAGAAAATCAATCAAATGATGAATGCAATGAACAAGAATATGAAGTAATGAACTGAAGAGACTGGGACAAAAGTGTTTTGTCTGAATAAAACCCGAACTCATTTGAACTCTAAGTTCAAGTGAGTTCGGGTTTTTATTAGCTTTGTTCAAATGTTTTATTTGTATATACTTGTTCGAGCGGTTGATTGGAGTGCAAGACGAAGACTCCTGCGGGAAAAGTAGCTTATGTGAGACCCCGCAGGAGCGAACGCGACGAGGAGGCTCACGGGCTACCCGCGGAAAGCGAAGTCTTGCACGGAAATCATTAGCGGTATTCAGTGGTCATCACAGATAATGTTCGCGTTTAGACAGTTTTTTGTTTTGTCCCAAGCCTCTTTATTTTTAATTTAGCATACATCCATATCAAGCGAATTATTACTTGAGATCATGCATTGGAATTTACAAAGCTCTAGCAAAGCAGCATATGTAATTAGTTGAAAAAACTTCATCTTATTTATTCAGCATGAAAAGGGATTTATGATAGAATAAGGTGCGGAGGGAGTCAAAATGAAAAAATGGATGATTGCTTCACTTTCACTTTTTATCTTTTTATCAGGCTGTAATAATAAAACTCAAGAAGTGATTGATGAAGAAACACTTGAAATACAAGACAGCGCGGCGAGTGAAGCCCGTGAATATCTGACCTATAAAATCAATAAGCAGAAGAAATCGGTCAATCGTGGTTTAATCACGATGATGATAAATAATCGCAGTGATATGGATGAAATTGAAACAGGGCTTATGTCTTTATCAAAGGATTATTTTTCTCCGGAAGATTTCATTTATCAAGAAGGGCAATATTTGAAAAATATAGATTCCTGGTTAGGCAGGAACTCGAAAGAAAACGAGGAAGGTCTTAATCCTGCTATTAAAATTACGGAAGATATGGGCTGGGAAGAAAGAATTGAGCGCGAAAAGAAAGACCCGATGTATCTTGCTTATATACATGAGCAGAATTATGTTGACTCAAAAGGGAAAATTCAAGGGATTTCACTGGGATTTGCGATGAATCAAATTGATTACATACGTGTAAAAGATTCGAAGGGCTTAATGCATTTTGATGAGAAGGTCATTGACGATAAAGTGCTGGAAAAGTACGGAAAGGAAGCTGCGAAAAAAGTTGTGAGCAGAATCCGTTCAATGAAAGAATTAAAAAATGTACCTATCTTTGTTTCCATCTATAAATTACAACCTATAAACAGTGTAGTTCCGGGAAATTACTTCACAAGTACGTTTGTTGATGATAATGAAGGATCGATAAAAAAATGGGAAGATGTCAATGAAGAATATTATTACTTCCCTAGTGATGCCGGGGAAGAAAAAGACCGTGATCTTCACAATCGAATACGGGATCTTGAAGATTACGTTTCCAAGTTTTTTTCACATCAGGATATCGAATTTGTAGGAAAAGCATTATATAAAAAGGACAACTTGAATCAACTTGTACTGGATGTCCATACCGGGATGGTCAAGGAAACTGAGCTGATTGGTTTTGCACAAGCAATCGGACCGGAAATAGTCGATTATTTCCCCCATATGCCAGTGTATCTATATGTGAAGACCCCCAAAGGACTGAAAGCTACAATTGTAAAGGAAGTCGATCAGGAACCATTTGTAGAAATACATGAATAACATAATCATTTTAGCGGGCAGCCATGTTGATTTGGCTGCTCTTTATTATTGCTCATTTCTGGAAAGCAGACTATCTGCCCGCTGGTTAAAGAAGAATTTGCGATCTTACAAATTAATTATTTCTCAATTTTATAAAAATTTGGTAAAATAAAGAGTCATTTATTACATATGCGGGGGATACGAAATTGAAAGTATTTTTGGATTTAAAATGGTTCTTTATTCTCGAAAAAAAATCATATTTAATGGGGACTTTAATTCTTTTATTGGTTGCATTTCTTCAATTGATCCCTCCAAAAATTGTAGGGGTCGTCGTTGATAGTATCAAGAATAACAATTTCACAACCAACCAATTGATGACGTTGATGCTCGTCCTCGCAGGTACCGCGATTTCCATGTATGGTCTGAGGTTCGTATGGCGCATAATGATTTTTGGTTCAGCCACTAAGCTATCCCGGTTACTTAGGAACAGATTATATCACCATTTTACGAGAATGACGCCTTCCTTTTATCAAAAGAAAAGGGTAGGCGACCTTATGGCACATGCTACGAACGATTTACAGGCGATCCAGCAAACGGCAG
The DNA here is from genome assembly GCF_036867415.1 of Mangrovibacillus sp. Mu-81. NCBI lineage: Bacteria > Bacillati > Bacillota > Bacilli > Caryophanales > Bacillaceae > Mangrovibacillus > Mangrovibacillus sp. Mu-81. The sequence goes on from NZ_JBAJHU010000003.1 coordinate 590,928, forward strand.
GCTCTGGAGTGCTGACTCTCATTGATTCACTTGCTACTGGTGGATTTGTGATCCTTGCTATGGCATTTACAATCAGTTGGAAGTTGACTCTGATTGCTCTTATCCCGATGCCTTTTATGGCTCTATTGACAAGTTACTATGGATCGCTGCTGCACAAGCGTTTTCATAAAGCCCAGGAAGCGTTTTCTTCATTAAATGACAAGACGCAGGAAAGTGTATCTGGAATAAAGGTCATCAAAACATTCGGGCAGGAAAAAGAAGATATTAAAGCATTCAAAGATCAATCAAATGATGTCGTGCAGAAAAACATGGATGTAGCAAGAGTGGATTCATTATTTGATCCGACCATCTCTATTATTGTAGGGATTTCTTTCTTTCTGTCCATAGTGTTTGGATCCAGGTTAGTTGTAAGTGGAGAGTTGACAATAGGTGATTTGATTTCATTTACAACCTATTTGGGATTATTGATTTGGCCGATGCTTGCTTTTGGCTGGCTCTTTAATATTGTGGAAAGAGGCAGGGCTTCCTACGACCGGGTTTCGAGTTTATTAAGCGAGAATGTGGAAATTGTCGATAACGAACATGCGTTGGAAGTTCGTCCCTCTGGTGATATTGTATATCGTGCGGATACATTCACTTACCCTAATGAAGAGAAAAACAACTTGGAAAACATTCATTTTACAGTGAAAAAAGGGAGCACGATCGGGATTGTCGGAAAGACCGGAGCGGGGAAAACCACGGTATTACGCATGCTATTAAGAGAATTTGAAGGTTACACAGGTGAGATACGCTTTGGTGACCATTCAATTAAGGAGTATAAACTCTCGAAGTTGCGGGAAGCAATCGGCTACGTACCTCAGGAACATTTCTTGTTTTCTACAACTATCTATGAAAATATAGCCTTTACTAACCCGCAGGCTGAACGCAAACTGGTGGAAGAAGCGGCAAAGCTGGCACAGATTCATGAAGACATCATGGATTTCACTCATGGTTACGAAACAATAGTCAGGGAAAGAGGGGTTTCACTATCAGGCGGGCAGAAACAGCGTATATCAATAGCAAGAGCGCTACTGATGGAACCTGAAGTATTATTACTTGACGATTCACTGTCTGCAGTCGATGCCAAGACCGAAGAAGCCATTCTTACTTCATTAAGAAAAAACAGATCCGGAAAGACTACGATGATCACTGCTCACAGACTGAGTGCCATTCAACATTCAGACCTCATAGTGGTATTTGAAGAGGGCAGAATCGTTGAAAGGGGTACCCACCATGAGTTGATGGATGGTAAAGGAACGTACAGGGAGATGTATATAAGGCAGCAATTAGAAGAACTTGTAGAGCAAGGAGGGGAATGAAAATGGAAACACTTCCAGAAGTGACATCCGTCCATCAACGTAACATCTTTTTTCGCCTAATGAGATACACAAAGCCACATAAAAAGAAAATCTTCACGGCTTTTTTATTGTTACTTCTGACGACCGCAGGTGATGTACTTGGTCCGATCATCATCAAAATATTCATTGATGATTACTTGACTCCGAGAGAGTTTCCATACGGACCGCTTGTCTCTTTGGGGTCGGCATATTTAATCATACAAATAGGAAATGTACTGATATCTTACTTTCAATTATTAAAGTTTCAAGAAATTGCTTTGAAGATCATTCAACAGCTTCGTGTAGATGTTTTTACAAAAGTCCAAAGCCTGGGTATGAAGTATTTTGATCGTACACCTGCCGGAAGTATAGTCTCAAGGGTGACAAATGATACAGAAGCAATCAAAGACATGTTTGTAAGCGTCATGGTTTCATTTATTCAGGGAGCATTCCTGCTCACAGGTATCTTCATCGCCATGTTTATTCTCAACTCGAAGCTCGCTCTCTTTTGTTTGTTTATATTACCGCTTATTTTTTATATCATGGTGCTGTACCGCAAATTCAGTTCTATCTTCTATCAGGATATGAGGGAAAGACTTAGTCAATTAAATGCCAAATTGAGTGAGTCATTACAGGGGATGTCGATCATCCAGGTCTTCAGGCAGGAAAAACGGCTTCGTGATGAGTTTGGAGAAATCAATGAGAAGCATTACCTTGCTGGAATGAGAAATATTAAAGTTGACGGTCTGCTGTTAAGACCTGCGATCGACCTTGTTTATGTAGCCGCCTTGATAGTGGTATTAAGCTTTTTCGGTATCACTTCTTTTAATCAGCCGATTGAAATAGGTGTGCTTTATGCATTTATTAATTATCTTGACCGTTTTTTTGAGCCTGTCAATCAAATAATGATGAGACTTTCTATGTTTCAGCAGGCAATCATTGCATCTTCAAGGGTTTTTACGTTGCTGGATGAGGAAGAGGTATCACCTTCTCAGACAATTGCTGAAGATGGAAATAATGAATTGAATGACGGAGAAATAACCTTTAAAGATGTATCATTTTCATATGATGGTCACAAAGAGATACTGAAAAATATCTCCTTTACAGCCAAACCCGGAGAGACTGTTGCCCTTGTAGGTCATACAGGAAGCGGGAAAAGTTCGATTATTAATCTCCTCATGAGATTTTATGAATTTTCTTCAGGGGAAATATTGATAGATGGAAAAAGTATTAAATCATACCCTATGAACGAATTGAGAGAAAAGATGGGACTGGTGCTTCAGGATCCTTTTCTTTTCTACGGGACAATCAGTGATAATATTAAGCTGCATCAAGAAGGTCTGACTGAAGAAGAGGTACTGGAAGCTGCCAGGTTTGTTCAAGCGAATGTTTTTATTGAAAAACTGGAGGACGGTTATTCAAGCAAAGTAGCCGAAAGAGGTGCGACATTATCGAGCGGCCAGAAGCAGCTTATTGCTTTTGCCAGAACGATTGCTGCCAAGCCGAAAATCCTCATACTGGATGAAGCCACAGCAAATATAGATACGGAGACAGAGGAAGCGATCCAGGATGCGCTGTCTAAGATGCGACAGGGCAGAACCACAATTGCAGTTGCCCACCGATTATCAACGATTCAGGATGCAGAACAGATTCTTGTTCTACATCAAGGAAGGATAGCAGAAAGGGGCTCTCATCAAGAATTGCTTTTAAGAAAGGGTATTTATCATAAAATGTATTTGTTGCAAAATGGGCTGGTTGAAGGCATGGAGGATGCAGTCTCAAATGGAATGACATAAAGGATCTGGACCGATGCATCCAAATAGAAAAGCAGACCCGGTAACCGGTCTGCTTTTCATTATATTAATATATGTATATGTTTTCGAAATCAACTAACCTGAGTCGAATATTTTTTAATATATTTCGTATTGTAATGATTCAACAGAAGATCCAATTCCTGACTGAATTGAATAGCTTTAGGCGATGAAAGTCCGTTTTCAGCTACTATTTCAATCAATTGAGCACGCTTTTTTTCTATACGTTCAATAAGCTCTTGTTTAGACACGGCTGTTTCCTTTCTTTTGTAGTTCCTTACAGGAGGAATACAAAACTAGTAATAACTGTAACTTTTTATTAGTATAACGAAATCTGAAGAAATTATCAAAGCAAAAATACTTTTTTAAAGTTGTTGAAACAAGATTGGAAAGTGGGGAATGAAATTGTAATTAAATGGTCACAAATCGTTCACAGAATAGATTCTCATAGTCTAAGCGGATGTTTGATAGAATAGAGATATACTATCTAATGTAGGAGTTGAAACAATGGCAGACATAAATTTATTTCTGGCTTTCGGGGCGGGGTTTTTAAGCTTTATCTCTCCATGCTGCCTCCCTTTATATCCAGCCTTTCTTTCTTATATAACAGGTATGAGTGTCAGTGAACTCAAAACGGACAATGCCATGCTGCAACGGAGAAGTCTTATACATACCATATTTTTTCTTCTTGGTTTTTCAGTCATATTCATCGCTATCGGATTTGGTACTTCCTTCATTGGGGAATTCTTCCTTGATTATAAGGATTTGATCCGCCAGCTTGGAGCGATATTCATAGTAGTGTTTGGACTTGTGGTAATAGGTGTATTCACCCCTGAAATGCTGATGAAAGAACGGCGTTTTGAGTTTAAGAACAGGCCGTCTGGATTTATAGGGTCTGCACTGATCGGAATGGCTTTTGCGGCAGGCTGGACACCGTGTACGGGTCCCATACTTGCCTCTGTACTTGCACTTGCTGCGACAAATCCAGGGTCGGGTGTATTATATATGACTGCGTATGTACTAGGCTTTGCCATTCCGTTTCTCATTCTTTCTTTCTTCATCGGGAAAATGCAATGGGTCAGGAAAAACAGTGCGAAGATCGTCAAAATCGGCGGATTTATCATGATTGCAGTCGGTATAATGCTTTTCTTTGATTGGATGACTGTCATTCTCTCATATTTTACTTCTGTATTTGGCGGCTTCCAGGGATTCTAATCATTTTCTTAAGTAAAATAATTAGAAAAAATTGATACAATCCCATTATAGATGGTATAGTTATTATACGAATAGGACTATAGTAGGATTAAAAGGGATGCGGCTAAACGAGGAGGAACACCTGTGGCAACAATACTTGTAGTGGATGATGCTAAGTTTATGAGAGTGACACTTGGAAATATGCTGACTTCCAGTGGATACAATGTAGTGGGTGAAGCGGAAAATGGTGCAGAAGCAGTAGAAAAGTTTCGGGAACTTCAGCCCGACCTTGTAACAATGGATATTACGATGCCCGAAATGAACGGGATTGAAGCGGTGAAGAAAATTATGAATGAGTATCCTAAAGCAAAGATCATCATGTGCTCAGCCATGGGCCAGCAGAAAGTTGTCGTCGAAGCGATTGAAAACGGGGCAAAGGATTTTATTGTAAAACCTTTTGATGAAGTCAGGGTAGTAGACGCAATAAGGAGAGTATTAGGCTCGTGAATTGAGGAGAGAGATTGATTCAGTCTCTCTTTTTTTGAGGTTTTCGTTTTCAAATGAAATAAGCTATAATAGATAAGAAATTAAGTAGAAAGTTAAAGGATGATTGTTTATGATGATTGCTTCATCCATTGTGGCAATATGTATGGGGTTTTTTGTATTATTTATTCGAATGAAGGCACAGAAAAAACCGGTAAGCGGTAAAAAAATTATTTTACCTCCTCTTTTTATGAGTACAGGGGCATTAATGTTTTTATTTCCTTTTTTCAGGGTTACACTTGGTGAGTTGTTTGAAGCATTAACGGTGGGAATGTTATTTTCCATTTTACTGATAAAGACGTCCAAATTTGAAATTCGCGATAATGATATTTATTTGAAACGATCTAAAGCTTTTGCATTTATCCTGATTGGACTTCTGATCATCCGCATTGTCGCTAAGTCGATTCTGAGTACGACAATCGATTATGGTGCCCTAAGCGGCATGTTTTGGATTCTGGCATTTGGCATGATCGTCCCTTGGAGAATAGCCATGTATCTTCAATACCGGAAACTCTATCAGGCAAACCGTGACCTCACTACAAATTCCATTTAAAAAGTAATGCCTTTAGCAGGACAAAATGAATTCATTTTGTCCTGCTTTTTTGTGCTGACAGAAATGTTAATCTTCATCAGTGGCAATAGTTAATTCCTGATGAAGAATGTATGGTGTTTGTTACGTTTTTCTTACAAATCAGCAAAGTGGGAGTATCGCTTTATCTCCCCGGGAAGAGAGTGAGAAACATATATATAAAGGGGTTTTAACGTTGTTCAACTTACATGATATTTGGACGTTCTTTCTTGCATTTTTTTTAACACTGCCTCTTGTCACGATTGTACATGAAGCAGGTCATGTATTGGTTGCAAGGATTTTTGGAGCAAGAATAAAATTTGCGATCGGTACCGGTAAGCCATTGATAAAAATTGGACCCCTTGAAATAAATAGGATGTATTTCATGGAAGGCTGGTGTCAATACACTGAATTAAAATACAATAAAGTGTGGTCGCATGTGCTGATCTATTTATCCGGCAGCATATTCAATCTTATTGTCATACTATTGATTAACTTTCTTATATACCAAGGTATTTTTTCCGTTCACATCTTCTTTTATCAGTTTGTATACTTTTCGGTTTATTTCATTTTTTTCTCTCTTTTCCCTTATCGGAATGGAGAGGGTAAACCAAGCGACGGTATGGCCATCTACGACGTAATCAGATACGGAACAGCAGAAGACCCTATAGATTAATACTAAAGCGGAGGCGGCTCGCACTGGAGCAGGAATGCTAATAGAAAAAAGGTAAACGATGCACATCGTTTACCTTTTGTTTGCCTTTTTCCACCTCTTGAAGAGGTATAGGGCGGCACCAATAAATATGATATAAAGAACAATGGGAATTACCAGAATGGACGCCATACATTTTCACCCTTTTCGCCTGGTTTAGAACAAGTGTTCAAACGGAGCAGCATCAATCTGCATTTCATCCAGCTTCTTGCGGAGGAATTTATGGTCGCGTTTTGGGGTGGCCATAATATAACCTCTTATCACTAAATCTTGTGAAATGGCCGTGGCTTGCTCCTTAAGGGCCAACTCACCAATTTTCCCTGCAATTTTATATTTTGCTACATCTCTGAATAATTCTGGAACGGGGGTAACTAATTCATTCAGCATATTCTTTTCTTTGTCATTCCATAAATGGAGTGTTTCATTTACATAATATTCTTCCCAGTCCATATCTGATTTCCCATCCTCTTTGGGGAATCTCTTTAAAAACTTCCTGAACATAAAGAAGCCGCCGATCGCAAAAGATGCGATCAGGAAAACAACCCAAAATAGGATAAAGTATAAAAACCAACCATCAAGCTGCATGCTCTCACCTCAATTTTCTAAGCGCTTTTATCTATTTAACTCTTTGTGAAATAGAAGGAAAAGTGCATTTATATGCGTGTAAAAAACGTTTATGTATCGTCTATCATTATAGACAACGTAACAGGATGTGACAAGAATATCATCCCAAATAAAAAAGAACCTATACTGTTCTTAATAAGAAATGATATACTATTAAATAACAAATATCGTGAAAATTCTTTCTTTTTCGATAGTGGTGAATATTTTAGCTGATCAGGAAGGACGTGGGAGCATATGGGAAAGTACAAAGGCAGAATTTTATTTGTGATAGCGGGAGTTCTATTAATCATAATTTGGGATTTCATTTATTATTTTGTTCTTCAATACTCCTTCAATTTGCAAGTGGATCTGCTTTTTACAACACTTATTCTATTTATCGGATATTATACAGGTAAGACCTACGACGATAGTAATGAAACCGTCTCAGCCCTTAGTAAAAGTGAAGAAAAAATAAAAAGGTTAAACGAAGAATTGCAGCTAGTCCTTCAAAATATTACAGAAGTGGTGTTCCATACAAATTCGAAGGGGGAATTTCAGTTCCTTAATAACTCATGGGAAGAATTGACGGGTTACAGCCTGAAAGAAAGCTTACATAAAAACGCCCTGCATTTTATCTCGCTGCATGAACGGCATGAATTTATGCGTGTGCTTAGAAGGAGTATCAGTGAGCAGAAGGAAAAAACAAAGATTGATTTTTCTTTCCAAATGAGAAATGGGCAGTTCAGATGGGGAGAAGTCAATATCAAACTGAATTATAACGAAGAAGGAGAACTTGCAGGTACTGTAGGGACGATTTCCGATATAACGGAACGAATACATAATGAAGAAGAATTGCTGGAAATGAACGAGACCCTCGCCATTGAGTCACAGAAATTATCAGTCGCGGGGCAATTGGCTGCAGGAATCGCCCATGAAGTCAGAAATCCCCTGACTTCCATAAATGGTTTCCTTCAGCTGCTGAGAGATGATGCAAATGAGAAGACGAAGGAGTATTTAGAAATCGTTTTTTCAGAAATAAAGAGAATCGAACTGGTGCTCAGTGAACTGCTTATTTTGGCAAAGCCTCAATCAGTCACCTATAAACGCATCAATATTATACATACACTCGATCACGTGGCAAAACTACTCAATACCAACGCTATTCTTTATAATATAGAAATTCTGACATCATTCAAGCAGGGTGAGTTATACATAAGAGGAGACGAAAATCAGCTGAAGCAAGTTTTTATCAACCTCGTTAAGAATGCCATCGAGGCGATGCCTCATGGAGGGAATATAATGATAGGAGCCGAGTCGAAAGAGAATAATCAGGTAGAACTTACATTTAAAGACGAAGGGGTCGGCATGAAGAAACAAACCCTGGATAAACTTGGTGAGCCTTTTTTTACGACTAAAACAAAAGGTACTGGTTTGGGTTTGACAATTTGTTTACGGATCTTAAGGGATCATTCTGCAGATATAAGCGTCCAAAGTGAGCAGGGGGAAGGAACGACATTTTCGATAACATTTGAGGCAGCACAGCAGCAAGAGCGTAAAAAGAGGGAACAAACACAGAAGGTATGATAATGGAAGAAGTTTTGGGGAATCTATGATCACCTAAAGCTTCTTTTTTTTGAGGATAAAGAATGGCGGGACTGCCTGGGAATCGAACCCAGCGGAGACGGCACGCGCCTCCCAAGAGGTTTTGAAGACCTAGGCAAGCACCAGCTCTACAATCAGCCCCGGGAAAAATGAAACTAAATCAGTTATACCACTTTTCAGTTCAGTGTTCAATTAATTCAAGTGTTATCTCTATCTTGAGATAAATTTCTGCTTTTACAGTTGACAGTTTGTTTCAAATATTTGTAAAATTAGAACTTTGGCGAAAGGTTAAACTATTTCTTTACCAACCTTACATCCTCATGATAAGATACATTTTGCCGGCTAAAAAATGGAAGAAGTAAGCGATTACCTCTGGTTCGCTTTATCTCCCGCACAATTCATTGAAGAGAGACAGAAAGGGGATATGAATAATGAAAAAGCTATGGTTTTTAGGCTTAGGATTATCACTGTTATTAGTTGGATGTTCCGATGCTGGTTCTGAAGAAGGAAAAAAAGATGAATCTGCAAAATCCAGTGAGGAAAATACAAACGCTGCTGGAGATTTAATGGATTTTTATCTTAACTTAACAACGACTGTTAATGGTACGGATACTGATTTAAATGCATATGATGCAGCTATCGGTGGAGAAGCACCGCCAACGGGTGAAGAACTTGCAAAGTTAGAGGATGCAGCTGCAGTATCTGCAGATGAGTCTGCTAACGCTGTAGAGAAGGTAGAAATCCCATCGGGTCTCGATGATTATAAAAAAGACCTGGAAGAGTTCAAAGCTACATTGGCAGAGTCGTATACGATGAAAGCTGAGGCGTTGAAACAAGACGGAGAAGCAGATCTTACAGCAGCTGAAGAAAAGCTGATTGAAGCTGAAAACCAGATCAAGGCAATTCTTGAAGAAGCTGGACTGGTTAGTTCAAGCTTAATAAATGACCTGAACGGTTAATAAGCATTTCTATTATGTAGTACAGATAAAACGAATCCTTCTCGTGGGATTCGTTTTTCTTTTTTGACGGGGTGTCCTTTACTCCTCCATTTGCCTATATAAGAAGTGAAAGGAGGTTAAGGTGTATGGAATCCATCATTCCTTTCATCTCTGAGGTCGGGTTTCCGATTGTGGTGACGATGTATCTGCTTTATCGAATTGAAACGAAGCTGGATGCCGTCGTAACATCCATTCAGACACTTCCACAAAGAATGAAAGAGTAGCAAGCGGGAGGCCTTTGGTCTCTCTTTTCTATTTGATAGGTATTCAATATGGGGAATATAGTGTATAACAAGTTTTCTTGGTGGTAACAATTCCTTTTCACTGTGAATCCCTAGTTTGATATAATTTATATTAGAGAAATAGATCGAGAGAGGGGAATTGAAGGTTGAAATTTATACATACTGCTGATTGGCATTTGGGGAAATTGGTACATGGCATATATATGACAGAAGAACAGCGATACATATTAGAACAATTCATTGAATTGGTAAAAGAAGAAAAGCCTGATGCAGTGGTGATAGCCGGAGATTTGTACGATCGTTCTGTACCTCCGACTGAAGCGGTGGACTTGCTGGATGAGGTCTTATACAGAATTAACGTAGATTTAAATACGCCTATAGTCGCTGTTTCAGGTAACCATGACAGTGCAGAAAGGCTATCATTTGGATCTTCATGGTACAAACACAGCCACTTTTACTTAAAAGGGAAATTGACGTCGGACTTTACGCCTGTAACCATAAATGGGGTGAACTTTCATTGCATTCCATATGCAGAACCCGGAACGGTTCGTCAATTGCTTGATGATGATTCAATACATTCCCACCAAGATGCAATGGAAGCGATCGTGGAGAGGATTAAGCAGGTGATGAATCCCGATGAACGTCATGTGTTCGTCGGTCATGCATTTGTACTCGGAGGCAAAACGACGGATTCTGAGCGTACGTTGTCAGTTGGGGGCTCTGGATGTGTAGGCAGTGATTTGTTCGATTCATTCCATTATACAGCGCTTGGGCACCTGCACAGCCCTGACGCGATTAAACATGATACGGTTCGTTATTCAGGTTCACTTCTAAAGTACTCATTTTCAGAAGCAAGCCAGCGGAAGTCTGTTACGATTGTTGAAATGGAGGAAAGTGGATTGTTTGATCTCAGTGAACGAACTTTGACTCCAAGGCAGGATATGCGCGAGCTTCAAGGGTATTTGGAAGAGCTGCTCGATCCGTCATTCTATCAATCTCAAAAGGTGGATGATTATTTAAAAATCACTTTGCACGATGAAGGCACCTTGATTGACCCGATTAACAAACTTCGTCAAGTTTATCCAAATGTGCTGCATCTTGAACGAAAATTAGAATTGACGGATGCAAAAAAGAAAAACAGTTTCAACGTATTGGAGGACAAAAAGAAGTCAGAATTGGAATTATTCAAAGAATTCCATGCGGATATGACAACCAGCGATTTTTCACCATCTAAGGAAGATATCTTGCAAAAGGTTATTGCAAAAGCAAGGCAGGAGGTGTTTGAAAAGTGAAACCTCTTAAATTAACTATGCAGGCATTCGGACCATATGCAGATAAGGAGGAAATTGATTTCAGAAATCTGGGCAACCGTACCATGTTTGTGATTTCAGGTAAGACCGGGTCTGGTAAGACGACCATCTTTGATGGTATTTCGTTCTCGATTTATGGAAAGGCAAGTGGTGAAGATCGAAGCCCGGCTGAATTGAGAAGTCAGTTTGCCAAAGATGAAGATATAACAGAAGTGGAACTCTTATTCAGTTTAAGAGGGAAAACATACCGCATCTGGCGTTCACCTCAGCAGGAGAAGAAGAAAGCCAGGGGAGAAGGGTTTACAACAATCAATGCCAGGGCTGAATTATATACATTTGATGAAGACGGTGCTGAACAGCTTCTTGCAGCAAATGTAAGGGAAGTCGATGAAAAGATAAAATCCCTCATTCAGTTGGATGCCAATCAATTTCGTCAAATACTCATGATTCCCCAAGGGGAATTCCGAAAGTTGTTAACATCTGATAGTAAAGATAAAGAGGTCATCTTGCAGCGGCTATTCCATACAGAGCTTTATAAGGTGATTCAGGAAGGGTTAAAAACGGAAGCGGATGAGCTGAGAAAGACAGTGGAAGCAGCTGTTGAAACACGAACAAGAGAATTGCTGAAAATTAACACTGAAAATAATGACGAGCTTATAGAATCATTGAAGGAAGAACCTTTAAACGATAGCCGTATCCTTGGGCTTCTTCCAGCCCATATTGAAAAGATGGAGGAGCAGCAGATAAACGTCCAGCTCTCCTATCAACAGGTACAAAACAAAAGAGACAGCGTAAATAAGCAATTGGCAGAGGCGAATACACTTCTTCAACAATTTGAATTACGTGATAAATTAACTGTCGAATTCAACAAGCTTGAGCAACAGACGGCGGAAATGGAAAAAGTGAAAAATGAAATCGCCCTTGCACATAAGGCATCCAGATTAATAAAACAAGATGAATATTGTCATAAACTGAATCAAAAGCTTAAAGTCTTGAAGCGTGAACTGGAACAATTATTGAAAGACCAAGGGACGTTAGCAGAGAAGCTCAAGCAGGCAAAAAATATGCTAAGCGAAGAAGCAGAAAGGGAACCTGTCAGGGATGCGCTTGTAAAAAAGATAAACCATCTTGAAAGTATCCAGAAAGATGTTTATTCACTCGATACACTGCAATCAGATTTAAATGAGATTCAGGAACAACGATCGAAGGAACAGCAATTAATAGATAAACAGTCTGAACAAATCACCTTTCTCCAAAGGGGAATCCGTGAAAGGGAAAACGCCCTAGAAAAATTCGAAGAAAGTCAAAGCATGCTTTTCCAATTCGAAAAAACACTTCAGGATAAAGAATCTCTATTAGAGACTCTTAAAGAAGCCCGAAAATTGATAGACAGGAACGGTCAATACAAGAAAAACTTCACTTCGTTGAATGAGCAATATACAATCATCTGCAGGAACGTTAAAGATGCTGCTGATACTGTCGCTTATCTGGATAATCAATGGCGTACAGCACAGGCAGCCATATTAGCATCGGATCTTGATAAGGAAACTCCTTGCCCTGTATGCGGGTCGCTGCACCATCCTCAGTTGGCCATGGGCGGGCATGATCTGCCATCGGATGAAGATATGGAAAGCGCAAAAAAAACATTGCAATCACTTCAGGATGAAGAAAAAAAAGTGAGCCTTGCAGCGGCACAGGAAGAAACCAAAATGGAAGAAACAGAAGGGCAGATTCATTCACTGCTAAAAAAAGCTTCAAAATTCTCAAAAGACCTGACGATTGAAAATAGTGTAAATGTTATTCAAGAAGCCGAAGATAGTGTTAGATCCGTGAAAAACTTAATACTTGAAAAGAAAAAAGAAGTAGATCAACAAACAAGGACTAAAGAGGAACTCAAGAAAGGGAAAGAAAAACTTTTGGAAATTGAAGAAGCCGTTAAGGATCGCCAGCTTAAACAACAACAGCTGGAAGTCGCTTACTTGACGAAAAAGACTGCTTTGGAAAAGGTAAGAGAATCCATTCCAAATGAAATTACCACAAAGAATGACTTTGATAATGCTTTGAAACAAAAACAAGATTTGCTGGGAAAAATGAAATCTGACTTCGAAAAAGCACAGCAAAACTATTTTACTTGGGAAAAAGAGAATAGTGTGAAAGCTTCACAAGTAGAAGAAAAGAAAAATCAAGCTGACAAGATTGATGCAGAAATGAAGGAGGAACGGGAAGCGTTTCTTTCGTTATTGACCCAACAAGGTTTTCCTCACTACAAGTCTTTTCACGAAGCGAAAAAAACAGAAGATGAAATAATTGATCTGGAAAACAAGTTAAAGAAATACGGTGAAGATCTACGCTCAGTAACTGATCGATTAGATGAAGTGAATAGGCAGCTTGAGGATCAAGAAAAGCCTGATATCAAAGTGATTAAAGAGGTTTTGGCTGCTGTATCTGAAGAAATGGAGAAGGTAAACCAAGAACTTAACCGGGTGATCTCCCATACGAAAGAGAATAAGAATATACTATCCCGGGTACTCGAAATAAATGAAGGGATAAAAGAGTTGGAAGTAGATTATCAAACGGTTGGTCAGCTTGCAGATCTCGCCCGCGGTCAAAATGCAAATCGACTGACTTTTGAAAGATATGTGCTTGCATCCTTCCTTGAAGATATACTTAGTATCGCGAATGAAAGATTGATAAAAATGACCGCCGGCAGGTATAACCTCATTCGAAAGGCAGACCGCAGCAAAGGGAATGTACAAAGTGGACTGGAACTGCTTGTATTTGATCAATATACAGGTCAAGATCGTCATGTTAAAACATTGTCAGGCGGTGAAAGCTTTAAAGCTTCACTGGCATTAGCGCTTGGCCTTGCGGATGTCGTACAACAATATGCAGGAGGAGTTTCACTTGAGACGATGTTCATCGATGAAGGTTTCGGAACCCTTGATCCGGAATCACTCGATCATGCGATTGAAGCGTTGATGGACATCCAAAGCAGCGGCCGATTAGTCGGATTGATTTCCCACGTACCAGAATTGAAAGAGAGGATCGATGCACGGCTTGAAGTCATATCATCTCAAAATGGAAGCAGGACAGAATTTCTATTCACTGTTTAGGACAAACTAACCTTCTATGAAAAAACAAAAAGTCAGGAGAACCCTGGCTTTTTGTTTTCCTGACATTTCTAATTTCACTTTATATTTCCATCCTTTTTTAATAAGATAGAGATAATCAGACCAAAGAGCAGGTGTTCATTCATGAAAATAAGTATTTATATTTTGTTACTGTTGATTTCAGCCGCTGTTGCAATCGGATGGAGCTGGAAGAGGCTGTTGGATTTTAATAGTTATAAGAAACCATTTTGGGAAGGGGTTGCGCTTCAATTTTTCTTTTTACTGTTAGCGTCTATTTGGTGGCTTTTCACAGCAGACTTTTCGAAAGGGATTATCGGGGTATTCTATTATCTCCTGGCATTTTTGATCATCATGGTGATACATGGATATATCCTTCATTTCTTATTCTCAAAGAAGAAATTGAAAGAAGAAGCTGAATGAAGAACATTGGGATTGATGCAGGTGGTACACTGACGAAGATTGTGTATGAAGAAAACGGCAGGAAGCATTTTAAACGATTTGACAGTAGAGAATTACATTCTGTTTCAAAATGGCTGGAACTGACTTCACCTGACGCTTTACTGCATGTAACCGGCGGAGGGGCGATGAAAATCAAATCGTTACGGAAAGAAGTCAGTGTTATCCCGGAGTTTCGGGCAGTGGAAGAAGGTACCCGAGAGCTCCTTAAAGAGCAGCACCATCAAATAGAGAGATTCATCGTAGTCAATATCGGAACAGGTACCTCTTTCTTCAAGGTTGACGATAGAAGTTTTACAAGGGTTTTAGGGAGTGGTATAGGCGGGGGTATGTTTATGGGGCTTGGAAGTAAATTAACGGGTGTAACCGACTTCACAGAGCTGGTGAAGTTAGCTGCGAATGGCCACCGGGCGTCTGTAGACTTGATGGTGTTGGATATTTATCAAGATCAGGAAACTCCCGTTCCAGAAAATTTAACTGCTGCAAACTTTGCCAAGTACAAGAAAGGAAAGAGTAATGACGGTGATATAATACGATCGATGACAAATATGATGGCCGAGACGATCATCTTATTGGCTCATCAAATGGCAGTTACACATGATACTCAATCAATTGTTTTTATTGGGAGTACACTGAGTGGAAATACGCCTCTTAAAGAAGATCTTTCCCAGTTTGAAGAAATGCTTGGCTACAATGCCATCTTCCTCGATGATGGGGGATTCACAGGCAGTCTTGGTGCATTATGCCTTGGACTGAAAGGACAAGGTGATTTCACAAAATAGACATCGAAACTCAAATGAAGCGCATTGAATTTTCCTTATCTTTCTACTAACATAGTATGAGAAATAGTAGATGAAAGCGGAGGAGATTGAAGTGTCTAAACCGAAAACACTAGCAGTCATGATGACTCTGATCGGAATTCTCCTTGCAGGTTGCAGCAATAGTGACTTTCAAGCAGAAACGGATTATGAAATCTCAGACTTCAGTTATACGAACCAGAATAATGAAAAGGTGAGTTTGAAGGATTTAGAAGGGAAAGTATGGGTTGCGGATTTTATTTTCACAAACTGTGAAACTGTCTGCCCTCCAATGACGTTTAACCTGAAAAAACTTCAAGGGGAACTGAAGAAAGAAGGAGTGGAGGATTATAAGATTGTGTCCTTCAGTGTGGATCCTGAACATGATAAGCCTGAGGTATTAAAAGACTATATCTCAAAATTCGAAGCCGATACCAGTAAGTGGGAATTGCTTACTGGATATGAGTTTGAAGAGATCAAAGAGTTTGCGGAGCATTCCTTCAAGTCAATCGTAGCGAATGATCCTAAGTCTGATCAAGTCATTCATGGTACGAGTTTCTATCTGGTCAATCAAGAAGGAGTTGTCGTAAAGACATACAGCGGTAACAGCGACGTACCTTACGACGAAATCACAGCTGATATGAAGACGCTGATCAAAGAAGGTTCTAATTAAACAGGTGACGGGAATAGTCAAGTTGGTATCAAGCTTAAGTAAGTTTAGAACAAGCTTGGATTCCTCTTGGCTATTTTCTTATTAATCAAGATATATGGTAAAATTGTATTATTCTATTAGTTTAAGCGGGTGAAGAAAATCAGAAAATCAAAAGGGATGTTTATTTTTGATTGTGTAATCACAATCGTTATACTGCTCTGGACCATCAAGTCTTTCTCTGAAGGAGAGAATGTGAAGGGAATGCTGTTTGTTGCTTGCTTTGCGTTGATGACAGGAGTCTTATTTACTCATTATAAAAATAGAAAGCGATAAAGAATCATGTTTACATAGTGAAAGCAGGTGTGAAGATTGCAAAAACGCTTTTATACGATCGGTATGGCAGGCCATATCGATCACGGGAAGACGACACTCACTAAAGCGCTGACGAATATCGACACCGATCGGCTTAAAGAGGAAAAGGAAAGGCAGATTTCAATTGAATTGGGGTTTGCCCCGCTCTATAAAGATGAAGACATGCAAATTTCAATCGTTGATGTCCCCGGTCACGAACGTTTTATCAAAAAGATGATTGCAGGTGTAGCTGGGATAGATCTTGTGGTATTGGTTGTTGCTGCAGATGAAGGTATCATGCCGCAAACCCGTGAGCACCTTGACATTCTTTCATTGCTGGGAATCACTAATGGTATTGTGGTACTCACGAAAACTTCGAAAGTGGATGCTGACCTTAGAGAACTTGCAAAAGATGAGGTAGTGGAAGAACTACAAGGTTCCCCCTTCGAAAATGCCCCATTAATGATGGTGGACAGTATATCAGGTGATGGGATCCAAGAACTGAAAGAATTGATCATCCGGTCAATGGAAGACATTCCTGTAAGGACCTGGGAAGGGGATTTCCGGATGCCGATCGACCAGGTATTCACCGTAAAAGGACAAGGGACCATCGTAAGGGGGACTATCTACGAGGGATCTGTCGTGACAGGTGAGAACCTCCTGATCCTCCCCAGGGGTCTGTCCACTAAAGCAAGGCAGATCCAGGTTCATGGAATGGACACCCAGAAAGGATTTGCCGGTCAGCGTACAGCGGTTAACCTTCCGGGGATTCATCACCAGGAACTTAAACGGGGTGACGTTCTGGTTGGATCCACTCACCTTTCCGTGACAGATACGATTGACGTATCGATAAATGTCCTTAAAGGTTTATCGCATGAAATGAAACAGAGAATGGAAGTGAAAGTCCATACAGGCACTTCTGAGGTGATGGGTAAACTGATATTTTTCGACCGTAATAAAATTGATAAAGAAAAAGACCTCATCCTTTGCCAGATTCGATTGAACGAGCACATAGTGGTTAAACGAGGTGACCGCTTTGTAATAAGAAGACCTACTCCTATGGAAACGATTGGAGGAGGCTGGGTCATTAATCCGAAAGGCGAATCATACAGATTCGGACATGAAACGATTGCAAAGCTCCGATCAATCATGGAAGGAACTCCAGAGGAAAGAATATTGAATCTGCTAGATAAGAAAAAGAGCATGACTGCTGAAAGTATCCAAAAAGATGCGTCCGTTACCGAAAACGAACTTTCCTCTATCCTCAAACAGGAGGGGTGGTTCGTTTTGCGTTCTTGCAATGTGACACATATCACCATTATTGAAAGCTGTGGTGAAAGGATTTTCAGCGAACTCAGTATCTACCACGAACAAAACCCCTTAGATAAAGGGATGAATAAAGGGGAACTGACTCAGCTTCTCGATATTCCATATGATGTACTCCTTTCTAGTATCGACCATCTCCTTCAACAGAAAAGATTATTAATAGAGAATGGTGTCTTTAGTATTAGAGGGTTCACTCCCCAACTTCCCTTTCAATGGGAAAAAAGGTGTTTGCAGATGATTCATTCTATCAGGGAAGACGATTTGAAGGTGAAAACAGTAGAAGAATATTTTCACGATGCAGGTATCCCTGAATCACTTAGACAAAAGTATTATTCATTTTTTGTCCAGGAAAAATGGATTATTCCGCTGGACGAAAAATACGCATATGCATATGAATCATTCATTCAAGCAACTAATTTCTTGATGAAAAACACCGGTCAAAGTTTTGCCATTACTGAAGCGAAAGAGGTATTGGGAATAACACGAAAATATATGATTCCTTTTTTAGAAAGACTGGATAAAGAAGGGTACACAGTCAGAATGAATGAAAAGAGGAAGTGGATTTCTTATGAAGAATAGCCTGGAGATGTTTCTCCTCTTAAGAAATGTGGTATAAATGATCTCATGTCGTTGTATTTAATTAATATAAGAGGTAGAAAGTAGGAGACGAAAGATGCATGAATTATGGAGCGCATTCGGATGGGTGATACCCATTCTTGCACTGATTACCATTACTTCTATTCTAGCCGTCTCCGTTTGGAAAAAGAAAAAGGGAAGGGGCAGGTGGATGAATCTCCTTCCCATTTTATTGCTTTCGATTTCCATTGGGGGGATCTGTTTGATCACACTCACTCCATTTATCGGAGATGGAGGAGTGAACGGCGGAATTAAAGGCAATACCAATATGGAGCCATTTTCCAATCTCAAACTCAATCTCATATACCGCAATCATTTAGAGGTTCCAATACGAAACCTATTAGCGAATATCTTCCTGTTTGTTCCTTTCGCTTTCTTTTCAAGCTGGTGGATGCGCCACCAAAGAGCGATAGTTTTGAAGGTGACCTTTCTAGGTGCACTATTTTCATTCTTTATCGAATTGACTCAATACTTCCTTCCCCTGGGAAGGTCAACGGATATTGATGATTGGCTCATGAATACATTGGGATCTCTTATCGGTGGTATTTTATTCATCATAGGAGGCTTCTTTTACAGAGTGTATAAATTAAACAGCCGAAAAAATAAATGATAGGACTAAGATGGAGTATAAACCAAAACGGGTTTATGCTCTTTTTTGAATATAAAATAGAAAATTATGTTAATATGGAAGGGAAATCAGCTAATAAGGAAAACTCTTATGCAAATAATGATAACAAGTTGAAGGAGGCGGGTTTATGAATGAAGAGAAACTATCCATTTTCGATGGAGATTATAATAGATTGGGAGAACGGACTCGTGAAGAAGTACATACAGATGGGGATTGGCACGAAACGTTTCACTGCTGGCTGGCCCATACTGATGAACGCAGCGGGGAGGAATATATTTATTTTCAACTGAGAAGTGATCGAAAGAAAGATTACCCAGGACTGTTTGATATTACAGCTGCCGGCCATATATTATCTCATGAGTTAATTGAAGACGGGGTACGGGAGATTCATGAAGAATTGGGGATGGAGATTGACTTCGGTGATCTAACTTTTGCCGGTGTCATCAAGGAAGAGTTGAATGGCACAGGGATCATGGACCGCGAGTTAGCAAATGTTTATTTTTATACAAAACCTGTGAACTTTGAAAGCTTTAGTATTCAATTGGATGAAGTATCAGGCATCTTCCGCACCACTCTTAGAAATTTTGAAAGGCTGATCTCCAAAGAACTGAAAGAAGTCCAATCAGAAGGATTTATTATCAATAAAGACTTTGAAAAGGAATACATAAACAGAAACATATCAATAAATGACTTTGTCGCTCATCCTCCATCCTATTTTCATGAGATTATCACGAAGGTAAAGATCGAGCTGCTGAAAAAATAATTCAAGTTTCCCATGTTCACTTCACCTTAAATCCTCTATTATGGGAAGTTCAGTATTTCTTGTAAGATAAGGAGGAGTGTTGTGAACGGAACAGCACATATGGCCGCAGGAGCAGCTGCGGGATTTATCACAGCCAACTCAACAGGATCAGATCTAAGCGCGACAGCCATTCTTGTCACAGCAGGCGCGATTTCCGGGTTGATGCCGGATATGGATATCGATGGTAAGCTCAGTAATAAGGTGACCTTTTCACCAAAGATGATCCGTGCGGTGGCCCAAGTAATTGGTTCTATGATGATATTATACAGTTTCTTGGAAGAGCAAGGAAGAGAACAATGGATCGGTATAGGATACGGAATCGGTATTTTAATGCTTTCCACCGTGATTACTCAGAGGAGGATGCTGACCATTACAGGAATCGGAGTGGCTGCAGCAGGCTGGCATATGGATGAAACCTGGTTATGGCTGCTTGGAATCTACATCGTAATTGCTTCGCTTGTTTCACACCGAAGTTATACCCATTCTTTGCTTGGAGTAATCTTTTTTGGGTTTATTTCGAAATACTTTGAGTCTTCACTGCAGATAGAAGGCGTATTTGAAGCATGCATGCTTGGATATGCCAGTCACCTGGTTGGGGATATGAAGTTCCTACCCTTTAACAAAAGAGGTGTAAAATTATTTCTGCCTTTTACATCAAAGGAAATTTAAAAAAGTATTGACCAAATTTTCCTCTTACTATAAAATATTGGAAAACAAGAAAATACGTATGCAATGATGAAGAAAAGTAAACTGTTGAAAACTCTTCAGAGAGCTGATGGGCGGTGAGAATCAGCGTGGCAGGACAGTCGAATGGGCTTCTGAGCACCCAGACCGAAAGTGAAAGTAGGTCGTGGCGGAAAGTCTCACCGTTACAAGGGACAATGTATCTAGGTACGATCCTATGTACATGTAAGTGCGTTTACGGCTGTGAACGAATGAAGGTGGCACCACGGGTTTCCCGTCCTTTTTAGGATGGGGAGCCCTTTTTTGCGTTAAAAGAAATGGAGGAATGAGGGATGAAAAAGCAAGTGCTGACCGGGATCAAACCTACAGGAAGGGTGCATTTGGGAAATTACATCGGTGCAATAAAACCAGCACTCGAATTTGCACAAAACGAAGAATATATGCCTGCTTATTTCGTAGCGGATTATCATGGACTCACAAAAATACATGACAAAGAGGAAATGAATCTGCTCAGCCGCGGAATTGCTGCTACATGGCTAGCTTTAGGGCTTAATCCTGAGAAAGCGATATTTTACAGGCAATCAGATGTCCCGGATATTTTTGAATTAAGCTGGATATTAGCCTGTTTTTCTCCTAAGGGATTGATGAACCGGGCACATGCATATAAATCCATTGTCGAGGAAAATATCGAGATTGGAAGAGAGGCTGATACAGGAGTGAATATGGGGTTGTTTACGTATCCGATCTTGATGGCTGCGGATATCCTGCTCTTCCAAACTGAAATTGTTCCTGTGGGCAGGGATCAAATTCAGCATGTTGAAATCGCAAGGGACATCGTTGAAAGCTTTAATCATACCTACGGTGACACATTCACACTTCCTCAGTATGTCATTGAAAAAGAAACCGCTGTGCTCCCGGGATTGGATGGACGCAAGATGAGTAAAAGCTATAACAATACCATCCCATTATTCGAGGAACCGAAAAAGCTGCAAAAACTCATAAATAAGATCAAGACAGATTCCAGCCCGCCTGGAGCGCCGAAGGATCCGGATGCATCTGTAATATACTCGTTATATAAAGAATTTGCGACAGACATACAAACCTCAGAAATGAGAAATCGCTTCCTGTCGGGAATTTCATGGGGAGAAGCCAAGAAAGAGCTTTTTGATGTTATGAATGTGTATTTGGAGGAGCCGCGTGACAGATACAATGAGTTGATGGCATCTCCTGAAAAGCTTAATGAAGTTTTACTGCAGGGTGCAGAAAAAGCAAGAAAGAAAACCCGTCCACTTTTGCAAGAGGTGAAAAGGAAAATCGGAATCCTTCATTCTTGAAGAAGAATATAAAAAAGCTGCCATCCCAAGTGATATGGCAGCTTTTCTAATCAAAATTATTATGGTTTTAAAATCACTTTAATATTGCCGTCCGCTTTCTCATCAAAAATATCATAACCCTTTGCCGCCTCTTCAAGTGGTAAACGATGAGTGATGATATCGGTAGGGTCAAATTCGTTGTTTTCTATCATATCATACAATTTAGGCATAAGATGTATGACAGGAGCCTGCCCCATTTTGATGGAGACATTTCTGCTGAAGAAGTCGCCTAAGGGAAAACGGTTTGCCTCCGTCCCATAAACACCTGTCAATTGCACTGTACCGAATTTTCTGACAGCTTGTGAGGCGGTTTTAATTGGACTGATGGTTCCGAATTGATTATCGAAATCTGATCCTAATGTCTCTTCGGGAGGGACGGTACCATCCATTCCTACACAGTCAATGACCACATCAGCGCCTCCTTTAGTAAATTCGTGAAGGACAGATCCGATGTCAGGGGTTTCTTTGAAATTGTATATTTCAGCACTGTTTGTGCGTTTAGCATGATCCAGGCGGTGCTCAACCTGATCAACAGCAATGACTCGATCGGCGCCTTTTAATTTGGCAAACTTTTGAGCCATCAGTCCTATCGGGCCGCTCCCAAGAACAATGACAGTATCCCCTTCTTTTACCCCGCTGTTTTCAACGCTCCAATAAGCTGTAGGTATGACATCCGAAAGGAAGAGGACACTTTCGTCATCGAGGTTACTGGTCTCGGGTACTTTAAATGATGTAAAGTCAGCATAAGGCACTCGAAGATATTCTGCCTGTCCGCCCGGATAACCTCCCATCATTTCAGTAAATCCAAACAGACCTCCTATTTCTCCATGGGGATTGGAATCATCACACTGACTTTCCATCTGATTCTTGCAGAAGAAACACTCTCCACAGCCGATATTGAAAGGGATGACGACACGGTCCCCTTTTTTAAGACTTTTCACTTCGGAACCTGCTTCCTCGACAATCCCCATTGGCTCGTGTCCCACGACATAATCTTGTTGAGGTTCTATCCCGCCGTGGTATAGGTGAAGGTCAGAACCGCATATCCCACTTGCTGTGATTCGCACAATCATGTCTGTAGCTTCCTGGATATCAGGTGTTTCAACTTCTTTGACCATCATCTTTTCTTTCCCTTGGAACGTTACGCCCTTCATAACTGATCACATCCTATTCTAGTATTTATATACATATAGACTTGATGTTGATGAATTAAACATTTGTTTGTTTAACAGTCCATCAATATTTAACAAACTCATCAAATCAATAACTGCTTAAAGCATTAAAAATGACAAAGTATTCATAATTTTCATTGACAATTAATAAAGTATGGTGTAAGTTATGAAGAAGTTATTTCAGTAAAGTGATTGCTGGATTTAATAAAACCAAATAGATTCTTATCCAGAGAGGTAGAGGGACTGGCCCTGTGACACCTCAGCAACCAGCATGGCGCATGGTGCTAATTCCAGCAAGTTGTAATCAACTTGAACGATAAGAGGGAGAATGAACGATAGAAGCCTTCTTATTTTGATAAGAGGGCTTTTTGTTTTTTACCCCTTTTCGTGTAAAAAAGAGAAAAGGAGCTGCAAAGTTGAAAAAACATATCGATACAATTCTCGTTCAATCCGGAAATCGTACGGACGCAGGCACAGGGGCCATCAGCCCCGCCATTCATTTGTCAACAGCATATGAACACAAGGCTATCGGACAATCAACAGGATTTGATTATTCCCGAACTGGAAATCCTACCAGGTCCATAGTAGAAGATACACTTGCTAAGCTGGAAGAAGGACATAGGGCTTTGGCATTCAGTTCGGGGATGGCAGCCATTCAAGCTGTTCTGAGTCTATTCACAACAGGCGATGAATTGATTGTTTCCCAAGATCTATACGGGGGCAGCTATCGTTTATTTCTTCAGTTTGAAAAACAATATGGAATCAGGTTTCATTTCGTGGATATGCATGATGATAGCCGGATTACAGAAAAGTTGAATGGTAGAACAAAAGCGATATTTCTTGAGACGCCAACTAATCCGTTGATGAATGAAACCAGTATTTCAGCCGTTTCCTCCATTGCTCAAGGTCATAACCTGCTGCTGATCGTGGACAACACGTTTTATACCCCGATTCTGCAAAAGCCGATTACAGAAGGGGCGGATATCGTCGTTCACAGTGCTACGAAATATTTAGGCGGTCACAATGATGTCCTTGCAGGGGCGGCCATCGTTAATAGTGAGGAATTGGGTGAGAAGCTCTTCATCATTCAGAATTCCATCGGTGCCGTCCTTTCCCCTTTTGACAGCTGGCTGCTTCTTCGAGGCATGAAAACACTAAGTATAAGAATGGCTCAGCATGAAAAAAATGCAAGGGTAATTTCAGAATACCTGAAGAATCATGATTGTGTGAGTGATGTGCTGTATACCGGCAGAGGCGGGATGCTGTCATTCCGGATTACAAGGGAAGAATGGGTTGGTCCATTTCTGCAGAAACTCAAAGTCATCACGTTTGCTGAAAGTCTTGGAGGGGTTGAAAGTTTCATTACGTATCCGGCTGCACAGACACATGCAGATATACCTGTAATGGAAAGGAATAGGCTGGGAATTTGTAATCGGCTGTTGAGATTTTCAGTTGGCATTGAGCATGTGGATGATATCATTTCGGACTTAGAGAATGTATTTAATCAGTTAAGAGGAGAGGCGATTATTCATGGGTAAAAAAACATATTCACGGCAAACTTCCCTGCTTCACTCTCACGGATATGATGCTCATACTGGAGCGGTTTCTACACCTGTCTATCACGCTACCACTTTTCATCAGAGTAATTTCGATCAGTTTGGCGCCTATGATTACAGTCGTTCAGGAAACCCTACCAGAGAAACGTTGGAAGAGACGATCGCTGAACTGGAAGGCGGTGTAAGAGGCTTTGCATTTTCATCAGGCATGGCTGCGATTTCCACAAGTTTCCTGATCCTTTCCAAGGGGGACCATGTTCTTATTTCGGAAGAAGTATATGGAGGCACTTACCGATTGATTACAGAGGTATTAAACCGGTTTGGTATTCAGTATTCCTTTGTTGATATGAGGGATCTTCATGAAGTTGCCCGTTCGATCAGACCAAATACGAAAGTGATTTATATTGAAACTCCTTCTAATCCATTGCTGAACATAACTGACATTGAAGGAATTGTGAAACTGGCCAAAGCAAATGATTGCTACACATTTTTAGATAATACGTTTATGACCCCGCTGCTGCAGAGACCTTTGTCACTTGGTATTGATGTAGTATTGCACAGCGCGACCAAGTTTCTGGCTGGTCACAGTGACGTCCTTGCGGGACTCGCGGTGACTGGAAACGAATTACTTGCAGAAAAGCTTGCTTTCTTACAAAACTCATTTGGTGCTGTACTTGGGCCGCAGGACAGCTGGCTATTATTAAGGGGATTGAAGACCCTGCATGTCCGGCTTAAACAATCTTCAGAAAGCGCATATAAAATCTCCCGATTCCTGGAGACGAGAGAAGAAGTAGAGGAAGTGTATTATCCGGGATTAAGCTATCACAAAGGACACGAGATCCATGTTCGCCAGGCAGAAGGGCCGGGTGCTGTGTTATCTTTCCGCTTAAAAAGTGAAGTTGAAGTCAGAAGATTGAGTAAAGCAGTGAAGATTCCCGTATTTGCTGTTAGCCTTGGAGCTGTTGAATCCATTCTTTCTTACCCGGCAAAGATGTCACATGCATCCATGCCGCAGCCGGAAAGGGAGCGGCGCGGGATTACAGACGGCCTCTTGAGGTTATCGGTTGGACTGGAAGACACAAACGAGTTAATTGAAGATCTTAAGCAGGGATTGAATTCAATCAAGATAGAATCGATTCATGATAAAATCATCCACTTGTGAAGAAGGAGGGATAATGTGAAACCGCTCATACAATCGATAAAAGAGAAAATTTTGATAGCTGATGGAGCCATGGGGACTTTATTGTATTCATACGGTGTGGATCGATGTTTCGAGGAATTAAACCTTTCCCACCCGGATGAAGTCTTCAAGGTTCATAGAGATTATATAGATGCAGGGGCGGATATCATCCAGACCAATACGTATGGCGCAAACTATGAAAAACTTTCGAGGTACGGATTGGAGGACTCAGTCAAGGAAATAAATACTGCAGCAGTAAGGCTTGCTAAAAAGGCAGCAGGTGACCAAACCTATGTTGCAGGGACCATTGGTGGAATCAGGGCGATAAAACAGAATATATCTCTTGAGGAAATCAAACGAAGTTTCCGTGAACAGCTATACTGTCTGCTGCTTGAAGGAGTCGATGGAATCCTCCTTGAAACGTATTATGATTTTGAGGAGTTGTCGACAGTCGTTAAGATCGCCAAACGGGAAACAGACCTGCCAGTCATCGCGCAGGTATCGATGCATGAACCGGGAGTACTTCAAAACGGTATGAACGTAAATACTGCGCTTCGGGAGCTGGAAAACCTCGGGGCGGATGTTGTAGGGATCAATTGCAGGATGGGTCCGTATCATATGGTTTCCTCCTTGGAAGAAGTACCAATCCCAAACAATGCATTTCTATCAGTCTATCCGAACGCAAGTCTGCCGAATTATGAAGAGGGGAGATTCTATTATTCTGCAGAACCGGAATATTTCGGGAGGATAAGCAATGACCTCAGGAAACAGGGTGCAAGGATAATAGGTGGATGCTGCGGGACCACACCCGAACATATCCGGGCAGTATCAAAGAATTTGTCCAGCAGAGTTCCGGTTACGGATAAAGAGGTAAAAACAAAAAGATGTGTACAGATTACTTCACCCCCTTTAAAAGATAAATTGATTCATCAGAAAGTAAAAGAAAAGAGAACGGTGATTGTCGAGCTCGATCCCCCAAAGCACCTCGATACCAGTCTATTTTTTCAAGGGGTAAAAGCGTTAAAGAAGGAAGGCATTGATGCCGTCACACTTGCAGACAATCCTTTGGCTTCCCCGAGGATCGGAAATGATGCGATTGGGACGATGGTCAAGGAAAGATACGATCTTACGCCGCTCGTACATATCACATGCCGGGACCGTAATTTGATCGGCCTTCAATCCCACTTGATGGGGCTCTGCACGCTGGGGATTCACAATATATTGGCCATTACGGGGGATCCTGCAAAAATAGGGGATTTTCCCGGCGCAGCTTCCGTCTACGACCTTTCTAGTCTGGAATTGATTGAATTGATCAAGCAGAATAATGAAGGAATATCATTCTCCGGTAAATCACTCCGGCAAAAAACACAGTTCTCGGTTGGAGCTGCATTCAATCCGAATTTCAGACATCTGGATGCATCAGTAAAACGACTCGAGAGGAAAATTGAATCAGGAGCGGATTATTTCATATCTCAGCCGGTATTTGGTGTAGAAGAGATGTACCAAATCCATGAAGCGACCAGGCATTTAAATACGCCGATTTTCATCGGAATCATGCCTTTATTGAGTTCCAGGAATGCAGAGTTCCTTCACCATGAAGTACCTGGCATCAAAGTCCCGGTGGAAACGAGAGAAAGGATGAAAAATGCAGGTACCGACCCCGTTCATACAAGGGCAGCGGGAATGGGAATTGCCAAAGAGCTATTGGATTCAGCTCTTGAATTATTTAACGGAATCTACCTGATCACCCCGTTTGTCCGATACGATATGAGTATAGAATTACTTCAGTATATGAAAGAAAAAGCCGGGAAAGAAATGGAGGCTCCATATGGGCAGCACATTATTTGAAGAACAGCTCAGAAAGAAAATACTCGTCCTCGACGGGGCTATGGGAACAATGCTTCAAGAGGCGGGCTTAACACCAGAAGACTTCGGTGGAGAGGAGCTGGACGGGTGCAACGAACATCTTGTCATCACTGCGCCGGAAGTCATTTACAATATCCATTGTGAATATTTACAGGCAGGCGCTGATGTGGTAGAGACAAACACATTCGGAGGCACCCCTATTGTACTTGAGGAATATGGATTAGGTACCCAAGCTTATGAAATAAATAAAACTGCGGCAGAAATAGCAAGAAAAGCGGTAAAATCCTTTACGACTCCCGAATGGCCAAGGTTTGTAGCCGGATCAATGGGACCGACTACCAAAACGTTATCGGTCACAGGTGGAATCAGTTTCGACGCATTGTCCGATAATTACCGCATACAGGCGAAGGGACTGCTGGATGGAGATGTAGATGTACTGTTGCTGGAGACCAGTCAGGATGCGTTGAATGTCAAAGCAGCAAACCTTGGTATCCAGGCTGCGTTCGCAGAAACCGGCAAGGAGGTCCCTATCCTTTTATCAGGCACAATAGAACCGATGGGTACGACACTGGCAGGACAGAACATCGAAGCATTTTATTTATCATTGGAACATCTGAACCCTCTGGCAGTCGGGTTGAACTGTGCGACAGGACCTGAATTCATGCGGGATCATCTGCGTTCACTATCAAATTTAGCGACGACATTTGTCAGCTGTTATCCGAATGCCGGACTGCCTGATGAGGAAGGGAACTATAATGAAACCCCGGAATCACTCAGTCTGAAAATGAAAGGGTTCCTTGAAAAAGGGTGGCTGAACTTGGTTGGTGGCTGTTGCGGGACGACTCCAGATCATATAAGGGCATTATCCGAGCTGGTAAAAGGATATATTCCAAGAGTTCCGAACAACTCACATGCTCACGCTGTCTCGGGTATTGAACCGTTTTTATACGATGACAAGGATAACCGCCCTATATTGGTAGGCGAACGGACGAATGTAATCGGCTCCAGGAAGTTCAAGAGACTGATTGCTGAGAATAAAATTGAAAAAGCATCGGAAATCGCAAGATCACAGGTGAAAAATGGTGCACAGGTCATCGATATTTGTGTTGCAGATCCTGACAGAGAAGAAGCGGAAGATATGGATACATTCATACAGGAAGTTGTGAAAAAAGTGAAAGTTCCTCTTGTCATCGATACAACCGATGAAGAAGTTCTGGAGGCAGCTTTGAAATATTCACAGGGTAAGGTAATTATCAACTCCATTAATTTAGAGGATGGGGAAGAACGGTTCGAAAAGATTTCCCCGCTCATTAAGAAATACGGTGCTGCAGTTGTAGTAGGAACCATCGATGAAAAAGGAATGGGAGTGACAATACAAAGGAAGGTTGATATTGCTCTCAGGTCGCATCAGCTGTTAACGGAAAAATACGGAATCGCTCCCCAGGATATCATTTTTGATCCACTCGTTTTTCCGGTAGGCACAGGTGATGAACAATATATAGGTTCTGCAAATGCAACGGTTGAAGGAATTAAGAGAATCAAGGAATTACTGCCTGAGTGCCCTCATATACTTGGGATCAGCAATGTTTCTTTCGGTCTTCCTCCAGTGGGAAGAGAAGTGCTGAATGCCGTATTTTTATATCATTGCACCAAAGCAGGACTTGATTACGCGATCGTGAATACAGAGAAACTCGAACGGTTTGCCTCCATCCCTCGTGAAGAAGTAGAGCAGGCAGAAAGGCTTCTGTTTGAAACCACGGATGTGGCGCTTGCTTCTTTCACAGAGTTCTACAGAGGGAAGAAGAAGGAATTGAAGGTACCTGTTAATACAATGACTCTCGAAGAACGGCTGGCGCATTATGTCGTCGAAGGCACAAAAGAAGGGTTGATACCTGACCTTGAACTGGCTTTAAAACAATACAATGCCCCCTTGGAGATCATAAACGGTCCATTAATGGAGGGAATGAGCGAAGTCGGACGATTATTTAATGATAATCAGCTGATCGTAGCGGAAGTGCTGCAAAGTGCTGAGGTCATGAAAGCATCAGTAGCTCATCTGGAGCCGCATATGGAACAGAATGAAACATCTTCAACCAAAGGGAAAGTAATCCTTGCTACGGTTAAAGGAGATGTCCATGATATCGGAAAGAATCTGGTAGACATTATTCTGAGTAATAATGGGTATGACGTGAAAGATTTGGGAATTAAAGTGACCCCTCAGGAATTGATTGAAGTGATTAGAGCGGAAAAGCCAGATATTGTGGGGCTTTCAGGTCTCCTGGTAAAATCCGCACAACAGATGGTCATTACAGCACAAGATCTAAGACAATCGGACATTTCTGTTCCAATCGTTGTAGGAGGTGCAGCCCTGACCAGAAAATTCACATCTTCAAAAATTGCCAAGGAATATGAAGGGCTCGTTCTGTATGCCAAAGATGCCATGGATGGATTAAGCATCATCAACGGTGTCCGGGATGAAAGGACCCGTAAGAAATTGGAGGAAGAAAGCCGACAGAGACTCAATGAAGTCAAACTCACTACAGAAAAGGAAACAAGGAATGATGCATCGGTTACGGTAAAGGTCCGGTCGAAAGTATCTAAAGATGTGCAAGTACATGTTCCACCTGATTTAAAGCCGCATACCATTAAAGACTTTTCTTTGGATCAAATACAACCCTATATTAATCAGCAAATGCTGCTGGGTCATCACCTCGGGATCAAAGGGAAAGTCTCAAGGCTGCTCCAGGAGAAAGATGAACGGACACTGCGAATAAAGAAAGTAACCGATCATTTATTTGAGAAAGCAAGAACAAATGGGCTGATTCACGCTGCAGCACTGTATCGTTTTTTCCCGGCTCAATCTGACGGGGACGATGTCGTCATTTACGACCCAAATCACAAAACGAGAGAAATTGAACGATTTCATTTTCCAAGACAAGTTAACAACCAGCATCTCTGTTTGGCAGATTATCTGCGCCCTGTCGGAAGCGGTGAAATGGATTACGTAGGGTTCTTTGCAGTGACAGCCGGCAGACGAATCAGAGAATGGGCGGCATCATTAAAACAAGAAGGGAAATTTCTTGAGAGTCATGCCATCCAGGCATTAGCGCTTGAGACTGCTGAAGGACTCGCTGAGCGTGTTCATGAAATGATGAGAAGCCGGTGGGGATTCCCGGATCCGGTTGACTTTACAATGCAGGACAGATTTCGAACAAAATACCAGGGACAGCGATTTTCCTTCGGATATCCCGCTTGCCCGGAACTGGATGACCAGCAGAAACTTTTCGGACTTTTACAACCTGAAGGAATTGGCATAGAATTGACGGAAGGATGTATGATGGAACCTGAAGCATCCGTTACAGCAATGGTATTTGCCCATCCTGAAGCACGGTACTTTAATGTACTTTAGAAGATCAATTGGCTGCTTATTTTGAAAACGAGGAATATCGGGAAATTGAAGGCACCCTGGCAAGAGTGATCAGGGTGCCTTCTTTAACATCGTCTTGATGTATTTTTAGACTGTAAATGTATGGTGCGAATAATTCTCGTCCTTATCTCTTGCTTGAGAAAGTTTATGAATAAGGGGTCCGGTTGCGATTCACCTTTATCACCCCACAATAAATTATCGATGCGCTGAAATTGATATTAATGGAATCTGGTATTTTACTATATTATAATGTACAGAAAGCAATAGTTGGAAATAATATTTGTCTTACCAATTATCGGAAGGAGCGTACATAAATGCACAGAAACAAGGGGCTACATACCTTTTTATTTAGTAAAGCGCATCAATTGACAGAGAACTGGTACAGTACAATTGAAAAAAGCAATATTTCAGGGGTATATTCTTCCAGTGATCCCAAAGTGATAGAGGACTTGAAAAATCAAAATTTTACGTTTCACCAATTATTTTGTGAAGTCTTTATCTTGGATAAAGAGACATTTTTTAAGCGGTTAGATGATTGGGTGCTGACGATTGCAGAAGACAAAGAACATTTGGAGACACCTACTCACATTATCATCCAAGAGTTCATGAGAGTAAGAAAACAATATCTTGAATTTGTAAATGAGTACGCTCAGATTCATCAGGAAAAAGATATATTGGAACATCTGAAGCTATGGGAGGATATAGTGATCGATTCATTCGACCGTGTAATGGTGCGCTTTATCGAATTGCAAAATGATGTTGTTGAAAAACAGCTGCAGTCACAGGAGCAAATCATCCATGAGCTGAGTGCCCCTCTTATCTCCTTAAATGAAGATACAGCATTGGTACCGTTAATTGGTAATATTGATCCAGCCCGTGCTAAATTGATATTGGAGAACACCCTGGAACAATGTGTGCGGCAAGAAGTTTCTTATTTATTCATTGATCTTTCCGGAGTTGTCATGATCGATACCATGGTTGCTCATCAACTGTTCCATCTAATTGATGCCCTGGAATTACTCGGAGTAAAAACGATCCTTTCTGGCCTGCGTCCGGAAATTGCCCAAACGGCTGTTCAGCTCGGGCTTAATTTCAATAACCTCACGATTACATCCACTTTAGCACAAGCGATCACGATCAAAAATGACAATAAAAGGTAATTGAAGAGCATCTGACTGTTTAACTGTCGGGTGCTTTTTCGTGCTAGTAAAACACCTCGAAATAATATATCTTGAATTAAAGATAAATATAATGTATGCTATTTGTAGATAGTAAATAGATACCATTTCTTAAATAGGAGTGAAATAATGATGAATTTAAAACCTTTAAAAGGGCAGCACCATGTTTCTGCCATTACAGCAAATGCAAAGAAGAATTATGAATTTTATACTAAAATGCTCGGGCTTCGTTTAGTGAAAAAATCCATCAATCAAGATGATACTTCTGTATATCATCTCTTCTATGCAGATGAACGGGGGAATCCAGGGACGGATCTTACTTTTTTTGAAATCCCTCATGCTGGTCAAACGTACAAAGGAACGAATAGTATCACCTTAACCGCCCTAAGAGTAAAAAATGATGAAACGTTGAAATTCTGGAAGAACCGCTTTGAAGAGTCAGGGGTTGAGCATGATGAAATTTCCCATAACACAGGTCGGGCTTCTTTAAGCTTCCGTGATTTTGAAGGGCAGCGACTAATGCTCGTATCTGATCAGAATAATGAAGGGGTTACAGGCGGGACACCTTGGGATAAGAGCCCGGTGCCTGTTGAATATGGAATAGTAGGATTAGGACCGGTGACTCTTACTGTTGCGAGAGGAGAATATACAGCAAAGATCCTGACCGATGTATTAGGCTATCGTGAATCAAGAAGTTTTGCTGCTTATGAAGAAGGCCAGCCTGACATTCGTGTATTTGAAACTGGTGAAGGCGGAACAGGTGCAGAAGTGCATCTGGAAGAGAGAAACGACCTGCCTCAGGAAAGACCGGGAAGAGGAAGTGTGCATCACGTAGCATTCCGGGTAGAGGACGAAAAGGAACTGCGCAAATGGGTGGACTGGATTACGAAAACTAAACTGCCCAATTCCGGGTTTGTTGAACGTTACTATTTCCGCTCTCTTTACTTCAGGGAGCCTAATGGTATCCTGTTTGAACTGGCGACGGATGGTCCTGGGTTTGAAACCGATGAAGACTTTGAGAATTTAGGAGAAAATCTTTCTTTGCCTCCATATTTTGAAAATCAGCGAGGCACAATTGAGGCGAAATTGAAACCATTGGACACGAAAGAATAACCGATTAATAGGAGGAAGGAAATTGAAGCATATTTATATACAAGGAAGTAACCGTGAATTGCCGATACTCTTACTTCTTCATGGCACCGGCGGGAATGAACGGGATCTGCTGCCGCTTGCTGAAATGATTGCCCCGGACGCTTCAATACTAAGTGTACAAGGGAATGTTAATGAGAATGGAATGGCCCGTTTCTTTGCAAGACTGCGTGAGGGAGTCTTCGACGAAGAAGATTTGCTATTCAGAACGAAGGAATTAAATGATTTTCTTGATGAGAGTTCCCGAAAGCATGGGTTCGATCGCAGCAATATAGTGGCAGTCGGTTACTCCAATGGAGCAAATATCGCAGGCAGCCTCATGTACCATCATGAAAATTCCTTGAAGGGTTCTATATTGTTTCATGCAATGGTACCCCGGCGCGGAGTGGATCTTCCCGATTTAAATAATGTGGCAGTATACATCGGAGCAGGGAAAAAAGATCCGTTGATTCCTATGGGTGAAACAAAAGAACTAATAAAGAATCTTATGGGAGCAAACGCAAATGTCACCGAGTTTTGGACAGAAGGCGGGCACGAATTAAGAAGAGATGAAGTGAATGCCGCGAAAGAATGGTTCGAAAAGAATTATATCCAAATCTAATTTACTAAGAGGCTGGGACAAAAGTGTTTTAGGCTGAATAAAACCCGAACTAATTTGAACTCTAAGTTCAAGTAAGTTTGGGTTTTTATTAAATTTGTTCAAATGTCCATTTTGTATATAGCTTGTTCGAGCGGTTGATTGGAGTGCAAGACGAAGACTCCTGCGGGAAAAGTAGCTTATTAGAAAAGCGGAAGGGCTTTGCTCAGAGGCGTGTGGCATAAGACGAATCGGCCAGGAAGGCGCTCTTTGCCTTCTTGGCCGGTTTGGCTTATGACATGTGCCTCTAAGCCTTGCAGCTAGACAAGTGAGACACCGCAGGAGCGAACGCGACGAGGAGGCTCACGGGCTACCCGCGGAAAGCGAAGTCTTGCACGGAAATCATTAGCGGTATTCAGTGGTCATCACTGATAATGTTCGACTTTAGGCAGTTGTTTTTTTGTTTTGTCTCAGCCTCTTTATGATTTATATAGACTTTGCCATGATGACATTCGTTACTTCATATCCGATGGTTTCATATAGCCTTCTGGCGGGTGTATTATGGGCGAACACATGTAATTCTATTTTATTCAAACCCAATTCTTTTGCTTTGATTTCAATTTCTTTCATCGCCGATTTGCCGAAACCCTTACCTCGGAATTCTTCTTCAATTTCAATATTATATATATATCCTGTTTGGTTAGGCATGACCGCAATCCAAAAAGAACCAACCCGGGCATTTTCATTATAAAGTGAATATAGATAGTTGTTCTCCGTCTTTTCACCTTGAGGCAAAAACCTTTCATAATCTGCTTTCGCTCTATCAAGAGCTTCTTCTTCGTTCCAGTTGCCGGATCGTGTTTTTTCACTTGCGTAGCTGATAATGGATTTCTCTACAAAAATAGAAAATTCTTCAGAAGTCATCGGTATTACTATCATAGATTATTCCTCCTTGCTTTTTTCAAGAATCAAAGGGAATTACTTATTGATTTTTCCGTAAGCATCAAGGGAACGGAGTGTAGCCAGGGTCAGGATTCCCCTCCATTCGATTTCTGCATTTTTCCAGGTATCTTCGTATTGACCGAACCAGGACCAGGCCGGCTGCCAATAGCCATCTTTATGCTGAGATTCAATCTCTGCCATTAACTGCAGTTCCACATCTTCCTTAAGCGCTTCATAAAAAGGTGAAGTAGGATGAGGAGCTGCCCCAAGCGGCTTTGCAACGTATTCATCCCATCTCTCTGGATTCGTGCAGACAGTCTGGTGAAGTGACTGTGATAATGATGTATAAATGTGCTGTCTTTCATCCGACTTTTCAGGAAGGCTTTGAAGCAGACGGGAATAGCAAAGAAAATCATGCATTTCAATGGGCATCGGCAACTCGTCAAGTTCTGCTAAAGCCTTACTTAACCATTGTTCCTTAGAAGGAAAATCACAGTCATAAACGTGGAAATATCCTACTAGTTCTGCATTGGGATTAGCCCATGTCGTCTGCACGCCAGAATACCCTTTGTCATTGTGGAAGTGCCACCAGGGAGCATGGGGAACGCCATTCACTTCCGGGGGGACAGCATGCCAGGTTTTCAGAGTGTGATCAAAGGCAGCTTCTAAATAATTCAACGCTTTTCTTATGATTGGATGATTACTGCCTAATTCCAGTTCTTTTGCAATTTGCAGACCTACAGTCGTAGCCATGGGAGAAGAGACTTGTAATCTGAAATCCGGTTCAAGACATTGCCCGAAACCGCCGTCCTCATTTTGAAAGTAGGTTAACTCCTCCGCAGCGTCCTTTCTGCTCCCATTTTCAAAGTGATAAGAAAACAATTTTTGCTCAAGGGGGCGGGCATGTGTAAACATGAAAGATCTGGCAGATTCCCATCCATCACTTGATAGCATCATTTTGAAAACTCCTTTATCCGTAAATTATCCACTCTTCTATATTGGCTAACCACCTTATAAATTCCTTCTTTTGGAGAATGAGTCACCAAATACTTTTTCCTGATTGCAACATTATGCAAAGACTACTAAACTAGTATAGTAACTACACCATAGAAATAGGAGTCCTTCATAGTGAATTACATACAAAAAGCATCAGTCCTTGCCTCAGGTTCCGTGATTCAGGGGACAGCCATGTCGGTCTTCCTTTTTCCTCATTTCATTCCTTCCGGCGGGGCTGCAAGTGTAAGTGTACTGCTGAACTATCTTTTTCATATTCCATTTTCAAGCACGCTTTTGGTATTGAATGCAGGATTATTGATCGCTGCTGTTAAGTGGCTGGGAAAAGCAAATGCCCTATGGACGATGTTCTGCGTGACGATCACATCGATTACAGTTGATTCCATCAGTCCATACATGATTACTCCCTTGTCAAATGTAGCATTGGACTTGCTGTCCGGTGCAATCTTGTTTGGAATCGGACTTGGTCTTCTCTTCAGGATGGGTGCATCTTCCGGGGGGATGGATATTCTCGCTCTTATCCTTTCGAAACTGCAAGGATATTCACCGGGCCGGTCACTATTCGTCATAAATAGCAGTCTTTTAGTATTGACGGGCATCGTGGTCGATTGGAAAATCATCCTGTATGCACTTTTTTCGCAATATATCGGAACAAAGATCCTCGATTTAATCTACAAGTTTGAAGTGAAAAAAGTTTCAAGATGGGCTGAAAAAATGGCAAAATGAAGGTTTGTCCTCCATTGGGTAATTGCAATGTAGGATATACCTTTATTTTTGTTTAACGCTGAGATTGAATTAACATGGTACCTTCAGCGGAGAAAAAGCGGGGAGCAGTACGTAAAGAGAATCGGTATGCGTCTAACAAAAAAATATTAAATAATTTCACTAAAATGGTTTAACCGTTTAATAGAGAGGTATGTAACTTAGATGTGTAAAAGGAATAACTATATAGTTAAGCGGAAGAGACATAACAATAGGTCAAGGGGGCTGATCATTTGGAGAAGGCAATGTTACTTGGGGAGTTGATCGTAAGGAATAGAATGGGGATTTCTGCAAAAATAAGTGAATCTTTGAACGGGAGTTATAAACAATTTCTGAAAGAGAACAAATTTGATGAGGAAAAAATGATGTACAGGCGTTCTGAGTTAATCGAAATGATCGGACATGCATTGATTGCCTTTGATGCGGATGCAGTGTGGGAAGAATTGAACAGCTGGGCATTAAATACAGGACAGACTGCCGTAGATCATGGTTTAGCCATCGATGAATTGCTTAACATGAATAAAATATACCGTAAAGAAATATGGTTCTTTATCCAGGAGAACATGGATAAACCGCTGATGAAAATTGAGACCGTCCTTAGAATAAATGAAATCATCGATTCTCTTCTCGATCAGACGGCTTATATCTATAGTTCAACGTTTGTAGAATACCATAAAAAAACGATTCGTCTGGCCAAGGATACTATGCTGGAAGTTTCAACACCGGTTGTATCTCTCTCCGATGAGATTGCAATACTTCCTTTAGTAGGGGATTTAGACACAAATCGGGCGAAAATCCTGATGCAAACTGCTTTGGAACGCTGCGGGGAACTAGGGAATTCGGAGTTGATCGTAGATGTTTCAGGTGTCCCTATTTTAGATACGATGGTGGCAAATGAGTTTTTCATACTGGCGAAATCCTTAAAATTGATTGGCGTGCAGCCGGTGTTTACATGGCTTCGACCTGAAATTGCCCATGCAGTCGTCAGTCTGGGGATTGATTTTAAAGAGATTAAGATCTTGGGTTCCTTAAAGCAAGCATTGGCACTACGGGTTTAATTAATAGACTGCAATCGTGAAGAAAGTCATGGACTTCAAGCCGTCCATGACTTACTTTTTTGTTGATTTGAAGGAGAGAAGGCAGAGAAGTGAGAAATCCATAAAGCAATCTGAATAAACGTCAATCCAACCAGAATCCATACGCCTGCATATGAGATTAATTCCTGAGCCCTTTGCACAATTATTCCTTCGGGTTTCATCATGATGGTAAAGGTATAAAACATTGCAAACGTAAAAATCCTGCTCCATTGGCTGACATGATAAGTCCATAATGCTTTACGAATCCCCAGCTTGCGCAGCCGTAAATTGAGCCGGATGATTTCAATCAACTCAACAAAAATGAACATGATCGCTGCCATCACCCATAGACTTTCGATTATCAGAGAAGGGACTGAACCGCTGGTCACTGCAGCAAAGCCCGTGATGGATAATGCCCCATGCATGATACAGTTCGTATTATTCCAATCATGGATAATCGACCAATGACTCCCGAGATACCTTTTCAGGATCATCACCAGGCTTACAACATACATAATGATGCCAGTTATGATGAGTACCCGCATCATAAGCTGAGGTGATTGACCTAATACTGCATGGGTCAGTAATACAAGGGACTGAGTACTCACTGTAGTGAGTAAAATGACTCCATGTACTTTGTTTGAATTGCCGCCAATGCTCCTGAGTGCCTGAATGGAACCAGCCATATAGCAGATCCACAATAAGAAATTTGCCGTAACAATCAATTCAGGTATATAAAGTGGATTAAATTGCTCATCGATGATGATACCGCAAATAGAAGTACTGGCAATCCATGTCCCGATACTGAATCTGTTTAGAGAATTGTCAACATGACGACTAATGAAAGATCTGTTTTTAATAGTCAATAGAATGGATCCTATGAATGACAACCAAATCGCAATAATCATAATACTCAGTAATCTGCCGGGTGCCCCCCTGAAAAAATCCAATCCTAGATAATGGTGTAACACCCCTTCAGTAAAGATACCAAGTGCCATTACAATAGCAAATGAGGCTGTCTGAATATAAATTTTTTGTCTATAAAAGAAATAAGTCAAAATACCAGTAAGCACAATGACGTACAAGTAAACATCCATCACAAAACCACCAACATAAAATGATTTAACGTTTAATATTTTATCATATAAATTGAAACATAGTCCTTGTACTTATGTATTTTAACCCCAATATATTTAAGGCTTGCCATATCAATGAAAGACCATTTATCCGGTGTTTATGATAAGATAGAAAAAGATATGTATGGGCCATAGGAGGAACTGTTTTGCAGAAGTGTGAAGTGTGTAAGAATAAATTCAGCTGGAAAGAATTATTGTTGTCAATTTGGAGTTCGTATAAACCGGTAAAATGCTCAAATTGCGGTAAAAGACATACAATCAGCTTTGCCTCCAAATTTATTGTGTCTTTTCTGATTGTCGTACCTGCCGTTATATTCGGTCTTTTGATCGCTCCGGGCATGGGTTTAACCAAAACGGTGACATTCGGTATCATCGTGATGATCGCATTTATTATCTCAATGATTCTTCCTTTTTTTGTAAGATACGAAATAAAACCAAAAACAAATAAAGCCTAAAGGAAGGGACTGTCATACTTTATGACGGTCCTTTTTTACTTTTTATATTGCTGTGCATCATGAATATCAGGTGATGAATAGGAATAACGAGACTGTTTTTGAAGACAATAAATAGCATTAAAGTCACAAGGAGAGGGCATATGGCGAAGCAAAAAATTCCATTGACAACAGCTGAAATCACTGCATTATGGATCAGCTATATGAATTGCTCAGCAACAAGATGCTTTTATAAACATTTCCTGCAGCATCTCGAAGAGCAAGAAATCAAAGAGATCCTGGAAGAAGTCCTGAACACATGCGATGAAACAATTGTGGAGATCAAGAATATTTTTCAAGAAGAAAATTTCCCTGTACCTCAAGGGTTCTCAGACAAAGACCTTGATCTTACAGCACCACCGCTGTTTACGGATTTATTTGCCTTGAGCTTTATTTATCGTGCCGGACAAATGATCATTTCACATTATGCTACTTATATTGGAAAAGTAGCAAGGGAGGACATCGTACATTTATTTGACGGAAGATTGAATAAGACGACTCAGTCGTATAAGAAGTCATTAAACTTAATGCTCTCAAAAGGTATTTATGACCGTCCACCTAAAATGGAATATCCCGATTCAGT
Source organism: Mangrovibacillus sp. Mu-81 (assembly GCF_036867415.1). Classification (NCBI taxonomy): domain Bacteria; kingdom Bacillati; phylum Bacillota; class Bacilli; order Caryophanales; family Bacillaceae; genus Mangrovibacillus; species Mangrovibacillus sp. Mu-81. The sequence continues at coordinate 630,832 of NZ_JBAJHU010000003.1, forward strand.
TGAATTCATTCATCATCTGCCATCTTTGCTGGAAACCTGGTTGGGGGAGTCCAGACCATTGAATGCCTTTGAACTGAGTGAACTTTTCTTTGCTATAGAAAGAAATTGTATAGGCATCATCATGCTGAAGGGATTTATTCAGGTTTCGAAAGACAAAGATGTTAAAGAGTATCTGAAACAAGGAAAGAAATTGAGCGAGAAACAAATATTCACATTTAATAAAGTATTGATGAAGGACGAATTCTTTCCTACTTATCCTGTTTCAATGGAAGTGAAGAACAGTACAGTACCGCCGTATTCAGAAAAATTGATGCTTTTCTTTATATCTGCTTCCAATACAGTAGGGTTGCATACGTTGTGTCAGGCGGCCACAATGTCAATGCGCAAAGATCTTGCTGTCCACTATGGTCATTTTATCAGTGAAGCAATGAAATATTCCTCCGAAGGATTAAGCCTGCTTATTAAACGAGGGTGGATGGAACAACCTCCTCAGGCTTCGGATCAGAAAAATTTATATGAATAATATAATAGCGGAGGGAACGTATGAATAGAGAAGAAGTAGTTCTGTCTAATGTATTGGCAATCATTATAAACTTTCTTTGGGTATATTTAAAGTGTCTTCAGAGTGGAGACGATTGGATTATTGGCTGAATTCAAAGTATCTTCATGTCCAATCTTTCCTTAAAACAATAAAATAGAAATTTCTTCTTGGCTGCCTGAGTGGTGACCTTTTCTTGTTTAATATTCAATATATGTAAAGTATTTCCAAGTATAGGTGGAATTCTTCTTTTCCTCACAAAATAGTCGAATTTTCTGCACTTCACCTATGTCAAAGCAACCAGCATTAAGATACAATAAAGATTATATAATCGGGACGTATGGATGTAATCTAACGAACATTGAAGAGTGAGAATACGTTTTGTTCTACAATCTTTAATCATCCTCTGTAATAAGTTACGTGCTTTGAAGGAGAGAATACATGCTGGAATATAAGGTTCATCAAGGTAACTTTGAGGAATATGTTTTATTCCTTCACGGCATTGGAGGAAACTCGAAAATTTTTGGTAAGCAGCTCAGTGCCTTTAAGAAACATTATAATGTCATTACCATACACTTGCCTGGTCATGGTCAATCGCCAACAGTAAACAGTTATGGCGAGGAATTTTCGATCGATTTAAATGTCCGTGAAGTGTTGAAAGTACTGGATCACTTGAAAGTGAAACAAGCGCATTTTGTAGGCGTTTCGCTAGGATCGATATTTATTCATGCGCTTCTATCACGACACCCTCAGCGGGTTCAAAGTGCTGTAATGGCTGGCTGCATCACACGGTTTACCCCGTTTGCTTCGATGCTGCTCAAACTTGGGAATTTGATTAAACCATTTATACCATTTATCTGGTTATATAAGATTTTTGCTTATATTATGATGCCGAAGAAAAATCATGCGATATCACGAAAACTTTTTATAAGGGAAGCAAAGAAGATGAACCGTCATGATTTTCTCAGCTGGTATAGATTGACTCCGTATGTCAAATCGACGTATCAGTTCGTTCAGAATAAATCATCACATATACCGAAACTTTATATTTCTGGAAGAGAGGATCACTTGTTTGTTAAGGCACTGGAGAAAGACATTAAAGGTGACCCTTCCGCAAAAAAAGTCATTTTAAAAGATTGCGGCCATGTATGCAATGTGGAAAAACCGAAAGAATTCAATCATCATGCGCTCACATTCCTTTTCAATCAACAAGGGACTCCGCTTCGTAAAGTACAATAATTCACTGTACCCCAATTTGCATTTTTTGCAGATTGGGGTTTTCTTTAACTCTTTCAATTGCAGCATTAAAATCAGATTCTTTTACTAATAAAGGAAAAACGGCAGGCGGTCAAGAATATAAAGTAGAGGAGGGTTTCCATGAGGGAAATATTGAATTTTCGCTACGATGACTATCCTTTTGTTTTATTTTCTATGTCGCATTTAGCAGCCATCTTTTTTATGCTGATCCTCATTTTACTATTATATATGTATAGAAATAAATACAGCAGTAGAGTAAAGGAAGGGGTCAGATGGGGGCTCATTATTTTGTTGGCTGTTGGGGAACTGTTTTTTCATATTTGGTACTCAGTAAATGACCTGTGGTCCCTTACAATCAATCTGCCATTTCAGTTATGCTCAATTTCCATTTATCTATGCATCTTCATGCTTGTGACGAGGAGCAGAACAATATTTGAAATTGCATACTTTGCGAGTATGTCAGGCGCTTTTATTGCCATGATCACTCCTGAATTGTTTTTGGGATTTCCACATGTACGGTATTTTCAATTTTTCCTGGTACATGCAGCCATTATCCTTTCCTGTTTGTATATGGTATGGCTGGAAGGATACGTGGTAAAATTTTCTTCCCTGTTAAAGTCATTCTTTTCGTTGAATCTTATTGCGTTGGCTGTATATGGAATTAATGGGTTGCTCGGGTCTAATTATATGTTCCTCTCTCATAAACCATACAATCCCAGTCCGATTGACTACATGGGGGAATATCCCTGGTATTTGCTTTCATTGGAAGGCATCACGTTCTTACTGTTTTTATTCCTTTACTTCCCTTTTTATTTCTTGGAAATTGTAAAAAAATGAAACTTTTACATGGCATTTTCGTCTATTAGTTAGGCTCTTTTTTTACTTGGGCATGAAATTGAATGAAATACATAGAAAGATATTGTCTCAGAAAAGCAGGGTGGTAAGACCATGGAAAATATCATAGTCAAGTTTGTTGTCATCATCGTAATGTCGTATCTTGCCGGTAGTGTAGCGGGTGGGTATTATGTGGTGAAGCTGTTCACAGGTCAGGACATCAGAAAGCTCGAAAGCGGGAACGCGGGAGCAACGAATGCCGGCCGTGTCCTTGGTAAAAAAGGCTTCCTGCTTACAATATTGATAGATGCCGGCAAGGTGTTCATAACGCTTGCAATTGTACAGCATACAATTATAGATAGTGATTTGGCTCTGGTTATAAGTTCCATTTTATTGATCACCGGACATTTATATCCGTTCCAATTAGGGTTTCAAGGTGGAAAAGGCGTGGTGGTATATCTCGCATCTGCCTTATTCCTGTCACCTCTTACGATTGCGGTGATGGCTATCGTGATGGGAGCGTCTTATGGGGTTTCACGCCGCTACAAAACAGCAGGATTCATCTCGATGGCTTCTATTCCCCTAACAGCGTTTTTGATTGATGATTACATCGTCGTTTGTGGTCTCTTTTTACTGTTCTGTACAGTCGTGTTGTCTCATAATAAATAATCATATGCAAATAACCAAATCATACTTCATCAAGAGGAGGTACAAGTATGAATCATTCACTTGTTTATAAGATTGCAAGCGATCCATACGAGTTCCAACAGATCAATCAACTGAATTATGAAACGTTTGTGAAAGAAATCCCTCAGCATGAGAAGAATGATACTGAGCAGCTGATTGACAAGTTTCATAATGAAAATACATATATCATTGCAAAAAGTGGGGAATGCATCATCGGAATGATCGCAGTCCGTGCGAATCGTCCTTTTTCCCTTGACCATAAGCTTCATAACCTGGACGAATATATTCCTTCGGACAGTGTCCCATGCGAAGTTCGCCTTTTATCCGTCAGGGAAGAGTACAGAAGTACCCGTGTCTTTTATGGTTTATGCGAAAGACTGGTACATTACTGTCTCGAGATGGGTTATAATCTTGCATTGATTTCAGGTACCGTAAGGCAACTAAAACTGTATAGAAGAATTGGCTTTAAGCCCTTTGCATCACTCGTTGGGACAGAGGATGCACAATTTCAACCGATGTACTTGACTAAAGAGAGCTTTCTACAATCAACAAAGGCGTTTCAGCGGTTGATGCTTTCTGCCACAGTTCAACCACATCCCCGGGATGAGAGGAAGCTGAAGCACTCTTTCCTTCCCGGTCCGGTGCCTATGCATCCCAAAGTGGAAGAAGCATTCAGGATAGAACCATTTTCACATAGGGACATTTCATTTATTCAGGAAGTCAACGAACTGAAGCAGCAATTATGCGGGATGACCAAATCGAAGTACTGTGAAATTGTGGTAGGGACGGGCACGTTAACGAATGATATGGTTGCTCAGCAGCTCAGACTCATTAAAGGCGGAGGACTGATACTCTCAAACGGTGAATTCGGGAACCGATTAATCGATCATGCTGAAAGATCCGGATTGTCTTTCCATACACTTTCTAAGAATTGGGGAGAAGAGATAACCACTGCAGAAATCGATTCTGCCTTAAAAGCATACTCGCCTAAGTGGATTTGGACCGTCCACTGTGAAACATCCACAGGTTATTTATACGACCTCGCTGAAATTCTTTCTCTTGCGAAGGCAAATGGTGCGGAACTATGTGTGGATGCATGCAGTTCGTTTGGAATCGTACCTGTTCATTTTCAAGATGTTTATCTGGCAACCTCGGTGAGTGGAAAAGGGGCCGGATCGTATCCAGGTCTCGGAATCATATTTCATCGTGAAGAAATATGTTCCCACCAGTCCATCCCAAGATACCTGGATATCGGTTTATACTCAGAAAAGGGGAGTATTCCTTTCACTCATTCATCAAACTTGATCAGAGCATTGAAAGAAGCCCTTGCGCATCTCGATTTTAGAAGAAACCAGGCAATATCTTTTAAAGTCAGAAAAAAGTTCAACGAGTGGGGTATCACGGTGATGGGGAATGAAGGATTCTCACCCGGAGTGATTACAATTGAAACTCCCCGTGGTGTCTCAAGCAGGATCATCGGTGATGAATGTAAAGCAAGAGGTCTCTTACTAAGCTATGAAAGTGATTATCTTCTTGAAAGGAATTGGATCCAACTCGCTTTGATGGGCAATCACAGGGAGGAAGTTATGACAGAAGCATTGGGAGTACTTAAAGAAATACTTGAACCTGTCAAGGAAGCCAGGTATGTGTAAATGGATAAATTGAAACATTTACGGCAGAAAGTGAGCAAATTCAGGATGGTTGGAGCCGTATTGCTTCTTCTTTGGCTAAAGACGATCATCGTCATGGCTGCAGGTTTTAATATCACGATACAATCCTTTCTTGATGTTCTGCTGCTTCTGATTAATTCACTTGGTTCATTGATGATTGCGTTGGGATTCAGTTTTTATTTCCGTAAAAGAATCCATTCTTTCAGTCTAATAATGGCGATTGTGATTATTACTGGTGTGCTTTACGCGGATTTGCTTTACTTCAGATTTTATTCAGATTTCGTCACACTGCCTATTCTGTTTCAATTTAAGAATGTAGGGGGGATTGGACCAAGTACATTCGAATTGATGAGTCCCTGGGATTTGTTATTATTCACAGATCTCATTATTGCGGGATGGTTTCTTAAGAAGAAAAGAAAGCTGCCAACGATCACCTCAAAAGACAAATCCGCTTATTTGACCATCGCGTTTTTTATCGTTCTGATTTCTGTCGCAGCAGGACTGGTAAGGAGTCCATACTTATTTCAGGAAGCATATGACCGCGAACAGATGGTCACGGCGATCGGGCCCTATAATTATCATGTGTTCGATATTGGATATGTTCTGGGGGTTAATCTGAACCCATTGATTGCTTCGAAGACGGATACGGATTCGCCGGTTAACTATACAAAGTCAAAAAAGAATGACCAGTCAGATTTGTTCGGAATCGCTGAGGGAAAGAATGTCATTCTGATCAGTATGGAATCGACACAGAATTTTGTCATCAACAACAAGGTGGACGGAAAAGACATTACACCTTTCTTGAATTCACTTGTGGAAGACAGCTTTTATTTTGATCAGATTTATGATCAGACCGCACAAGGGAAAACATCTGACTCGGAATTCATGATCGATACTGGACTTTATCCGCTTGCCAGCGGCTCTGTATTCGTCAGGAAGCCCGAAAATACGTTTAAAAGTATGCCTCACATTTTAAAGAAAAAAGATGATTACTATTCTGCCGTCTTCCATGGAAATGAGGCATCTTTCTGGAACAGGGATATCATGTATGAGTCATTGGGATATGACCGCTTCTACTCTAAGAAAGATTATGAAGTGACTGAAGAAAACTCCGTAAATTACGGAATAAAAGATCTCCCGTTCTTCACCCAGTCCGTTTCTTATCTGAAAGATCTGCCGCAGCCATTCTATACGCGCTTTATAACGTTGACCAATCATTTTCCCTTTTTATTGGAAGAGGAAGATCAACTTATTCCACAGGCTGAAACAGAGGTGGATGTTGTCAATCGGTATGTCACGACAGTGCGTTATGAAGATGATGCAATCAAACGTTTTTTTGAAAAATTAAAAGATCAGGGTATTTATGACGATTCCATATTCGTATTGTACGGTGATCATTATGGAATATCTGAAAAGTATGAACCGGGAGTGTTTGAATTATTGGGAATGGAAGATACACCACTGAACCATTTACAGCTGCAACAGGTACCGCTGATCATCCATGTACCCGGAGTAAAAGGGAAGACCATTTCTTCAATCGGCGGTGAAATCGATATCCGTCCGACGATTCTTCATTTACTAGGTAAGAAATCCGGTGAGAATCTTTCTTTTGGACATAACTTGTTTACAAGAGTACCGAATCATCCGGTGATATTCCGGGACGGAGGATTTGTTACAGAGAAATATATGTATAAAGACAACATCTGTTACAACAGAAAGAGTGGGCAGCCTGTACTTGGAAATCAGTGCAATCCCTATAAAGAAATCGCCAGAAAAGAACTGGGAATGTCTGATGATATCATTTACGGCGATTTATTAAGATTTTTAGAATAATGTATGGTGATATACTTACCATAATATTGTTATGTAAACTCCATGAAGTAATACTCTTTTATAAGGAATAAAGAAAAGCTCAGTTCAATACCTGAGCTTTTTCTTTATTCTGCTGATTAAATCAGAGGAAATGATATTTTTACAAGCGTCCCTTTATCGGGTTCGCTTTCATATTCAATCATTCCATCCATTTCCCGTATGATTTTATTTGTCACCATACTGCCCAATCCAGTCCCTTTTGTCTTGGTAGTATAAAAAGGAAGCCCAATTTTTTTCAACTCATCTTGACTCATGCCTTTTCCGTTATCGGTAATCAAGATTTCGAGCATATTTGAAGAGGGGATGGATTTTATAACTATATCTACAGTACCTTTATTTTCTATTGATTCGATTCCATTCTTAATCACATTCATAATGGCTTGTTTTAAATACTGTTCATCACCGGTAATCCAGTGCCTGCCGGTTTCCGAGTAAGTAATCGAAACACCAGAGTACGAAGCGAAAGGCCTGAGCAGTGCAACACAGTCCTGCATCACTTCTTCCACATTCAGGTCAGAAAGCTGGAACTTCCCGGGTTTCGCCACGCTTAAATAATCAGTGATGATTTTATTCGTCCGATCTAATTCCTCGAGAATGAGAGGGGAATATTTTTTGAGTTGCTCATCGTTAGTGTTTTCAGAAAGATGCTGGATAAATCCCCTTACAGTTGCTAGCGGATTCCTGATCTCATGCGCAATTGAAGCAGCCATTTGACCGGCCATATTGAGTTTATCAAGATACACCATTTCTTCTATCTGTTTATTCGTCTTTATGAGATGTTCTATAATGAAGACCATGGCAATGAAAGTAAGATAGAACACACTGAAGTAGATAAAATAGAATGATGTATACAGAAGAGGTACAAATAAATAAATGCTCACAGTATAAATAAAAGAATAGACGATGAAAATGAGTGAACTCCACAATAGTTTGGAAGTTGACTCAAGAAATGTTTTACGGAATATGATAGCGACAAGGAACGCCAGAATGGAAACAGACAGACCGGTAAACACAAATGTGCCTCCCAGGATCCCCCTGTAAAAAAGGACGAGAAGAAGGACCAGTGACCCCGAAATCCAACCCGCATATAGGGTGACAATCAAAATTGCAATCATCCTCAAGTCAAAATGAGTATCTCCAAGCGTTTCTATAGGGTAAAGCATGCATAAAAAAGCTCCAAATGCACCAATCAGGCCATATGTTATTTTATGCTTCAAATTAAGCAGCTGATTAATTTTAAATGGAAAAAGAGTATTAGCATTGTAAGTTAACGACAGAAGGATTGTAATATTTACTAATAATGTTTTGATAAGTATAACCAAATGAAAGCCTCCAAAAATCTATAAACATGACCTAATTGTAATCTTAAACCTTCATAAGATACCAAATTAATCCGGTAATTACAAGTGAAAAAGATACAAATATCGACTTTATTGGAAATTCACCAGATAGTAAGTCCTTCTGTTGTCCTTAATGCACTTTGTACTAAGGATTTAAATGTTTATTTGTTAAAGGAACTGCAGACTGTTTACGTGTTTCTTTCATTTTAGTTTGATTAAAACTATGAAGGACCATTCCAGTAATGATGATTCCAAGTCCAATCAAACTGATTCCGTCGGGGAGTGGTGATGACAATAAAACGATTTCCCCTGCCATTACAAAAAGGACCTGTGTTGATTGAGTTGCTTCAACCGAAGCAAGTTTCCCCTGATGATGGCTTACCCGATCAGTTGCGAGGAAGAATAAAACCGTCGCAATAATCCCTGAGCTTATAGCAACAATGAAGGATTGAAGTACCTGATCAGCAGACGGGATTCCAGCATGGATATAGCCGGCAGATGCAATGATCAGCCAAAAAGGTATAGTGACAATCGTCATACCGAATACCCTTTGAAATGTATCCATTCTTCCACCGCACACTTCCATCATCTTTCTATTGCCAAGCGGATATGCAAATGCTGCGATCATGACCGGTAAAGAACTGAAAATCATTGTTTTCATTGAAAGAGATTGAGCATTGGGAATGTGGATAAACACAATACCAATCAGAATAAAGAGAGAAATAATAAGCGAGCTTAGAGGTATTTTATGCCGTACCGGCATAACCCCTGAAGATGTTTGGACCTTCTCGACGAATAATGGACCAAGCAGTGTCCCTGCCACTATGGTCAACTGCCATGTGCCGGCAACGAGCCAACCGGGACCAAACGCAGCTGCATAAGTAATAGGTGCATAAAATAACACAAATCCCACGAAACTCCATCCAATCCAAGGAATTGGGTTTTTGATGATTTCAATTAATACCTGTTTCATATTTCTCCTGGCAAGTATGATCAGGAAAAGAAATGGCACCATGAATAGAAACCGTAAAGACGAGCTCCAAAGCCAACTTCCGCCTGAAAGTTCCATCGACCTGTTCAAGATAAATGTAACAGCAAAAAACATAGAAGCGATAATCCCTAACACCAATTCCCTCATTTACCTCATCCCTTTATACATATATTGTTAATATATTAAACTTAAATTGCAAAATAGTATACTTTATTTTATGAAAATTGTAAAAAAATCAAGAAGAAGTGCACCAGCTACCTGCTGAAATCGATCATAAATATTGAAGAATCAAAAAACATTCATTAAATATTCACAGGTGTATCACTTGGGATTTAAGTGTTTTTTTGTTTAAATTTAATTGAGCAATTATTTATCAATTAATACTAATTTAAGTGTGGTGCAATAGAAATGTCAGGAAGGAAAAAAGATAAGAAAGTTCTTCCCAACAGAATGAAGATCATGTTTATTACAGTCTTCTTTTTGTTCAGTATTCTCATTGTGAGACTGGGGGAGATACAAATCGTCAAAGGGGAATCTTATGAGAGAATCGTCATTCAGAAAGAAAATACAGTGGTGAACAGTGATGTTCCCCGGGGGAAGATTTATGATCGTAACGGCAAACTGATAGTAGGAAATGCTCCAAAGAGGGCGATTACTTATACGAGGACAAACGGAGTCACCGATGAAGAGATGCTTGATACCGCGGGGAGACTCGCAAAAATGATTAATAAAGACTTTGGCGACCTTACGGACCGTGACAAGAAAGACTTTTGGATTAAATCGAACCCGGAAAAAGCAAAAGCCAAAGTGCTGTCTTCTGAAAAAAGTAGAATCGAAGAAAAAGACAATTTATCAAGGGAAGAAAAAGACAAAAGGATTTACGAATTAAAATTAGATCGAATAACAGAAAAGGATTTAACATCATTGGACACTGAAGACTTGGAAGTGCTGGCTATTTATAATGAGATGATCAGCGGTTACAGTATGACGATGCAGACTATAAAGAACGAAAATGTATCGATCAGGGAGTTTGCACGAGTGAGTGAACATTTAGATGAACTTAAGGGAGTAAATGCCGTCACCGATTGGTCACGTACATACGAATATGATCAAACACTACAATCTGTTTTGGGCAATGTATCATCTTCCCGTGAAGGAATTCCGAAAGAGAGCCTTGAAGAGTACCTTGCTAAAGGGTACAGCAGGAATGACCGTGTAGGTACAAGTTATCTGGAACTTCAATATGAGCAGATTCTAAACGGGAAAGAAAAGAGAATCAAGAATTTCCTAAAGGATGGCAAGATAACAAAGACAGAAGTTGTTCAGCAAGGTAAGCAAGGCAAAGATATGGTGTTGAGTATCGATATGGAATTGCAGAGGGAAATAGAGAAGATTGTCCGGCAAGAATTGAGGAAACATGCAGGGTCGGAAAACTCACCTTATCTGGATCGTGCTTTTGTCGTCATGATGGATCCGAATACCGGTGAAATCAAAGCGTTGGTCGGACAAAGAATGATTGACAAAGATAACGGAGAAATAGAGTTTCAAGATTATTCTCTTGGAACATTCACCTCTTCATACGAATCAGGCTCAGTTGTGAAAGGGGCGACGTTATTGACAGGATATATGACCAACAGTATAGAGCCAGGTGAAATGATCGTCGATGAACCCTTGTTTATTAAAGGAACCCCGAAAAAAGCATCGTGGTTTAATGAATACGGACAGAACACAGGTCCGATAAGCGATTTATTCGCATTAGAGAAATCATCGAATTCATATATGTGGAAGGTAGCTCTGCGCATCGCTAAAACCCGATATGTGCCACAAGCTCCCATACACTTTAATACAGATGCATTCAGGCTATTCAGGGAACACTTTGCCCAATTGGGACTTGGTGTACCTACGGGCATCGATTTGCCGGGTGAATCATCAGGCTTCGAGGGAACGGCAGAACGTCCAGGTCTCCTCCTTGACTTTGCCATAGGTCAATATGATACGTACACACCTATGCAACTGGCTCAATATGTTTCTACCATAGCCAATGGAGGAAAAAGGATACAGCCCCATATACTCAAAGAAATACGTGAACCGGCCAGGCAAACAGGAGATCCCGGTAATCTCATTTACAAAAAAGAGCCAGTTATCCTCAATCATATAGATGCTTCTGAACGGGAGTTGGATCAAGTACAGAAAGGTTTCTACCGTGTTTTTCATGGAGCAGAAGGAACGGCCAATCTGTTTAAAGATGCACCTTATAATGCAGCAGGTAAGTCGGGGACAGCTGAATCTTTTTATAAGGGGGAGAACATGGAAAAATCAAAAGCAACTTATAACACAACACTTATCGGTTACGCGCCCTTCGAACATCCAGAAATCGCTTTCTCTACAGTAGTGCCATGGTCACATCAGACACATGACCCGTATATCAATAAAACGATCTCGAAGCGTGTAATGGATAAGTATTTCCAATTAAAAAAGGAAAGAGCAAAAATTGATAATTAATGGTCAGCATCGGGGTTAACCCTGATGCTGATATTTATTTTGAGAGAGTACTAATTCATTAGAAAGGGGGACAAGATGACCCAAATTACCGTAATGAAGGATTCTTAAGTATTCCGCCCAAACCCTGTTCCTTCCAATTTCAGTGTTCATCCAACAGCTGCGGGAAACCACTGTATCACGGTATTTTGTATCAAAAGAATAAGGAATAAACGCCATTCCTTCAGGAAAGTGTTTCATGAGTGTTCTGATCTGGCGGCCAGCGGCATGACTTTTACAGATGACCAGAAGTGAATTGATGGACGTAAAGTCGATGATGTCTTTTGCGCAAATTACATTTTCGAGTGAATTCCTGGATTGGTCCTCGTATATGATTTCCTCTTCGGGGATTCCTGCCTCTAACAGATAAGAAATGATGACGGAAGCCTCCGTAACATTTGGTGATCTCCTGCCTTCCCATTCAGGGTGGGCAATCGCAGTCACGCTTCTTCCTCCAGTCACGATAATTTTTCGGGCGAGATTTCGGTTGTAGGCATCAATTGCATTTTCCCAATGTCCGGGATGGGTGCCTGAAAAAACAAAAATCGCATCGCATTTCCTGACTGTATTCCTTTCACTGAACGTCAGTGCGGTTATGTAATCCAATTGTTCTTGATTTAATTCAGGCATTTCTATTTCTTTATGAATGATTGGTTTCATTGTTTTCCTCCTGAAATTTATTTGCAGTAAGAATCGTGAAAGACTTCATTGAACTTATGTAATCGGTCTGAATTAACGCCATGAGTTTTTCCAAATTATTCCTCGATCAATTAAATATATTACAATATTGTTATGTATTGTTCAATATATTTTTAAAAAATATTACGTTTTATGCATGTTTGTGCATTTTTTGAGGCAAGATTGACATTTTGGACTCCTTGACATTTAGATAATTATTCCATATAATTCATTTAACGATTCAGAAAATATTGAATATATTAGTATAAAGCTGTGAAGAGGACATGAATGATTCTAACTTACTTTCCAGAGAACAGGGTCTAAGGCTGTGAGCCCTGAAGAAAAGAGAATGATTTACCCCCTTGGAGCTTTCATGGTGAAGGCTGCAGTATCCATGACCGGTTAATACCGTTATCTTACTTAAAGCGAAGAGAGTCGTTTGACTCCTTCGGAATTAGGGTGGAACCACGACCGCACTCGTCCCTTGTATTGGGATGAGTGCGGTCTTTTGTTTTTTCAATATTGGCTAAAGAATCAAGGATGTTTCAATGAATCAGTATTGAAAAAAATATATATAGTGCTATGAAGAGGATATGAATGATTCTAACTTACTTTCCAGAGAACAGGGTCTAAGGCTGTGAGCCCTGAAGAAAAGAGAATGATTTACCACCTTGGAGCTATTATGGTGAATGGTTCAGTATCCATGATCGGGTAAAACCGTTATCTTACTTAGAGCGGAGAGGGTCATTTGACTTCTTCGGAATTAGGTTGGAACCACGACCGTACACGTCCCTTGCATAGGGGCGGGTGCGGTCTTTTTTATATAATAATCAGGAGGGATGAACTATGTCGGCATCATTTGATTCAGAAAAAAGAAATCATCGAAAACTCGGTACTCAGTTGGAGTTGTTTATCTCGATGGAGGAAGCCCCGGGAATGCCTTTTTTCCTGCCGAAAGGGATGGTAATCAGAGATGAACTTGAAAAGTTCTGGAAGAAGGAGCATAGAAAAGCAGGGTATCAGGAAATTAAGACACCAATCATGATGAAACAGGAATTATGGGAGCAATCCGGACACTGGAAGCATTATCATGAAAGTATGTATTTTTCAAATGTTGATGATCAATCTTATGCGATTAAGCCGATGAATTGCCCGGGAGCAGTGTTGATTTATAATAGCAGGAGAAGAAGCTATCGTGAGCTTCCGATCCGGTATGGGGAACTGGGGTTGGTACATCGGCATGAGCTTTCAGGTTCTTTAAGCGGATTGCTAAGAGTCAGGTCTTTCACTCAGGATGATGCTCATCTATTCGTACTTGAGGATCAGGTCCAAAAAGAGCTGCATAACGTCCTTGATTTGATTGATGTCTTTTATTCCAAGTTTGGATTTCGATATAAGATTGAATTATCCACAAGGCCAGAGGAATATATGGGATCCATTGCTATGTGGGATAAAGCTGAAGAAGATTTGAAAAGAGTTTTACAGGATCGAAATGCAGACTATCAAATTAATGAAGGAGATGGTTCATTTTATGGACCGAAGATCGATTTCCACCTTGTGGATTCCATTGGCCGAAGTTGGCAGTGCGGTACAGTTCAACTTGATTTCCAGATGCCCGAAAAATTCAACTGTGAATATATAGGAGAAGACAATAAAGTTCACAGGCCAATCATGATTCACCGTGCGATATACGGTTCTATTGAGCGTTTCATGGCTATCCTCATTGAACATTATGAAGGGGAATTTCCGATGTGGCTTGCTCCGGTTCAGGTAAAAGTGCTGCCGATATCTCAGGCACAAATGGACTACGCTCTCCAAGTGAAGAACCTCTTGGAAAATAAAGGTCTTAGAGTGGAAATCGATGACCGGGATGAGAAAATCGGGTACAAAATCAGGAATGCTCAGATGGCAAAAACACCTTATTTAATGGTGGTTGGAAAGAAAGAAATGGAGGAAGGAAAGGTGTCCTTGAGAAATCGTAAAGGGATTTCAGAGGTTCTAATTTTGGAAAATGCCATTCAATTCATAATTGACGAAATGCGGAAGTAGAATGATCAGGGATTATCTGCGAAGATTTTTCTTTACGATGTCTTCACGAAGCCGGTTAAAAGACTAAGTTTTATTTTGTAGAGGCAGTAATGAAGAAATTATCATAAATGGATAACAACCAACCTTGACACCAATCACTCACTGTCAATCCTGCTTGGGAATGTGATGGATAAAGAAAAACCCGCTTTGATGGCGGGTTTTTTATAGGATATTGGAGTTTTTCTTCGGTTCATCCAGTGTCATCTGCTTAAGTTCAAGCTTCATTTTTTCAGTTTCGATGACAAAGTTTTCATGTTTCAATTGTTCGAGCTTCAATTGATCCTCAACTATTCGTTGTTTGATTTTTGATTGTTTGTGAATATGATCTGTAAAAATAGCAATGATAGGAATGGAAAAAATCATAATAACGGCAATGGTCCCGGTCATTTTTTGCCTCCTTGCTTCATTTAAATTATTTCATATTTATACTTAATAGTAAAATTATAACAAAATTCGAACAGCTAGTATAGCTGTAGTTATGACAATCAGTAATTTGTATAAATTTATGTCATATACATTTATGAAGGCAGAAAACATGGTATTCTATAAATACTATTAGATATAGACTGGAGAATACATATGCGACTTACTAAGAAAATACCTAATATGCTTACATTGGGCAACTTATACTGTGGTTTCTTATCTATCGGCTTTGCTGCCAACGGTCAATTCAAAAATGCAGCTGTATTGATCATTATCGGCATGATGCTCGATAGTATGGACGGAAGGTTAGCAAGGATGCTGAATGCAGACAGTACATTGGGAAAGGAATTGGACTCGCTCGCTGATATCGTAACATTTGGAGTGGCTCCTTCATTCCTGGTTTATTATACTTCCTTCCACCAATTTGGGTTATTGGGCTTTTTTGTGGCAGGATTGCTTCCATTATTCGGCGCGTATCGCCTGGCCCGTTTTAACACGAGCCCTCCTAAGTCATCCCTGCAATATTTTATAGGGGTCCCGATTACAGCGGCCGGCGGGATACTAGCCATATTGACTTTATTCGGTGATCGTATACCCAATATTGTTACATCTGTAATTTTTACTGCAATGTGTTTTTTGATGGTAAGCAGGATCCGTATTCCAAGTTTTAAAGAAATCCCTCTTCCAAAATACGGCACGATCGTCACGCTTTTTATCGGTGCACTATTGTATGTCATTTATAAAGGAACATATGAACAGTTTCCTTATTTGATTTATATCGCTGCTCCGCTGTATTTTGCATATGTGGCATATCGGTTTATCAAAAGAGGGAAGCATGAATAATGAAAAAACTCCTATGCTTATTAATTGGGAGATGGTGTGAAAACTTTTTCCTGCCATTTGTGATAGAAATAAATGATGAAAGAAATGCTGAAAATGACAAGCAAATACTGCCAAGGGGAAATGTTTTTGTATTCTGCGATGCCTAATACGTTTAATAACGGCAGGGCGACATAGCACATAAATGCGTCCATAATAAAATTAATGAGGATAAACAGAGTAAAACGATGATATGTAAATCGAAAAATCCAAAACGTCCCCACTGCAAAAATTCCATATGCGAAGCTCACATCGATCATATAGCCCCAGGGAGCTATATATTCATGGATTTCCCACCAGTCGTAAGTATATGCTATCTGGAAGATGATGGTCATCAACAAGCAGGTTAAGAACGTGACAGGCATAAACCGTCTGATCGTATCTTGTTTTGCAAAGAATAAAGTGAACCAGGGAAGTAAAAAGCCGATAAACAAAAGAATTCTCGCAGTCATGTTTAAAAACTCCAATGTGTTTGATAGTCTTTATTCTTTCGTTATGATTAAAGAGTATACATATTAATTACGATAGAAATGTCCGGGAATCTTCTTTCCCGGACATTATTTATACCATCATTTCCATCAGTATGCCGCCAGCCGCTCCGATGACGACCACGACCCACGGAGGAAACTTCCATATGACCAACATGCTGAATAATACAGAGGCAAACGCAAAGTCGCTCGGTGCCTTGATGGAGCTGGTCCAGATCGGATGATAAAAGGCAGCAATCAAAATGCCGACAACACCTGCATTCACCCCCATCAGAGCCCCTTTAATCTTAGGGTTCCTTCTTAAACTGTTCCAAAAAGGCAGTGCACCCAATATGAGCAGGAAAGCCGGCAGGAAGATAGCGAATGTCGCAATCAAACCGCCTTGCCATCCATTCAATACAGCTCCCAAATACGCAGCAAAAGTAAACAGCGGTCCCGGCACTGCTTGAGCCGCCCCATAACCTGCGAGAAATGCTTCTTCTGTTAACCAGCCGCTCGGCACGAATTCACGTTCCAAGAGTGGAAGAACCACATGGCCGCCTCCAAACACCAATGAACCCGAACGATAAAAGCTGTCAAACATAGCAATCCAATTCAGCGAGGTCACTTCCCTGACTACTGGAAGCAAAATCAGTAGACTGAAAAACAATGATAAACATACTGCGGCAAACCGTTTCGATACAGGAAAGGAAAGCGACGGATGTTCCTCTGCCTTTTGATTCTTAAATAGTACAAATCCGATAAATGCGGCAATCAGAATAATACCAATCTGAGTGAAGGCAGTCTGCCATACAAGGGTGCCGACTAATGCAAGAAGAGCGATTGCTTTTCTTTTTGAGTCAGGAGTCAACTTTGCTGCCATTCCCAAAATGGCATGAGCTACGACTGCAACTGCTACAATTTTCAATCCGCGTATCCAGCCTGCATCACCAAGATTCATTTCGTTTAATAAAATGGCAAAGATGATAAGTGCAATGACCGATGGAAGCGTAAAGCCTATAAAAGAGACGATTCCGCCCAAAACGCCCGCACGCATGACACCAATGCCAATACCGACTTGGCTGCTTGCCGGACCGGGAAGGAACTGACAAAGCGCAACGAGATCGGCGTAACTCTTTTCATCCATCCATTTTCTTCTTCTAATATATTCCTCATGAAAATATCCTAAGTGCGCGACAGGTCCCCCGAAGGATGACAATCCCAGCCTGGAAGATACCAATAATATTTCCATGAGTGATTTGATCTTCTGAGATGGCGACTTTGTTTTCAATTTATTCACCTTCTTTATCCTAATCTTTGATTTCCTTGAATAGCTCAAATGCTTTTTCACGAGCTTCTTTCAAGATGACGTTTCCTTTTTGAGTGGTACTGTAATACTTTCTGATTTTCCCTTCCACATTTCGGTCTTCTCTAATCAGTAATCCATCTCTTTCCATGGAGTGGAGAATCGGATAAAGCGTACCTGAGCTTATGGTATACCCGTGCTCCCTTAATTCCTCAAGCATCCACGACCCAAAGATAGGTTCTTCATTTGCATGATGAAGGACATGTATATGAATGAAGCCAAGAAATAGCTTCCTGAGAACTTTATCTTCCATAGGTTCACCCCGCTTTACAATATTGGTTTTCGATATCGAAACTCGATATCGGTATTTTATAATAGAAGTATAACATGGATTATCGAGATTTCAAGAAGAAGGGGATAGGTTTACACATTCTTAACATTGCAGTTTGAGGAAGGGGACTTACTCAGGAATTTCTGCATATAAACCTAAAGGATACCTAGGAAGAAACTATTACTCTTGATGTGAAGGGATTTCTGTAGATTTCTTTTCTTAGTACAATATTATCAAGTTATGAACATCGGGAATACATGTGGTATTCAGCTAATATACTTTACAGGTTTTATTCTTATTGAAAAGGAGAGAGGCTATGTATAAGAAGCTTTGGCCAATGGTTGTCGTCCTATTCTTATTGTTTCCTTCTTTGGGGGCAGCCGGGGATTTCGGGAAAGACGATCCATCCGGTGTTCCCGGACAATGGTATGTGGGTACCACTCCGTCATATATAGCACCTTCTAAACACCCGGTTTTATTTGTTCATGGGTTGAATTCGTCGTCCCATACATGGTGGAACGAAAATAATATGTATAATACCGCATATCAAAATGGCTATGAAACAGCGTTTATCGACCTTTATCCGACAAAAACGATGTGGGATAACGGAGCACTATTAGCCGGGAAGATCCGTGATATGTACAATTACTTCGGAGAGAAGGTCGTCATAGTCGCCCACAGTAAAGGCGGCATAGATACGCAATCGGCGATTGTTCATTATGGAGCATATCCATATGTTGCACGTGTGATTACGCTGTCTTCCCCGCACAAAGGATCAGAGCTCGCGGACCTTGCGTATAGCAGCTGGGCTGGGTGGCTAGCAGGGATTCTTGGGAGTAAAAGTGACGCAGCCTATTCTCTTCAGACAGGCTATATGACATATTTCCGGGAACAAACGGATACTCACAGCAATGTCGGAAGAGTCCCTTTCTATACATTTTCAGGTACAAAGTGGGGAAGCTTCGGCAGTTCACTATATTGGGGCGGTTTGTACTTAAGCTCGTACGGAAGCAATGACGGCGCTGTCACCGTAAACAGTTCCCGCCTTCCATATGCAACTCATCTGGGCACAAACACTTGGAACCACTCAACGATCAAAGAAGGTTCATCCACATTCAATCTGTTTAAGAATTATTTGAATGAGAGCACACCGGTAAGTAATGGTTTCAGTGTTCAGAATAATGATTCGATCAAAGGTTCTGCTTCAACATATATCCGTGGCGGTGCATACAATGGATCAAAGGAACAGTATCTGGAGTATTGATGGCATCCGGGATAGCGTTGACAGCTCCTAATGCACCTGTCTCAGCAGCTGGACCGGATTATAATGGGAATGAAACGATCAAGAATGAACGTCTGCACAGTTATGAAGAAATGTCTAAGCTCCTTGAACGTCTTGATGCTAAGTCAGAAGCTCTTTCAATTGAAGTATACGGACAATCAGTAAAGGGACGCGATTTATATCTTGCAAAATTTGGATCAGACGAAACCAATCCGACAATTTTATATTTAACTCAGCAGCATGGGAACGAGACACTCACAACTGAAGGCGCCCTAAAATTCATTCAACATCTTACTTCCAACTCCAAGGAAGTAAAAGAAATGTTAAATCATGTGAACATATTGGTGGCTCCTCGTTTAAATGTCGACGGAGCTGAAGGTGACGTGAACTTTTCTTTGGAAGATTACGTGTCTGGTACCCATACCCGCTATAATGCAAACGAAGTGGATTTGAACCGGGATCATGTTGACCGTGAGCAGCCAGAGACGCAGGCACTCCATGAAAATGTCCTGCAGAAATATTCTCCTGATTACATGATAGACCTTCATCATCAGGGAGCAGAAACCACTCTTGGAGATACAGATGAGCTGGTATCAGGGTCGATTTTATATCCAACCAATGAAGAAGTGGACCCTCAAGTAGTTGAAAAGTCAAAACAGCTCGGCGCAGTCTTATACAATACTGTAGAAAGCAGAGGTTTCGGGACACTCTCGAAATATATCGGTGGTTCTGCTCAAACCATTTCCCGAAATGGCTTAGCTGCAGAATATGGCATCGCTACACTGCTTTTTGAAATGAGAGGTATGGCGGATCACTACCGTGAAGACTATGTTCTGGGTCAAAAGAGCAACGGATACCTGATTAAGCAAGCAGTTATCGGAATGGAAGCGACGGCAAATGCCATAGCGAACGGCTCGATTGATGAAGCAGATACTTCATTCTGGGATACTTTACCTGAGAGTTCTTATAATAGAAGCGAAAGTGAATAATATTCTTCCATTAAAAAAAGTGCGCGTCATTCTGGACGCGCACTTTTTTATGTGAGTATTTACGAATTATTTAACAATCATAACCGGACATTTCGCACGTTTTGCCACTTTATGGCTCACACTACCCAGGACCATTTCCTGAAATGTATTCAAGCCCCGGCTTCCGATGACCAGTGCATCATATGTATGCTTGTTTGCATATTCCACAATTGCAGGACCAGGTTCCCCGTGTAAAATTATTGTTTCGTATTTTACTTCAGCATGTCTCGCTTTTTGTTCAATCATTTGAAGTTTGTGTTTTCGTTTGTCTGCTGCATCGCTGCCCCAATGTTCGAGGACATCATCCTTTGATTGTTTACCGTCAACCACATAAACAATATCCATTTGCGCACCTGTTTGAAAGGAAGCAAGTGCAATTGCCTTTTCGGCAGCTCTGATTGAATGTTCAGAACCATCAGTGGCAAGCAAAATCCTTTTAAACATTTTAATCCCCTCCAATGATTGAAATCTGTTAAATATGTTCTATTTTACACCTTTCTCACCCAAAAAATATGTATCTTTTTTTACAAATTTGAAGTTTGATAGAAAAGCGGAGAAAATCCACTTAAATGAGAGATAAATTGTTATGGTTTCGCTTTCATTGATGGTTCACAAAAAGATAAATCCATTATATAATGTGCCTTGTGTAAAACGGCCCCGACTTTCATGAGAGTTGAAAGTCAAGACAAAACAATAAAAGAGGTGCATTATGAATTTATCTTCAAAAATTAAATATGAATGGTTTGGAAATATCCGCGGAGACATCCTTGCAGGGATGGTCGTAGCGATGGCATTGATTCCAGAAGCGATTGCATTTTCGATCATTGCCGGAGTAGATCCGATGGTCGGGTTGTACGCATCATTCTGTATTGCAGTTGTCATAGCATTTGTCGGTGGACGTCCGGGGATGATTTCTGCAGCGACGGGTGCGACCGCCCTTGTGATGGTTACGTTGGTTGCAGATCATGGACTTCAGTATTTGTTAGCTGCAACCATCTTAACAGGAGTCATCCAAATTGTTATGGGTGTTTTGAAATTGGGACGCTTGATGAAATTTGTTCCACGCTCTGTGATGGTCGGTTTTGTTAACGCACTTGCAATATTGATTTTCACATCCCAATTACCTCACTTTGTTGGTGAAACATGGATAATGTATGCGATGGTGGCTGCTGCTTTAGCAATTATTTATATCTTGCCTCGCTTTACTAAAGCTGTTCCATCACCTTTAGTTGCAATTATTGCAGTGACAATATTTGCTGTAATGACTGGAAGTGGTGTTCGCACGGTGGGAGATATGGGTGATTTGACTCAGGCATTACCTCTCTTCTTAATTCCGGATATCCCGTTTAACTTTGAAACATTGCAAATCATCTTCCCATATTCTCTTTCAATAGCAATCGTTGGTCTTGTCGAGTCATTGCTTACTGCTTCTATTGTAGATGATATGACGGACACGACGAGTGATAAGAATAAAGAAGCTAAGGGACAAGGGATTGCCAATATTGTATCAGGATTTTTCGGCGGTATGGCTGGATGTGCAATGATCGGACAATCTGTAATCAATGTTAAGTCTGGTGGCAGAGGAAGGCTTTCAGCGTTTGTGGCCGGAACCTTCTTGATGATTCTGATTCTTCTACTGAATGACTTCTTGGTACAAATTCCGATGGCAGCTTTAGTGGGTGTCATGATTATGGTATCTATCGGTACATTTGACTGGGGATCTGTTAAAAGTCTTCATAAAACACCTATCACTGATACGATGGTTATGCTTGCTACAGTCATTACTGTCTTATTCACGCATGACTTATCAAAAGGTGTCCTGGTGGGTATCATCTTGAGTGCTGTATTCTTTGCCTCTAAAATCTCAAAAGTCAAAATTACGACAATGGCGTCAGAACAAACTCATAAGAAAGTATACCGGGTATCCGGACAGCTTTTCTTTGCATCTGTCACTGAGTTTGTTGAGAGTTTTGATTTTACAGAAGACGTAAAAGAAGTTACATTGGATTTGACGAATACTCATTTATGGGATGATTCTGCTGTAGGTGCGATTGATAAAATCGTGCTGAAATACCACCAGAACGGTGTTAAGGTAAACTTGACTGGACTAAACGCAGAAAGCAATAAATTAATGGATAAACTGGCTATTCATAATAAGCCGGGTGGTCTTGATAAAGTTGTAAATCATTAATAGATCAAAAAAACCAGCAGAGATAATTCTCTGCTGGTTTTTTAAAAGATTAATAGATTCCTACTGCATCAAATGAAAGATTTACTGCATTCACTTCAGTGGATCCGCTTCCATAAAGGTCTGTTGCCGCCTGGACAGCAGCTGCCCTGGCCTGGCTGAAAGTAGAAGAAGAAGTGAGGTAAACAGTATTCATGCGATAGTAGATGTCACCAAGCTTCTCACGTCCGATACCTTGTACGGACACTCCGTAGAAAGTTCCACCTTCACTAAGAAGATAAGCTTGCTTGTTGATGATTCCCGAGTTGATATGAACTCCTCCATTATCCTGGCTTCCTGTGTAACGTACAGAGTAGTGATCCGGATCGCCATATTTGCTCGGGTCGCTCATGGACCTGAGGGCATCTCCGCTTGTACCAGGCGTGTAGATATCTTCTCCAATTTCAAAGTCAGGGTTGATACCTTTTTCATATTCCACAAGTGTTCCGAAGATATCAGAAATTGCTTCATTCAAGGCACCTGATTCGTTCTGGTAGACCAGGTCTGAGGAGAAGTTGGTAACGGCATGTGTCAGTTCATGCGCGACAACATCTATCCCGCCGGAAAGCGGTGCGAATGTAGTTCCGTCCCCATCACCGTAAACCATTTGTGAACCGTTCCAGAATGCATTGTTGTAACCGCTGCTGTAATGGACGGAAGATACAAGTTCAGCTCCATTGTTGTCATAAGAATTCCGATTGAATTTTTCTTTATAAAAATCATATGTTTCACCAGCATAGTGATGTGCATCTACAGCAGCCGCATCGTAGGAAGCATTCAATACATTATCGCTATCCTTCCAAAGTGTTCCTGGCAGGAAAAATTGAGGGAAGAACGTTCGGTTATTCATATTATATGTGTAGATTCCTCCTCCTCTCGTATTATCCTGAAGATAATAGGATCCATTGGATAGAGTAGTGTTCAGTGACTTAGTGTCACCAAGCACACCTTTGCCTGTACCTACTTGATTAGTTCCGTTTACTTCGTGCATGTCATTATATTTATTGAGGACTTCACCGGTTTTGGTGTCAATGAAGTAATTCCAATTGCCCGGTTCGGGCTGAAGGAAATTCAAGTTAATGAAGTAAGCGTATTTGGCAGAATCACCATCAGTATAAATAACAAGTTCTGGCTTTACCTTTTTCTCCAGGATAGGGTCGAGCCCTAAATCCTTTTTAGCGATTTTAAGTGCTTTATTCGCATTCACTTTTTTGCCTGCCTTTAAGCTTTTCTTATCTAAGTCGGCAACGACAGTACCTGAGAAGGCCTGAATGACACCATCTTCTTTTACTACAGCTGATTGAGTGGACCCCCAGACAGGGACACCTTTATACATTTGCTGAAAGCGGACGACTGTGAGCCCCAGTTCGTCCTTTTCCACGGATAAAACCTTGAATTGTTCATTTGCCTCTTCGGCAGACAACTTAAATGTTTTCCGGTTATTTTCCAAATAAGAAAGTACAATGGATTCAGCCTTTCCTTTAGATGGAGCAGAAAGGGCTCCTTTAACAAACTCCGGTGTCCCTGCTTTTTGGTTCCATTGAATAGTTGATTGTGGTTGTGCAGCCGCATTACCGGTTCCAATCATCCCCGTCAACAAACCAACCGACAAACCAATACCTGCTAACTTTTTCTTCTTCACATGATCTCCTCCTGTTTTTATTTCTAAAAATTCTGTCAATAAAATCGTATCATTCTATCGAGTCTCTGGGTATTGAGAAAAACAGGGTCTATATGAGTAGAAAAAATAGAGTATATTCGAAGAGAATCAGGAAAATTTTCATGAAATAGAGGCATAATCGGCAAAAGAAAATTCAGGGTTTAAACTGGATAAATATGTAAAAATTGATAGAAGGGAATAATCTAATAGGGAGTGGTCAGATTGACGAATGATTTTTACTGTGATGAAGTATTGAGTGGAAAGACTGAAGTGAAGATTGTTTTTGAAACTAAAAATACATTGTTCTATTAACATACCACTCTTATTGGGGTACCGTCAGGAAAATGCGGATTGACAACGCTAAGTCCATTTTCAAGACGATCCCCCGTTTTTTACAACGCTAAGAAATTTTCAGTAGTCTTAGAGATCTAATGAGACGACTTTCTCTGGATTAAAATGGTAAGTTAATATGTTCCAGCCTAAGGTG
Source organism: Mangrovibacillus sp. Mu-81 (assembly GCF_036867415.1). Taxonomy (NCBI): domain Bacteria; kingdom Bacillati; phylum Bacillota; class Bacilli; order Caryophanales; family Bacillaceae; genus Mangrovibacillus; species Mangrovibacillus sp. Mu-81. Next base: position 655,415 of record NZ_JBAJHU010000003.1, read on the forward strand.
AGATATGAAGTAATAAGTCTTCATTAAAACTACCTGTCCGTTTTTGATATTCAACTGCTTTAGTTAGATGAAAAGTGTACCAGATACTGAGGTAGTATTAGGGCAGGGTAGCTTTACACTGCTAATAGTATAAAACAATTACCTTATTACACTTGATACAAGTTTCATAATATTGATTCCCTTTAAAATGATGATCACAATTTTGTTGAATCTCTTTTAAGCTTTTTTCCAAAAAAGCAAGGTGAGTTTTTAATTGATTGATCTCCTCTTCAATTATTTGGATCTTCAACGTAAACCTCCTAACAGCAAGAGTTATTGATATAGTTTACCACCAGATTCCTTAAACTCTTCAGCTTTTTCCTTCATTCCTTTTTCTATTGCTTCTTTTGTATCAAGCTTTTTTTCTTTCGCGTAGTTACGAATATCTTGAGAGATCCTCATGCTACAAAATTTCGGTCCACACATTGAGCAAAAATGTGCTGTTTTTGCACCTTCTGCAGGTAACGTCTCATCATGATATTCTAAAGCGCGTTCAGGATCCAATGATAAATTAAACTGATCTCTCCAACGGAATTCGAAACGAGCTTTAGATAAGGCATCATCTCTTTTGTGTGCTCCTGGATGGCCTTTCGCTAAATCAGCAGCATGTGCAGCTATTTTATAAGTTATTACACCTTCACGTACATCATCCCGGTTTGGTAATCCTAAATGTTCTTTTGGTGTTACATAACAAAGCATAGCCGTACCAAACCAACCAATCATGGCTGCACCAATCGCAGATGTAATATGATCATAGCCAGGAGCTATGTCAGTTGTAAGTGGCCCTAGAGTGTAGAAAGGAGCTTCCTTACAAACCTCAAGTTGTTTATCCATGTTTTCTTTAATAAGGTGCATAGGTACGTGGCCTGGACCTTCAACCATTACCTGTACATCATGCTTCCAAGCAATTTGTGTTAGTTCTCCAAGAGTTTCTAATTCCGCAAATTGTGCTTCATCATTGGCATCGGCAATTGAACCGGGACGCAGACCATCCCCTAAAGAGAATGCAACATCATAAGTTTTCATAATCTCACAGATTTCTTCAAAATGAGTATATAAAAAGCTTTCTTTGTGGTGGTGAAGACACCATTGTGACATAATAGAGCCGCCTCGGGATACAATACCTGTTAAACGTTTTGCTGTTAACGGAACATATCGCAAAAGAACACCAGCATGAATTGTGAAGTAATCTACGCCTTGCTCGGCTTGCTCAATCAAAGTATCACGGTAAACCTCCCATGTAAGGTCTTCGGCAACTCCATTAACTTTTTCAAGTGCTTGATAGATAGGAACGGTTCCTACAGGAACAGCTGAATTGCGAATAATCCATTCCCTTGTTGTATGAATGTTTTTCCCTGTTGATAGGTCCATAATATTATCAGCACCCCAACGTGTGGCCCAAGTCATTTTTTCGACTTCTTCTTCGATGGAGGATGAAACAGCAGAATTCCCAATATTTGCGTTGATTTTAACATGGAAATTACGTCCTATGATCATTGGCTCTGCCTCAGGATGATTGATATTAGAAGGAATAATTGCTCGTCCTCTTGCAACTTCTTCACGCACAAATTCAGATTTCATATTTTCCCTTAATGCGATAAATTCCATCTCGGGAGTGATGATGCCCATTCTTGCATAATGAAGCTGTGTGACATTTCTCCCTTTTTTTGCACGTAATGGTTTACGCTTTAGACCAGGGAACACATTATGATTAGCACGAGGATCATTTTCATCCCTATATCCATTGTCTTCAGCCTTAATTTCTCTTCCTTCATATTCCTCAACATCCCCTCGTTCATGAATCCATGTGCTTCGAAAAGGAGGAAGACCTTTTGTAATATCAACTGAATAATTAGAATCCGTATATGGTCCGCTTGTATCATAGACACGAAATGGCGGATTTTCTTCTTCACCAAAGGCACCAGTTGTAGGACTTAGTTCAATTTCACGCATTGGTACCTTGATATCGGGTCTTGAGCCTTCAACATAAACTTTTTTACTACCTGAAAAACTAGACATGATGGAAATTTTTTTTTCGTTTAATGAAGTTGTTGACATAGAATAAATCTCTCCCTTTTTAAAATTAAAGGACGGGATCTAGAACAATAAAAGAGGATTAAAGAAATGAATTAAATAAAAAAAGCCGAATCCAAAAAGGATGGACCGGCTTTTGTATGTAGAAGTTTATTCAATACATGATTATTTTTTCTAACTTCCCCACGCTAGTATGATCTAGATCAGGTCCAAAGGGTCAAGAAACTTTAACGTGTTTCTCTCTCAGCCCAACTTATTGGACTCCCCTAGTTATTTCTATTTAATTTGGTTTTAGTATACATGAGTCTTAAGTAAAATAAAAGGAACATTAAAAAAAATATAAAAAACGATCTTTTAAAAGGGAACTTTATCCCGAATAGTGGACATTTTAGAAATTTCCTATTCTGGATACAGTTCATTATTTAAGAAGTTGGTATTTTTATTTGGTTTCCTTAATCCGAATTTCTCTTATTACAGAGTAAATATTGTAGCCATCCCTAAGAAACACTTCCCATCTTTAACTACAATGGAAGAAGGAGGTCAATCTGCTTTCAATGACTTGATGGACACTGTCGGAACAGTTGCAGGGAAGGCCGAAAAGAAATATGGGGCATGCAGAGTGATCACGAATGCAGGAGTATCAGGATTCGAAGCATCTTCATAATGCTTCAGGTGAGATTATAAAATAAAAAAATCCCTCACAGCCTGATTGGCAGGAGGGATTTTCCAAATTCAGATCAGTATCTTACCGCATCATATGAATTGATTCTGCCATGTTGAGTGTAAGTACCAGTTCCACTTACATAATCGGCAGTCTGTTCGATTGCCTGGCGGATTTGGCTATTGCTGCGTCCCTGACTTGCAAGAAGCCCCGCTAATCCTGCAACGTGCGGGGAAGCCATTGATGTCCCTGACATGTACGCGTATCCGTTATTTGGTACGGTTGCAGCAATGTCAACACCCGGGGCAGACACATCTACCCATGAACCGTAATTTGAGAATGAAGCTCTGCGATCAGAACTGTCCACGGCACCTACTGCAATTACATTTGAATATGAAGCCGGTTCAAATGTAGTTGAGACCCCGTCATTTCCAGCTGCAGCAATGACTACACTTCCTTTGTTCCATGCATAGTTAACCGCATTTTCCAATGTAGTCGTTGAGCAATCACAACCCAGGGAAAGATTGATGACCTCCGCACCCTGGTCGGCCGCATAACGTATACCATCAGCAATGTCTGTTAATGAACCGTTCCCACTTGCATCCAGGACCCGGACTGCAAGAATTCTAGTATTGGGAGCCATTCCAGCAATTCCTGTACTGTTATTTGTTTCAGCAGCAGCAGTACCTGCTACATGTGTACCATGGCCATTCAGATCCATCGGGTAGTAATCATTGTCGACAAAGTCATAACCGCGGATGGTTTTACCGTCAAGATCGGGGTGATTATAATCCACTCCCGTATCAAGTACTGCTATTTCCTGGCCGCTGCTGCCTTTGGTGTAATCCCAGGCATAATTGGTGTAAGTGTTTTGGGGACCGTATTGATAGCCTTGATAATAGTAGTCATTCGGAGTCCAGGTAGAAGCAAGTTTATAGTTGGGTTCAGCGTATTCTACATTAGGATTTTTATTTAAAGCTTTGACCGCAGCCTCCACATTCCCGACCTTAAGGACTTTGTAAGGTGACTTGACTGCATCTGTGTCTTGAATTTCTGTGGCATTCATATTTTTAAGTGCGCTGCCTTTTAATGATTTTGATGCTGAATCTTTAAACTTTACAATCACTTCACCTTTAACATACTCATTTTTTTCAAGACTTTTACTTACGGCTGGTTTTTTTGCAGCATTATCGAGAGGGTTTGAATCTTTTGCGAATGCGCTTCCGCCAAAGCTTGGAAAGATGGCGAGTGAAGCAGCTAATGATAGAGCGGCAATCTTTTTAAATTTCATAATCGTATTCCTCCATTTTCTTTTTTTAGAGTGGACTCAAAACGGTAACGACAAATTTCTGAAATGAATTAATACCCTTTCGTTTTCCCCCTTTCGAATAATAGATGGGAGATGCTGATGAAGATATTCCTTGTATGTAGTGCATCTCGCTAAATAGGATTCTAGCAGACTATCTGAAAATGCAGAATCCCCCTTGCAGGCGGGAAAATGGATTTATTAGGAAATCAAGAATGGAAAAATTAAAAAATGCCCGATTTCTATGAAAAATTTCCTCAAACTTCATGTTTTAATATGTTATGTATAGGAAATCAGTCATGTCTTTTCCCAACCTCGATTTTCAATTTTTTTGTTATTCAAAGATTGTTTAAAGAAGTGGTGGAGAATTCTTACAATTAAATGGTAGAATGACAATATTGGATAGGAGGAGTGAAAGCATTGGGACATATCGTGATATCTGGTGGAGGAGATGCTAACCAAACAAGAGAAATTGATCGGCATTTTGCTTCAATACTACATCCGGAACTTCCGCTTTTATATATCCCTGTGGCCATGGAGTTGTCAGTAGCATCCTATGAAAGTTGCTATGAATGGATCACGGGAGTCTTTCGTCCATTGGGGATAGATAATATCGAGATGTGGACAGATTTAGAACATAAGAGTGTGGCAGATTTACAGAATTATTCTGGAATTTATCTGGGCGGGGGAAATACATTTCACTTATTGAGAACCATGAACGGTAACCACTTTTCTAATGTGATTAAGACATATTTGAAGAATGGGGGGACCATTTATGGAGGCAGTGCAGGGGGGATCGTTTTAGGCAGCCATATTATGACAGCGGAAAACAGTGACTCAAATAAGGATTGTTCAGGAGATTATGCGGGTCTTCAGCTCGTGGGAAAGTATGCGATTCAATGTCATTATGAGGAAGATGACCGATCATTCATTCTTTCATTCATCAATAGATATCAACTGCCTGTCATCGCTCTTTCGGAAGAGACGGGGTTATCTATTCAAGATCAGAGAATAAGGGTGATTGGAAATAAAGAAGCAGCAGTGTATGATGAAAAGGAAATCCGCGTAATCGGAATAGGGGATATAATTTTGTGACCAAAGGAACTGTAGATAAATAAAATCGACAGAGCCACCAGTCCTGAATGCATCTGAAAATACTTCCAGTAATTTAATTTGCGGTATAGAAAAAGGTGACATAGATGAATGTAAAACTACTGTTTTTTCCAGCAATCGGGATCTTGATCATGCTGGGTATGTTCTTAAGTGATGATGCCCGTACACTACATATTGAACAATCAGATCTGCCTGTAAACAGGACACTTGCCGTTGACATTTCCAAGCGGTATCTCGCAGGATGGTGGAGAACAGAAGAAAAGCTTGATTCTGCACCGTTTGAAATGAGAGATGTGCATGAAATGAGCGAAGAGATCGTTGTTGAGCTTTCCGATGAAAGAGATCCATCGTCTTGCAAGGGATTTGAAGTGGTAATCAACAAGAGTAATGGAACTGTCAAAAATAAAAAAGAAATCCTTTCTTGCCGTTAATGATACAATATAAGTTCTGCAGAAGATTACTCAATGGACTGTACTTTCATCAACCTTCATAAGAGCTGAATCTGCCAATCACAAAAGTGCCCGTTTTCCACTGTTCTAATTCAGTGAAAAACGGGCACTTTTGAATTTATTTCGTCAAATTTAATTGACGGCCTTGAATCGCTTTATTTAAAGATTGATAGATTTTAATATTGGTTAGGTTGATGCCAACTTCTATAAATTTCAAGCTCATTTCAGCACGCATGCCTGATAGCGTAGGTTCGATTCCCAGAAGTTTAAGGCTGTCGATGAGTTTCATGATCCCTTCCTGAAAGAGAGGATTTACTTCATAAACGCCAGAGAGATCAATGATCAATTGATGGATGGACAATTTTTTGCATTCATCCAGGACATGCGAAATCATCATGTCTGCACGAACTTCGTCTACCTGACCGATAAGCGGAAGGATGGCAAGGTTTTCAAAGATCGGTACCACAGGAGTCGAAAGGGAAAGATACTTCTCTTCAGATTTTTTCAATTGCTGCTTTGAATAATCGCTGTATGCTTCACTAAAGGCTGATATCATCGTATTGAAGACCTGATCAATTTCAATATTTACTTTTACAAGCATCTCATTCGGAAGAGAATGATCATTCCAATAAATGATGCTGGTTAGAATCGCTTTTTTATAAAGCGTCACTTTGCTTATTGTCGTCGAAAGAGGTGTGCCATGCTCGGTAGCAAGCTTTCCCACTTCTTTTCCCCATGAATAAACCGCTTGTGAATTGTCATGATTATTTAACAGACTTTGACCTGTAAGTTCCACTAATTGTTCGAGATAAGGCAGCAGATCTTCTAAGAGCTCTTCCGGATAGGTTTCAGGGTGGTGAATATGAAGTTCATTAAAAATTTCGAGAGACAAGTTTCTTTTATTCTCTATTATTAGATCACCTGTTGAATGGTTGATATTGATATAAGACATGCGAACCTCCAGAAGTAAGTTATTTCTTATATTATAATGTATAGGAAATTTCAAGTATAGAAAAAATTTACAAGGAAGCAGATACTATATTATAATAGCAATAATTTTAGAGTCAAAAAATGCAAAACTAAATGGGGGCCATTATCTTGAATCCAGTAATGTTAGAAGTTCCAGACAATATTGAAACAGAACGTCTAATCTTGAGGATGCCTTTACCAGGCGATGGGAGGGTAGTGAATGAAGCGATTAAAGCATCTATTGCAGAATTAAAACCTTGGCTTGGGTTTGCACAAAATCTGCCTTCAATAGAAGATACAGAAACAAATACAAGGAAAGCACATGCAAATTTCATTACCCGCAAAGCATTAAGATATCTCGTGTTTTGTAAAGAGACAAATCAATTTATTGGATCTACAGGGTTTCATATCATAGACTGGGATATTCCAAAATTCGAAATCGGATATTGGATCGATACCAGAATGAGCGGAAAAGGTTATATGAAAGAAGCTGTACGGAAACTGACTGAGCTTGCGTTGAATGACTTAAATGGAAAAAGAGTGGAGATCCGGTGTGAGAGTGGAAATTTGAAAAGCAGAAGAATACCTGAGCAGCTTGGATATGTATTAGAGGGCATTTTGAAAAGAGATGAATTGTCAGTGGACGGGAAACGAGTAACGGATACATGTATATATGGAATGGTAAAGGAAAAGAAAGAAAGGTAAAAATTTATTTTAATACAAAACTTTCATCATGATTCCGATAATAAATTAGGCAGCAGGGATAAACACTCCTGTTGCTCTTTTTATCCAAAAATAAATGATGATTTTGAAAAACCCTATTCAATCAATGATAGTAGCAGTTGCTAGCAAAATGATAGACTTCTGCTGTTTACCGCTAGCATCCTTTTTACAGACATAGAATAATAATCAATCATTTATAGATGATTGTATTGTTACTGATTCTGCATTTTTTCCCATTCATTCTTTAAAAGGCTGTAGGTTGCAATGTCCTCATAATGGTCATATATCCACTGACCGTCCCGGGTTTCGCCTTCTTTTGTGAAACCAAGACGTTCAGGTATTCTGATGCTTTTACAATTGTTAACGGAACACTGTATTTCTACACGATTGAGATTTTGAACAGTAAATAGATAGTTTAGTAGTACAGAGACGGAAGTGGAGATGATTCCTTTACCTTGTTCATCCTCGGACAAAAAGTAACCGATACTAGTAGAATTTGTCTTCCAATCAATATAATGCAGGCCTATCATTCCTACCAGTTCTCCTTGATAACGAATACCTGCATCAAATCCATTATTGTCTGCATAATTACGTATCCAAATTGGAATGATCGTTTCGAAATCTGAAGGGGAGCATCTTTTATCTACCCAAAGCAGCCATTTACGCAAGTGCTCCCGATTCGAATCAATCAACTCAAATATTTGTGATGTTGCTGCAAAAGTTCGATCGAAATATCTTTGTTAATGTTAAAAGAAAACATATTGCCACCCCCTTATAAATTTAGAAAATTATACCATGTGAGTTGGTTTAGATGCTAACAGATTTTTTCGAATTAATTTATAATTGACACAGAACGCGACTGGAGGTGGTATCATGGTAACGAGATTATCGAGTACTGGAGCGTCTCATGCAAAGCCTGTTACTCAGGAGGCGATACTTTGCATGGGGTGGAGGAGAGACTGATCGCCCACACATGCTTTTCGCATTTCTGATGATGTGCTTTGCACCTTATTTAATCGATCCATCAAAATAAGGGGCTGACGTCAATGAAATACGTTAAAGCAGAAAAGATTTTACCTGAAAGCTTATTAATCGAAATCCAGAACTATATTCAAGGAGAGACACTCTATATTCCCAAGACAAAAAAATCCTACCGAAAATGGGGAAGTCGATCCGGCGCAAGAGTGCTCCTTGATGAGAGGAATTCATGTATTCGCGAGGATTTCAATAGGGGAGTAAAAATAGACCAATTAGCCGATAACTATCATTTATCCTGTGAAACCATCAAGAAAATCGTTTATAAAAAGTAAGACATCACACACCGGCAAACTCATTTGCCGGTGTGATGAATGATGAACCATTAATACAAATATTTGGTTCATGGCAAGTTTGATTGAAAATCATCCTATACATATAGATAAATAAAAAAATGCGATATAATAATGAATGAGTTAGCGATTAATATATGGGAGCGATCAAGATGGAACCATTTATTCGTAATGATCAATATAATTTCATCAATTATCAAATTCAGGTGCTTATAAACGGATATTCAACAGTCAATGACCTTGGAGTTTTAGATGCACTGAAATCATTGGTGAGAGATAAAGTATTCAATCTCTTTGGTGAACTAAACGCCGAACAAGAGCAAATACTGGAGCCGGTCGTGTATGTAAAGGACTCGGAACAGGGGCAGGATTATTTAACGCGATTAAGAGAATTTGTCATTCCATTTCAGTCAGTTAACGAGACAACTTTGAAGAAAATGTTTCCAAAAGTAAAAAAGCTGAAGATACCTCGTTTAGATGAATTGGATTTTAAAGAGCTTTCGTATCTTGGCTGGAATGACTATGGGCAGGAAAGTAAGTATATCGTGGCTCAATATGACGGAAAGCTGAAGGGCTTCAAAGGCACGTTTAAAAACAGCAGTAAAAAAGGGATATGCACGATTTGCAACACATTTGGAAACATGGGGATGTATGTATCGGAATCAAAAAAATCCTCGAAAGGAACCTACGTCAAGAAAGGGAACTATATTTGTCAGGATAGTATGGAATGCAACGGTAAACTGAGAGACTTAGTAAAACTTAATGAATTTATAGAAAGAATGAATCATTGACCTGGCCGGGAAATTTTCCAGGTCTTTTTTTGACCCCACTAGAGAAGCGGACATTTTTTACGAATATACGGAATTCCAATATTGTGTAAAGTTGATAAATCCCTTGAAACATGGAGACACTTTAAGTAGTATAGATAAGTAGAAAATTGTAGAGTATCGAAATGAGGGTTATTAATGGATAAAATTTCCATATATGGATTAACATTAGATCAACTGACCTCATGGCTGGTCGAGCACGGTCAGAAGAAGTTCCGTGCCGCTCAGGTGTGGGATTGGCTATATAAAAAAAGAGTGACTGAATTTCAACAAATGAAAAACTTGAATGGCGATTGCATTCAATTACTGGATGAACATTTCCACATTCAGACTCTGAAGCAGGAAATCAAGCAGGAATCAAAAGATGGAACCATCAAATTCCTATTCAAGCTTGAAGATGGTAACTTGATCGAGACCGTATTGATGCGTTTCAATTACGGATTAAGTGTATGTGTGACGACCCAGGTCGGCTGCAACATCGGCTGTACCTTCTGTGCAAGCGGACTTTTGAAGAAGAACCGGGATTTATCAAGCGGGGAAATCGTCGAACAGATCATGAATGTTCAGCATCATTTAGATACACAGGGCAAAGATGAGCGTGTAAGTCACATTGTCGTGATGGGTATCGGTGAACCGTTTGATAACTATGATAATATGATGGACTTCTTCCGTGTAGTGAATGATCAAAAGGGACTTTCCATCGGTGCGCGCCACATTACTGTATCGACAAGCGGGCTTGCGGATAAGATTTATAAATTCGCAGATGAAAACATTCAAATCAATCTTGCAGTTTCATTGCATGCTCCGAATAATGAGCTCCGTACGAAGATTATGAAAATCAATCGTGCGTATCCTCTCGAAAAGCTGATGCCTGCAATTGATTACTATCTTGAAAAAACAAACCGACGAATTACATTCGAGTATATTCTATTAAGAGATGTGAACGATCATAAAGAGGAAGCCCTACAGCTCGCCAAACTCTTGAAAAATAAGCGTCACTTATCCTACGTAAACTTGATTCCATATAATCCTGTAGACGAACATAATCAGTATCAGCGCAGTACAAAAGATGCGATTGTAGGCTTTTATGGTACACTTCTTGACCATGGTATCAATTGTGGTGTCCGTGTTGAACAAGGTACAGATATCGACGCAGCATGCGGTCAATTAAGAAGTAAGCAGATTAAGAAAGATAAAGAAAAAATTCGTTCATAATAGCGAATATTGAAAAAAACACACGAACTCTTCTGAGTTTGTGTGTTTTTTTATTAAAACCCGTCTTCACCGCTAACGATATATAATAATTATTTATTGAAAAACAATAAACAAAAGAATATAATGGAAAAAATGGGTAAGAAGAGGTGTATAAAGAAACGGGTAACTATGGATCTTTTGAAATCATCCATCATCTTGATAGGACTTGTTGTTTTATTTTTAAGTATATTTGGTCTGCCTAAGCTTGCAGCATATTCGGCGTCCGCCAACCCTGAGTTTGCTTATTTGAGATGGCCGGTACTATTTGGGTTATATTTAACTGAAATACCATTTTATCTTGCACTTTATCATTCAATCAGACTAGTTGGATTCATTGATCAAGAGACCGCATTTTCAAAAGAAGCAGTAAATAAATTAAAACTGATCAAGATAAATGCATGGAGCATCACTCTGATGTATTTGGCTGGCGCCATTCTTTTGCTGACACAGAAGGCAATGCATCCTGGTGTTGCTATCATATGGGGCATCATCATCTTCGCATCGGTGATCATTTCCGTGTTTGCATCAGTCTTACAGGGATTGCTGAGCCATGCAAGTGCTTTAAAATATGAAAACGATCAGACAGTTTGACCATCGGCATGTACAATAAATCATTATAACGAAAGGTGATGGCAGTAAATGAAGGTTGACGCAGTAATCTTCGATATGGATGGAACGTTATTTCAGACCGATCGAATATTGGAAATATCTCTTGAAGATGCATTTGAGCGTTTGAGAATTAGTGAATTATGGGAGGGGGAGACCCCAATCGAGAAGTATCGTCAAATTATGGGGGTGCCTCTGCCAAAAGTCTGGGAAATATTGTTGCCCATCCATACGGATGAAGTGAGGGAAAGTGTAAACGAACATTTTCTTGAAAGGTTGGTCACTAACATTCAATTGGGTAAAGGAGCACTGTATCCGCATGTAAAGCAGGCAATAACGCATTTAAAACAGCAGCAGTTGAAGCTTTTCATTGCAAGTAACGGGTTACCTTCATATTTAGAGGCAATCGTGAGTCATTACCGATTAGATCGTTGGGTAGATGGAGTATTCAGCATTGAAGAAATTGACTCATTACATAAATCCGATTTGGTGCATATGATTTGTGAGAGATACGGCGTTCAAAGCGGAGCGATTGTCGGAGACAGGATATCTGATATTATTGCTGCAAAGGATAATGGTTTACTGGCTATCGGATGCCGCTTTGACTTTTCACAAGAGCAGGAGCTGTTACAGGCTGATGTAATCATAGATGATCTGCTGGAGTTAAAGACATTATTCCCTGTCGGGGATGTTACAGATACTTCACCCGACTGCGAGTGATTCAATTGATCTGGGGGATTGGATGATGAAAAAAATCAAGCTGGCAGTATGGCTTGTAATTATTAGTATATTAATTCTTGCAGCTGGATGTGGGATGAATTCAATAGATAAACTTGAGCTCTACGAGAATATTGAAAGTACTGACTTATCAGGGGAAACTATGAAATCAGTATCATTATCTTCAACAAAAGAAGCTGTAATAAATAATTTCGGGGAGCCGAAAAAAATTTCTGAATTCCCAATCCAAAGATCACATATTTCGTCTACAAGGATATCGAATTCGGTTTGAAAAATAACGAAGTATTCCGTTATTTCTTCTCTGAGGATCATCGTACATCCAAAGGAATCACAGTAGGAGATTCACCTGTTAAAGTAATTGAATCATATGGTCCAAATTATTATGAAAGAACCGAAACAGGAACGGAAATTATAGGTTATTTGGACAAGAAAAACGGAATCAGCATCGAATTCAGCTGTCATGAAAACAATCTGGCAGGAGCTATTCTAATGAAAATTAAATAAATGATAAAGGTACATCCCTCACTGATATAATGATGTGAAGGATGGACTTTTGGTATGTTTGAATTTTGTGTTAACCTAGAAATAGATTGAATTCTTCGTTTAATGAAAATGGGATATGGTGCAAATAGATGATCAACTGGTTGCCTGTACAAAATTCCAGCTCAAAATATAAAATAATATGATGAAAAAGAGGTGCTGCAGTGGAGGCAAAACATCATGATATCACGGTAGTCGGTGCTGGGGTCAGCAGCATTTTCTTCGCGTACACATTAATGAATATGAATAAGCATACACGAATACATATGATCGATATCGGCAAGACGTTGAATGAGCGTGAGTGCGGGCTTGATGAAGGAAAAGAATGTACTTGCAGCGGAATTTGCAGCAAGTATGCAGGATTTGCAGGACTGGGAAAGTCAGAAGGAAAATTTAATTACACGAATGATTTTGGCGGAGAACTCCACAGGAAAATTGGTGAAGAAAATGCACTTCTCCTGATGCAGGAAGTGGATGATATTCTATGCCGGTTTGGTGGAGAAGCAAGGAAAAAGTACAGCACCAAGAATGCATTTCTTTCCAGCAAAGCAAAGAATCTTGGTCTGAATGTATTATCAACAGAGGTAAGGCATTTAGGCTCAGGTTTAGCACAAGGAATTTTCCGGAAAATGTATGAATTCATGCGTGATAGGGTTACGTTTACATTTGAAACGAAGGTGGAGTCTATAAAGAAACTTGATGAGGGATTTGAGCTTCACACCAATCGAGGGTGTTTTAAAACAAGTCGCATTGTGATCGGCACCGGAATGAGCGGTAGTGTCTGGCTTAATGACATGATGGAGTCGTTCGGTGTCCATCCAGGTGAAACTCGGCTCGATATGGGGTACCGGGTGGAAATGAAAAGTGACCAGCTGCAATCCATCCTTCAAGACACATTCGAAACAAAATTGAAAATCGAGAGGGAAGATTACGAAGCCACTACGTACTGCATGAATCCCCATGGAAGGATCATCCGTAAATATCAACACGGTCTGGTCATGGCCGATGGACAAAATGCACTGGAAAAAGAGGCTCCAAGTGATAACCTGAATTTTACGTTGTTCATTCCTCAATATTTTCCCTCATATGAGGAGGCTTTTGATGAAGCGGTAAAAGTGATTGGTGGAATCAATGAAAGAAAAGACAGGATCGTTGTTCAACGGCTGGAGGATTTCAAGATGAACAGGAACACTGAAACACTTGCACACAATGAAGTGGAACCATCCCTCGATGCTGAATGCGGTAATGGACGAAAAGAAGTACCAGCTCTATATGCGGATGCACTACTTGATTTTTTTGATTCGTTGAAAGCTTTAATAGGTAAGGAGATTCATAGTGATACACTTCTGTATGGCCTTGATGCAAAGTTTTATGAGCCAAAGTTTTATACGAATGAATATCTGGAAAGTGAAATCCCAGGTATTTATTTGACCGGTGATTGTTCCGGTGTCACTCATTCTCTGTCCCAGGCTGCAGCGAGCGGCATATATCTTGGTAAACATCTGAGACATAAGTAATGGATGTAAAGGTATATCTTACACGCATCCTTTGGAAATCGAGAGGGAACCAGAAAGGAGAAAGAAACAATGGATGGAAAATCTGTTCTTAAATCCATTATACAAAAGAATAATCATAAACTGATCGTGATTGGGATTGATGGATTAAGTCGTTCAGGTAAAACCACATTTGTAGAAACTGCAGGGAAAATGCTGAGGGAAAACAATATAGATTACATTTGTTTACATATGGATGATTTCATAGAAACACGCATAAAAAGATATGATACCGGTTTGGATGAATGGAGAGAGTATTATTACTTGCAATGGAATGTAGAAAAGTTGAAAGTGAATCTTTTTGAAAAACTTAAGGAGTCTTCTCGGATGACCTTGCCATATTACGACCACGAGAAGGATATCCAAGTCTGGATAGATTTGAAATTACCCTCATGCGGCGTGATTTTGATTGAAGGAGTATTCTTGCAAAGGAAGGAGTGGAGGGACTATTTTGATACGATCATTTACTTGGAGTGTGAAAGACAGGTCCGATTTAGCAGGGAAAGTATATCCACCCAGAAAAAAACAAACAAGTTTATGAACCGTTATTGGAAAGCGGAGGAGCACTATTTGCGATATATGCACCCCTTGCGTAATGCCGATTTTGTTATAAGATCTTAGAAAGAAAATACATAAAAACCCCTGCTCAAATAAACAGGAGTTTTTATGTTAACGCAAGTATCCCCCGGGAATTCTTTGCTCACAGTTCCTTCACGTACACATAACTTGTTTTCTTATAGTCCATTTTGTCTTCATAGAATCGATGGGCATCCAGCCGCTGCATACCTGAGGAAAGGGAAATGATATCATATCCATTGTTTTTAGCCCAGCATTCCACATAACTGAGCAGCTTTTTGCCATGTCCATTCGAACGAACACCAGCATCTGTCACTAAATCGCACACCCATATAAATTTACCATTGTAAAGCGTTACCATAGGCATAAACCCCGTCACAGCGACAATCTTTCCTTCTTCATACAAAGCAGCAAGTTTATAACCGTCTGTATCGGAAGCTTCCTTTATTAAATTTAAATACCCAGATTCATCCAAATGAGGACGGAGCTGCTTCAAGATGGGGTATCCATCCAGCCACTCCTTTTCACCATTCAGCTGCTTGATTTCTGTCATCCGTTTGCTCCTTTTCGTTTTTTAAAAGTACTGTTCCTGTTTTTTTCGTACTTCATCCCGGTGGAATGGAGAACCTTCTACTTCATTCACGACGCTGAAGGGATTTCCATCTAGATCGAAGAAATCGAAGAACTTCATTCCATCAAAGTTATCGATCTCGGTTGTTCGAACGCCATTTCTGTTAAACCGGGCATGAGCTTCATCTATATCTTCCACCAAAAAATTAAAATAGGAATTCTTCCTGTTCCCTTTGATGGTGAACTCGGTCGGCTGCGGTTTGTCCACTTGAATCAGACCCAGCTGAGTAGGGCAGGAAGGAAAGTAAAATCCCGCACCTCCTTCCCATTCATCAATTAAATTTACATTTAAAAACTTTTCATACCATTTCATAGATTTCTGTAAATCGGTTACAGGAACAAACACACAACCTACTTTGAACATAAAAAACACTCCTTATATTATTGATATCACTTTAATAACGAATATAATAGACTAAAAGTTACAAAATATTATAAAAAATTGAGGGATAAAATGGTATTCGAAAATTTGGATAAAACGATCTCACAACTTTACCGACACTGTTTAAAACTGACAGGTTCCCCATGGACAGCAGAAGACCTGACACAGGAAACAATAATGAAAGTATACTCGCTTAAGAAAACCGAACCTCTTAGGGAATTCTCTATTAGTTTTCTATATGCGGTTTCGAAAAACCTTTTTATCGATGAGGTAAGAAAGAAAAAAGATGTCACCTCATTCCAGGAAGAGCTTCACCAGTATAGAGTGGACTTTACAGATTGCGAGGGTTTAATGGAAGAACTGCTGTTGAGATTGCCGATCCGTCAGGCAATTCTTATGACATTGAAAGATGTATTCGAGTATCGGTCACAGGAAATAGCTGACATGTTGAGAGTCAGTAATGAGTCTGTAAAAACCGCTCTTTCACGCTCGAGATCCAGTTTAAGACAAAAGCAGGAAATTGAAGAAGCTCAATTTCAGCACGAACCGCCAACTAAAGAATTACTGAAAGAATTAGCGGGGGCATTACAAGAGAAGAATCCTGCTGCTTTATTCGCTATCTGCCGTCTTCTGGAAACACGGAATTTTTTGCTTTCAAGAGTTACTGGAACCAGGTATATGCATGTATCTGATCCCGATGGAAATATCTTGGAAGTTGTGAGCTGAGAAACTGAAAACAGACAAGTAAAAACGGATGATTAGACACGAGGGTTCTAAGAATGTTACGGTTATATGAGGGTATACTAAAAATCGACTGGGCTGCTAGCCTGTTCGATTTTTTTTTGGCCCGAAAAATCTTATTAAAGGGAGGGTAAATGGATGGATGAATGGATGAAATTTCTTGAGGTGAATTTTCCCCGGATCATCGAATTGACGATTGAGCATGCGACGCTTGTAGGATTAGCAATCATTGTCGCACTATTAATTGGTATCCCTTTGGGAATTTACTTGACGACCAATAACTATCTTGCTGAAACTGTACTTCAGATTGCTTCAGTCATGCTGACAATCCCAAGTATTGCGTTATTTGGAGTCATGATACCGATTTTTTCTATAATCAATCAAGGAATAGGCTTTGTGCCTGCTTTTGTTGCATTGGTTCTCTATTCTCAATTACCGATCATTAGGAATACATATACGGCAATCAATAATGTAAACCCGGAAATGAGGGATGCGGCAAAGGGTCTCGGGATGAAAACTCATCAAAGACTATTCCGCGTGGAAATACCAAATGCGTTCCCACTCATCATGGCAGGGATTAGAACGGCAGTCGTGCTCAATATCGGAATCGGTGTCATTGCTGCATATATCGGAGCAGGAGGTCTTGGCGTCTTGATAACACAAGGGATTTCCAGAGGGGATAATTACTTAATCATCAGCGGATCGGTGGCTGTAGCAATCCTTGCAATGATTGCTGACGGCATTCTCATGTGGATTCAAAAACGATACACACCAAAAAGTATAACCAATTAAGGAAAGAGGTGAAAAGATGATTACGTTCAAGCAAACGACGAAAACATATGAAGGCGGGGTAACTGCCGTCAACAAGGTGGATTTCACAGTAGAAAAAGGGAATATCGTTGTTCTTCTAGGTCCTTCCGGCTGTGGTAAAACCACTCTGCTTCGTATGGTGAACAGATTAGAGTCGATCAGTGAGGGGCAAATCATCATAGACGGCGAGGATTCGATGAGTCTGAATGAAATTGAATTAAGAAGGAAAGTTGGATATGTCATTCAGAGCAACGGACTTTTCCCTAATATGACGATCGAAGAAAATGTAATGATTGTCCCTGATTTATTAGGGTGGGGGAAAAAAGAAAAACGAGAGCGTTTCGATTATCTGATGGATATGATCGGTTTAAGTCCTGATAAATACAGAAAACGGTATCCGCATGAATTATCAGGTGGTCAGCAGCAGAGGATTGGTGTCATTCGTGCTCTTGCGGCAGATCCCCCGGTCATGCTCATGGATGAGCCGTTTGGTGCACTCGACCCTATCATCCGGGAAAAGATACAAGACGAATTTCTACAAATTCAAAAAGAAGTGAAAAAGACGATTCTTTTTGTCAGCCATGATATAGACGAGGCAATCAAAATGGCAGATAAGATCGTTCTTTTACGCGGTGGGGAAATAATGCAGTATGATTCACCTTCAGAAATGCTCGTGCGTCCGAAAAGTGATTTCGTTTATGAATTTTTCGGAAAAGATCGTGCAATAAAGAGTTTGAGTCTTCATACGATTGAAGATTTAAAGAATATCATCGGTCTTGTAGAAATCGATGAATCCATTCAGGATACGAAGACCATCAATGTGCATCATGACCTTAGGAACACACTTTCCATGCTCTTGAATCAGGAAGCAGAACAAGTGATTGTCCTTGATCATGCAGGAAGTAAGCTTGGTGCGATTACCATCGACCTTGTCCAAAAATACCTTCACTATGAAATCAAAGGCAAATCCTCCTCAGCTGTGAAAGGGTGATTCAATGAACAAGAAGAAGCTAGTCAGTCGAATCGTCAGCTACAGTGTATACGCCCTGGTCCTTCTCTTTTTTATCTGGGCGATTCAGAATCGATATTTCGAATATATATTCAGTGAAACCAATACATTTTTATTACTTCTAAAGCAGCATATCCAGCTTGTAGCAGTCTCATCTCTTCTGGCGATTGTTGTCGCTATCCCTGTTGGGATAATCATTACAAGGAAGTCATTCAGAAGAGCTGAGTGGGCAGTTTCCAATACTGTAAACTTTGGTCAGACAATTCCAAGCCTCGCTGTTCTTGCATTAATGATCAGTGTACTAGGTATTGGTTTTAAAACAGCGATTTTTGCATTATTTATTTATTCATTGCTGCCTATATATAGAAATACGGTAGCAGGAATCGACTCGATTGATGAAAACCTGATCGATGCAGCCAGAGGGATGGGGATGACACCTTCGCAGATTCTTTTCAAAATAGAATTGCCCAATGCTGCATATTCCATTTTGGCAGGAATCAGGACCGCAGTTGTATTGAATATTGGAACCGCGGCCCTTGCATACGTTGTCGGTGGTGGTGGACTCGGTGTTTGGATCTTTACAGGAATCCAATTGTTTGATAACGGATACTTGATTTCAGGAGCCATTCCGGTCACGCTGCTGGCCATTACAGTCGATTATCTGCTGAGAGTGCTGGAACGGGCAGTCGTTTCTAATGGAATCAAACAAACCGGCGATATGTAAAAGATGTGGAGGTAATTTAGTTGATAAAGAAATTTGAAGCTCTCATGGTGATAGTTGCTTTAACGGCTGCGCTGTCGTCGTGTTCCAATATAGGAATAGGCGGAAAAGAAATTTCGGTTGGGGGAAAGAACTTTACAGAACAATACCTGCTTTCTGAAATGACTGCTTTCCTCTTGAAAGAAGAAGGTTTCAAGGTGAAACAAATGAATAATCTCGGCAGTACAGTCGTTCGGAAAGCCCTTGAAAATGAGCAGGTAGACTTGATGTGGGAGTATACCGGGACAGCCCTCATCACCTATATGGGTAAAGAACCGATGTCTGATCCTGAAAAAACGTTTCAGAAAGTAAAAGAACTGGATTCCAAGAATGGTATTCATTGGATGAATATGTCTGATGTGAATAATACGTATGCACTTGCCATGACAGAAGAAAAATCAGAAGAACTCGGAATCGAGTCAATCAGCGATCTGGCTTCTTATGTTAATGAACATCCCGGGTCGCTGACCATGGCTTCCGATGCAGAATTCGCTAACCGTCCAGACGGGCTGCCCGGTGTTGAAAAGAAGTATGGATTCAGCTTTGGTACAGGAAACATCAAACAAATGGATATCGGACTCACTCAGCGTGCACTTGATAATGGACAGGTGGATGTATCGGTTGCGTTTGAGACAGATGCCACCATTAGGGAATACGGGTTAGTCACATTGAAAGATGATAAACGATTTTTTCCTCCCTATCGCGCTGCAGTAAGCATCAATAAAGAAGTTTATAAAAAATATCCTGAAATTAAGGAAATAACTGCCCATCTGGCAAACAAACTGGACAGTGACATTATGCGTGAACTGAACTATAAAGTAGATATAGAAGGTAACAGTGTGTCAGTAGTCGCCCATGACTGGCTCGTTGAAAACGGATTATTGGAAGACTAATGAGAAAGTCCCGCAATTTTTGCTGCGGGACTTTTTAAATACATGATCAATAAAGATAACGGACACAATTAATGTTCCAAGTGCAACAGAATGAAAAAGAGTGAGTTAAGATTCTTGCTTGTCTTATAAATGATGAAGTTATGGTTTATCAAGTTGAAGTATTATTGCTTTCATTCAATTTTTTTAATTTTTCAGTTGAAGAGTTATCTTTATAATAGTTTTCTAATATTTCCAGTATTTTTTCTTCTGACAGGCCTGAAAAATCAACCAGCATCGAAATTGTAGGCTTGATTGAAAGTGACTCACAGGTCTGGATGGTTGAGAGGATGAGATCATGATAATGCTGCTCTCTTATTTCCGTTTTTTTGCGATTTTGTTCGTTTCTATTCGATTGATTCTGATCTTCTGATGATTCCATAGAGTGAACCTCCTAGCTTAAAAAGGAATTGTATAAGGTTTATCCATAATTTTGTAAAGATAAACATATGATGTTAGTTATTTGATTAACTTACAACTTATTATTCGGTAAACAATCAGAACCTTCTGATTTTCGCGGAAGTTTCCTTCAACACAAAATGAGGTATTGTATTAAAGCAATAACCAGGCAATGTAAAGGAGGAGAGAATATGAAAAAGGCGATGTTGATCGTGAACCCTTCTTCAGGTAAAGAAGAGGCACTCGATTATGTTCAGGAAATAGAGGAAATATTAATTGAACAAGGATATGTGGTAAGTGTGAGCCAGACCGAGAAAGAGTTGGATGCGACTAAGTTTTGTCAATCGGCATGCAAGGATGAATTTGAACTTGTAGTTTCGCTTGGGGGGGATGGGACACTCCACGAGACAATCAACGGCTTGATTGATGAACATCACCGTCCAATTCTGGCTATTGTTCCTATGGGAACGGTGAATGATTTTGCAAGAGCATTGAATATACCCTTGAACCCTCGTGAAGCAGTACAGTTATTGAGAAATTCTCAAACCCGTAAAGTGGACATCGGCACATTCAATAATGATTATTTTGTGAACATCGTTGCAGTCGGCGCGATTGCGGAAGCTACATACAACGTCTCCCCTGAGGAGAAGACGAAGCTGGGTCCACTTGCATATGGAGTGGAAGGAATGAAAACGCTCGCTTCAAATCCTTCGTATCCCATGACCATTGAGCATGACGGGGAGTTGTGGGAAGGAGATTCACTTTTATTCCTTGCAGCATTGACCAATTCAATCGGGGGATTTGAGAACCTTGCCCCTGATGCAGATGTGGATGACGGTGTGCTCCATTGCTATGTCATTCACGATATAAATGTACTGAAGCTTCCAGTAATCTTAACGTCCATTCTTACAGGTAAATTAAAGAAGAATAATGATGTAACATATTTTAAAGCCAGAAATATCCGGTTGTCTTCACCAGAAAATCTTGTAACAAATGTGGATGGCGATGAAGGTGAGAGGCTTCCGATTGAACTCGGAATTATACCGAGTCACATTGAAGTCATGGTTCCGGAAAAGAAATGATACAAGTGAGGTACCGAAAGTGATACATTTTTTTATTTTGCGATGGAATTATATGTTAAAATTAAAATATTTACTTGATAAGCGGGGGAAGTAAGATGAATCGGCAGGTCTTAAAAGATGTCAAAACCATAACGGGATTCCTATCTGCTTTTATATTATGTATCACGGGAATTATACTGGCAGCAGGTGATCGAGAATTCTGGGTTGTACCGGTTGTGATCGCTTTAATCCTGTTAAGTTACAGTGTAAGAAGGGCGGACAGGGTTTATAGAGAAATAAATGGATGAAGAGTAGATACCATTGAGCTTGTGCATTAAGAATGGAATTTAAACAGGATAGAAATGGTTAAATGAAATCTGAGAAACAAAAGATGGTAAGCTGCGAAATTATATGAGCCATGGGATCAAGTGCTGATAAAAGAACGTCAACAGGCAAGGTTATTAGTGAGACGATTCAATTATACAACGGAAATGGAGGATTTCCCGCAATGATGATGTGCTCTGTCAATAACTCAGCCAATTGATTTCCTGCTTTTTCTCCGTAATAGGGTTTTATGGCATTTCCAATGTCCTTTTGATTCTGCAGAAGTCTTTCCAGCACCTCATCTTGATCTTCGAGACCGTCAACGGCGCTGACTATATAATTATGTGTCCAAATGACATGGTCATTCCAAAGGTTGCGCATGTCATCTTTAAGCTTAAGAGCATTGGTACTCATAGTCTTATCATTGGCCGCGAAAGTTTTTGGGAGCTGTCCGGCCATGGACAGTGTCATTAGGATGACAGTAGATACAATCAAATACTTTTTCACATTCATCTACTCCTTTTTTAGTAATTACCTTTTATTATTTACTAAATAATTGAGTTGATTCCAATAAATAACGTTTGCAATCTGATAATCAAATAGGGTAATGACCATTTTTTCAAATAGCAAATGCTTGTCTGCACAAGAGGCAGGGGTTGTACATATAGTGAAGTAGAGAAACAATCAAATCGGTAAAAATGAATGCAGTTATTCAAAAGCGGCTTGTATGAAAACCTTTAGTCACCGTAAGCGAAAGCTTCATTCGTTTTTACCCATGAACAAGCTTTCTCGTCTATTCACTTCCGCCGTATAGACAAGAGTACCTCCTTATTTGTTCGTGATGCAAAAGTGCTCCCGCAGCCCAGGAGCACTTTTGCTATTTGCAATGCCTCCCATACGGATTCAGCCTGGGTAGAGGAGTGTTTTTTACATAAATACCATGGAGCCAACTTCACTTTGAATGCCTTAGAAAAAGGTTTATACTTTTCTATGTTCATCATGGTTCATATTGGGTATTATATCAATGACGAAATCAAGCAAAAGAGAGTTGAGAATAATGGCACCTTCATCTACAGAATACGAATTGACACTTGAGATTATACAAAGTCTGAAAGAAGGCAAAAAAAGTGGGTTTCAGGATATCATCGATGAACTGCAGCCATATGATATGGCACAGCAGTATCAACATATTCCTGCAAAACATCGAAATAAATTCCTTCTCTATTTAAGCATCTCTCAGCTTACAGAGTTGATGAAGGAACTTGATAAAGAAGTTCAGCTGGAAGTCCTGCAGAAGCTGGGGATTGAAAAGTCGACCAAGGTGCTTGATCTGATGGAAAATGATGATCTGACCACACTTTTATCTGACCTTGATCCTGAACAGATAGAAGAACTGCTCTCGGAAATGAAGCAGGAAGAATCAGCGATGGTTCAGCACATGATGAATTACCCTCCGGAAACCGCGGGGCGAATCATGAATAACCGGTTTGTATGGATTTCGAAACACTATACAGTAAGGGAAGCAGTCGATAAATTGAAGCACTTTGCCGAACTTGCCGAGTATTTGAATTATCTTTATGTCATTGATGATGAGAAAAAGCTTGTCGGTGTTGTTTCGTACAAAGATCTGCTACTGGGCGAAATGCAGGATGAAATTGAAGACATCATGTTCTCAAGGGTAGTCAAGGTAGATGTACACACTGACCAGGAGGAAGTGGCAAAATTGATCAGCCGTTATGACTTTGTTTCGATACCGGTCATTGAAGATGATGATAAGCTGATGGGGGTCATTACGGTTGATGACATTATCGATGTGGTAATACAAGAGGCAAATGAAGATATCGAGAAACTTTCTGCTTCTGGTAAAGCGATTGATTTCAATACGAGTCCATTGGTTGCTGCGTATAGGCGACTGCCGTGGCTGATTTTACTGCTGCTGATCGGCCTCGTCTCGGGAAGCATCATTGATGGATTTTCAGATACGCTTCAGTCTGCTGTCGCACTTGCATTTTTCATGCCGATGATCGCCGGCATGACGGGGAACACGGGTACTCAGTCTCTTGCAGTTGTGGTAAGGGGACTAGTTTCTCAGGATTTAGATGTCAAGCAGGTTGTAAAGCTCATATTTCGTGAATTGTGGGTAGGGATCATCATCGGTCTCAGCTGTGCGTTCTTGATATCAGCCATTGCATTCATTTGGCAGGGAAGCTTTATTCTTGGGATTGTCGTAGGGAGTTCCCTTTTGATAACGCTCATAATCGGAACGCTTGCAGGTACCATCATCCCGCTTTTACTGTATAAGTTTAATATTGACCCCGCTGTAGCTTCAGGTCCGCTTATCACAACGATAAACGATATTTTTTCATTACTTGTCTATTTCGGAATTGCAAGCATGTTTATCACAAAGCTGTCCTAACCAGAAACCGCCCCTTCATGCTTAGAGAACGGGGCGGTTTGTCTATATCATACTTCCAATGGTTGTTGATTCAGGTATTGATCAATAGTATCTGCCAACTTATTGATGGCTGTATATTTCTCTGTACGCTGTGTTTCAATATAAGTTAACAAGAACGTTTCAGTATCAAACTGGTATATGACGGACAATACAGGTGTCTGATCCTTGGAACAGAAAGTGTGTATAATCTCACTTTCCTTAAAATTCATTTGAGTGTTCAGCATTCGTAAGACTGTATCGAATGACATAAAACGTCTCCCTTCTAGATTATAAAGGGTTGACTAAATAAAGTCTTGAAGACCCAAAATAATTTAATCTTGATTAAGTATTAATTATATCATAAAATAAATTATTTATATACCTTACATAAAAATCTGTCGGAAAATACTGAATTATGAAACGAAAAATCAATTTTCATAAAGGTATTTGATCATTGAATCTTTATCCCTTTCTTCTTCGTAAAATAAGGAGGAGGACAGCCATGAGGAAATTCCCGAGTTAAAAGAAGTTATTGAAAAAAAAGAGATCCGAGTGAACAATCAACAAAGCAACTGAAAAAGATGATGAATATTGCCTGAATGTTTTTGTTAACAGGTCCCGCTATTAGGCATAACTGCTCACTTTAATTGGAATGTTCAGAGGTATATGTCATTGAAAGCATACAACTCCATTGGGAATCGAATTCTATTCATTTATCCTTCACAGTGATAATTACCTCCATTTTATATTTTTCAATTATAAGACTATACTTTTTCGAAAATGGTAAAATGCTTTTCATGGTATCGATATCAGCATTGGCCATTTTTTCGTTGATTCTATTTTTTATGTCCTCGCTGTGCTATAAGAATGAATCCTCTTCTATTATTCTATATTCTTCTTTTCGCGCATATAGTGAACTAGTAAATCTTATTTATATAGGAGTTCATTCATGGCGTATAAATCCAGAAAAGATAGCACCCTGCCACTACTAGTATTCGTGACTGTAAAATCATTGGCGAGAATGATTGCAGTTGGGGTCATTCTCGTATATCTTTCAGTCTGGCTCATTTCGGCCACGACGATTAAGTTGAAAGTGGACACGCTGTTCTATTCGACTATGTCGGATATGGTGCCGAAAGAAACCCTATTGAAACTTCTTTCTGAGGAGATCACCTATTTACGGGTGATGAATGAAGGAGAACTGCAATCGGATTTTAACTGGCTCGAAAGTGTGACGAACGTGTCGTTGTTCGATCCCCGCAGTTTGTTCGGCAGAGAGATACCTGGGATTGAGAATTACCATACTCAGATTGCCGTAGCCGGAAAGGGAACGGACATAACTAACCTGCCATTGGAGTCACCGGCACCGACAGATGAGCAGCTGAAGAACCAGGAATTTGATCAGAACCAGATTGATCAGGCTAACTCCGACGGCAGTGAGGATATTAAAGAAATTGATAAGAAATCAATATTTATTTATCATTCTCACAGCTGGGAAGCCTTTAGTCCTCTAATAAAGAACAATCAGTCCGAAGATCCAGCAAGCACGAATGAAAAAGTTAATGTCATAGCAATCGGTTCAAAGCTTCAACAAGAACTTGCTGAAAGAGGGATTGGAGCCGTCCAGGATAAAACGGATACGACAAAAGCTTTAAAAGAAAAGAATTGGACCTATAATGAATCATATAAATTATCAAGAGAGCAGGTTCAGGAAGCTCTTGCCGGGAATAATGACCTTCATTATCTCATAGATATCCATCGTGATTCTCAGCCACGGGAAATCACCACCAAAACAATCAACGGCAAGCCATATGCAAGGCTTTTCTTCATCGTTGGTAAAGAAAATAAGAATTTCGAAAAGAACCTTGCCATCGCGAAAGAGTTGAATACTGCGCTTGAGAAAAAGTTCCCGGGGATCAGCCGAGGAGTCTTTGTGAAAACGAAAGCCGAAGGAAATGGTGTTTATAATCAGGATTTGACTGAACGAGCAATGCTGCTGGAATTCGGTGGGGTGGAGAATAATTTGGTCGAACTCTATAATTCGACGGAAGCCTTTGCAGAAATATTTGCAGAATTTTATCATGAGGATGTTGTAGAGGTAAATGGATAGTAACAGTACATTAAAAGCCGCTGTTAACAGGCGGCTTTTAATTATTTCTACGTTTATTGCAAGAATTCTGCAATAATTTCGGGTACCAATAGAGTAGTCGGTTTAATCTCATTAATAGAATCCACACCTAAGTGTTTAGGTATGGAAAAAACCGGTTAAAGAAGAATAGGACAAAAACAAGGAGGAACGAATTAATGTTACACGAAAAGTATCAATCACTAGTAAAGACATTGCACGATTGCATGGAGGCGTGTAACCACTGTTATGATTCATGCCTGGGTGAAGAAGAT
This sequence comes from Mangrovibacillus sp. Mu-81, assembly GCF_036867415.1. Lineage (NCBI taxonomy): Bacteria > Bacillati > Bacillota > Bacilli > Caryophanales > Bacillaceae > Mangrovibacillus > Mangrovibacillus sp. Mu-81. The sequence goes on from NZ_JBAJHU010000003.1 coordinate 682,010, forward strand.
ATAAAAATGATGGCGGAATGCATTCGCTTAGACCGTGAATGTTCAGACATGTGTGGATTTTTGGAACAGGCACTGTTAAGAGGCACGCCTTTTGCATCCGAACTCGCTTCGGTATGTGCCGCCATCTGTGAATCTTGTGGAAATGAATGCAAAAAGCACGACCACGACCACTGTCAAAAATGCGCTGATGCCTGCTTCAAATGCGCGGAAGAGTGTAAAAACATCGCATAAGATCAATTTTATACAGGCCCGTTCTTTTAGTGTTTAATGTGCTGAAGAACGGGTCTTTACATTCTTCCAGTGAATGGATGATGTGCTGCTGTGAGGGTGGCATTGGCATTTGACTTCCTTATATTCATCTTCAAGTTCCTGGATAGTCAGTTCGAATAGTTGTTTATCGTGTTTCTTAAAAATATTATACGTAATCAGCTTGTTGATCAATTCCTCACGTCTTTTCTCTAATGCATGACGAATGATTTCCCCCATATTTTTCACTCCTAAGTTGAATGATAAGTCGGAGACATGGCCTGTATTTCTTGCATAAACACAAAAACCTTCCCCTAAGATAAGAAGAAGGTTGTCACAATGCAATACTTCATCTTATCTTTCAAGCATGCCGCCTGTTGGAATTAGCACAGTGTTTCACATATGTGAAATCTGTTGCTGAGGCGTCATCGGGCCATTCCCTCCACCTCTCTTGATAAGCTATTATTTACTTTTTATTGTTAGGTCCATTTTAATACATAGTATTCATAGTAGTCAAGTATGAATTAAGGTCGGATCGGTTATAAGTGCAGCCCTATTTATGCATTTTTTCCTCTATACATAATTCCTTTTTTAAATGACACAATAAATTCCCTATTTGTTTATGATTTCACAATAAAAAATGATAGTCTAGTGGTATAAACCTACTTATGGAGTGAGAAACGATGAAAAAGGTTGTTGTAGTTGGCGGTGGTATTACAGGACTGACCACGCTGTACCATCTTGATAAATTTAAAAGAACGCACGCTCTAGCTATGGAATTGACACTGGTTGAACGCGATGTGGAACTTGGCGGCAAGATTAAAACCGTTAAACAACGACCATTCATCCTTGAAACCGGTGCTGACTCTATTGTTGCACGAAATGAAGGGGTGCTGCCTTTTATAGAGGAATTACAGCTTGGGGATGAATTGGTTTATAACGAAACGGGAACCTCGTTTATATATACAAATGGAAAGCTGCACAAGATTCCAGAAGACTCTGTTTTCGGCATACCTATGAGTGTTGATTCTTTAATGGAAAGCACCCTCGTTTCTGAAGAAGGAAAAAGGAAAGCACTTTTGGATCTGGAAACACCGAATACATCATTTACTAAAGATAGTTCAGTCGGTGAGTTCCTTGAAGCATTCTTTGGCGGCGAACTTGTGAAGAACCAGATTGCTCCTGTATTGTCGGGAGTGTACTCAGGAAAATTGGAAGACTTGACGATGGCAACGACACTGCCGTACCTACTCGAATATAAGAATCGATATGGCAGCATAATCAAAGGTTTCGAAGCAAATAAAGAAAAATTCAAAAGTTCATCCAACGGGAAATTCATCTCTTTTACAAGCGGATTATCCGCACTTATTGACCGGTTGGAAGCGGTCATAGCGAAGGCTGAAATAATAAAGGGTGAAGAAGTAATAAGTGTTAAAAAAGGAGATGGAAAATACCAACTCACTTTGACAAACAGCAAATTGATTGAAGCAGATTATGTGGTGTTCGCAACAACCCATGACGTGACTCGGAAAATTTTGAATGATAGTCAATTAAATCACGACTTTGACCGTTTGAAAAATTCTTCCCTCACTAGCATTTATATCGGGTTTGAACTGAAAGATGAGATTCTTCCGGAAAATGGCACCGGTTTTATAACTTCCCACGGCAGCGATGTCGTTTGCGATGCATGTACGTGGACAAGCAGAAAATGGAAGCATACATCAGAACGGCAAGAATTATTAGTAAGATTATTTTATAAGAGTTCTAACGCTTATTATGATGAGTTAAAGGAACTAAGTGAAGAAGAATTAACAAAGGTTGCACTGGATGATATCTTCAAAAGTCTAGGAATTGCAGAACCACCTGCATCTGTAAAAATCACGAACTGGAATAACTTGATGCCCAATTACCATTTAGGACACAGTCAAGCGGTCGACTCCCTCCAGCAAAGACTGAAAGACGACTATCCTAACGTTTTGCTGGCGGGGGCATCCTATTTTGGAGTTGGCATCGGCGCCTGCATGAAGAATGGGAAAGAAACTGCTGATGCGATAACAGAAATGATTACAGGGTAAAGTCTTGTTCACTTTCCCCATTATTGAATTTGTAAATCCTTGAATAAAACTGCGCTTTTTTTATTAAAAAGCATAATTTCTTCAATAAGGAGAATCCTAAGCGCAGGAGGGATTATACATGAAACATGTAAAAGCTTTTGCCATAAAGTTTGCAGCAACATTTGTCATTTTATATTTGATTCTGGCGGGTATCGATGGTATTTCATTTGGTGATGTATTCTTGATGTCCATGGTATTGGGAGCACTTGCGTATGTCGTTGGGGACTTATTCCTGCTGCCGAGAACAACGAATACAATTGCGGCTATGGCTGATTTCGGCCTTGCATTCGTCGTCATTTATTTTATGAGTGATGGCCTGTCTGATGGGGGACCATACCTGACAAGATCAATTCTGGCTTCCCTTGGACTTATGGTGTTTGAATTATTCTTTCACAGGTATCTTGCACATAATGTGTTTCCGGATCATGGGGAAAAAGAAACAAAAGAACCGGCCAACCTACAATATCAAACAGAATCTTCAGAGGAAATCCATCCTGATTTCTCAGAAAAGATGACTGATGAGTTTCACTTGCAAAACAGAGACAAGGAATAGAATAGATCTACTTTGACTCTCGCATATTGATAATAGGCAAACTGAACATGATTAAAAAAATTGTTTGAATGTGACAGTAAAGCCTTATCATTAAACAGCGCAACTCCAAGGGCTCGGAGTTGCGCTGTTTATTTTATTCCCATCATTTATCAATACCTTTAATAGCAGTGAAATCTTATAAAGGGTTCATAACTTACTGTCATATTCCTCGATTCAAAGGGAGTGTACAACATCTGAATGAACCACCAGACTTTATGATTTCATCGAACTCGACTTCTATTACTTCATACCCCCGATCACGAAGCTGTGAGTTTACACCTTCATTCACAGGCATGCTGATGATTTTCTTATTCCCTATAGAAAGAACATTTACTCCCATTGTAAATTGTTCCTCGCGGGTAACGTCAATCAACTCAAATTTAGAGGCTAGCCGGTCCACGTCTTCCTTCATTAATCCCTCACGATGGATAAGTGCTTCACTTTCGGAAATGATGTTGAAGATACAATCCAGATGAAGGATGTCTTCACGTATTGACATTGAAACTATACGATAGTCGGGAAGGAAGGACTGGATCTTTTCAACAGCACCTGCAGTCGTTCTGTCACTTAAGCCGATGTAGACAGTATCCCCGTGTACAAGCACGTCACCTCCTTCAGTTTCATCTTCAATAAGATCTATGTACTCAAACCCATTATCGTCCAGCCACTTTTTCAGTTCTCTTTCTTCACCTTGTCTGACCGGCATTTTCATATCCGAAATGAATAGTTTTTCACCAATAGTAAACCCGATATCTCTTGTAAATACTTGTTCTGGATACTCTTCCTTAGAAGGCAGTATGTGAGTTTCGATTCCGTTATTTAGTAAGACTTTATGAAAATTCGAATGTTGGATGACGGCTTTTTTTACATCGATGTTATCTTTATGATAGCGTCTTTGTGTCTCGTTTATCACATGGATAATTTTCATATACTTCGGCGGACATAAGATTACGTTGTGCAATGTGTCGTATTCATTATGACATACTGATTGGTTTCGTTTCATATAAATCCTCCTTGAATCATTTGTATAATGAATTTGATTAGTAAGTGAGGAGACAGAGGCAACATAACCTGCTTTTACTCTTTCTTTTCAGAAAGTTTTTCCTTATCAATTGTCCCTGGAGGCTGCTCAAGCCACTTGTTCTCGATCATAATATAAGCTCCGTCCTTGGCATATTGTGCAATTTCCAACGATAAGCGTTCATAATTCAAGATTAAATCTGAGCGCTGGCTTGCAGCAGCAGCTGTTGCGTAATTGCCTGTACCTGTGGCACTGAGCAATGACATATGAAACAATATCAACTGATCGGAAAAAGGGGGTACAGTTGAATCTGTAATGGAAATATCTGATGGTGCCGGAGCATGGATATTATTATCCAATAGCATGCTTGAAAACACCTTGACATGTTTTTTTGATATTTCGCTTCCTCTCATCAGCCAGTTCTGAACATCTTTTCTTGGAGAGGTCTGAGCAAAACTCAAAGCCAGCTTGGCTCCCATGATATTGGTTTGAATATTCATGGCGAGATGAGAGATTTCGACAACGTTCAGAGGCCGTTGTTTACTGAATAAACTAAAGCCGCTCAAATACTTCCTGCTGTCCACATAGTCCCTTTCGGAAGGATAGGCGATATATGGCGTGCGAACAAATAATCCTTTGGAAAGTGCTATGTCCGATGCTTTATCATACAATTCAGAGGTTTCTTGAAGACCATCCATATAATAGTTGCGAATATCTTTTCTTGCACTCATGGAAATGAATCCACCATAACCGAGAAGTCCGACCCTTGCCATGTGGTTGATATATGTCAATTTGAACATGTCCGTGTATAATCTTGGTGCGTTGAGGTTCACGTGCTTCTCAATAGGAAAGCCGATCGGTACGGGAATATCCTCATCTATAAAAAATGCTTCTATTTTATCCAGGTGTGCAGAAGCGATGCCTAGCGTATGTTTCACAAGTTTATGAATTTCTTCATCTTCTGTATGCTCAAGGAAAAACGACATTATGCACTTAGACATAGAGTCGTTCATATAGGATGTCCATAAACATGCAATTTCTGATGAAGTGAGTAATATCCGATTCTGAGCCATACATTTTAGCCTCCATAAAGTCAAAATAATTGTATATATTATTTGCACTTTTGGATATTCTATACCTCAGGTCGGCTGCTCTTTCTTCCATTTCTTATTCATAATAAATGCAACAACAGCAATCAATGCAACAAACAATAAAGAGATATAGAAACCGGATCGGATACTTTTCTCCATGATCGTCCCTGATACCGCCGCAAACAGCAATAACAATCCAAACACACCCATGACCTTCCCAAATATTTTTTCTTTCAGTACTTTGAAAGAAGACAGAATGATAAAGGCCCAGTTATAGAGAAGGAGTATGCCCGCAGCTGTTGTGATGTATTCATACACCTTACCCGGTAATAGAAGTGCCGTCACAACAGAAGCAACCAGCCCTGCAGTGGCGAGTGCCAATGAAGGCAGGGGAAGATTTTTATGTTTCTTCATTTTCTTCTGAAAAATCTTTGGGGCATCACCATCCTTTGACAAGTTGACCAATAGAGTGGTCACTCCAAAGAGTGCAGCCGTCAACGTAGAGAAGCCTGCAATGATTATGGCTCCATTGAATACATGAGGAAAAAAGGGCAGATTGTGATTACTTAATGCTGTGACAAAAGGACTCTCCTTGTGACTGAAAGAGTCCAGAGAGATAAGCATGACTGCCAGAGCCAAGGAGACAGAATAGATGACCATTAATGCAAGAAGCATTACTTTGCCCGCTTTCGGCGCTTCCTCTTTATTCTTTAGTTCCATGGACATCAGACCAATGACTTCAATACCGCCATAGGCATAGAACGCATAAATCAAGGAAGACCAGAAACCTTTGAATCCTTTCGGGAGCAGAGAATTTTTGTCCAATTCAATTCGTGGAATTTCACCTTTGCCATCGATCATACCAATTAAGGCAAGCGTGGCTATCACAATAAACATAATAATGGCAGCTGTCTTAATAATGGCAAATATATCTTCTGCTTTATCAAACCCTTTCGTTCCAAGGAGCACAATCAAGATGGATAGGACGGAGTATCCGCTGGCAAACACCCAGAGCGGGAAATGGGGAAACCAGAATTGGGACAGTATGGCGAGGGCTGTCAGCTGACTACCCATTATCAATATATTGGAACACCAATAATTCCATCCGCAGCTAAAGCCTGCCCATTTCCCGTAAGCTTTCGTTGCATAATAACAGAAAGACCCTTCCTGTGGGTCTTCTGCAGTCATTTTCGCAAGTAGATTATAGACAATGTACGTTCCGATTGCAGCAAGGATGAATGAGAATACAATGGAAGAACCTGTCTGTCTGATGCCGATCGCAGAACCAAGAAAATAGCCCGTACCAATCGTACAGCCGACTCCGATTAAAGAGAGATGCCACCAACTCATGCTTCCTTTACCGTCAGAACCAGAACCACTTGTATTCGTGCACCCAGCAGTTTGATTTTCCATTTCATCCTTCCTTTCTTAAGACTATAATGTCGCTTCTTCTAATTGCGGTTTTTCCTCTGTTTTGATAAACATAAATACCATACCCAACACGACTAGAGCAATTATACCTGCAGCAATAAAACTGCCGTTCAGAAAATTCTTCATAAATATTGACACCAAGGGAGGACCTGCCGCTACACCGATAAAACGGGAGGAACTGTAAAATGAAGAAATTGTTCCCCGTTCCTCTTTCTCAATATTTTCAGTGATAATCGCATCCAAGGTAGGCAACAGTGCCCCGATTGAAAGTCCAAGCAAGCTGGTCACTACCAGAAGCATAATCAATCGATCACTGGCAAACCCCACAAAGGATACACTTGCAGCAATGGCCAGCAGACTGAACATGATGATTTTTTTCATTAATTTCAAGTCCCCTTTTATCTTCCGACCGGTGATGAAAGAAGAAATACATAGAGCAAGTAGTGGAATCGCCAATACAAACCCTTTCTTTACCCCGTACAAGTTGTGTGTCTTCTCCAGGATGTCAGATAGGAAAAAGAGGACGGCAAATAGTACATACATGGCAAAAATGCCGACTGTAAACACAGTGAAGATCCATTTACCTTCATTAGTGAAAATTTTTTTTGTCTTTTTAAGGAAAATTTTTAATTCCACTGGTTCTTCTTTTTGCTTAGGTGCCTTTATAAAAAATAGGACCAATAAGATTGAAATCAAACTGAAAAAGGAAATCGAAAAGAATGGCAAATACCATAAAAATGCGGCAAATAGTGCACCAAGAATGGGACTCAGTACTTTCCCGAACGTGTTGGATGTTTCTATGATCCCGAGACAGGAACTTGTTTTTTCGTCGTCATCCTTGTAAAGATCACCGACAAGGGGAAGTATGATTGGGGCTGCACCAGCTGCACCGATTCCTTGAAGTACCCGTCCGATAATGATCCACGTAAACGGCTCATTAATTTTCCAGGAGGCATATCCAGCAACCAGTCCTCCGATCAGCGCAAGAATCAAGCTTGGGATGATGACGATCTTTCTCCCGAAGCGATCAGACAAATATCCAGCAACTGGTATAAGAAATATGGAAGCAATTGAATAAGAAGTAATGATCATACTTGTTTGAAAAGAAGAAATGCCAACCTTACTTTCAAATATAGGCAGGACCGGTATCAGCATCGAATTTCCCAAAGTCATTACTAAAGGGATGGAAGCCATGCTGACAACACACCAATTACTGACTTTATTATCGCTTTTGCATTGTTCGTTCATGTCGACACCTCATAGTGGATTCTATAGATTACTACTAAAGTATTTGGAAATAGGGCAAAGTTCATTCATTACGGGATTGGCTAATTAATTCCAACAAAGAAAAGTCAGGATATTAATTCGCGACCGGAAGAAGGATAGGAATAATAAATCATGGAGGAAGAAATATGAGAAAAATCTTATTATTGACAGTAGTAATCTATTTGTTTTCGAGTCAACATGCAGCCTATGGGAACGCAACTTACAGATGGGAAGTGAAGTTCAAGGATATTTCAGATGGAAGACAGACGATCATGATAAAAAATACCGGATCAAAGGTTCACGCGGTGAAGGCAGAGGTAAAGAGCCAAAAAGTAAGTGGGGCAGAAATTCCATTAACGCCTTATATAACAAGAAAGAATGTAAAAGGAAATGAAACATTTTCATTTGAAAATGTGGACAATGCACCGGTATTGTTTGTGAAAATCACTTGGAGGGACGAGTTAATGAAGATGAAATCCAGTCGTTTAGCATCCGGTGAAAAGAAAACCTTTATCCTGGAAAAAAGAGGAAGTGAGATTACAATAAAATGAATGAAGCAGCTTCCCTTTAAAATAAGGAAAGCTGCTTCTTTAATTTATATTTCAATGATCACAGGGAGGATCATTGGTTTTCGTTTAGTGTGCTTAAAAAGATACTGGCCAACAGACCTCTTTATACTTTGCTTGATGACACTCCATTGCCTTCGTTCTTCTTGGGGCAGCTCGCTGAAAACCTTCTCTGCCAGCGTATTCAGGTCATGAATGAGCCTTTCTGAGTTTTTAACAAATACAAATCCACGGGTAATTGTGTCAGGTCCTGAGAGAATCCTTTGATCTGACTTGTTAAGGGTTATGATGATGACGACCATTCCATCTTCCGATAGCTGTTTTCGGTCTCTTAACACAATTGAACCTACATCACCAACACTAACTCCATCAACGTATGTATCGCCTGAAGGGACAGAACGTGTTTGTCTTGCAAGACCGTTCTCGATATCAACGACTTCACCGTTTTTGATGATAAATGTATTACCTTCTTCAACACCAACGCTTTCAGCAAGCATGCGATGGTGGTGGAGCATTCGGTTTTCACCATGAATCGGGATGAAATAAGTAGGCTTGATTAATGTTAGCATTAATTTCAAGTCCTCCTGATATCCATGACCTGAAACATGCATGCCTGTAGTGCTTCCAGAACCATATATAACATTTGCCCCCAAATGAAAGAGATTGTCGATGATTCTTGATACCGACTTTTCATTACCGGGAATCGGAGAAGCAGCGAGTATGACAGTATCACCGGGATAGATCGACACGTCGCGGAATTGACCGGATGAAAGTCTGCCAAGTGCAGCCATCTGTTCCCCTTGACTTCCAGTACAAAGGATTGCCACCCCGGAAGGATCGTGAGTGTCAATTTCCCCGGATTCAATTAACATACCTTCGGGAATATCTAAATATCCGCGCTCCATGGCAACTCCAATGACATTTACCATGCTTCGGCCAAGAAGCGCAAGTTTTCTATTTGTCAGTATGGCTGCATTCACAACCTGCTGAACACGATTGACATTGGAGGCAAAAGTAGAAACGAAGATTTTCCCTCCGGCTTTTATAAATGCCTCATTCATATGCTCTCCGACCATCTGTTCTGATGGAGTCAATCCCGATCGTTCAGCATTCGTACTTTCGGATAACAGTGCAATTACCCCATTCCTGCCGATATCTGCAATCTTGTGCAAGTCAGATCGCTGATGATTCATTGGGGTTAAATCAAATTTAAAATCACCGGTGTGGACAACCTTGCCTTGAGGGGTATGAAATACGACCCCGAGACAATCAGGAATACTATGACTGACACTGAAAAAAGATACACCGATTGACCCCAATTGCAGAATGGTACTTTCATCAATTGTCATTAATGCGGTATCTCTTAGCAAACGGTGTTCCTCCAGTTTCAATTCAATCAAGCCCAGCGTAAACCTAGTAGCATAAACCGGAATGTTCATTTTCTTCAAGAGGTAGGGGATGCCGCCGATATGATCTTCGTGACCATGTGTTACAATCAGCGCCCTGATTTTATCCCGGTTTTCTTCTAGGTATGAGACATCAGGAATGATCAGATCGATTCCGGGAAGGCTCTCATCCGGAAATTTCCCTCCGCAGTCCACAATTACTAAATCCTCATCGTACTGCAAGACATACATGTTTTTACCGATTTCATTTATGCCGCCAAGGGCAAAGATAGAAAGTAAGTTGTTCATCATAGGTCCCTCCAATTGATATTGTGCGAATATTATTCCCCGCAACAGCAGAATGATGAGTGCCGGAAAGAACAAGTTACGCGAATAATCCCTGCTTAACGCAGCATCCTAAGATTAAAAAGTGGAGGGACTAATATGGGGTATGACACACGGGTAAAAGAACTTTGCGAAGCGGTTGAGCATGCACAAATTGCCGTATATCACTCACAAGAACAAAACGATACAGGACAGTATCAGCACGCTCAGCAGCTGATTGCATATGTCTATCAGTTACTGCATGAATTAAAAGAAGAACATGTCAGTGAAACGGACTCCCTAAAAATGAAACATGCCAGGGAAATGATTAGACATCTGCAGGAAACGCAGGCATCACTGCAATAAGAAAGGATGTATTTCAGATTGAAAAGAGTTGAAAAACAACAATATTGTAAGAAATGCAAACAGGAAACACTTCAAATATTAACTGAAGACGCATTGGAAATTGAAACAACCTGTACAAGATGCAATCGGACCCAAAATATAGCCAAGACATTTTTCTGACTCAAGGACTCGATCTTTGAGTTAATTTTTTTCTGAAAGTTGTAGTACAAGCACTATGCTTCGAATAAGGATGAAATATGTCTTTATTCGGGAGGGGAAACATGGATTCACTGATTACATATTTTTTGTTAGGCATTTCATTAGCTGCCCCCATTGGACCGGTCAATGCAGCTCAACTTGATAACGGGATCAAGCACGGTTTTTTTTCTGCGTGGGTGTTCGGTATAGGAGCACTCCTGGCAGATGTAATATACATGCTGCTGATTTATCTCGGAGTCATTAAATTTATTGACATGGAATCCATGAAGACATTTTTATGGTTTTTTGGATGTTTCGTTCTTTCATACACAGGTATCGAAAGTCTGATAAAAAAAGAAGAGTTCAACCTGAATAGTGAACAAAGAGAAGGGCAGTTACTTTCGAGGTCATTGTTTTCAGGATTCCTGATTTCCATTTCAAATCCATTAACCATCCTTTTTTGGCTGGGAATATATGGAAGCGTTCTTGCTCACACTGCCAGTAAATTCACACATGATCAATTGCTTCTCTACAGTAGTGCAATGATCGGCGGCATTCTAATATGGGATTTTACAATGGCAGGTTTAGCAAGTCTTGCCAAAAATATTTTTCACTCGGGCTTTTTAAGGGTGATTTCTGCAGCATCTTCTATATCTATGATCGGGTTTGGAATCTATTTTGGGGTACAGGCAATTAAAGCACTGTTATAAAAGGAAAACGCTTAGAAAAGCATTTCACTTTCTAAGCGTTTTCCTTTTATCGGAGCGGGTAAGGTATTAAAGCAAACCTTTCGTGGAATGAATAAGGTTTAATGGACTGTTATTTAACTTATGCATATGAGTAACTTGGAGGTGAACGTCTTACTATGTAAGACGATATGTAATGGCTCTTAATCTCTTTCTCCTTGTATTATTAATCGGGCTGACGGCGTTTTTCGTCGCAACCGAATTTGCAATAGTTAAGGTGAGGACGTCGAAAATCGATCAGCTCATCACTGAAGGCAAAAAAGGGGGTATTGCCGCTAAAAAGGTGGTCACGCACCTGGATGAATACTTGTCAGCCTGTCAACTGGGGATAACCGTCACGGCACTTGGGCTTGGGTGGCTGGGAGAACCGACAGTCGAGAAGCTGCTTCATCCCCTATTTGAATATTTTCAATTAAGCGAGTCGTTAACTGAGATCCTGTCATTTGCAATTGCTTTTGCTTTAGTCACCTTTTTTCATGTGGTTGTAGGAGAACTCGCTCCAAAAACAGTGGCGATTCAAAAAGCCGAAAAAATTACGCTGCTATTCGCGGGGCCGATTATTCTCTTTTATAAAGTCATGTTTCCTTTTATTTGGCTTTTGAATGGGTCAGCCAGAGTTTTTGTGGGTTTTTTCGGTATCAAGCAGGCATCTGAACATGAACTTGCCCATTCGGAAGAAGAAATCAGGATTCTGTTATCAGAGAGCTATGAGAGCGGTGAAATCAATAAATCGGAGTTAAAATATGTTAATAATATCTTTGAATTCGATGAAAGAATTGCAAGAGAAATCATGGTGCCCCGGACAGAAATGGTTACCATCTCAAAGGATGCATCATTTGAAGATATTAAAGTGATCATATCATCCGAGCATTACACCCGTTATCCTGTCGTTGAAGATGGAGATAAGGACAATGTTCACGGTTTTATCAATGTGAAGGAATTTTTGACGGCGAAAATGGTAAGGGGAGAAGAAGGTGAAAGGCTGGAACCATTCATCATTCCGATCATACGGGTAATCGAAACGATACCCATCCATGACCTGCTTGTAAAAATGCAAATAGAACGTGTTCATATCGCGCTGCTTCTAGATGAATATGGTGGGACATCGGGTTTGGTGACAGTAGAGGATATCATTGAGGAAATCGTCGGTGAAATAAGGGATGAATTTGATGAAGATGAGATGCCCGAGGTGCAGAGAATAGGTGAGAACCATTACGTAATTGACGCTAAACTGCTGCTGCATGAAGTAAACGAACTCCTGGATACCGATTTCGTTCATGATAGTATCGACACCATTGGAGGATGGTATCTGGAGGAATGTATGAATCAGCAAAATCAGGAAATCAAAACAGATAACGGTTTTCTTTTCACCATTCATGAAGGAGACGGACATCATATTCAGTACCTGGAAGTGAAGAAAGCAGAATAGATAAATAAAAAAAGGCATGTGCTGAA
>NZ_JBAJHU010000030.1:0-1314 GCF_036867415.1 Mangrovibacillus sp. Mu-81
CGATATGCTACTGGACTTTTCCGTTTCAATCTTGATTTAATTCTCAAATGATTGTAGTAATGCATGTATTCTTCTAGCTCGTCTTTAAAGTGCTCGATACTATCAAATTCCTGTAAATAAAGGAATTCGGATTTAAGTATCCCAAAAAAGTTTTCCATGACAGAGTTGTCATGACAGTTTCCTTTTCGAGACATGCTTTGTGTGATGTTATGTTCTTTCAGTGCCCTTCGGTACTGGGCCATTCGATAGTGCCAGCCCTGATCAGAATGAATCAAGAGCTCATCGTCTTCATTTACGTATTTTAATCCTTGTGCCAACATCGTTTCAACCAAATCAAACGTCGGTCTTGATTGAAGCGTATAGGTAATGATTTCTCCGTTAAACAGGTCTAAAATCGGGGACAGATAGAGCTTCTGTCCAAACAATTTAAATTCCGTAATGTCCGTCACCCACTTTTGGTTGGGTTTCTGGGCTCTAAAGTTACGGTTCAGGATGTTTGGAGCTGCTTTTCCGACTTCCCCTTTATACGATTTGTACTTTTTCATTCGCACAATGCATTTTAGTCCTAGGTCTCTCATAATTCGAAGTACTTTCTTTTTATTGACCGTATATCCTTTTTCCTGAAGGACGTCGGTAATGCGACGATATCCAAATCTCCCTGAGTGTCTATGGTAAATGAATTTTATCCTTCTTTTCCATTTACGGTCAGGGTCTGGTCGGTTCCATTTTTTTATAAGGTTGTAGTAAGTACTTTTGGGCATCTTAGCTACTTTAATCGTTCTAGTCACCGGGAACTCGTTCCTTAGTTCATATACTACTTTCGCTTTGATTTCGTTGGTGATTGTTCTTCCTGAACTAAGGATTTCAGCTTTTTTAAATACGCATTTTCCATACGAAGGTATTCAAGTTCTTTTTTCATATCTTCTGCCGACTGGTTGGTAGAGTTATCTTTGCCCTTTTTATTCTGATTGGAAGTCACTGTAGAAAGCCCCTTTCCTTTTGGTTCAAGGGCATCTTCTCCAGCTGTCTCCCACTTTTTCTTCCACCTGCGAACCATGCATGGATCTGGGATATGAAAAATGGCTGATGCCTCTCGAATGGAGTAATTCTTTTCCGTAATAGATTGAATTACCCTCAGTTTAAAGGCAGAAGGATAGTTTGTATAGGGAAAGGCAAAAGCTTTATCCCCATGGTAACGAACTAACATCACCCAGTAACGGAGAATGGACTCATCTACGCCAACTTGATTCGCTAGTTCTCGATAACTGACTAATTCATTTAGAAAACGTTTGGCAACTTGTAGTTTATATTCCA